>JAMFSK010000194.1 GCA_026225235.1 Burkholderiales bacterium
CTGGCGGAGGTCGCGCCGAACGACCTGGAGGACATGGATCTCGCCGACTACAACCGTCTGCAAGATGCCTACTTTCGCTTTCGACCCTCTGTCAAAAACGCATCCGGCGACGCTCAAAAAGCTACTGCGCCGGTTGCTGACGGAGCTGCGAATGTCGCCGGCTGACATCGACGAGTTGACGATGGAGGACGTCATCTATTGGCTGACGGACTAATGCTTTGAGGTATCGAAGCACCGGCCGCGACGGTGGCCGAATTGAATGGAGTACGAGATGGCAAATGACATCGCACTCGGCATTGTGATCGGCGGTGCTGTATCGGCGACGTTCGGTAAAGCGATCACCGAGACGAGCTCGCGCATCGTGGGATTGCGCAAGACGGCTGACACGACCCGCGTATGGCAACGCACGATTGGCGACACAGTCAAGCTTCAGGATGAATTCCGGCGGCTGCACGCGGCAGGCGATAGCGCGGCTGAAGGCATCCGCCGGAAGATCGATACCAACCTGCGCTCATTGCGCGAGGCCGGCATTGAGGTGGACAAACTTGACCGCTCTTACCAACGGCTTGGGCGTACTGCGCGCGGACTCGATCTGCAGGCAAGCGGACGTGAGCGCATCGCATCGGGCCGCGACGGGTTGCGTGGGGCCGTGGGCGACGCTGTCAAGTTCGGGGCGGCAGTTGCTGTGCCGGCGACGATCTCGGCGAACTACCAGGCGATCATCCGCGACATCGCGCTCAAGGCCGGCATCGCGCGCACCGAGCAAGAGGCGTCGATGGGCGTTCGTATCCGGCGCGATGCGACGGCGAACGGGATCAACCGCAACGAGCTGGCCGAAGCGGTGAATCAGATGGTCGCGGCCGGCATGGATGTGGATCGCGCGCTCGACTTCGCTCCACTCGTGGCGAAATTCTCCGTGGGTCAGGGTGCGACCAGCGTCGAGACGGCGAAGATGATTCAGTCGCTGCAGCAGAACGCGAAGATCGGGGATCCGGCCGCAATGGGCAAGGCGCTGGAAGCCATTGCGTTCCTCGGCAAGGCGGGCTCATTCGAATCAGCGGACATGGCGCGGTGGTTTCCGGTGCTGCTCGCGGAAATGCAGAAGATCGGCATCACCGGCCAGGACTCGGTCACGCAACTCGGTGCAATGCTGCAGGTTCAAATGAAGACCGCCGGCAATGCGGACGAAGCGGCGAACAACCTCAAGAATTGGTTTTCGAAGATCGGATCCAATGAAACAGCATCCAACTATAAGAAAGCCGGCGTCGACTACGACGCGAAAATGCAAGAGGCCATCACGAAGGGCTGGTCAACCCTTGAGGCTTCCTTCGTTCTGGCGCGTGCGTACATGGAGCGCATGGATCCTGCGAAAGCCAAGCAGCTCGCCAATGCCGCGAAGAGCATAAACGGCGAGGCGGATCCGGCGAAGCGCAAAGCCCAAATCGCGGCATTTGAAGACACCATGAAAACGGGTGACCTCTTCAACGATATGCAGGTGAAAGCGGCCTTGACCGCTTACTTGCAGAACGCGGACTTATATCAGCAACTGAAGAAGGATTCCGCACAGGCCAATGGCGAGATTGCGAAGGACCTGGCGGATCGTCGCGACGCATCGAAGCAGGTCTGGAGCGAGGTAACGCAGCAGTGGAACGACGCCATGCGCAGCATTGGCGATGCACTGAGGCCAGTGACCGACGCTGCGGGCCATGCGGCGAAATCGACAGGCGAGGGGCTCGCCAAGATCACCGATGCCGCACCGAAAACGACGATGGCGGTTGCTGGTGTGGCCGCTGCCTTCATCGCCTATCGCGGCGCAAAGTCACTTTTCCAGATCGGGCGGGGTGCGATCGATATTGCGCGTGGTGCTGCGCTCGTCGGGCGCAGCGGCGCTATCGGCAAAGGCGGTGCCGGCGGCGTCGCAGGTCGGGTCGCGCAAGCGGTCGGTGGTGCCGTTGCCGGTGGCGTTCAGCGGGTATTCGTCGTGAACCTTGGTGGTGGTTTGGGCAGTGCCGCCGGCGCGCTCGCTGCTGATCTCGGCGCTGCTGGGGCCGCTGCTGCTAGCGGGAGCGCGGCCTCGGGTGGACGGCTCGCCCGGTTAGGCACAGTCGCACGCGGACTCGTTGGTCGCGTCATACCCCGCGTCATGCCCTATGCCGGCAAGCTCGCGATGGCGGGGACGGTGTTCAAGCTCGGTATGGCCGCAACGAACGCACACGGCGTCGCCACCAGCGACGAAGGACGTGCCGAGAAAGCGAAGGGCTTTGGCGGCATCGCAGGGAGCCTCGCCGGCGGTGTGCTGGGTGCAAAGGTGGGTGCTGCGATCGGTGCGCTGGGCGGCCCGATCGGCGCTGTCGTCGGGGGTCTCGCCGGCGGTGCCGTGGGTGCCTATGCGGGGGAGAAGGCGCTGGGGGCGGTAGCTAAGTGGGCGTTTGCGGGCAAGCAGGAATCGCAGGCGGCGGTCGAGGCGTTGGCCAAGGTAAGCGCAGTGAGCGCAGCGAGCAAGCCGCCCGGTGCCGATCGGCCTGTCACGAAGGTGGATATGCAGAACACCTTCGCGCCGGTGTTCCACGTGCAGGTCAACGGGGAGCCGAGCCGGGAAGCTGCCGACCGGTTCCTGCAGCAGGTGTCGCCACAGTTGCAACGGATGATGGCCGACCAGGCTGCAAAAAATAGCCGGTCATCGATGTTTGATTCGGCGCACAACTAATCGGCGCACAACTAGAGAGGGCAAGCGTGGATTTCATGACACAACTGACGCAGGCCGCCACGCAGTCGAGCATCGGCACCGAGCGTGTGCGACAGATGGTGCGGGTCGAGGAGCGGAATCGCCCGGCGAGTCAAAACACGGTCGATGTTCTGCAGAAGCTCGCGACGGGCAACTTGCAAAACGCCGGTGAGTTGCTTTCCGGCGCGAGCAGTGCGTTGTCGGTCGCGGGCGATCTGAATCCGAAGATCGGTGTAGCGACACGCAGCTTCAACGCGGTCCAGTCGTCGATGAACAGTGTCCTATCGATGGCGAACGCATCGACGCACCCGGTCATCAAATCGGCGGCCGACACGGTGAACACGGCACTCGGTGACGTGAAGTCGAAGTTCAACGCGCTGGCCGGTATCAAGGACACACCCTCGCCAGCGGCGCTCGCGAAGTCCACGAGCTCGGGCGCGATGTTCTCGGGGCTGGTCAGCGGTGCGTCGTCGGCTACCCCGCACTTGATGACGCTCAGCTCGGACAGTGGCGACACGTTCCACTTCAACCTGTCGACTGCTGCATACGACAAATTGCGGCGCACCACGAAATATAAGGTTGCCTCGCAGGAGCGCTTGAATCGTCAGGAGGCGTTGCAGGCGGTGAGTCAGGGCGGCGAAACGATCACGTTATCCGGCGTTGTGTTTGCGGCGCTTGGGGCCGGCGCGAAGCAGCTCGATGCGCTGCGAGCGATCGGCGGAAAGATGGTCCCCGTGCAGCTCACGACCGGATACGGCGAGGTGCTTGGCCGCTGGTATCTGCAGGGCGTTGATGAAGAACAGGAGGCGCTGATGTCCGATGGCGCACCACGCAAACAAACTTTCAGCCTGGAGTTCGGCCGCTATGGCGAAGACTATAAGAACCTCTGACGGCGACATCCTGGACGAGATCTGCAACGCCTATTACGGAACGCTTTCCGGCATGATCGAGGCGGTTTATTCGGCCAATCCGGGGCTCGCCGCGCACGATCAGCCGTTTGCGTCGGGCGTCGTGATTACGCTGCCCGATGTCGATGCGCCGCGCGACGAATCCGTACAGCTCTGGAGCTAGGGGCCATGCAAGCCATCTTTCAGGTGGTCGCCAACGGCGACGACATCACCCGGACCATTCAAGACCGCATCCTGCGGATCCGCACGGTCGACAAGCCCGGCCTTGAGTCGGACTCATGTGAGATCGAGCTCGATGACCGTGACGGGAAAATCCAGTTTCCTCCGAAGGGCGCGAC
>JAMFSK010000195.1 GCA_026225235.1 Burkholderiales bacterium
ACTTCGCTGATCGCGTTGGCGAGCGACTTGCCGGCTTCGCGCACGATCAGCCCCATCAGCGACGGCATGCTTGCTTCGAGCAGATCGGCGGCGCGATCGAGACAATCGGCGCGGGCCTCCACCGGCGTGGCGGCCCAGATCGGCGCGGCACTCACCGCGTTCGACAGGGCTGTGGCGATTTGCCCGTCGCTCGCATCGATCGTGGTGCCCACGATGTCACGCAGGTCCGACGGGTTGCGCACCTCGTGCGGCGCAGCGTTGCCTGTGGGGTCCGGGTCGACCAGCATTGGCGACGCGTGCCACGGCGAATTGGCGCTCGCGAGCAAGGCCGATGACAACGAAGCCAGACGATGTTCGTTCGAGAGATCGAGGCCCATCGAGTTGGCGCGTTCGCTGCCATAAAGTTGGCGCGGCAGCGCGATCTTCGTATGCGGCGCGCCGAGCGGCACGACGGCCGCGGCCTCGTCGACTGGGTCGGCCACGAGCGCGTCGAGATCGACGTTCTCGTCGGCGATCCGGTTCACGAACGAGGTGTTCGCGCCGTTCTCGAGCAGACGTCGCACCAGGTAGGCCAGCAATGTCTCGTGCGTACCGACCGGCGCGTAGATGCGGCACGGGCGGTTTAGCTTGCCGCGACCCGTCACTTCTTCGTAGAGCGGCTCGCCCATGCCGTGCAGACACTGGAACTCGTACTGGCCTGGGTAGTAGTTCTGACCAGCAAGCTGATAGATGGTGGCGAGCGTGTGCGCGTTGTGGGTGGCGAACTGCGGATAGACCGCGTCCGGCGCGCCGAGCAGCTTTTTAGCGCAAGCCAGATAGGAGACGTCGGTGTAGATCTTGCGCGTATAGACCGGATAGCCTTCGAGACCGTCGACCTGGGCGCGCTTGATTTCGCTGTCCCAGTAGGCGCCCTTGACGAGGCGGATCATCAGGCGATGGCGGCTGCGGCGCGCGAGGTCGATCAGGTAATCGATCACGAACGGGCAGCGCTTCTGATAGCCCTGCACGACGAAGCCGATGCCGTTCCAGCCCGCGAGGTCCGGGTCGAAGCACAGGGCCTCGAGCAGGTCGAGCGAGATCTCGAGGCGGTCGGCTTCTTCGGCATCGATGTTCAGGCCGATGTCATAGCCGCGCGCGAGCACCGCGAGCGAGCGCACACGCGGCAGCAACTCGCTCATCACACGGTCTTGCTGCGAACGCGAATAGCGCGGATGCAAGGCCGACAACTTGATCGAGATGCCCGGCCCTTCATAGATGCCGCGGCCACCCGCAGCCTTGCCGATCGCATGGATCGCCTGCTCGTAGGAAGCGTAATAGCGTAGCGCGTCGGCTTCGGTGGTCGCCGCTTCGCCGAGCATGTCATATGAGTAGCGAAAGCCGCGCGCCTCGAACTTGCGGCTGTTGGCGAGTGCCTCCGAGATGGTCTCGCCGGTGACGAACTGTTCGCCCATCAGGCGCATCGCCATGTCGACGCCCTTGCGGATCAGCGGTTCGCCGCCCTTGCCGATCAGCCGTGTCAGGGCCGACGAAAGACCCGTTTCGCTATTGGTTGTAACGAGCTTGCCGGTGATCATGAGGCCCCAAGTCGCGGCATTGACGAACATTGACGGCGCGTTGCCGACGTGGGACTTCCAGTCGCCCTTGCTGATTTTGTCGCGGATCAGCGCATCGCGCGTGGCGCGATCGGGAATGCGCAACAGCGCCTCGGCCAGACACATCAACGCCACGCCTTCCTGGCTCGAGAGCGCGAATTCGTGGATCAACCCTTCGACGCCGCCGCCGGTGCTCTTGCCGCGCAGCGTGCTGACCAGCGATTTCGCGAGCGCGCGCGCCGCTTCAGCCTGGGCGGCCGGCAGACGCGCCTGGCCCATCAGGAGGGGCAGGCACTCCTGCTCCGGGCGGCGATAGGCCGCCGTAATCGCCGCGCGCAGCACGGACTGCGGTTGCACGCCTTGGGCAAATTCGAGGAAGGGATGAAGCGCTTCTTCCTGGGCCTGGGTAGTCGTCGTCAACACCCCATCGAACGCGTCGGTTGCGCCCGCACCGAACGACGAAGTTGCACCGAGCGCGCCACTGAGTTCGGGCGGCAACTGACCCCCTTCGATTTTTTCAAGGTAGGCGAAAATTGCCTGCTTGATCAGCCAGTGCGGGGTGCGCTCGATGCGCTGGGCTGCGTCGCGCAGGCGTGCGCGCAGAGGCTCGTCGACTTTGACGCCGAGGGTGGTGCTGGCCATGATTCAATACGTCCGGAGGCGGCGGGATGCCGGCAAAGTAAGCAAAGGTCGCAGGCATCCTACGCTCGACAATACTCAGGTGCAACCCATTCAATATAAGGGGTTGCACCTACGGTACATGCGCCTCACGACGGATAAGTGTTTACCCTTATCGCTAGATCACTGAAGTTTGCGCGCTACCTGTCGTTAACGCGTTTAAGGCAGGCATGTGACCGATCACGGTCAGAGACATGAACCTCCCTCAATTGAGCGACATGGTCGGGTGGAGCGGGCAATGAGCACGGCAAGCTGGATGGTCTGCGG
>JAMFSK010000006.1 GCA_026225235.1 Burkholderiales bacterium
CAGTAGCTTTTTGAGCGTCGCCGGATGCGTTTTTGACAGAGGGTCGAAAGCGAAAGTAGGCATCTTGCAGACGGTTGTAGTCGGCGAGATCCATGTCCTCCAGGTCGTTCGGCGCGACCTCCGCCAGCGTCGCGAACAGTGCGAGCTCCTGACCATCGTCGTCACCGGGTGCGACCTTCGCCGCCGAGCGCATGTCGCGGACTTTCGGGCGGCGCAGCGTCAGGCAGTCGCGCTCTACACCGTCGAACTTCGTGGGGAAGTCGAGCGGCACCGTGACGGTCATGACCGGCCGACCGGTCATGACATCTTTTTGAACCGGGGTATCCATACAGCACCTCAAAAGGAAACGGCGGGCTGCAGGCCCGCCGTCAAAGTTGAAAAGTTACTTTGCGACCGACTTGGTGCCGGATCGCAAGGGAGTTACATGCCGATCGCCTTACGGATATCGGCGAGCTGATCGACGCCGTTGATGATTCGGATCATCCCGAGTGGATCGATCTCGTGAATCACTGCGCCGTCGATTTCGAACTTGTAGTACGTAAGCGAGATCGTGTATTTCGCATCCACCTTCTCGCCCGATTTCCAGTCGCCAGGATCCAGCTCGGACAACATGCCGCGAAACGTGGCCGCCGCTGCTTTGACCTTGCCCTGCAAGTCGCGGAAGGCACCGCGAAAGACTCCGTTGAATGCGGTCGAGTCAGCAAGACCAAAGAACTTCAGGACGTCGATCGACATCGTCGACATCTGGAAAGCCGCTTCCATTGCCTCCATGCCGAGATCGACCTTGACGGGCGCATCCATGCCGCCGGCACGGTGGTCGTCCGTTTTGATTTTCAGCTTGGGCAGCGTGCACTGTGTCGCCTGCGCGGCAAAGCCCTTGCCGTCGACGTACACATTAAAATTTTGAAGTGTTTCCGGGATCACACGTCACCTCTCATGAGTTCTATTACGGGTTGGTATCAAGCACTTCGGTCAGCCACTGATTCGTGACCTCAAACCGGAAGATGGGGTTTTCAGCTGGGATCACGTCGGAAAAGCGGATATTCCAGTACACCTTCCCCTGCTCGATCTGCGTGGCCGTGTTGAGCTCCGGATCCGCGTACACCTCGAAGTTAATGAGCGCACCCTGCCGCTTGAGGTCGCGCATGAAGGCGTGCACGCTCTCGGTGACGTCCTTAACGAACGTCGCCGTGATGCCGCGATCGACCGCCCACTTGGTGCCCATGAGCACCGCATCCATCACCATGTCGAGGGTGCGCACGCGGGTGACAAACGACCACTTCGGATCGGCCGACAATGTGCGGTTGCCCCACAAGCGGTAGCCCCCGTCACGGATGATGGTCGCGATGAATGCGTTATTGAGCAGGTTCGCCCGACACGTTTCGTCGCCATCGAGGAATTCGATCGGCCGCTTTGTGCCGGTCACGTCGACCAGTTCCTTATTGGACGGTGACGCCCAGAAGCCGATCGCCGCGTCGGTCTGCGCAAAGAGACCCGCTGCAAACGGCGACCCAGGAACGGCCACGTCGGTGTTCAAGATCGTGTCGTACTGGAGTGCACCGGGATCGACCATGTAGAGGCGCTTGCTGCCGAAGTTGGCCGCATACCCAATCGCGGCTTCATCGTCAGTATTCGGCCCATCGACAATACCGATTCCCCGGAGCTTGGCCGCCAGCGCATCCATTGCGGTCGCAACGGCCTGCGTGCCCGAGAACCCCGGTGCGAGAATCAATCGCGGCTGTACGTTGAACTTCGACTTGGCATCGAGCAAGGCTTGCAGGCCGGTGCGCGCTCCGCCGGCACTGACGCCACCGATGATCGCGGAAGTCAACGCCGGGGCCTCCCCTTCTGCCGCGACGCCGACGCTGACGATCACGGCCTTGCTCTGCGCATAGATCGCGCGTGCGGACTTCGCGATCGCGCTGCCCTCGCCAAACGCAGCCACGGCTTCACGGTAGCTCGTGATCTGCACTGGCACATTCGGCGAAGCGCGATCGGCACCCGGCGTATAGGTGTTCGCCATCCCGATGATCGACGACGACGGCACAGCAATGGTACGAGGCCCCGAGTCGACAAGCGACACGGTCACGCCGTGGTAAAACGATGTTGCGCCCATAAATCTCTCCCCAAAAAGGAAAACCGCAGCAGACGTGGTCGGCGGCGGTCAGTGTGGTGACATGCGATGGAGCCGGGCACACGGCTCAAGACGGAAAACGCGGCTATCAAGGCTGCGGCCTCTCTAACTGCGGAAGGAGGAAAGTGCGCACGATCTACTCGACGATTTCAGCGTCGGCAAACAGGTAACGATTCGGGTTGCCGGCCATCGCCGGATTCAGGGGTTCGGTCGGCATCGGCGCGACGAGCAGGCGTTCGCAGAAGACGCGGGGATCTTCGCCAGGCTCGGGCATGGTGTCGAGCATCACTTGCGCCATACCGATCGATTGCAAGCCGTCGCGCGCCGCTTGTTCATCGAAGTAACTCGCGATATCGACAAAGGTCGTCTTTGCATCCAGGTCGACCGCGTAGCGGCGAACGGTGTGAAACGAAGCAGGCACGCCAATCGAGGCGATGCGGATGGTTTTCTTCATAGGCATTTCGTGTGCTCCTGATGAATGGGATTTATTGCGGTGAAACGGGCCAGTCGATCGAGGTCGGGAAACCGGTCTGGCTTGTAAGGTCGCGAAGGGCCTGGCGATAGGCGGTGAATTTCTCTTTCACCAATGCCGGCACGTCTGGGTTTTGTGTCCAGTCGGTTTGCGCGAGCAGGAAGTCGCGTTTCTCGCGTGCAACCTTCTGCGCGAAGGTGTCGCAATGGCACTCGTGATATCGCGTTTTCATCAGCTCGATATCTGGTTGCGGCACTTCTTTGTTAATCCATCGAAAGAGATAGGCGTCGCCGCATTGCTTCCCGTCTTTGCCGAGCGGGTGGGCAACGAGAAAATCGACGCCGTGCGTGAGAACCGTTTCTTGTTCGATAGCGTGAATGAGCTGGTCGTGAGAGATCATGGTTACTGGTTCCTTAGCCAAACAACGCGCATATAGATTCGGTTTCCTCCGCCGGAGGTGCGTAAGCCCTCTACCACCCAGGGCGCACCCGCGTCACAAGTGATATCCGCGCCGGTCACTACGCCGCCTAGCTCAGCAATGCCGCTCGCCCATTGCACTTGTGCGCCGTTGTTGGCCTTCGAACCGGGGTCAAAGTTGTGAGTGCCCCAAAGAGCCGAGCCGTATTGACCGTCGACGTAGATGCGGAAATTGCCGTCCCAATTGATGATTAGGGAGTTACCGGTGTCGCAGCCGACATAACCGTAATTCGCGTTGCCGTTGCGACGTACCGCATAGCTGGCGGGATTGAAATTGCCTTCGTGCCAAAGGCGATATCGAACCCCGCCCATCGAGCGCCCGCCGACCGCCCATTGGTTGTCTGTGTCGAGGCCAAAATAAGCGGCGAACGA
>JAMFSK010000196.1 GCA_026225235.1 Burkholderiales bacterium
GAATTTGAACCGGCACAGGGGAGCTCAGGTCAATCCGGCTGCGGCTGCGGCTGCGGCTGCGGCTGCGGCTGCGGCTGCGGCTGGGACCGGCCCCGACTCCGACTCCGACCCAGACCCAGACCGCGACCTCGCCCCCCACGCTACGCCCACTGCCCGATCGCCTCGTCGACGACACTCGGGAAGAACAGTGCATCACCCACCAGTTGGGCAGCGCCGAGCAGCCCCGCGTCGGCGCCGAGCCGGCTGCTAACGATCTGGACATGCCGCGTCGCTAGCGGCAGCGAGCGCCGATACACCGTCTCCCGAACAGCCGCGAGCATATCGCTCTGCCGCGTGCCAAGCTCCCCGCCGAGCACCACCAGCGAAGGATTGAGCAAGCTCACCGCCATCGCAATCGTCTCGCCCAACAGGCGTCCCGCGTTCTGCATCTGCTCGACCGCCTCGCGCACACCCTGCTGCGCCAGATCCGCCGCATCGCGCACGGTGTCAGCACGATGACCGACACGGCTAAGTTGCTGGCAGATCGCCCAGCCCGCCGCATAGGCCTCAAGGCAACCATAGTTGCCGCAGCGGCAAAGTGGCGGCTCGCCCGGCACGAGATGGCCCACATAGAGATGCCCGAGGTCGCCCGCGCCGCCGTGCGCGCCGCGCTGAAGCACGTGATCCATGATCAAGCCGGAGCCGATGCCCGTGCTGACTTTGACGAACAGCATATGGGCCGCATCGGACCAGCCCGCGCGATGCTCGCCGAGCGCCATCAGGTTGACATCCTTGTCGACCAGCACAGGACAGGGGTAATCGTTCGCAAAGAAATCGGCCACCCGATAACCATCCCAACCGGCCATGATCGGCGGCCGCACGACACGCCCCTGGGCAAACTCCACCGGTCCCGGCACCCCGATGCCGATGCCCTTGACACTCGCCCGGCTCGCTCGCCTGGCGCGCGCAGAACGTCCCGGGCGCGCACCGCCCGTCTGGTCGAGCAAAAGGTCAAAACGCGCGGCGACGACGCTGAGCACCGCGTGCGGCCCTTCGCCGACGTCAATCTCGCAGCGGTCCCGGGCCAGCAGGTTGCCGCCCATGTCGGTCACCGCAAGCTGCATCGAGCTCGCACCGATCGCGGCGAGCAGCATCACGCCCGCCGAACGGTTGAGCTGAAACGAGCCGGGCGGACGGCCGCCGGTCGAGCTCTCGAACGCGGCCGGCGAGATATAGCCCGCCGCGAGCAAGGTCTCGAGCCGCAGCGCGACCGTCGAACGCGAGAGGCCCGTGGTCTGCATGATCTGCGTTCGCGTGATCGCACGACCCGACCGGATCAACTCGAGAATCGCACCGGGACCATGAGGGTTCGGCGTGGCCCCCTGCGCGTGAGCGAGCCTGGCACTCGCGTCGAGCACGCCCGCCGGATCGCCCCGCGCCACCTCCTGAGCCCGGGCAGCCGGGCGGCCATCCCGGTGGGGTTGCTCATCGTCGGGCAAGCCGACATCCGCGCTGATTTCTTCCATAGCTTGTCGTCGTGTGCATGTCGTGATGGGTTGCCGTTCGCGTCGTGTCCGGAAGCCATCGTGGCAGTGTTGTCGATTGTATAGAACCCGCCCGGACATACGTCGAATATAGATTGACTTATGCGTAGCGACTACGCAATACTCAATCCAGACAATGATCGGCGTTGGCGCCATGCGGCGACGCAGCATGGCGTTCCGGCAGACTGCGTTCGCGGTGGGCGGGCGCCTCACGACTCGGCATGAGGAGACAGCAATGAACGTAGTAGGCATCCATGCGCTGGTATGGGCGGGCGACCTGTCGCCTGACTCCGCGCGAAAAGTGATCGAAAACAGCAAGGTCGCGGGCTTCGACCTGGTCGAACTCTCCTTGCACGAACCGGCTACGCTCGATGTCGCGCTGACGCGTCGATTGCTCGAGCAACAGCAGTTGCAGGTCGGCTGCTCGCGCGGCCTTGCCTTCGATGCTGATGTCTCCAGTGAAGACCCAGCCTGTGTCGCACGCGGTGTGGCCCTGCTCGAAGAAGCCGTCTCGCTGACCCAGGCGCTCGGGGGCACCTACTTCGGCGGCGTGCCCTATAGCGCGCTCGGCAAGTACAATCACCCCCTCACCGACGGCGGCCGGCGCAATGTCGTCGCCTCGCTGCGCCGCCTCGCGGCTTTCGCTGCGGCACGTGGCGTGACAGTGGGCATCGAGGTCGTCAACCGCTACGAAAGCAACGTGATCAATACGGCACGTCAGGCGCTCAAACTGATCGACGATGTCGGCGCGGACAACCTCGTCGTGCACCTCGACACCTATCACATGAACATCGAGGAAATCGACTTCGTCAAGCCAGTGCTTGAATGCGGCGACCGGCTCGGCTACGTCCATATCGGCGAAAGCCATCGCGGTTACCTCGGGTCGGGAACGATCGATTTCACGAGTTTTTTCCACGCGCTCGCACAGATCGACTATCGCGGGACCATCACCTTCGAGAGCTTCTCGTCGGCAGTCGTCGCGCGCGGTCTCTCGAACGATCTCGCGGTCTGGCGCAACCTCTGGCAGGACGGGATGGATCTGGCCACTCACGCGCTGAGTTTCATTCAGGCCCAGGCGAAGGGCGCAGGCCTCGGTATCGCCGATCGCGGTTATTGAGCCCTCGGGCACGACGATTGAGCGCACCGCCACGCGCGTCGGATATGCGATGCTTGCTTCTGATCGTCCCGACCGCCCTCACCCGTCCACACCATGATTCCTGATAGCTATCTCGAACGCATCGAAACCCTGCTCGCGAGCGGCGGCCGCCGCATCCTCGGACTCGCGGGTGCGCCCGGCGCAGGCAAGTCGACGCTGGCGGATGCGCTCGTCGCCGCATTGCCCGGCCGTGCCGTTGTAGTGCCGATGGACGGCTACCACCTGGCCAACGTCGAGCTCGGCCGCCTCGGCAGAGCGGCACGAAAAGGCGCAGAAGATACCTTCGACAGCGCCGGCTACGTCGCACTGCTTCGGCGCATGCGTGAACAACAGCCTGATGAAACCATCTATGCACCTGCGTTCCGGCGCGAGATCGAAGAACCGATCGCGGGCGCAATTCCCGTGTCACCTGATGTTCAGCTGGTGATTACCGAGGGTAACTACCTACTGCTCGATTCCGGCCACTGGGCCGACGTGCGGGGTCTGCTCGACGAAGCCTGGTATGTCGACGTCGATCCCGCCTTGCGCCAGGCCCGGCTCGTTGCGCGCCATATCGCCTTCGGCCGAGACGAACACGCGGCACGCGACTGGGTCGAGCACACCGACGAGCCCAACGCACGACTGATCGACTCGACGCGCCCGCGCGCCGATCTTTTGTTTCAATGGGCTTGAACCCTCCCACGCCCGCACTCGCGCCATCTGCAGATCTCGCCCGCATCGCGTACGCTGCAGATGTTGCGAGCGGGCTTCGTCAGTCTTCCTGAAGCCGTCGCGATCCGCATCCAGCCCGCATCCGCGGGCGATGACCTCAACCCCAAGGAGCGTTCGGATGAAAAAGACTGCATCGGTTATCTGGCACGGCGGCATCAAGGACGGCAAGGGCGCGATCTCGACCCAGACCGGCGTGCTCAAGGATGCGCCCTACGGTTTCGCCTCGCGCTTCGAGAGCGGTCCTGGCACCAACCCCGAAGAACTGCTCGGCGCCGCGCACGCAGGCTGCTTCACGATGGCTTTGTCCCTGATCCTCGGTGAGGCAGGCCTGGTCGCCGACACCATTCAAACCAAGGCCGAAGTGACGCTCGACAAAGTCGAGGACGGTTTTGCGATCACCGCAATCCATCTCGACGTGACCGCCAAGATCCCCGGCGCTGACGCAGCCGCGTTCGAAAAGGCCACGGCCGCCGCCAAGGCTGGTTGCCCTGTCTCGAAAGTGCTCAACGCCAAGATCACGATGGACGCGCGCCTCGGCTAAATCGCCAGGTCGCGCGACAGCCATTCAGGCTGTTCCCCGTTCGATCGAAGTTGATCGAAGCTTCTCCCGAAGGCACGGTGTCCCTTGGGGACTGCCGTGCCCATCGGTTTCACCTGGGGCACCCGCGCGGCACGCGCGGACGTTAATTCAGATATCGTTCGATCACGTTCGCAAGGGTGTCGAAGCTGGGCCGGATGGCCTCGTCGGCCACGCACGCATAGCCGAGCAAAAGGCCGCGCGGCGCGTGTGTCGAATCGCTGAAATAGGTCGACAGCGGTCGCGTCGCAATCCCGGCCGTGAGTGCCTCGCGCGCTACGAGCTTGTCGCTCACCATGTCCGGAAGCCGTGCCACAAGGTGCAATCCGGCTTCATCGCCCAGTACCGGCAACGGCTCACCGAGGCGGCTTGCAATGGCATCCATCAGCAACTGACGCCGCGCACCATAGGCATTGCGCATGCGCCGGATATGCGATGTGAAATGCCCCTGCTCGATAAAATCCGCAAGCACGGCTTGTTGAACCAACTGGCCTTCGCGATAGAGCTCGGCGAGGGCAATGGCGAAATTCTCGACCTGCGCTTCAGGCACCACGAGATAGCCGATCCGCAGGCCGGGATAGAGGATCTTGCCCAGGCTCCCGACGTAGATCACCTGCCCAGCGGTATCGAGCCCCTGCAAGGAAGCGAGCGGACGGCTCGCATAACGGAACTCACTGTCGTAGTCGTCCTCGATGATCCAGCTCTGCGTGCGGCGCGCGTATTCGAGCAGCATGCGTCGCCGGGCAAGGCTCATCACCATGCCGAGCGGATATTGATGTGAAGGGGTGACGAGGATCAGTTTGGGCGGCGCCGACAAATCGGCCGCACTCGGATTGATGCCTTCACCGTCGACCGGAATGGGCCGCATCTGCAGACCGGAAGACTGCAGCACACTGCGCACGCCCCAGTAGCAAGGATCTTCGGTCCAGACAACATCGCCGACATCGGACAACAGCCGTACCGCCAGATCGATCGACTGGTGGATCCCGGTCGTGATGATGATCTGCTCGGGCGCGCAGCGCACTGAGCGGGCCGTGCGCAGATAGTCGGCCAGTGCCTGCCGCAGCGGGGCATAGCCGCCACCGGTCGAATACGTCATCAACTCTGCACGGGGGCGTCGCCAGTATTGATTCTGAAGACGGCTCCAGATGCGCGCAGGAAACGCTGTGACATCCGGCACGCCGGGGACGAACGCGCCCCACTGCCGGTTCGAGGCGCCCGCGGCTGACACCAGCCGCTGACCGCGCGACGACAAACCTCCGCCACGTTCGCTCTCCGGCGGCGGCACGGGGGGCGCCTTCGTCCCGCGCGTCTTCGCCCCCGCCGTCGTTGCAGTCGCAGCCGTAGCAGCCGTTGTCGCCGCCCAGCCCTCTGACACACCTGGCACGCCACCCCGCGCCTCCACCCCGGCGATGTCGTCGACGGTCGTGTCCATCACATACGTCCCGCTACCCCGCGTCGTCTCGACATACCCTTCAAGCGCCAGTTGCTCGTAGACATTCGTGACGGTATTGCGCGCCAGCGCCAGCTCGTCCGCGAGCATGCGTGAGGACGGGAGCTTGCTTCCCGGCGCCAGCGTATGCGTCAGGATCGCTTGCTGAAGCAGCCCGTGGAGTTGCCGGTAGAGCGGCAGCTCGCCGTCGCGCGTGAGGCGCTGGGCCAGCCAATCGGACAAAACGATCGACGTCAAAAGTGGCTCCTGAAAATATCCAGACATGGCTCTCTTCGTGAGAGCCAATTCTGATTATATTTTTGCTGACGGACACCGTCCATGACGGCGACGGGCCGTCCATCGATCGCGTGTCACTCAAACCGCCTCAGGAGACAGTATGTCGAACGCCGAACTTCACGCCCGCAAGGACGCCGCGACCCCGCGCGGCGTCGGCGTCATGTGTAATTTCTATGCCGAGCGCGCCGAAAACGCCGAGCTCTGGGATGTCGAAGGTCGCCGCTTCATCGATTTCGCCAGCGGCATTGCCGTGCTCAACACAGGGCACCGCCATCCCAAGGTGGTCGCCGCGATCCGCGAGCAGCTCGAACACTTCACACATACCGCCTATCAGATCGTGCCCTACGAGTCGTATGTGACGCTCGCAGAAAAGCTGAACCAGCGCACCCCGGGCGATCATCCCAAGAAGACGGCGTTCTTTACCACCGGCGCCGAAGCGGTCGAGAATGCGATCAAGATTGCGCGCGCGGCCACGGGTCGCCCCGGCGTCATCGCCTTCGGCGGCGCTTTCCATGGCCGCACGATGATGGGCATGGCGCTGACTGGCAAGGTCGCACCGTACAAGATCGGTTTCGGCCCCTTCCCGGGTGAGATCTTCCACGCGCCGTTCCCGAACGCGTTGCACGGCGTGAGCACGGCGGACTCGCTGAAGGCTGTGCAACAGCTTTTCAAGGCGGACATCGATCCGCAGCGCGTGGCCGCGATCATTTTCGAACCGGTGCAAGGCGAAGGCGGTTTCAACCCGGCGCCGCTCGAGTTCGTGCGGGGCCTGCGCAAGATCTGCAATCAGCATGGCATCCTGCTGATCGCCGACGAAATCCAGACGGGTTTCGCACGGACCGGCAAGCTCTTCGCGATGCAGCACTACGATGTCGTGCCCGATTTGATGACCGTGGCCAAGAGTCTGGCGGGCGGCATGCCGCTGTCGGGCGTGGTCGGCCGCGCCGAGATCATGGATGCGGCACAGCCCGGCGGTCTTGGTGGCACCTATGCGGGCAACCCGCTCGCTGTGGCTGCCGCACACGCCGTGCTCGACGTGATCGATGAGGAAGGCCTCGCCGAGCGCGCCGAACTCCTCGGGCAAAAGCTCAAAGCCCGCGTGAACAGCCTCAAGGCTATCGTGCCGCAGTTGGTCGACGTGCGCGGTCCGGGCAGCATGGTCGCCGCCGAGTTCAACGATCCGGCGACGGGTGAGCCCTCGCCGGAATTCACCAAGCAGGTTCAGGCACGCGCGCTGGAGCGCGGCTTGCTGCTGTTGAGCTGCGGTGTCCACGGCAATGTGATCCGGTTCCTGTTCCCCCTCACCATTCCGATGAATGTGTTCGACGAAGCGCTCGACATCCTTGAGGAAGCGTTGACGGCGAAGGTCGCTGCAACCGTCTGAGTTAACCCGGTGAGTCCGCTGAGCCGCTCGATCTGTTCGAGCGGCAATTACATGTAAGAAAGGCACGCCGCTGGCGTGCCTTTCTCGTTGTGCCGGCTCGACTGCCGGTTAGTGCCGCATCAGTCGACGATGCCGTGCGCACTCACATCGGTCGGGGTGAGTTTCGCGATATCGCGCTCGCTCTGTGCAATCGCGGCACGTTCTTCAAGCGGATCAAACGAACGGGCCAGCAACAGGTAGACGCCCGCCGATACCACCAGCCCCACCGCCCACGCAACATCAACTCCGCCCAGCCGCTGGGCAATCGGGCCGGTATAGACGCCCGGCAGCACAAAGAACGGAATGGTTGAGGCAAAGCCAACGCCATAGGCGATCAGTCCGCGCTTGCCCCACGCGCCGTAGATGCCCGACGGCGTGAAGAGCTGGGTAATTGCATAGGCACCACGGCGCACGAAGAAGTAGTCGACCAGGTTCACCGCCGTCCATGGCACCAGCAGATAAAGCATGATCGTCAGCGCGGCGAACAGGATATCGATCGCGTTGCCGCCGAGCGACAACGAGATCACAACCCATACGAAGGTCAGGCCGATCAGCGTGACGACGCGCACAGTGCGGTTCGGCTTGACCGGCCGGAACGAATCAACTGCTGTCACGACAGTCAACATTGCACTGTAGGCGTTGAGACCCATGGTCGCGGCCATCGCGCCCACCGAAGCGAGCGAGATCAGCGCGCCAAGGCCATGAAACACCGCATTGCCGGCGCCGAACAGCGCAACCAGGCCATCGGACGCCCCGAGCCGTGTAGCGAGCCATGCGCCGAGCGCGATCAGCCAGATCGCCGAAGCGGCTGCACCGACAAACACCGCTGCGATGATTGAGCGCGGCTTCGTGTCGCGTGGCAAATAGCGCGAATAGTCGGATACATACGGTGCATAGGTGATGTTGTAGCTCGCACTCGCCGCAAATTGCGCGGCAAAGGCGACCAGGCTGAACGTACCTGCGTGCACGACCTTGCCGCCGGCACCGCCGAGCAGGATCGCAATCGTGATGATCACATAGAGCGGCAGGCTTGCGATCAGCAGCCACTTGAACACCCGATGCAGCCAGTCATGCCCATAGACAGCTAGTGCCAGCGCGAGCAACGCGGTCGCGATTGTCACGACGGTCGGCGACCAGCCGAAGATCCCGTTGAGCCCGCTCGCCATCAGCACGGTATCGACCACGTTGAAGCCGATGAACGTGAACGCGGTCGCAATCAGGACGACCACCACGCCTCGATAGCCGAACTGCGCACGTGACTGGATCATCTGCGGCAAGCCGAGATGCGCGCCCTGCGAGGCGTGAAACGCCATGAAGAGCGTACCGAACAGAATGCCAAGCACGCCGGCGAGAATCGTATAGCCGAGCGAGAGGCCCATGCTAGGCCCGACAAAGCCGATCGCAATCGTAAAGAACTGGAAATTGCCGAGAAACCAGAAGGGTCCCTGATCTGCGACACGGCCATGCCGTTCGCTCGCCGGAACATAATCAATCGAGCGTACTTCGATGCCGCGTCGCCGCGGCGGTTCTGCGACCAGCGGCTGTTCCCAGGCGCGTGCGTTATCCGTATCCATCTCGTGTCTCTCCTCGCGAGGCAGTGATGCGGCCTCAGGCCGCTTGTATGATGTGCTTGATTTCCTGGAACGCGTGAACGCCCCATGGTCCGAGCTCGCGGCCGAGACCGCTGAGTTTCATGCCACCCCAGCCCGTTTGTGGGAACACGAGTTGGGGTGTGTTGATCCAGACCATGCCGACCTCGCAGGCCGCGGCGACGCGTTCGCCGCGAGCACGATCGGCGGTGACCACGGTTGCCACCAGGCCGTAGTCGCTGTCATTGGCGAAGTCGATTGCCTCGCTTTCAGTCTCAAACGGTCGCACGCTGACGACCGGTCCAAATAGCTCTTCACGCCACAGCACGTTACTGTCGGCCACCGAAGTACAAACGGTCGGCGCGACGAAAAAACCGCGAATAGTAGCCGGGGCCGCGGGTGTCGAGCCCCCGCATCGGATGTCGGCGCCCTCGGCGCGGCCGCGTTCGAGCAGCGCCAGCACGCGATCGCGCTGGGCGGCACTGATCAATGGGCCGATCAGCCCGTCGTCACGCTCCGGCACGGAGGCGACCGCTTGCGAGGCGCGCTCGATCAAACGTTCGACAAAACGCGCATAGAGTGGCTCGGCTACCAGCACGCGCGAAGTGGCGGAACACATCTGCCCGGCGTTGAAAAACGCGCCGTTAAAGGTGAGTTCAATTGCCTCGTCCAGCACCGCGTCGTCGAACACGATCAGCGCCGACTTGCCACCCAGTTCGAGCGAGACACGCTGCATGCGCTCCGCCGCCATGCGCATCACTGCCTTGCCGGCGGCAGTGCTGCCTGTGAACGACACCTTGGCAACGCGTGGGTGAGCGACCAGGGCGGCTCCCACGTCACGGGACCCACATACGAGGTTGACGACACCTGCAGGCAAATCCGCTGTCGCCACGATGCGCGCCAATGCAAGCTCGGCGAGCGGCGTCAGCTCCGAGGGTTTGATGACGACCGTGCAACCGGCTGCGAGTGCAGGCGCAAGCTTCCAGGCCGTGGTCACCATCGGGAAGTTCCAGGGCACGATCAACGCACAGACGCCCACTGGTTCGCGGCGGACCTGCGCGCGATAGGCCGGATCGGGCAGCGCCACGCTTGTGGTATCCGACAGCGTGCCGTCGATACAGCACTGCGCGTAATAGCGAAACGTTGCGGCTGCATCGCCCACATCGAGTTCGGCTTCGAAACGCGGCTTGCCGTTGCATCGCATCTGCAGCGCGATCAACTCAGACCGGTTCGCCTCGATGCCATTGGCTATCGCATCCAGCACAGCGCTACGTTGAGCAAGCGAGGTATCGCGCCAAACGCGTGCGGCGCGATGCGCGGCGAGCACCGCAGCGTCGATCTCGGCACTTGAGGCAGTGCCCACACGTGCAAAGGGCACACCGCTACACGGATCGATCAGGGTCAACGGCGCGTCACTGCCATCCCGCCATGTGCCATCGATAAAGACACCTGCCTGCGGAGCCTCGGGGAACGTCGTCGGCTCCTCTGCAGGTTGAGAGTCGAGCAAGGCGTTCAGCATGAGCATGCTCCCGCATTTGCGTGTGCCTGAACTTCGGCCGCGCTCACGGGCGACGATACGGGCATCGGTGACAGATGCTCATGGACGGCAAGCCAGCGATTCCCGGCGCGCGCAAACACGATCGTCTCGTGCTCCATCAGCGTGTCGATGCCCGCCCGGGTCGAGACGCAGGTCTTCACGGTATGCGTAAAGATCGCCACATCGCCGATCGCCTGGACCACACGGTCACTCGATTCACAACTGAGCACCGCGAACCGTTGCTCGAGTTCCCACTGCCGCCAAAGCGCTTCGTAGGCCGCGCGCGAAGGCAACGGCTCGGTCACGTGGTGAAACACAAAACTCGCTTCGGGCGCGAAAGCCGCAAAGTAGGCATCACGGTCGTGACGGCCAAAAGCATCGATCAGCGCGTCGGCCGCGGCCAGTACCAGGTGTTCGGTATCGCTCGTCAAGTGGGGCTCCTCGTTCTGTATTTCGGGGCAATGCATACACAAATACGCAGGTCACCGATTTCGGCTATCCCATGCGACGTAGTGGTATTTGCCGCATCGGCTACTTCCGGCCGACGCAGCCTCTTCGACGTTTTGCGGGCGCGACAACGCACCGGCCGCGCGCGGACACGCGTTACGACCCTGCATCAACACACGGGCTTCGAGCTTTTCAGGTCAAGCTGCTACGCGTACCGCCCAGCGCAGGGCGGCGTAGCACGCTCGGGACGTCAGGCGCGATAGGCAACGCCGGGCAATACGCACAACATTTCGAACGCGAGGTTGGCCGCCAGCAGTGCGGTGGTGCCCTGCGGATCGTAAGGCGGCGAGACCTCGACCAGGTCCGCGCCGATGAGGTCGAGCCCACGCAAGCCACGGATGATTTCCAGGCCTTGCGGCACCGTCAGGCCACCGATCTCGGGCGTGCCAGTACCGGGCGCAAACGAGGGATCGAGGCCGTCAATGTCAAAGCTCAGATAGACCGGTCCGTTACCGACGCGCGCACGCACTTCTTCCATCAGCGGGGTCAGCGAGTGGTGCCAGCACTCTTCAGCCTGCACGACCCGGAAACCCTGCTCGCGGCACCAGTCGAAGTCGTCCGCGTGATAACCCGTGCCGCGCAGACCGATCTGCACGACGCGATCACAATCGAGCAAGCCCTCTTCGACCGCGCGCCGAAACGGCGTGCCGTGCGCGATCTTCTCGCCGTACATGGTGTCGTTGACATCGGCGTGGGCATCGACATGCACCACCCCGACCTTGCCGTAGCGGCGATGCATGGCGCGCAGGATCGGCAAGGCAATGGTGTGATCGCCGCCGAGCGAGATCGGGCGGCAGCCTGTCGCGATGATCGCGTCATAGGCGTTCTCGATATCGGCGATCGCGCGTTGAATATTGAAAGGGTTGACCGCGACGTCGCCAATATCGGCCACTTGCAGCGAGTCGAACGGCGCTGCGCGCGTTGCCATGTTGTAGGGGCGCAGCAGCACAGACTCCGTGCGGATTTGTCTCGGGCCGAGCCGCGCGCCATTGCGATTCGACGTGCCAAGGTCGAACGGGACGCCGACAAAACAGGCGTCAAGGCCGGCCGTGGTCGGCACCGTCGGCAAACGCATCATTGTCGCGATACCGCCAAAGCGGGGCATGGTGTTGCCGGAGAGTGGCTGAAACAGCGCTTCGTTCATGAGATCTGGGTTAACCCTATAACATCGACAAGACTGATGGCGTCAAGTCCATTTGCACCAATGCTAGGGCGTAAAAATCCTGTATAAAATGCCCTTCTTGAGATGTTTACATTGATTCGAATGAATGTGAGGGTGGCATGCTGACCAATCTGACTGACTTCGACCTGCGGCTGATTCGCGTCTTTCTCGCGGTTGCCGACGCGCGCGGCATCACAGCGGCGCAGGCGACACTCAACGTGAGCCAGTCGACCATCAGCTCGCAACTCGCGGCGCTTGAGACCCGAGTGGGCTTTCGCCTATGCGAACGGGGTCGCGGCGGCTTTCGAATGACGGCGAAAGGCGAGCGCTTTGCGATGTCCGCACGACGCCTGCTGGTAGCCACGCATGCGTTCTGCGCCGAAGCAACCAATATGGACCGGCAACTGGTCGGCGAGTTGAACCTGGGCCTGATCGGACATACCCCGTTCAGCCAGAACGCCCGCATCAGCGACGCCATCGCGCGCTTCCGTCAGCGCGACCAGGCCGTGCGCTTCAACATCCACATCCGTCCGCCCGGCGAGCTCGAGGAGCATGTGCTGAACGGCTCAGTCGATATTGCAATCGGCTACTTCTGGCATCGCGTACCGAGTCTCGACTACACCGCGCTGTTCATCGAGCGCCAATACGCGTACTGCGGGGCGAGACATCCGTTGTTCGAGCGGGCTGGCCATGTCGATCCCGACGAGGCGGCGCAATGCGAATGGGCGTGGCGCAGTTATCCGCTACCCGAAGCACGCCATTCGACGACCGAGCGCAACGTCACGGCCATTGCCGACAATATGGAAGCGGTCGCCCTGCTGATTCTCTCGGGCCACCATCTCGGTTATCTGCCGGTGCATTTCGCCAAGCCCTATCTGGACAGCGGGCTACTGCGCCAGATCAATCCTGTGTCGCTTCAATACGACGTAACGTTTCACATGGTCACGCGTCGCGCGCCGCGTGCGGGCGAGATTCAACGCGCATTCGTCGATGACCTGAGGGCGGTCCATCTGAACGAAACGAGTGATGCGGTCTTGCCTTAGATAACGCGAACTCGCGTAATTCTTGCGCGCCACCCGGCAAATGCGGGAGGCCATCACAGCCTTCTCCAACGACACTAGGCAAATCCTTCTAGTGCTCGCAAACCCTTGTTGCACCAAGCATTTTTCGCAGATGTGCATCGCTAGCGCCGGGCCGGAACACTAATTGCGATGAACTGGGTAATGGTCGCTTGGCCATGCAGGCTCTCCAAAGCCATTTTTTCAATAACCTGGAAACCACAGCCATGAAGACGATCCAGCTTCTCAAGACCGCCGGCAGCATCGCTTGCGTCGCATTTGCCTTGCACGCCAACGCACAAGCCACCATTACCGCGCCCACGGGCAGCTCCGAAACCGTGGGTCAGCATGTCGACGACACCACGATCACCACCAAGGTCAAAACCGATCTGCTCGCCGCCAAGAATGTGAAGTCGACCCATATCCATGTGAAGACGCGCAAGGGCATCGTGATGCTCACTGGCACCGTGCCGAGCGCCGACGACAAGGCCGCAGCCGAAGAGGTTGTGAAGGGCGTTGACGGTGTTGACTCCGTCAAGAATCACCTGAAGGTCGTAGCAGACTAAGGTCACAGCAACACGTGACATCGCCCGGGCCGGGAGAGATGCCGCACGCAGCGGTGTCTCTCCCGGCTTCGTGCGTTCACACTCTCGCACGGTGCGACGCGAATTCCACATCTGCCTATACTCTAGCGATGGCGTCTTCGCTTGATGCTGACGACAGCTCCCCGCCACGCCCTCTCTGGAGATCCACCATGTCACCGACTCCGAAGCAACCCAAACCCGCCACACCGCATACCGAAGCCGAGGACATGCTCGACGAAGCGCTCGACGAAACCTTTCCGGCGAGCGACCCCATTGCGGTCCATCCCGACAAAGACATCGCCCACGAACAGGTTAAAGGTCCGAAGCACTGACTCCCGCGCGCGTGGCCTGTCCTCGTCGATCAAGCCATCGCATCATCACGACCAGCGCACCGATCGCCGCCGTGCTCAGCGATAGCGCCACGATAACCCAGCTCGTGTGGGTTCGATCCGCACACACGCCGACCAGCAGACCCGCGAGCGGCTGCGTCATGTTGTTGAGCAGGATGACCACGCCCGTGGTCTTGCCGTAGTCCGCGGGTGGAATGATCTTCTGGCGTGTGCTGCGGATATAGACGTTGAACATTTTGTCGAAGCCGACGATCAGCACGAATCCTGCCGCATAGCCCGCCGCTCCCGGACTCGACCCCGCCACCAGGCCGCCCGCGCAAATCGCGATAAACGACACTAGTCCAAGCGTGCGAACTGACAATGCACTCCGCGCAATCGCAAGGAGGATCAGCACCGTGGCGATCGCGCCCGCAGCTTGCAGAAGCGCATAGTAGCGAGCCGATTGATGATGGATGCCCGTCACCATGGCAGCCGATGTCGCCAGCGTCACGCCGATCACCAGATTTTCTCCGGCGGCCAGTGCCACGACCTGCTTGAGACCCGGCAGATAAAACACATGTCGTAGCGCAGTGCGCATCGGCAGCGTCCAATGACCCTCCACCCGTGGCGGTGTCACAAATTCAAAGCGGCTCACACGCTGCCACAGTCCGAGCGCTCCGTCCGCCGTTACGAAGATGAGCGCGGAGAGCCCGACGACAAGCTCCCAACGCCAGAACGCGAGCAGCGCTGCTGCGGCGAGCGGTCCGAGCACCGTGCCGAGCTGGTCGGCAAGCTGAGAATAAGCGAGCACTTTCTCGAACTTCATCAGCCTGAAAATCTGCGGCAGCATGACTTCGCGCGCCACCAGACTCTGGCTCGTCAACACGCCGCAGACTATCGACAGTGCAATTAGCCAGCCGATCCCGCCAAACAGATGAAACCCCGCGATACCCGCTGCGCAGGCCAATGCGCGATAAAGCTGGCTCGCACGCATCAGGCCGAGCGGCGAAGTCCGGTCAGCGAGTGCGCCGAACAGCGGGAAGGACGCATAACGCGGCAGCGTCTCCAGGAAGAACGCCAGGCCCGAAAGCGACACGTTGTGCGTCGTCTGGAACACGACGAGCGGAACGAGAAACAGCAAAATCTGATCGGCCAGTCTGGCGAGAAACAAGGAACTGAAAAATGCAGAGTGGCTGGCGCGCGGCATGAGGTATCGGGATCTATTGCACTTGGCGAAACGAGACATTAGCAAGAAACACCGGGTCTTAGGTTCAATCACGAACCGGGACGACGACATGCGATGCGAATCGTCGCCGGGTTACTGGAGACCTCCATGTACACAACCGAACCCACACCAACGTCGTATTGTCCCCTTCGGCGCTCGCCTTTAATGTGCCGGTGAAGGTTTGAGGGGCGACTCTGATACTCGGCAAGCGCAGGACGTGGAAACGCATTCACACCACGCTTCCGGTAGACAAGCGCAAGCACGACTCCGCTGGATTCACCCCTACCTTGGAATGACTCATATGCCGTTTCGAGTCTTCTCAGAGCGAAACGGAATGGATAAATTCACCCTCAACGAACGCCCCTTCCGGCGCTCACTCCAGCAGAGGAAACCATCATGTCCCGCTTGTACACCCCGAAGAAGGTCGGCGCTTATAGCCTTTCACACCGTGTCGTGCTTGCGCCGATGACGCGCCTGCGCACCATTCAGCCTGGCGACATCCCCAGCCCGATGATGGCCGATTTCTACGGCCAGCGCGCCTCCAAGGACGGTCTCGTCATCATCGAGGGCGTCAGTATCTCGATCCCGGCTCGCTCGTATCTGGGTGCGGCAAGCTTCTATCACGACGGACAAGTCGCCGGCTGGAAGGCCATTGCCGACGCCGTGCACGCCAAGGGCGGCCGCGCTTTCATGCAGCTCATTCACGGCGGTCGTCAAAGCCACGTGGAAATGACCGGCGGTGTCGATCCCGTCGCGCCGTCTGTCGTGCCCTTCGAAGGTGTCGCGCTGACCAAGGACGGTTTCGTACCGGCCTCGCCGCATCGCGCACTCGGTATCGAAGAAATCCCGGGCATCATCGAAGAATTCCGTGTCGCTGCACAACGTGCATTTGACGCCGGTTTCGACGGTGTCGAACTCCACGGTGCAAACGGCTACCTCGTCGACCAGTTCATCCAGGACGGCACCAACAAGCGCACCGATGCCTACGGTGGCCCGGTTGAGAACCGCGTGCGCTTCCTGCGTGAAGCCGTCGAAGCCCTGATCTCGGTGTGGGGCGCCGACCGCGTAGGCGTGCGCATCTCGCCGTCGGGCGAATGGGGTGGCATCTCCGACAGCAACCCCGAAGCGACCTTCAGCCATGTGGCGAAGGTGCTCGACGGATACAAGATTGCCTACCTGCACGTGATCGAACCGCGTATCAAGGGCGACTCCACCTTGCACGAAGGTCATGGCGTCGTGGCGTCGGCCTATCTGCGCCCGCACTTCACGGGAACGTTGATCGCCGCCGGCGGCTTTGACCGTGAAGGCGCGCAGGCTGTCGTAGACTCGGGCGTAGCGGACCTCGTCGCATTTGGCCGCCACTTTTCTTCGAACCCCGACCTGCCGTATCGCCTCAAGAACAACCTGCCGCTCACGCCGTATGTGCGTGACGCATTCTGGGGTGGCGATGAAAAGAACTACTCGGACTTCCCCGCGATTCAAGACGTCGAGACGGTGTGAGCGAGCGCTCCCACCTTCCCTCCCCCCCCACATCAGAGGTTTACATGTCACGCACGATCAAGTTCGCAAAAGCCGGTGGACCGGTGGTCCTCGAGTTCGTCGACACACAGGTTGCCACCCCGGGCCCAAGCGAAGTTCGCATCAAGGTCAAGGCAATCGGCATCAATCGCGCCGAATCGATGTGGCGCCTCGATGACTACATCGAACCCGTGAAGTTTCCCGCGGGTCTCGGATACGAGGCGGCCGGCACCGTCGATGCCGTCGGCGCCGACGTCAAAGGTATTGCAGTCGGTGACGAGGTCAACGTGATCCCGTCGTTTTCGATGAACCAGTACTTCACGTATGGCGAAGTCATTCTCGCGCCGGATTATGCGGTCGTGAAGCAGCCGAAGTCGCTGTCGTCCGCTGATGCGGCATCGATCTGGATGATGTTCGTGACCGCCTACGGCGCGCTCGTCGAAGATGCGATGGTCGGCAAGGGCGACTTCGTTCTTATCCCGGCAGCGTCGAGCAGCGTGGGCCTGGCGGCGATCCAGATCACCAACTATGCGGGTGCGACGTCGATTGCCCTGACACGGACGTCGGACAAGAAACAGCAACTGCTCGACGCCGGCGCGGCTCATGTGATCGCCACGGAAGAAGTCGACCTCGTGAAGGAAGTGATGCGCATCACCGAAGGCAAGGGCGCGCGTGTCGCGTTCGATCCGGTCGGCGGCCCGACTTTCGCGAAGCTGATCTCGGCACTGTCCTTCCAGGGCATCGTCTACATCTACGGTGCGCTTAGCGAGGGTGTGACGGCACTGCCAGTGCTCGAAATGATCGGCAAGATGCCGACCATTAAGGCTCATAACATCTGGCTGACGAGCGGCGATGAAACACGCCGGAAAGCCGCGGTGGAATATGTGCTCAAGGGCATCGAGGCCGGTGCACTCAAACCCGTCATCGACCGCACGTTCAAGTTCGACGACATGGTCGAAGTGCACAAGTATCTGGAAACCAACGGTCAGTTCGGCAAGATCGTCGTAACGGTCTGAGCAAGGTCCACGCCACTTGCGCCGGACATCTTCCGGGCCCGCAAGCGGTCGTGGGTTCCGACCGCGAGGGGTCGCCCTTCCTCAATCAGGCGGCGAGCCGCAGGCCCCCGTCGCACACCATCACATGCCCGGTCATGAAGCTGTCGTCGATCAGAAACGCGATCGCTTTGGCAAGATCGTCGGACGCACCGACCCGGCCCACCGGGGTCTTCGCAGCGAAGCTCGCAAATGCGGCTTCACGTTGATCGGCGGGCAGGAAGTCCCACCACGGGGTAGCGACCACGCCGGGCGACACCGCATTGACGCGAAGCGGACGCAACTCGGCCGCCAGCACGGGGACGGCGCACGACAAGGCGCCATTGATCGCAGCAAGGCCGACGGTTCCCGGTGAAGCCATCTGCGCACTCACCGCGGTCACGAAGGTAATCGATCCGTCGCTGCAAATCGTTGCAAGCGCAGCCTGTGCGCAAAGCAAGTGCGGCATGGCCTTCGCCTCGAAGCCGCCCAGCACTTCGCCCAGGTCGAGCGTAGCGAATGGGCCAAAACCACGGCCACTGCCCAGCGCAAGAACGAGGTGATCGAAGCGGCCCAGATTTTCAAAAAACACACGTACGGCGCCTGCATCGCAGGCATCGAGTTCAATTGCACTCGCGTCACCTCCGATGCTCGCGCGTGCCGCCTCGAGCCGCTCGCGGCCACGGCCAGTGATGGTGACTTGCATGCCGCTTGCCGCCAGGCGCTGCGCGGTCGCGAGACCCAGTCCCGATGAGCCCCCCATGATCACGGCGTGATCGCGGCCCGAGACGGACGGGTGAAAGTTCGAGGGTGGTTGGGTAAATGTCGCCACGATGGAAGCTCCTGAGATTCGATGGGATGGGCCGATTGACCGTCGCCGTGAGCGCGTTTCCTCACAGCACGGTTGAACAATAGGGCGCCGTCACCTATCTTTGAAATCAATTACAGGAATTCCACCTATCAACGTGATTAATCTCTACGGCGTCGACCTGAATTTGCTCGTCTCCCTCGATACCTTGCTCGAGGTCTGCAATGTCACCAAAGCAGCGGAGCGCCTTCACCTGACCCAGCCCGCCGTGTCGACGCAATTGGCCCGCTTGCGCAAGATCTTCGACGACCCTTTGCTCATCCCCGCTGAAAGCGGTCGCGGGATGGTCATCACGGCGCGTGCGCTTGAACTGGTCGACCCGCTGCGCACGGCCTTGCAGGACATTCAGTCGGTCGTGCGGTATCGGCAGCGCTTCGATCCGCGACGCGACAGCCGGGTCTTCCGGATTGCAGCAAATGACAATGCGGTCGCGCTGGTCGGACTCAACTTCATGGAACGTCTGCCTCGCATCGCCGGACCGGGTGTGCGTGTCGCGTTCGCAAACGCCGTCCAGGATGCCGTCGCGCGGCAACTCGAACATGGCGAGATCGATCTGGTGGTGGGATCGGAACGGATGACCCCTGTGGCGATGAAGGCGAGGAAGCTGCTTGAGGAACGGTTTTTGATGGTCCAGCGCAAAGGGCATCCCAGAGGGGCGGGTCCGCTGGACCTCGAAACCTATTGCACGCTCGAGCACGTCCTCGTGTCGACGAGCGGCGGCAGTTTTCATGGCTTCATGGACGAGCATCTTGAAGCGCTCGGCCGGCGTCGTTCAGTCGCGATTTCCGTGCAGACGTTTACGCTGGTGCCCGAACTGCTTGTGCATTCTGACTACGTGTCGACGTTGCCAAGCCGTCTGGTCGCACGCTACGCAGCAAGCCTGGATGCGTTCGAGCTGCCCTTCGAAGCGCGAGGCTTTTCGATCTTCGCGGCGTGGCATCCACGTCACCATGCCGATCCGGCGAATGCGTGGTTACGCGAGGCGTTATTGGAAAGCGTCGCTGTCTGAGGCCGCACAAGAGGCACCAGACAGAGGCCTCGGACAAGGACAGCATCGCGCTGGCACCTGGACCCCGCTTGGGCCAGAGCCGGAGTCGGAGCCTGGGGCCAGGGCTGTTCCCCCTCCTCTTGCGCTTCAAATCCACACGTCGTTTTGAACGGTCCGATCGCTAGTTTCCGCGCCCGTGTTCACTACGCCGCGCGGCTCGATCAGGAGCATCTTGACCTCGCTTGCGGCCGACGGCTTATGTTCGATGCCTTTGGGGACCACATACATTTCGCCTTGTCCCACCGTTACGAAACCATCGCGGAAATCGAGGCGCAATTCTCCTTCGAGTACAACGAATGCCTCATCAGAGTCAGCATGCTCGTGCCAGATGAAGTCGCCCTGAATCTTCACGATCTTGAATTGATTGTCGTTGAGTTCGGCGACCACACGCGGCATCCAGTGGTCGTGAATGCGAGAAAGCTTCTCGGCGAAGTTGACCGACTGATACGACGGTTCGGTGGGTTGATGCGTTTGCTCGTTTGCCATTGTGTCGCGCCTCCTGACGGGGCTGCATTGGATCAGGGACTCAGTCTAGGCAGACCGCACGCGCGCGTCTTGAACGATTGTGCGCACACGCCGGAGGCTTGTGACGCCTTTCTATTCTCCGATACGCAACCGTCGGCGGCTTGACGCGCTTTACTTGCCGATACGCAGCCACTTCGAGGGCGACAAGCCAAAAGCTTTGACAAACTGACGCGTCATATGGCTCTGATCGGCGAAGCCTGCCATCGCTGCGCAATCCACCAGCGGGGTGCCCACCGACATCAGGCGCTGGGCCAGCGCGAGGCGTCGCAGTGTCAGATACCGGTAAGGGCTGGTACCAAAGAAACATCTGAAATCGCGGGAGAGGCTCCAGCGATCACGACCGCTTGCCGCAGCGAGTTCGTCGAGCGTGACCGGGCGATCCAAAGAGGCGTGGATATATTCGCGCGCTATCCGGGCCGCCCGAAAATCGCCGGTCCGCTTCTGCTTCGGTGCGCCGGAGACCGCCTTGAGTGCAATAGCCAGATCGAACAGCGCGTCGTCTTGCTCGAGTGTGTCAATTCGAAAATCGAGGTTCTCGAGGAGCGCCTGCGTGGCGTTGAACAGCCGCACGTCGGTGGAGGTGCCCCCCTTAATAAACGGCAGCGGGCTGCCCCCCAGCGCTTCCTGCAACCGCGCCGGCTCGACGTACACCATCCGATAACGAAATCCCTCTTCGGTGCCGGCATGACCGTCGTGAGGCTCATCAGGATGCAGGATAACCGTGTGCCCGGTCAGGCTATGCCGGATCGAAGAGCGGTAGTGAAACGACTGGACACCCGCCAGCGTGCGACCGATCGCATAGGTATCGTGTCGATGCAGAGCGTAAGCATTGCCCTGGAAGAAAGCTTCGATACGTTCGATCCCCGCCACCGGTTCGGCACGGCGCATCCAGTCTCTAGCCGTCTCGATGATGGGCTTTTTCATCGCACTCTTTCGAATTCCAGTAGTGTCCGTCATGACGGTATCACTTTAGATGCCGACCCGATGCGCAGTGAAAATCAATCGCAAACCGAGCGCCGCGATCGCGGTCGCTGCCGCACGATCTACCCATTTCTTCGCGCGGAGATAGACCTCGCGGGGGCGTCGGCTCGAAAAGCACAGCGCGACGACCGTGTACCAGCCGCTTTCGATTGCCAGGACCAAGGGCGGCAGCGCGAAATAGCACCAGACGGGCGGATGTTGCGGCAGCAAGGCCGCAAAAATGCTGCCGTAGGCAATCGCCGTCTTCGGGTTGCTGAGTTGGGTGCTCAGCCCGAGCCAGAACGATTTCGGCACGTTGGCAGTCTGCACCACACGGCCGTCTTCGATCAACAGAGGGCGCGCCGCACCGCGCCAGATTTTCGAAGCGATATACACCAGGTAGAGTCCACCGGCGATCTTCAGTCCGGCATAGAGCCAGCCAACCGCGCTGAGCAGAGTGTAGAGCCCAGCAAGTGCGACTCCGCTGAAGAACACGCCGCCCACGCCCATGCCGAGGGCGGTCGCGAGGCCGTCCGCACGCGACAACCCGATCGAATTGCGCGCGACGAGAACAAAGCTGGGTCCGGGGCTCATCGCCCCGATCAACAGCGCAACGAGAATGGTGGCAATGGCGGCTGAGGCGGTCATTGGCTCTCTCCCAAAGGTTGAACGAGCATGTCGAAAATCCGGGGACGATCGAGTTCGCGATCGTAGTACGGCGCCGGCTCGAGATACCCGACCACGTGGAGGCTGCGCACCATGACTTTCCCGCTGTCAGGATACACGCAGACTTCGTTGGGGTGGTTCGGCCCGATCGCCAGATAGACGAGATCGTCCTCGTACGGATTGGCCAATTGATGGGCCGTACCGCTGCCCGCCGGGCAGGAAATGCAGTCGCCGGCGCGGATCTCGCTGACCGAATCGCCATAGCGGAACACCCCGCGCCCCGAGAGAACAAAGAACACTTCGTCGTCGAGCGTGTGAGCGTGAAAGGGGCAGACGGTGCGTCCGGGAGGCACCCTCGACAAGTTTACGCCAAGACGCCCGCGCAAGGCATCGAGCGCGGGCGTAAGCGGTTTGAAGGTGCCGCCCCAGTGTTCGCCTTGGAAATCCTCGACTTCCTTGACGTCATCTACGTTGACGATTCGTGGCTGCGCTTCGTCCATCGCCGACCTCCTTCTCACGTTCCAATCGATGATAGCGCTTTCCGCGTGGAGCGCCTCCGGCGGAACAATGTCTGCGGCGCGACGCGTGCCGGAGCGTCAACCGACATCTCGGCGTCTAGCCGTCGCAAGCCACGGCGCCCAATTGCTTTACGAGTACATCGAACACAATGCGGACGCGCTTCGGCACTGGACCGCGTTGAGGCCGGTACACCGACAGTTTCCAAGGCTCAGGTTCAACGCGCCGCAGGATGCGCATGAGCCGCCCGTCGGCGACACAGGACCGAGCGAGATATGCGGCAATCTGACCGAAGCCCAGGCCTGCCACACACGCCCCGAGCTCCGCTTCCGGATCGTCTGTGACGAATGTCGCCGCCGACGGCACCATCTGTTCGTCGCGACTGAAAACCCAGGGCCACGGCCGCCCCGTGCTGCGATCGATAAGTGCGGTCAGAGGCAAAGTAGCGAGCCCCTTCGTGTTTTTGGGTTCGCCCAGTTGCGTGATCAGTGCCGGAGACCCGACGACCCACATCGGCAGTGCTCCCACGGTACGCGCGATAAACCGATTGTCCCTGATCACGCCTGCGCGCACGCCGATATCGATTTGCTCGTTAACAACGGCGGACGGCACATCGGACAGCCGAAGATCGATCACGATGCCGGGGTGCTTCTTCATCGTCTCGTTCAAGAGCGGCATCACATACCGACGCCCTAACCCGCCCGGCGCAGTGATGCGCACCACGCCGCCCATCTCATCATCATCCCTCGCATCATTGAACAAGCTGCCCATCGAGCCGAGCACGGCTTGCGACTGAAGCAAAAAACGTTCGCCGAAGGTCGTGATCTGAACGCTTCTTGTGTTCCTGTGAAACAGCGTTTCACCCAGCATGTCTTCGAGTTCGCGCACCGCCCGCGTCACGACCTGCGGCGATATCCCGAGCCGGGCTGCCGCATCGCGGAAACTGGCTGCTGACGCTGCGACACCGAAGATTCGTATCAACTCAAGGCGATTTGCCATAAAGCCCCGCAACGTTCAAACAATTCAAAAGGGAGCCGCGTCAAGACAATTCCCTTTTTGGGAATTCTAAATGCGTGATTGTTCCATTCTAATATCGTCTAAGCACTCCGATAATTTGTTCATGCCCGATCTGTTCGCGACCTGCGCACAGGGGCAGCCCCAAAGCGGCTTAAGGCCGCCTAGCTCAGGAGCCCGCCATGAACACAGTCACGCCCACCCCCGCGCAAGTCTCACGCGCTCTCGAAGGAAAGGTCGCCTTGGTGACCGGAGCAAGCTCTGGAATCGGGCGTGCGAGCGCACTCGAACTCTCACGCCGCGGCGCAAAGGTGGTCGTTGCCGCACGCCGGAGAGAAGAACTGGACACCCTGGTCGATGCAATACGGACAATCGGAGCCGACGCGGCCGCCATCACCGTCGATGTGACCCGAGAAGACGATATCAAGGCCATGGTCAAGTTTGCAGTCGACACGTATGGCCACCTTGACATCGCTTTCAACAATGCCGGCACGGAGGGTGTGTTCGCGCCGCTGCTCGAGCAAGACGCCGCGCGCTTCGACATGGTGTTTGAACCGAATGTGCGAGGCGTATTCAATTCGATGAAGTACGAAGCCGAAGTCATGCTGGCACAAGGCGCCGGCAGCATCATCAACAATGCCTCGATGGGTGCCGTGATCGGCTTCGAGAATGCCTCGCTCTATATCGCCACAAAACACGCTGTGGTCGGCATGACCAAGACGGCGTCGATCGAGTGGTTCCGACACGGAGTACGAGTCAATTCGTTGTGCCCCGGCTTGATCGAGACACCATTTCATCATCGCGGCATCTGGCCTTCACCCGAAGCGCAGCAAGCGTTTGCCGCGGGCACGCCTGCGGGCCGCTTCGGCAGCGCTGAAGAGATGGCTACATTGTCGCCTTCCTCGGCTCGGAGGACTCGTCGTATATCTCGGGGCATGCGCTCGTAGCGGACGGAGGTTACTCGATCGCCTGAGCGGCGGGGCCTCTGTCTTGCGGCCTATGCGCAGCGGAATCGAGACTGCAGTCCGAGACTCCGTTCCGCCGCAGTGCCCGACACATAGACTGCGCGGCAAGCACCACGGCAGCGATTTGCGACACGATAAAAATTGAGGCAGCGATCGTTTTACGACGGGTCAGTTCGGTCCACAACAGCTCACCTGTGATCGAGATCAAGCAATGCCAGCTCGTCGATCGGGCTCAAAGAGGAAGGACCTACGCCCCGCTCACGAGAGGGAAGCTGCGCTCTGCACCAAGTCGGCGCCCGCCGACCTGGATGTCCATATAGAACTAGGCGGCGTTGCGCCGAATAAAGTCCACCGCACGCGCCGAGATGAACTCCTTGTCGTTGTCGAGCGTCGCCACGTGATAGGAATTCTCGAGCCATTGCAACTCGACACTCGGCGACTTCGCCAGCGCACTCACGATGTTGGGACCGTTCTGCGGCTCGACGATATGGTCTTCTCGCGACTGAATCACCAGCGCCGGGCAACTCACGCGGCTGAGCAAACCGCGCGTCGCGCCAACCAGCGAGTAGATCTGCCGGATCGCCGCGACCGGCACTTCCGAATAAGCCAGCTCCGTGACACCGGGCTTCTTGATATCCGAGCCAATACCGGGGACGAATTCAGGTGCATGGCGATCGAACGCGATCATGCCCATTTCTTCGCGGCCAACCGCGATGGTCGCGTTGACCGTGACGATTCCACTGATACGTTCCGCATACTTGCCTGCCATATAGAGCGTCAAAGTCCCACCCATCGACAGCCCGGTGACGAACACTTTCGAGCATCGCGCACTCAGCGTCTCGAACGCATCTTCAAGCGAGTGAATCCAGTCGCCGGCCGTGGTCTGCGCCATCGCCGCCGGAGAAATGCCGTGGCCGGCCAGACGCGGGCCGCTGACGGTGAAGCCCGCCGCATGCAGTGCCTTGCCGTAGTCGCGCATGCTCTGCGTCGAGCCGGTAAAACCGTGCGAGACCAGCACACCGATCTCATTGCCTTCGAAAAAGAACGGCTCCGCGCCTTCCAGAATGCTGGGTTCGCTCATTTGTCTCTCTCCATGTTATAGGGGTGTTGAAACGTGATGCGAGTTGCGACCTGCGGCATTGCGACCTGCGGACTTCGAACTTCTTATGCAAACACGAGCCTGCCGCCCACCAGCACGAGCGTCGCGGCAAGCACGTTGCGCAACAGCTTCTCCGGTGCACGCGACGACAGATAGCTGCCGATCAGAATGCCTGGCAACGAGCCGATCAAGAGGGAAAACAGCATCGCCCAGTCGACTGAACCGAGCATCCAGTGTCCGATGCCGGCCACCAGGGTCAAGGGCACAGCATGGGCAATATCCGACCCGACGATGCGGGCGGTGGGCAATGAAGGATAGAGCAACAGCAGGGCCGTGACACCGATGGCGCCGGCGCCCACAGAAGTCAGCGAGACCAGCACCCCGAGGATCGCACCGGTGAGGATGGTCAGTAGGGTTGCCGTCGAATTGCTGAGTTCGCCCGCATGGCGTGCCGCAAACGCGGCAAGGCGCGGCCGGAAGATGAGCGAGACAGAAGTGATCAGCAGCGCCACGCCCAGCACCACCTGAATCACGCCGCTACTGCCTTTCTGATGCACCCCGTAGTGATGGAGCGCAATAAGTGTGACGATCGTGGCAGGCAGGCTGCCCGCTGCGAGGCGCCCGGTCACGCGCCAATCGACCGATCCTTGCAGGCCGTGAGCCAGAGTGCCACCGGTCTTGGTCACAGCGGCGTAGAGAAGGTCAGTGCCAACCGCTGTCGCCGGATGAACGCCGAACATGAGCACCAGCAGCGGCGTCATGAGGGAGCCCCCACCGACGCCAGTCAGGCCGACGAGAAAACCGACCGCGAGGCCGGAGACGGAATACAGCCAGTCGATATGAGGTAGAACCATCTTTGTCCGGAGAACGCCGTTGCGAAACGTAAGCGGTGTGCCACGGCGGTCAATCTGTCAGATGAAGACTGACCCGCTCGTGGCACGGCCCGCCATTGTCGCAAATAAACGCTGAGGGGATGGTTCCCTGCGGTAAGGCCACTTCTCCATTCACGCGAACGCAATCGGTTCCGTCAAGGGATCACATCGACGCCATATCGAAGGCGCGGGATCGAGGGAACCGGGCAACAGGCAACGGGCGAAAACTGCGCACCGCAGTTGCAGCGCGATCCAGGCCCAGTCCAGGCTCAGTTCGGCGCCACCCCATACTTCCTGAACCAGTCGAGCATGTGCTGCCAACCATCCTTCGCAGCCGCTTCGTTGTAGCTCGGCCGATAGTCGGCGTTGAAGCCGTGCCCGGCATCGGGATAAACGATGATCTGCGAGTTCGAATGGACTGCCGCGAGGGCGTCGCGCATCTGCGCAACATGTTCCTGCTTGATGTTCGGATCCTGCCCGCCATAGAGGCCCAGCACCGGTGCCTTGAGCTGGCCCGCGATATCGACCGGATAACGCGGCGTGATCGCATTGACCGGCCCGACCAGCGGCCCGTACCACGCGGTGGCCGCCTTGAGCAGCGGGTTATGCGCGGTGTAAAGCCAGGTGATCCGGCCGCCCCAGCAGAAGCCGGTGATCGCGAGCCGCGAACGGTCACCGCCGTTGTCGAGCGCCCACTGGACGGTCGTATCGAGATCCGACATCACTTGCGCATCGGGCACCTTGCTGACGATCTTTTCGACGAGCTCGGGGACCGACGGGTATTGGCGCGGATCGCCCTGACGGAAATAGAGCTCGGGCGCGACCGCAAAATAACCGAGCCGTGCGAGCCGTCGACACACATCCTGGATATGCTCGTGGACGCCGAAAATCTCCTGCACGACGATCACAACCGGTAGCGGCTTGGCCGCATGCATCGGCTTCGCGTAATACGCGGGCAAGGCCTCGCCGTTGTCGTTGGGCAGTGCGATGCTGGTCGGACCGCTGTCGAGCCCTTCGCTGCTGGTGTGGATCACATCGGCCATCACGGGCTGCACGGCGAGCGCGAAACCCGATGCCATCATCCGGGTCAGAAACGCGCGACGTGCATCGCTTCCGGCCTTGGGCTGGCCGGCGGGCACATCGGCGTTCGAGCTGTCGGCTGGGACGGGGCGATCTTCAGACTGCATGGAGGCACTCCTGAAAGGGGAACTACCCGGCAGCATAGCAGCGCAAGTTCGACCGCGTCATGACCGAAACACAAGGAAATACGGGCAACGAAGCGTGCGTGCGCAGCCCGGAATAGTTCGCCCGCGCCGAACGTTTCGCTATTTCGACGCCAGCCGGCCGATCAGGTCACGATGCTGGGGATAGGCACTCAGCAAGCCCGCGGTGTCAGCCAGTTCAAATTCGCTGAACTCGAAACCCGGCGCCACGGTGCATCCAGCCAGCGTGTAGCCCGAGGGGTCGACCCGCTCGGCGGCAAACCAGCAACCGGCCGGCACGACCGCCTGGAATACCGCGTCGTCGCGCTCAAGCGCATTGCCGATCCGGTGCGCGCTCACGCGGCCATCGTCATGCAATACATGGACGTCGAGCGCGCAGCCCGCATAGAAATGCCAGACCTCGTCCGAGCGGATCCGATGCCAGGCCGAATAGGCATCGTCACACAAGAGGTAGTAGATCGCGGTCGACGCCGAACGCGCCACATTCGGAGCCGAGCGCAGCACCTGCTCGGCGCAGCGATAGGTCTCGCGGAAGAACCCCCCTTCGGGATGAGACTGCAAGGCAAACTGACGGATCAGGCGATCCTTGATCGATTCACTGGACGTCATTCAACTTCCTTCAATCCATCTTTCTTCTGAGGCTTTCAAATGCGTGCGGATGGCCGACTGCGCCGCGAGCGGGTCGCGCTCCTCAAGGGCGCGATAGATTGCCTCATGCTCCTGGAGGGCGACACCCCAGGTCTGGATCGTCTCCGAATATCCGCTCAGGCGTGTCGAGATCGGGCTATGCCGCCCGTCGAACAGTTCGGTCACCAGGCGCACCAGAACGGAGTTACCACTCATCTCCGCCACGCACACATGGAATGCACGATCATAGTCGAGCGGCGAGCGCCCCGCCTTTACCTGCATCCGCATCGCATCGATGGTCTCGCGCAGTTGCGCGAGCCGCGCCGTTGTCACGTGCGCCGCGGCCAGGACGATCACCGTTCCTTCCAGCGCCGCTCGCGCCTGCATCAGCTCCGACGGACTTTCGCCCATCGCGGCGATCGCACCGGCAGCCGGACGATCCGACATCCGGCACACGTAGACACCCGAACCCTTGCGGATTTCCACTGAGCCCGCGATCTCGAGCGCAATGAGGGCCTCACGCAGCGAGGGGCGCGACACGCCGAGTTGCTGAGCAAGATCGCGCTCGGGCGGCAAGCGGCCGCCCGCAGGGAAGCCCCCCGACTGGATCAGGGAACGAATCTGGTCAGCGATGTGCTGGTAGAGCCGCTTGGTCTCCACCTGCTTGAGTTGGGTGCTTGTCAAATTGCCTTCTCCAGGCGTGTTCATGGTGCCGACGACGGTGAGCTTTTACGAGGACCTCGTGGATAATTGGTCGGGCCAATTTGTCGTCTTGAATCTACCCCAATTATAGTCGCCGCCCCTCTAAGAATCAGTGGGTGACCATATATTTATTGGAAAACCAAGGGAATACCCGGTTAATTTACGGGCGGACAAACCACTAGAATTCAGGCCTTGAACGATTCAACTGGAAAGGTGGCTTGACCAATTCAGGCCGTCTACCTATGATCGCCTGCAATCCTGTTCACCTACCGCCCCGTGGCGGCAACAGGCCAGTCCGCATCAGAACGGCACGACGCAACCGCTTTGCGGAGTTACATCATGGAGACAGACTTGCTGGAATCCCCAAGCCAGCCCTTTCCCGAGGGATCGGCCGAACTGCTGCGGCTGCGCAACGTAACCAAGCGTTTTCCTGGGGTGCTCGCACTCGACGGGGTGAGCTTCGAGTTGCGACGCGGCGAAGTCCATGCGGTCTGCGGTGAAAACGGCGCCGGCAAGTCGACCCTGATGAAGGTCATCAGCGGGCAGTACCGACCCGACGAAGGCAGCATCGTCTACAAGGGCAAGGAGTGTCATTTCACCTCGTCGCTCGAAGCACAGGCGGCGGGCATTGCGATCATCCACCAGGAACTGAACCTGGTGCCCCACCTGTCGGTTGCCGAAAACATCTTTCTCGCACGGGAGCCGCGCCGCGGCATGTTCGTCGACCGCGGCCGTCTGCGCGTGAATGCTCAGCAATGTCTCGACCGGCTTGGCGTCGATATCAAACCCGGCACGCTGGTGCGCACCTTGTCGGTGGCCCAGCAGCAGATGGTCGAAATCGCCAAGGCCCTGTCGCTCGATGCGGAAGTGCTGATCATGGATGAGCCGACCTCGTCGCTGACGGAGTCGGAAACCAGCCAGCTCTTCAAGATCATCCATGAGCTCAAGCGCTCGGGCGTCGGCATCGTATACATCTCGCACCGGCTCGACGAAATGGCCGAGATCGTCGATCGCGTGACCGTAATGCGCGATGGCCGCTATATCTCCACCGATGTGTTCAGCAAGACCAGCGTCGATGCCGTCGTAGCCCGGATGGTCGGTCGCTCGCTCGAAGACAAGTTTCCCCCGCGCACGTCTGTTCCGACCGAGGATGTATTGCTGTCGGCCGATCAACTGGTGCGAGCCAATGCGTTCGGACCGGTGAGTTTCACCTTGCGTCGCGGCGAAATCCTCGGTTTCGCCGGGCTCATGGGCGCGGGTCGCACCGAAGTTGCGCGTGCCATCTTCGGGGCTGACTTGCTCGACAGCGGCACGGTGAAACTCGGCGATGAAACCCTCTCGATCCGTTCGCCGATCGATGCAATCCAACACGGCATCGCCTATCTGTCCGAAGACCGCAAGGCCAACGGGCTGTCGGTCGGCATGCCGGTCGCGAGCAACGTCACGCTCGCGCATATGGACGCCGTTTCGAACCGCTTCGGCTTCATCCGCTTTGGAGAAGAAGCCGCGGTCGCTCAACGTTACATCGACGCGCTCGGCATCCGCACGCCGAGCGTGCACCAGATTGCACGCAATCTCTCAGGCGGCAATCAGCAGAAAGTCGTCATCAGCAAGTGGCTGTTTCGCGATTCGCGCGTGCTGTTCTTCGACGAGCCGACACGCGGCATCGACGTAGGCGCCAAGTTCGCGATCTACGAGTTGCTCGACAAGCTCGCTTCACAAGGTATCGGCGTCGTTATGATCAGCTCGGAACTGCCCGAGATTCTCGGCATGACTGACCGGGTCGCCGTGTTCCACGAAGGCGAGCTCGTGACGATCCTTGAAACCCGCCAGACCAGCCAGGAAGAAATCATGCATTACGCATCGGGCCGCCAGGGAGCCTCGCAATGAATACTGTCGCGCGTAGCGCCCCTTCGCTTGCCAATGAACGCCGCAAGGACCTGATCCAGAAGTTCGCCGCGTTCGGCAGTCTTGTCATTCTCGCCATCGTCTTCTCCTTGACGAGCAATGCGTTCGCGACCGTCGGCAACGGCATGACCGTCGCGCTCCAGGTGACCTCGATCGCCTATCTCGGCGTCGGTGCGACCTGCGTCATCATCACGGGCGGGATCGATCTGTCGGTAGGCTCCGTGCTGGCGCTCTCGGGCGTGATCGCGGCGATGTCCGTCAAGGCCGGTGTGCCGGTCCCGATCGGCATGCTGCTCGGTGTGGTGGTCGGTGCACTGTGCGGTGCGGTCAACGGACTGTGCGTGACGCGCATGCGCCTGCCGCCATTTATCGCGACGCTCGGCATGATGCTCGTCGCACGCGGCATTGCGCTGCAGATCACGGGTGCGCGCCCGGTCTCGGGGCTCGGTGAAGCATTCGGCGTACTCGGCAACGGCTCGCTCTTCAGGATCGAGAAAATCGGCGCCGATGGTTTTCCGGATGTAACGTTTCCCGGCATCCCCTACCCCGTCGTGCTGATGGTGATCATCGCGATCGCCGTGTCGATCATGTTGAGCCGCACGACGCTCGGCCGGCATATCTACGCAGTCGGTTCGAATGCGGAAGCCGCGCGCCTGTCGGGCGTCAACGTCACCCGCGTGACGATGTTCACCTACGTGCTCTCCGGTGCACTAGCCGGCGTGACGGGCTGTGTCCTGATGTCGCGTCTGCTGACCGCGCAGCCGAACGAGGGCGTGATGTACGAGCTCGATGCGATTGCCAGCGCAGTGATCGGCGGCACTTCGCTGATGGGCGGCGTCGGCACCATCTCGGGCACGGCGATCGGCGCGTTCGTGATCGGCATCCTGCGCAACGGCCTGAACATGAACGGCGTATCGAGTTTCATCCAGCAAATCATCATCGGGCTGGTCATCCTGGGGACTGTCTGGATCGACCAGTTGCGCAATCGACGATGACATCCACCAGTGCTTCTTCCCCTTCCGGGACGCGGCGCCGAGAAGTCCATGCATAACCACAAATCCATCGAAGGAGCAGAGACAAAAATGCGTAAATTTCAACTGAGCATCGTGGCCGCGTCGCTGGTGTTGGCAGCAGGCGCCGCACACGCTGCCGGCGGCGAGATCGCCGTGATCGTCAAGACCTCGAGCTCGAACTACTGGCAGAATGTGCAGAAAGGCGCGAGCGCCGCAATGGTCGACGCGAAGGGCTACACGATGACCTTCCAGGGTCCGGCAACCGAATCGGCGATCGCCGATGAAGTCAATATGGTCGAGAACGCGGTGAACCGCCATGTGGCCGGCATCGTGCTCGCCCCGTCGGATCCGGATGCCCTCGTACCGGCCGTCAAGAAAGCCTGGGAAGCCCATATTCCTGTCGTCATCGTCGACTCGGCGCTGTCCGATTCGGGCAAGCAGTACTATCAGTCGTTCCTCTCGACCGACAACAAGAAGGCCGGCGAACTGTGCGCCCAGGCCCTGATCGCCAAGGTCGGCACGACCGGCAAGATCGCGTTGATGTCGTACGTCGCGGGCGCGGGCTCGGAACTCGGCCGTGTCGGCGGGTTCAAGGACTATGTGAGCGCGCATTCGAAGCTGCAGATCATCGGCCCGTTCTACTCGAACTCGCAGATGGCCACCGCGCTGAATCAGACCACCGACGTGCTGACCGCGAACCCGGACCTCAAGGGTATCTTCGGTGCGAATGAGCCGACCGCAGTCGGCATGGGTCGTGCACTCGCGCAATCGGGCAAGGGCGGCAAGGTCGTGGCTGTCGGCTTCGATGGTAACGAAGACCTGCAGGGCTTCATCAAGGACGGCACGCTCGACGCGACAGCCGTGCAGGGTTCGTATCAGATGGGCAACCTCGGCATCAAGACGGTCGTCAACCTGATCGAGAAGAAGCCGGTGCAGAAGAACCTCGACACGGGCGTCGTGCTCGTGACGAAGGCCAACATCGACAAGCCCGAAGCAAAGAACGTACTGTATTGAGCGTGAGCCGGGCCGGTCTGCCGCGATCGTCGTGCGGCGGACCGGTGCCCGCTCGCGGTCGAACAGGATTGATCCGGGGACCTTGCGTCCCCTCGCCGGCAAGCGGCGCGTGCAGCTTGCCGGTCTCAACGACGGGCTTCAGGGCCGGTTTCCGGTCCCTTTGCCCTGACCACTTTTGACCGGTCGCCCGTTGCTTGGCGACGAACCAAGGATTGTTATGTTGACGGTGATTTGCGAGACGCCCGGAACACTGAGCGCACTTGAACGGACTCTCCCGGTGCGAGGCGAGAACGAGGTCCTGCTGCGCGTCAAACGCGTCGGTGTGTGCGGGACGGACTTGCATATCTTCACCGGCAACCAGCCGTATCTCGCCTACCCCCGCGTGATGGGTCACGAATTGTCGGGCGTGATTGAAGAGGCGCCTGAAGGCAGCCACCTCGTCGCGGGCGACGCGGTCTATGTGATGCCCTATCTGTCCTGCGGGCACTGCATCGCCTGCCGTCGCGGCAAGACCAATTGCTGCGTGAATATCCAGGTGCTTGGCGTACATCGTGACGGCGCCTTCACCGAATACCTGACCGTCCCCGAGCAGTTCGTCCATAAGGCCGAGGGCATCACGCTCGATCAGGCGGCGATGGTGGAGTTCCTCGCGATCGGCGCCCATGCAGTCAGGCGGGCCGACGTGAAAGCCGAAGAACGGGTGCTGGTGGTGGGCACCGGTCCGATCGGCATGGCGGTACTGACCTTCGCGAAGCTGCGTGGTGCGACAGTTACCGCACTCGACACGCGTGCCGACCGGCTCGCTTTCTGCACGAAGCAGCTCGGCGCCGACGCTGTGGTGCAGATCGGTGAGCACGATGTCGAGCAACTGTCGGCGTTGACCGAGGGTGACTTCTTCGATGTCGTGTTCGATGCGACCGGCAATCCGAAGGCAATGGAACGCGGCTTCCAGTTCATCGCGCATGGCGGCAAGTATGTACTCGTGTCGATTGTGCGCGACTCGATTACCTTTTCCGATCCGGAGTTTCACAAGCGCGAGGCCACCCTGCTCGCCAGCCGGAATGCCACGGCCGAAGACTTTGACACGGTCGTCAAGGCAATGCGCGCCGGCCACATTCCGGACCAGGCGCTGAATACCCACCGGCTCGCGCTGGCGGACGTGCCAACGCTGTTTTCCGGGCTGCTCAATCCGGGTGCGGGTGTCGTCAAGGCGATCGTCGAATGCTGAACGGTGCTCAGACGGATGGGGTGCCGTCGGGTGTGGGTGCAGATGCACCTTCGCCCTTGCCCTTGAACCAGGCGATTCTCCAGTTCGGTACGAGCCGCTTCCTGCAGGCACACGTCGATCTGTTCGTCTCCGAAGCACTTGAGCGCGGCGAATCAATCGGTGGCATCACGGTCATTCAGACCACGGATAGCGCCGACAGCGCTGAGCGTGTGGCCGCGCTGGCTCATGGAGATGGTTATCCCGTTCGGATCCGCGGGGTAAAAGCCGGTGCAGTCGTCGACGAGACGCTGACCGGTCGTGCGATCCGGCAAGCCGCGCAAACGCGCAGCGATTGGGCGCGCGTACGCGAAGCGTTTACGCATCATGCGCAGGTCATCATTTCCAACACGGGCGATCGCGGTTATCAACTCGATGCGCGCGACGAAGTATCCGTCGTCAGCAACCTGACGTATGCGCCACACAGCTTTCCGGCCAAACTGTTGGTGCTGCTGCATGCGAGATGGCAGGCGCGTCCCGACGCGCCGCTGTCCTTGTTCCCCTGCGAGCTGATCGAGAAGAACGGCGAGGTGCTGCGCGACCTCGTCGCCGAACTCGCCACGCAATGGGGCTTGCCCGCGCAGTTCGTGACTTACGTCACCGCGCACTGCGTATGGGCCAATTCGCTCGTCGACCGAATCGTCTCGCAAGCGCTCAAGCCGGCAGGCGCAGTCGCCGAGCCCTATGCCTTATGGGCCATCGAGCGACAGGCCCGGCTCCAGTTGCCCTGCAGCCATCCGTCGATCGTTGTGACGGACGACCTTGAACACTACGAACGCCTCAAGTTGTTCCTGCTGAACCTCGGACATACGTTCCTCGCCGAGCGCTGGCTGCGTGACGGTCGCGCCGCGGACTTCACGGTCTACGAGGCGATGAACGAGCCTGCACTACGCGCTGAACTTGAGGCGCTGTGGGTTGACGAAGTGGTGCCGGTCTTTGCGGCGCTCGGCAAGCGCGACGATGCACTCGCGTATACCGTCGAAGTGCGCGACCGTTTTCTGAATCCGTTTCTCGCGCATCGGATCGCCGACATCGCGCAAAATCATGCGCAGAAAAAGCAACGCCGGCTCGCACCTGTGCTCGCGCTCGCCCAGTCTCTGGGCTTGCAGATCGAACAAGCGCGGATCAAGGCCGCGCTCGCCAGCGACTAGTCCACGCTCTCCACGATCGTGTACGAGGCCCACTCGCCGGCCTTCAGCCGGGCGAGCGGCGCATGGGTTTCGATCTCGAAGTACGGCAGACGGGGCGCATTGAAGACTTCGAGCGGCGTCCCGTGAGCGTAGGTCGCGTGGGGGTCGATCTGTGAGACACGACGATATCGATGCGGCCCCGCTCGACCTGGTAGCGTGACACGCATCTCCCCTCTTGAATGCGCAACACCAAACTTGTATTCGATAGCGCGCTCGCATTCGACGCTTAGCATGGGCTCGCCAGTGCGCGTGCCAAAGCTCACGATATCCGACTCGCAGATATCCTCGATGGGCCCCTTGCCTGCAATCTGACGCACTGCCTCGCGCAAGTCCGTGACCGATGCGTCGAGCGCAATCTCGATGTGCGCCGGACGGTTCAGCATCAGGACCTCCCAGATTCCGCATTCGCGCATGATCGAGCCCTTGTTGGTCAGGCGATGCACGGTTGACCAGGTCGAAGAGGTAGCATCCAGCGAAATGCATCGATGAATCTGCAAGCCGCTTTGCGAACAGATAGGGCTTTCGAGTTCGATTCCCATCGAATGTTCATCGCTCCACGTCTTCACGACTTTGTAAGCACCGCTGTCGAGATCTCGATGAGGCGCGCCGTCGGGCCAGCGTGACTCGGGTGCCACCCAGGTCTTGCCGCCGCCCCAGAGTGGGAATGTCCATTCGCCACAGAGGGCGGCCCAGGCGGCCGGGTCGTCGCTCGCTATCTTGCCGGCGAGCGCGGGATTCACGAAGGCAAGCTCCTCGCCGGCGTGCTGAATACCCATCAGCCGGCCGCCCACCGCGGGCACGACCAGCAGCTCGATCGCACCCTGCCGCAGGCTTAGCGCGGGCCAGTCGTGGTAGTGGGTCCATTCAAGCGAACGTGGCACGGTGCGCTTGTGTTCGTTTGAGTGCGATGGCCAGTCTGCGAAGTGGGCGATGTCTTCCAGCATGACCGCTCCTCACGAAATCGATGGTGTGCATTTACGGGGACCTGCCTAGCTTTTCGACACGGGTTTGCTGCGAAACATCGCGACCGTTTCGGGCTGCGCGACCTTGCACATGGCGGGTGGCAAGCCTCGCGCAATCAACTCGGCATCGGCGACGACACGCTTGCCAATCTCCCGCAACGCCCCGTCCAGCGCGCCTGCCTGGTGTGGCGAGAGCAAGATATGGTCGATCTCGCGAGCGCGGTGGGTGGGCGGCAGAGGCTCCTCTGGAAACACATCAGTCGCGACCCGAATGCGACCCTTCGCAGCGAAATCGAGCATCGCATCGAAGTCGACTACCCCGGCGCGGCTCACCAATACGAGCGCGGCGCCCTCGGGCATCATCGAGAACTCGTTCGCCCCGAGAAAGCCCTGGTTTTCCGAGGTCACGCCAGCCACCACAAAGACCACCTTGGACTTGCGCAACACCGTCTCGAGCGACGCCGCTTCGCAGCCTTGCGATTCGATCCACATCGACGGCAGCCACGGATCGTATGCGCGCACATGGCCGCCAAAGGGGCGCAGCAAGGGCAGGATCGCACGACCGAGATCGCCCATGCCGATGAAGCCGATATCCTGGCGATAGAGCGTGAACGCATCGCGATTCGCATCGAGCCCGTAACGCTCGGTACCCTGCCGGAAATAGCGATCTGAACGGCTGATACCGCGCGCGAGGTCGATGGCCATCCCCAGCGCCGCTTCGGCCACCGGTTCCGCGAACACCGGGCTAATGTTGAGGATGCGCACGCCCTTGCGAAAGCATTCGGCGTAGTCGATATTCGGCAGGAAGTTGCCTTCGACGTTGAAGATCGCCCGGAGCGACGAGGCCTGCGCAAGTCGTTCGGCGGGCAGGTCGAGCTGGCCGATCATGATGTCGGCGTGGGCGGCATGCGCGTTGAACACGGCTTCCGTCACCGGGCCATCTTCGTGGATGCTCAGCGTTCCGAGGGCTTCGAGCCGTGCGAGATCGCCCGCATCGAAGATATCGGCGACGGCGCGCGGTGCCGGCGCCAGAAAGATATGGGGGCGCTTCTTGGTTTCGGGTGTTGCCATGGAAACTCCGGAATAAAGACAGGCAAGGCAAACGTTTCGCCCGGGTATCGGTTAGGCCGGGTGCATGCGCAGCGCGTCGTAGCTTCGCTGCACATCGGTCGCGTAGGACAAGCAGGCGTTCAGCGGCTCTTGCGCGTGAAGAGCTTGTCGATCGTGACGGCGATAATGATCAGCGCGCCCATGACGATCTGCTGGTAGTACGACTGCACATTCATGATGTTCAGGATGTTGCTGATGACGCCGATGATCAGGCCGCCGATCACGACGCCGGTCACCCGGCCCCGACCGCCGAAGAAGCTCGTGCCGCCGATGATCGCCGAGGCGATGGCAAAGGTCTCGAAGCCGACACCCGCATTCGGTTCAGCCGCCGCCGTGCGGGCGGTCGTGACGACGCCGGCAATCCCGGCGCAGGCGCCCGAGATGACGAACACCACGAGCGAATGCAGCTTGACGCTGATCCCCGAATAGAACGCAGCCTGTGCGTTGCCGCCAAGTGCATAGATGTTGCGGCCGAGCTTCGTGTATTTGGTGAGGAAGAACAGGAACGCGGCCACCACGAACGCGATCATGATCGGAACGGGAATTCCGCCGACACGCCCCGCAATCGTGTCGGTAAAGGCACGGTCGAAACCGAACACCGAACTCGCATCCGAAATGATCAGCGTCACGCCGCGATAGATCGCCGCGGTGCCGAGCGTGATGATGAAAGGGTGCAGCTGCGTGAGGTTCACCAGCATGCCGTTGATCGCGCCGAGCACGATCCCGCACATCACACCGCCCAGCAGGATGGCGAGCCAGAACGGCATGCCGCTCATCATCATCTTCGCCGTGATCATCCCCGTCAGGGCCAGCATCGAGCCGACCGAGAGATCGATCCCCGCGATCAGGATCGTGAAGAACTCGCCGCAGGCGAGCAGAACCATCACCGAGCTTTGCAGCAGCACCTGCAACAGGTTGTCGCGCGTCAGGAAGAACTGCGGCGAGACAGCGCTCGAGATCGCAAACAGCAGCACCAGGATGCCGAAGGTCCCATAGGTTTGCCAGATCGTGCTGAAGTCGGGCCGTGGCCGCGATGTCCCGGGTTTCGGCACCGGGCTTTGCGGGTTCGACTGGGTCATGGTGATCTTTCCTTTTGCTTCGCTCATGATGTGGCCACCTGCATGATGTTTTCTTCAGTCGCGTCGCAATTGTCGAAGATCGACGCGATGCGCCCTTCCTTGTAGACGGCGATCCGGTCGCAGACCCCAAGCAGTTCAGGCAACTCGGATGACACCATGAGGATGCCTTTGCCCGCCGAAGCGAGCTCGCGCATGATCTGGTAGATCTCCGACTTCGCGCCGATATCGATGCCGCGGGTCGGTTCGTCGAAGATCAGCAGGTCGCAGCCTGCGGCAAGCCACTTCGCAATGATGGCCTTCTGCTGGTTGCCGCCCGACAGTTCGGTGATGTTCTGTTCAGTCGACGAACAGCGGATGCGCAATCGCTCGCGATACTCGCGGCCAAAGCGTTTTTCCTTCGCGCGGTCGATCAGGCCGAGTGACAACGCGCGGTTGGTGTCGCGCAGGAACGGGACGATCGAGATGTTCTCTTCGATCGAGAAATTGTGGAAGAAGCCCGTGTTGCGGCGATCCTCCGTGACGAAGGCCAGGCCGCGCTTGACGGCTTGATAGGGCGACGTGATGTGGATCGCCTTGCCGTTGAGGAACAGGTCGCCCATCGATCGGCTGCGCACACCGAAGATGGTCTCCATCAGTTCGCTGCGGCCCGAGCCGATCAGCCCCGCGAAGCCGAGAATCTCGCCGCGATGCAGATCGAACGACACATCGCGTACACGCCCATCTTTCGACGACAGGTTGCGTACTGAGAACACGATCTGTGCATGCTCGACCTCCGTGCTGTCGGGGCGGTTGTGTTCGATATCGCGACCGACCATATACGACACGAGTTTGTCGGTGGACGTGGTCTTCGCATCGTAGGTGCCGACGTACTTGCCGTCTTTGAGGACGGAGACGCGATCGCCAACGATGGGAATTTCCTTGAGCTTGTGCGAGATATAGACGATGCCCACGCCCGCACGTTTGAGCTCGTTGATGACTGTGAACAGATGGCCGACCTCTTCGTCCGTCAGCGACGAGGTGGGCTCGTCCATGATGATCAGACGGGCGTCGCTCGCGAGCGCCTTGGCAATCTCGACCTGCTGTTTCTCCGAGATACTCAGATCGCCGACCAACGTGCGCGGGTCGCGGCGCAAGCCCACACGTTCGAGGCCTTCGCGCGCTTTGGCGTTCATGAACTTGCGGTCGACAACGGGCACGCCGAGCAGCCTCACCGTCGGGATCTTGCCGACGAACAGGTTCTCTTCGACGCTCAGGTAGTCGATCACACTGAGTTCCTGGTAGATCACCCGGATACCGTGCTCGGCCGAGAGTGTCGGTGTGAGTTTCTCGTATTGCGTGCCGCCGAGCGTGATCGTGCCGGAGCTCGGTTCATAGATCCCGCCGAGGATCTTCATGAGGGTCGATTTGCCGGCGCCGTTCTCGCCGAGCAGCACATGGACTTCGCCCGCTTTGACGTCGAAGCTGACGTCCTGCAGGGCGACTGTGCCGGGGAACCGTTTGACGATGTCCTTGACTGCGACCAGTGTTTCCATGCCCAAGCCTTTGCCCTTGCGTTGCCCGCGCGGTGACCTTCACCTTTGCCTTCGGGCAAGCCTTTGTCAGACTGTTGCGCGCTTGACTGCGCTCGTTTGACGCGCGCCGAAACGCGATGCGCTGCATGCCGTCATCACCACCGACGTAGTGCAGGTATCGCGTCCCGGTGTAGCGCCTATTGCGTGACCAGATTCGAGTCGATCGCGATGAACGTCGGTTCGTTGTCGGGCTTGATGGCAGGCTTGTTCTTCAGAGCGTCCAGCAGGATATCGACCGACTTGGCGCCGATCGATGCGGAGTCTTGCGCGGCCGTTGCAGTCAACTCGTGATGTTTGACCGAGTCGATGGCTTCAGGCGCGCCGTCGGTGCCCACCACGATGACCTTGCCGAGCTTGTCTGCGTTCTTGACGGCTTGCACCGCGCCCAGCGCCATCGTGTCGTTGGCAGCGTAGATAGCCTTCAGGTCAGGATTGCGCTGAAGGATATTGGTCGTGACGTCGAGGGCTTTCGAACGATCCCAATCGGCAGGCTGGCTTGCCACGAGCGTGACGTTGCTGGCGGCCTTGAAGGCCTGCGTCGCACCGTCACGGCGTGCGTCGCCGCTGGCATTGCCCGCCTTACCTTCAATGATGGCGACCTTGCCACCACCTGCGCCCAGCTTGCTTACGATGTAAGCGCCCGCTTTCTTGCCCAGCGCGAGATTGTCAGTCGCGATAAAGGCGACAACCGATCCACCGGCTGCCTTGAGCTGTGTCGTATCGATCTTTTCATCGATGTTGACGACGTAGATGCCCTTCTTGTTGGCGTTGACGATCGCCTGAATCAAGCTCACGGGTGAGATCGGTGCGAGACCGATGGCCTTGTAGTTCTTGTTCACCACATCTTCAGTCAGACGCTGCTGGCCCTGGATGTCGTCTTCGCTATTGCCGGCGAGGACATCGACGGTCACGCCGCGCTTTTTTGCTTCAGCCAGGATGCCGTTTTTCATCGAGACCCAGTAGGGGTTCGACAGTGTCTTCAGGACGATCGCGATCTCGGCGTTGTCGGCCGAAGCGGGCAATGCCACGCTCATACCAAGTACCAGCGTGGCGGAGCCGATCATCGCGGCGGTGAGTTTTCTCAGATTCATTTTTGTGTCTCCTGATGTGCCCGTGTTCGGGCGGGCTGGACTGCTCTTTTAAGTCTTATCGGTGTGGCCCGACTTTGGCTTGTCAAATGAGTATATGGGGCTGTTCGTAAGCCGCTATTTTGTAATATTTAATTCGAATTACGACATAAATAGCCCACCTATCGGCCAAATGTCTGACGGGTTGTCGCGGGTTCCGTCGAAAAGGTATGCTGCGGAAACTATTGCCCTGTTTATTATCAGGTCCGCTTTCGAACCTGTGGTCGCTCGCTGTTTCCCACGGATCATCATGACCGATCGTTTATCCGTCTCTCCGCCTTCCAGGCTAGGCCCTGCCGCGGCCTCGTTCCGCCTGGATCCATTCGAGACACACAGCAAGATCGCGCGTCTGATCGCCTCCTCAGCTGGGGTGAGCCGGGCCGATCTCGCGCGGATTACGGGGCTGGCGCGTTCAACCGTCTCGCAACACGTGCAGCCTCTGCTCGATGCGGGTCTGGTCAAGGAGCAGGAGACAGGTGCCGGTGCACGCGGACGGCCGGCGACCGGCCTGGCTTTGAACGCCCGGGCCGGCGTGGTACTGATCGCCGATCTCGGTGCGTCCCATGCCCGGCTGGTCGTCGCTGATCTCGCGCAACGGCGGCTTGCAGAGCATGTGTTCGGCATTAGTTTGATGGATGGGCCGGAGACGGTGCTCCAGCGCATCATCGACGAGTTTGCCAATCTGCTTGGGCAACACCGGCTGACAGACCGCAAGGTCCGCTCGGTGGTGGTCGGCTTACCCGCGCCGGTTGACTTTGGCCGCGGCGTGCCGATTCGGCCGCCCATCATGCCGGGGTGGGATGGCTTTCCCGTTGCACGTTATGTTCAGGAACGCATCGATGCGGCGGTGCTCGTCGATAACGACGTTAACCTGATGGCACTCGGTGAGGCACGCAGCCGTCCGGCGGTGCAATCGCCTTTGCTATTCGTCAAGGTCTCGACCGGTATCGGCTGCGGGGTGGTCACCAGCGAAGGCATCCTTCACAGGGGAGCGGATGGCGCTGCGGGGGATATCGGCCACATCCGCGTAGCGGGGCGCGAAAACGTGATTTGCCGTTGCGGCAATATTGGCTGCGTCGAAGCGGTCGCGTCGGCGTCTGCGCTAGTTCGCACGCTTCAGCAGGAAGGTCGGTCCGACATCCAGAACTCCGATGATCTCGCGCGACTTGTTCGAGCGGGCGACCCCGAAACGGTGCGGCTGGTGCGAATCGCTGCGGCCGAGATCGGCGACGTCATTGCGACGGCCGTTCATTTCTATAATCCGGCGTCGATCATTTTGGGTGGCCGGATGGCCCGCATCAGTGACGACTTGTTGGCGGGCGTGCGGGCGGTGGTCTACAGCCGCGCGCTGCCTTTGGCGACGCGGAGTCTCTCGATCGAGAACTCGCAACTGGGAGAACTCGCCGGGGCCATCGGCGGAGTGGTACTGGGAATCGAGCGGGCGCTGGCGCCCGACAGCATTGCAGAATACTTGCAGTAGAGGACCGGGGATCTTTTAGTTCCCCAGGTAATTCACTTCAATATCTCGATCGCCCATCACGGAATCATATAATTTAACGCGCGTTAGTCGCCCCGCTCGAATGTCAACGGACAGGCGATCGATGGCGTCCTTCCCTTCCAGCGTGTAGTCGTCTGTTTGCGCCTTGATTTGACGAGTGCCCGCATCGATATGGCGGCGCAATCCCGTCAGGTAGTGCAACAGACCTTGTGCTGACGCTAGAAAATGCTCCATCTTCTTAGCTCCTCCCCGGGTCGCTGAAGACATCCTGCAAGCCGTTCTCCATCCGCTCACGCGTGACTACGTTATCGATCTGTCTTGGCAAGGGTTGATACCGGAAATTCATCTGAAGATACGCGCGCATGCACCAGCGGTAAAGAGTCGAACAGGGCGCTTACTATACGCGGCGCGAGGCTCTGCGATTTCTGTTCAAATTTTTCCGCGGGTTACGGGATGGGTTTCTCGGTGATGGGGATTTTGAAATCGAGAACCCGAGCATACGAGGGACGGTGAAGGTTGTCGGAGCCGCTCTTTGTTGAAGCGGCGCGCGTTGACGAGACGCTCGCTCGGAGGGAATCCCGGCGCCGTTGGTGGCACCTACTTTCAGCGCTGAAAGTGGACGCGACCGCGTCTAAGTCGCACGTTCATACGAACATCCAGGCGAGTTTTCCAAGAAAACTGAGGATCGCAGATGACTGTCAGACCTCCATCCTGGCTCAAAGACGCCTTTTGGTCAAAAATGACCTCCTTCCAAAACGGGCCACACGCCGCCCAATCGAGGCGGTTAATGGGTATGCGTGGATAGGGGCCTTCTTAGGCACTAAGGCCGTTTTGATCGAAACAGCGCTCTGCCGGTAAAAAATCGCGCTTGGCGTGATTACTTTCGACGGTCCCACCGATAAATTCGCCAATTCAAGTCGGAATAAATATATATAACTTTGACTTTTCAAGGGTCGCCCCATACAGTACTAACCACGTTATCGACGTACTTTCAGCGCTGAAAGTAGCTCAAGGGGAATTCATGGTTGCGAAGGTCATTGCCGTATTCAATCAAAAGGGAGGCTGCGGTAAAACGACGGTCTCCATGCAATTGGCAGGCACGCTGGGTCTGCGGGGAAATCGGGTCCTGGTGATTGATATGGACGAGCAGGGAACAGCAACACGATGGGCTTCGCAGGCCACCGACGACGCCCCGTTTCCCGCCACACTCTCGAATCTCGCCATGATGGGCGGCAAGATGCATCGAGAGGTTCGGAGCCAGATCGAAAACTATGATTTCATCGTCATCGATTGTCCGCCAGCGGTTCACTCACCCTCGCCCTCGAGTGCCATGTTGGTCGCCGACCTCGCGCTTATTCCCATCGTCCCAGCACCCGCGGACATGTGGGCGGTTGTCGCGGCAAAGCAGCTCGCCGCTCAGGCCCAGGCGACCAATGAAGCGTTAAAGACGCGCGTCGTACCCAACATGGTCCAAAAAAATACAACACTGGCGCGCGACACCTTGGGCGTCCTTGCGGAAGACGAAGAAGTCCCGCTGCTCAAGTCATGGCTCGGCTCGCGCTCCGCGTATCGCGAATGCCAGTTGATGGGCGCGACGGTGCATCAAGTCTCGCGAGCAAGGGACGCCATTTCGGAAGTCGACGCGCTCGTCGACGAAGTCCTTGAACTTGTTACCCAATAAGGACCGCACATGACAGACAAATCACAGAACCGCCGCGACCTGCTTCGCGCCTCGATGCGCGCAGAAGCTGACTCGGTCGAGAAGCGCTTTGCTGCAGCCGAAGCCGCAATGGAACGCGCGCCGTCAGGTCTGGCGGGCGCTTTCGCGGGCGTGAGCCGCGGAGCGTCGACCACTTTCAGCGCTGAAAGTGAAGCGCCGGTGCGCGCCGATACGCCCTTAGCCCGCGCTGAAGGACGTCCGTTGTTAAAGCTGCCGCTCGACCGGGTCGTCGACAATCCATTCAACGCACGGCAGATTTACAACCACGACGTGATCAAGGAACGCGCCGCTTCGATCGCCACGCATGGGCAACGTGTGCCCGCCCTGGCATGCGAAGACTGGCGCCGCCCGGGTTATTACATATTGATCGATGGGCACTATCGGAAACGAGCAATTCAAGCGGCTGGAAAAAATGAGATTGAGTGCCTGATCGAGCCGATTGCGACCGATCTTGAACTCTATCGACTGAGCTTCTTGCTCAACGCAGAACGCAACGCACAGTCCTCGCTCGACAACGCACTCGCGTGGCAACGCTTGTTGACCGAGCAGAAGGTGGACTCCGAAGAAGCGCTCGTCGAACTCACGGGCCTCTCGTGGGGAACGGTCAACAAGACGCTTGCCCTGTTGAAGTTGCCCCCGGCTGCCCTTGATCGACTTCGCGAACATCCCGGGAAATTCGGTGTGGCGGTCGGGTATGAGATGTTCCTCTTTGCGAAGTCCGCAACGGAAGAGGAGGTTGTGACCTTGATGCAACGCGTGGTCGACGAAGACCTCAGCAGCCGTGAGCTCGAGAGCCTCCGCAAAAAGCGTCAGTCGAAGCCCGCGCGCAAACCCAAGGAAGTCAGCCGTCAGTACAAGATTCGCTCGGGCGATGCCCAGGTGGGTTTCATCAAGGAATGGGATTCGGGCAAGGTCGCCTTTGAAGTTCGCCTGCCCGACTCCAAGGAACGCGATGCACTGGTCGAAGAACTCAAGCGCCGCTTCACGCTGTCCGAGGTCGATCCCTCGTAATCGCTGGAACACTCGGGGGCGCCTGGCTCGTTTTCGGTTTGGCGCCGTACCTGATTCACCGGGCCGAAAACGGCGCGCGGTCCCTGTTCGTTCTCACCATGCGCCGAGCCTTCTGCGTTAGAGGATCCCGTCACCTCGAAGGTGACTGCGGCGCGCCTCTTCAAGCCTCTCTCCACCTCGATGCCCTGCGTGCGGGCCGCCGAGCTACGCCATCCCCCGCGAAACGCTCCGCCGTGCACTTCTTACCGCGCCTGCAGTCCCAAACGGCCTCCCAATGGCTCGCACGCCCCGCCTCACCCTCCGCTGCATTCGGACAGGGGAGGGGGGCCTCAGATCAGATCGCGGGGCTTGCGTAGCCCGGCCTCGCGGTGTGGCAATTCGTTCTACACGCACAACTGCAAACCATTTGAGCCAAATTCCGCCGCCCACGAAATGTAGCCGATGTGCCCCGAGTGCCACATTGGCCCTTTCCCATCCACTGCGGCGGCAGCTGTCAGCGCGCACGTCAGACCGCC
>JAMFSK010000197.1 GCA_026225235.1 Burkholderiales bacterium
CGGTCCCAATGCCTATATGTCTTGGACCCGCGAAGCGTACGCCGCCCAACAACATCGATGGCACATGAATTGCAAGTGGCTACCGAATTTGCGACTTCCAGTCGAGGCTACCTTGGCAGACCGCCGCGCTTTTGCATCACCCTCTTATTACGTCCGCCGCCTCTTGCTGTCGACATCCGTCGTGCTGCTCGCCGCCTGCGCGACGCGCCCGCCCGCGAGCGACTTCAAACGTGAGCAGTCGTTCGCCCTGTCGCAAAGCACGCCCACCCGCCTAGGCGATGCGCTGACCGCGCGTGAAGTCACTCATCCTGATCAGGACGGCTTTCAGGTTCTCAGCACCGGCAGCTCGGCACTCCAGGCTCGCCTCGCGCTCGCGAACGCCGCACAGCGCACACTCGACATGCAGTACTACATCGCGGCAGAAGATGACACCGGCAAACTCGTGCTCAACGCCGCGTTGCGGGCGGCCGACCGTGGCGTGCGCGTGCGTTTCCTGGTCGATGACCTGAACTTCAAGGACCTCGGCGATGTGATGGCGACGCTCAACGCCCATCCGAAAATCGAGATCCGCATCTTCAACCCGTTCGCGACCGCCAATGAAGGACCGCTGTCGCGCGTGGGCGATGCGATGACGCATCTCGATTCGCTCAATCGTCGCATGCACAACAAGGCTTTGATTGTCGACAATCAGGTCGCCATCGTCGGCGGCCGCAATGTCGGCGATGAGTATTTCGATGCGAGTCCGAATCTGGTTTTTCGCGATCTCGACCTGCTGGTCGCCGGCCCGCTTGTGTCACAAGTGTCCGCGAGTTTCGACGACTTCTGGAACAGCGACGAATCGTATCCACTACGCGCACTCAATACGCACACCTTCGGGCAAGGAGATGTCGAGCGTGTACGTAAGGACCTCGATGAACACTGGCAGAAGGAGTTTGCCGATACCGCCAACAAGCCTCTCTACCAGGCGCCCCTGGCCGACTTGCTGACACGCTCGGCGGTGGGCCTGACTTGGGCGCCCGGCGAACTACAAGTCGACACGCCAGCCAAGATCGATCCAGACAACCCCGACTACGAAAGCCCGCCCGCGCATCGCCTCGGAGAACTCATACGAGCGGCGAACTCGAGCGTCGATGTGATCTCGCCGTATTTTGTGCCTCACGATTCGGGCGTCGATGAAGTTCGGAAACTGACCGAACGAGGGATCCACTTCAGGATATTGACCAATTCGCTGGCCGCCACCGACGCCGTGGCGGTCCATGCGGGCTACAGCCCCTATCGCGTGCCACTGCTCGAGCTCGGGGTGGAGCTATATGAATTCAAACCGCTCGAGACATCGCTGCATGTTGGCGGCCTGACCGGCTCGCGCTCGCGGGCAAGTCTTCACGCCAAATCGTATGTGATCGACCGGCAGATCGCCGTGATCGGTTCGATGAACCTCGACCGTCGCTCGATCGGACTCAACACGGAGCTCACGGTAGTGGTCCATAGCCCGGTCATCGCAGAACAGGTCGAGGCCATTTTTGCGCGCGCGATTTCGCCGGATGTCAGCTTCCGGGTCTTCCTTGCCTCCGACCCTACGGTCTCGTCGATGCGCCTGCCTGGCATGTCCGCGACTTCGCTGATATGGGTCACACAGGACCACGGAGCGCAGCGCAGCTATCACTCCGATCCTGAAGCGGGTCTGTGGCGTAACGTCATGACCGGGATATTCTCCGTACTACCCGTGCGGGACCAGCTCTGACTGAACGCGTGATGTGAGCGATGATTTGGGTGCGAGGCGGGCGCGGCGCTCGCCGACCGGATGCCACTTTGACAGGCGGCTCAGGCGGCTTAAGCCGCTCTGGCCGCCCGGTCCGCTTCGTATGCGACATAATCCGACGTTAGCCTGAGCTCTTCGGGCGACGCGATCCGTGCACCGAGTGTCCGGCGTATGTGCTAGGTCGAGCCCTTTATCTTTTTTGCGGAGTACCCGATGTCTGAAGCCCACCGTTTCGAACGCGATACGTTCGGTGAGATCGCTGTTCCGTCAGCGCGCCTGTGGGGCGCACAAACGCAGCGCTCGCTGCAGAACTTCAAGATTTCCACCGAAAAACAATCGCCGGAACTGATCCGCTCGCTCGCGCTGATCAAGCGTGCGGCCGCCGAAGTGAATCGGTCGCTTGGCGTGCTGGCCGACGACAAAGCCAAGGTCATCATCGCCGCCGCCCAGGAAGTCATCGACGGCAAGCATCCCGACGAGTTCCCCCTCGCGGTCTGGCAGACCGGCTCCGGCACCCAGACAAATATGAACCTCAACGAGGTGATCGCGAACCGTGCCAGCGAACTGCTCGGCGGCGAGCGCGGCGAAGCGCGTCTGGTCCATCCGAACGACGACGTGAACCGCGGCCAGTCGTCCAATGACGTGTTCCCGACCGCCATGCATGTCGCGGCAGCTGAAGGCATCACCAAGCACCTGGTGCCGGCGCTCACGACCTTGCGCGATACCCTCGCGAACAAGTCGCGCGAATTCGCCGATATCGTCAAGATCGGCCGCACGCATTTGCAGGATGCGACGCCGCTGACGCTCGGCCAGGAATTCTCGGGCTATGTCGCTCAGCTTGACCAGGGCATCCGGCACTTGCAAGCCACCCTGCCGCATCTCTACGAACTCGCCTTGGGCGGGACGGCAGTGGGCACTGGGCTGAACGCGCACCCCGAATTCGCGGTCAAGGTCGCGGGCGAAATTGGCCATTTGGCCGAGTTGCCCTTCGTCACGGCCCCGAATAAATTTGAGGTCATGGCCGCGGCAGACGCACTGGTCTTCGCGCACGGCGCGCTGAAAACCGTCGCTGCCAGCCTGATGAAAATCGCCAACGACGTGCGCTGGCTCGCCAGTGGCCCGCGCTGCGGCTTTGGCGAATTGTCGATTCCCGAAAACGAACCGGGCAGCTCGATCATGCCGGGCAAGGTGAACCCGACTCAGTCTGAGGCCGTGACGATGTTGTGTTGCCAAGTGTTCGGCAACGATGCGGCGGTGAATTTCGGCGGCGCAAGCGGTAACTTCGAGCTCAATGTATTCCGTCCGATGATCGCGCACAACGTGCTGCAATCGATCCGGCTGCTTACGGATGGCGCGCAGAGCTTTAACGATCATTGCGCCGTGGGCATCGAGGCAAATCGGCAGCGCATCGACGCACTGCTCAATGAGTCACTGATGCTCGTGACGGCGCTCAACCCGCATATCGGCTACGACAAGGCCGCGAAGATTGCGAAGAAAGCGCATAAGGAAGGCACCACGCTCAAGGCGTCGGCGCTTGATCTGGGCTATGTGACCGAAGCGCAGTTTGACGAGTGGGTCCGACCCGAGCAGATGGTCGGCAAGCGCGACTGAAGCGGAACTGTCGTGATGTAGACGAAAGGCGGCGCGAGACAGCGCCGCCCTCTTAAGCCTCAGACTTTGCCCGACGCCACTTCGTCCGGTTTCATCTCGACAATCGCGTCGAGTGCGGCGCGCACGTCGTGCGCGTAGTTGGCCAGGCGCTTCTGCTCGTCCGTGACGGGCTCGAAGGTCGGCACCGGCATCGGCCGGCCATTGCTGTCGACCGCAACGAACACGACGAGGCAGTCCGTCGTCATCTCCAGTTCGCCTTCTTTCGGATCGCCAGCATGCACCGAGACGTGAATGTGCATGCTCGTGCGGCCGGTCGCGACGATTTTTGCGCGAATTTCGACGAGATTGCCCACATGCACAGGGCGCCGGAACCGGATGTTGCCGACGCTGACGGTCACCGCATAGCGGCCTGACCACATCGCCGCGCACGCATACGCGGCTTCGTCGATCCACTTCATCAACGCGCCGCCATGCACCTTGCCGCCGAAATTCACGGAGCTGGGTTCGGCGAGAAAACGGAAGGTCGTTTCGGATCGATCGGCGATCGCTGTTTTGGTGGACGACGATCCTTGTTGTTGCTGCTCGTGTGCGCGATCCATATCGGTTCCGTTATTGTTGGAGCGGTCTGCGGGCCTAGCGTTTAATCACGATCCCTTCGTCGATCGTGCCGTAGGCGGTCATGTTGCCGGTAGGCACCGCCGAACTATCGCCGGCCGCACCGCCCTGCACGCAAGCGGCGCAGGCCAATGCGCAGAATAGGGCGGCAAGCGCCGCACGAAGGATTCCCCGGGTTCTTCTACGCATGGAACACCTGCACGTCAAAAGCGAAGGGCTATTCTAGCGCGAGGCCCGCCCCGAGCGAGGCGCGGGCTTGCCGCCGACACTCAGACCGCCGCTTCGCGGATAAAGTGTTCGCGGTAGTACTTGAGTTCGTCGATCGATTCCTGAATATCGGCGAGCGCCGTGTGCGCGCCCCGCTTCGTGAAGCCTTTGAGCAGGGCCGGCTGCCAGCGGCGGCACAGCTCCTTGAGCGTGCTGACGTCGAGGTTCCGGTAGTGAAAGAAGCTCTCGAGCTCCGGCATATGCCGGGCCATGAAGCGCCGATCCTGGCAAATCGAATTGCCACACATCGGCGACTTGTTCGGCGGCACATAGAGATTCAGGAAAGCCTTGATCTCAGCGGTGGCGAGCGTTTCGTCAATAGTCGAGGCCCGCACGCGCTCGATCAGACCGGAGCGGCCGTGCGTGTTCTTGTTCCATTGGTCCATCGCATCGAGCGTCGCGTCGGACTGGTGGATCGCGATCACAGGCCCTTCGACGGCGAACTTGAGTTGCGAGTCTGTGACGACCACGGCAATCTCGATCACCCGATCGTTGTCGGGGTCGAGACCGGTCATCTCCATATCGACCCAGACCAGGTTCAGTTCGTTGCGCACCAGAGTCCGAGCGGCGTCGGATTCGGTCGAGTCAGCCGAGGCGATGGGATCGGTCGAAGGCGTAATGTCGTTGGTCATACTGAGGCGATGTCCGGTGCGTTGATGAACGAGGTCAGGCAAGTCGGGAGCCGCCGGCACGCTCGCGCGCAGAGCGGCGGCATGCGAAGCGGCGCAACAACCTATAATTGTCGCATAGCTCAATCGAGCCTCTCTGAACGGAACGCTGGCAATGCTGACCTATCTTTTTATCATCGCGCTGTTGGCGATGGTTGCGACCAAACTCTGGCTCGCCTCGCGTCAGATCCGTTTCGTCGCTGCACACCGGAACGCGGTGCCCGCCCGTTTCGCGGAAACCATCTCCCTCAGTTCCCACCAGCGTGCGGCCGACTACACGGTCGCCCGCACGCGGCTGGCCATGGGTGAAATCGTCGTCGGAGCCGTGCTGCTGGTGGTGCTGACTCTGCTCGGGCTGCTTCAGTGGCTCAATCTGACGATTACCGGCTGGCTCGGCCATGGTTTTGCGGCGCAGCTTGCGCTCGTGGCCGCCGTTGCGGTGATCACGAGCCTCGTCGATCTGCCGTTCGACTATTACCGGCAATTCGTCGTCGAAGAGCATTTCGGCTTCAACCGGATGACGCGCAAGCTTTTTCTCGGCGATCTAGCCAAATCGATTGGCCTCGGCGTGGCGCTAGGGCTGCCCCTGCTCGCCGCGGTGCTCTGGCTGATGGGCCGTGCCGGCTCGCTCTGGTGGGTCTGGGCGTGGCTGCTTTGGGTCGGCTTCAATTCGCTCGTGCTCGTGCTGTATCCGACCGTGATCGCCCCCTTGTTCAACAAGTTCGAACCGCTCAATGATGCCTCGCTGCGCGCGCGGATCGAAGCCCTGATGGCGCGCTGCGGTTTTGCGGCCAAGGGGCTGTTCGTGATGGACGGCAGCCGGCGTTCCGCGCACGGCAATGCGTATTTCACGGGATTTGGCGCAGCCAAGCGCATCGTGTTTTTCGACACGCTGCTTGCGCGTCTGAGTGGAGAGGAAATTGAGGCCGTGCTCGCACATGAGCTGGGCCACTTCAAGCGCAAACATGTGCTCAAGCGGCTGGTGGTCACCTTCCTGATCAGCCTCGCCCTGCTCGCCCTGCTGGGCTGGCTGGTCCAGCATGTGTGGTTCTATACGCAGCTGGGCGTGCTGCCTTCAATGGCAGGCGGCAACGATGCGCTCGCGCTGATCCTGTTCTTCCTCGTCTTGCCGGTGTTCCTGTTCTTTGTGAGCCCGCTCGGCAGCCTGACCTCGCGCAAGCACGAGTTCGAGGCCGACGCCTTTGCGGCCGGCCAGACCCGCGCCGAAGATCTGGTCAGTGCGCTGGTCAAGCTCTATCAGGACAACGCGTCAACGCTGACGCCTGATCCGCTTTACACCGCGTTCTATTATTCGCATCCGCCGGCGTCACAGCGCATCGACCGGCTGTTGTCGCACGCATGACCCGTCCCCTGAACACACCCCCGGCAGTCCGGGACGACGCATCGACTGGTGATTCAAAAGCAACCGGCAAGCGCTCACGCGGTTCGTCCGGAGCGGCCGCGAGCCGGCAGCTTGCGCAGGAACAAGGCTGTGTGATCGCTTCGCACGGACGCCACTACCTGGTGGCGCCAAAGAGCGGAGAAGTGGCCTTGCAGTGCTTTCCGCGCGGCAAACGCAGCGAGATGGCCGTCGGCGATGAAGTGATGTTCGAGCGACACTCGGCCGATCAAGGGGTGATCGTCGATATCCTGCCGCGCCGCAACCTGCTGTTCCGCTCGGACCAGTTCAAGTCGAAGCTCTTCGCCGCAAATCTTGACCAGATGCTGATCATGCTCGCGACCGAGCCGTGGTTCAGCGAAGATCTGCTGGGCCGCTCGCTAGTGGCCGCCGAAGAAAACGAGATCACACCGCTGATCCTGCTGAACAAGGCGGACCTGCCAAAGGAACTGACAGCAGCGCGAGAGCGGCTCGCACCTTACGTGGCGCTGGGTTATCAGGTCGTGGAGGTGTCGGTCACAACGCGGCCTGACGAAGCCCGGGAGCTGGTTGGCGAGCGCCTGCGCGGTCAGTCGACCTTGCTGCTGGGTCAGTCTGGGATGGGTAAATCGACACTGGTGAACCTGTTGGTGCCCGGCGCCGCTGTCGCCACTCGCGAGATCTCCGCGGCGCTCAACAGCGGCAAGCACACGACGACCTTCACGCGGCTTTACAAGCTTCCTGGTGGCGGCTCGCTGATCGATTCACCGGGGTTCCAGGAGTTCGGCCTGCATCACCTGACTGAAGGGATGCTCGAGCGCGCGTTTCCGGAGTTTCGGCCTTACCTGCCGCACTGCCGGTTCTACAACTGCCACCACCTGCAGGAGCCGGGCTGCGCTGTGCTCGCGGCAGTCGAAGAAGGCAAGATCGCCCCGTCGCGCCATGCCCTGTATGCGCAGCTGGTGCATGAGGCCAGCCAGATCGTTCGGTAACTCAGGATATCCGTCAGCCGACCCACAGCGCGACGGTCAGCATCAGCAGAAGCAGCATCCACAGGATCACCGCGCGCCACACCAGGCCGATCGCCGACTGCAAGGTGCGCGGCGTGCAGTCTTCACCCACCGGCAGTAGACCGCCATCCCCAACGTCGAGCGCTTCGACGCTCGTGACTTCCGCAAGCGGCCCGTTGAGCCGGGCGCCCAGCGCCCCGCTGCCGGCTGCGAGCAGCACGCCGTCGTTCGGATCGGGCCATTGGCGCGCGTAGTTGCGCCATGAGTAGATCGCATCTTCAAAGTTGCCGACGATCGCGAAGCCCATTGCGGTGAGCCGCACCGGCACCCAGTCGATCACAAAGAACGCCTGCCGCGCGAAATTCGAGAACGGCCCACTACGCTCCGCCTGAGGATCGGCCCACGCCCGTGCGAGAAACTCCGCCACGCGATAGAGCACCGCCCCTGCAGGACCAATCGGTACGAGAAACCAGAAGAACACGCCGAAGACATGGCGATGCGAAGCGACCACCGCGTGAATCAAGGTATGGCGAACGATTTCGCTGACGGGCATATCGAGCGTTTCGAGGCCGGTCCACTCCTGGAGCACCTCGCGCGCACGCGGCACGTCGTCGTTATTCAAGGCGACGTGAATATCGGTGAAATAGTGGCTGAACTGCCGAAAACCCAGCGTGAAATAAACCACCGCCACGTTCCAGGCAAACGCGAGTGCGAAATTGATCCGGAACAACACGTAGTAGATAACGCCTGTGACAAGCGTCCAGGGCAGCACGACACCGAGCCACGCCAACACGCCGTGCTTGGTCTTGCCTGCGTCTACGCCTTGCGCCGCGCTCTCCGCGTGTAGCCGCAACAAGCGGGCGATGGGATTTTCAAGCGATACGGCGCGAAGCTGTTCGAGAACCAGCGCAAGCAATACGGAAAAGAAAGTCATGCGGCAAGCCGTTTGTGTCGTTGTGCGGTAAACATAGCACAGCGCCCCCGTGGGTAATCAGACCGATAGAAAGCGATACAAATTGCGGAGCATTTTTGCGGTGGCGCCCCAGATGAAATAAGCACCCTCGGCATCCGTGCGCGGAAACGGCATCGAGAAGAAACGACGACTCCCCGCCTCATAGCGAAACTCGCGAGTCTGGTGATGCGCCGGGTCCATCAGAAAGGCGAGCGGGACTTCGAAGATCTCGGCAACCTCGCCGTCATCCGCCGTCACGGTGAAGGGCGGATGCACCAGCGCGACAACCGGTGTCACCCGGTAGCCGGTGCCCGTGAACAACTCGGGAAGATCGCCGAGTACTTCCACGTGCTCGGGATCGAGACCGACTTCTTCCTGCGTCTCGCGCAGGGCGGTCGCCGTGGCATCGCGGTCGCCGGGTTCGACACGGCCACCCGGAAAACTGATCTGTCCCGCGTGGTCGGTCAGATGCTCGGCGCGCTGCGTCAGCAGCACCGTCAGTCCCTCGCGACGGTCGACCAGGGGGATCAATACGGCAGCCACTCGCGGGTCGCGTGAAGGGCCGGGCGGGCGTTCTTCGGCCGGTTCCGGCTCCCAGACATAGTCGAGCGACGCGAAGCGCTTGCGCAGCGCCGCGACCGTCAGCCGCTCGGCGGGAATCGGCGGCAGCGCCTCGTCGGTGGCAATGACGGGCAGGAGTTCTGGATCAAACAGCGGACGGGCCATGGAACCACGAATCAGGGGCGGGAATAAAAAAAGCACCCCGAGGGGTGCTTTCTTCCTTGCAGGATTACGCTTCGGTGCCGCGGTCCTTGAAGGTGAGCTTTTCCTTGATCCGTGCCGACTTGCCCGAACGTTCGCGCAGGTAGTACAGCTTCGCACGACGCACATCGCCACGACGCTTGACGACGATGCTGGCGAGCAGCGGGGAATAGGTCTGGAAGGTCCGTTCGACGCCTTCGCCCGACGAGATCTTGCGGACGATGAACGACGAATTCAGGCCACGGTTACGCTTTGCGATCACGACGCCTTCGTACGCCTGAACACGCTTGCGCGTGCCTTCGACGACGTTCACGCTGACGATCACCGTGTCGCCGGGGGCGAACGTCGGGATGGTCTTGTCGCCCAGCGAACGGGCCATTTCTTCCTGCTCAAGCTTTTCAATCAGATTCATTGCTGACTCCTGGATCCATCGTGCCGGCGTTGATGCCTTGTTCCGCCGCATTGCGGTCGCGAACTTCAGTGGCCCCGGTAGAGGATGGGTTTGATACGGGCACCGCTCGCGCAGTACCCCCGTGTTGCGCCCCAGCGGGTTGAACCGCGCTGAGACTGGCAAGCCACACCTCATCGGCATGGCTCAACGTCTTTTGCCGGCGCGCTGCCTTGATCAGATCAGGGCGCTTCGCCAGCGTGTTGGCAAGTGCCTGACGGCGCCGCCATTTTTCGATCTCGGCGTGGTTGCCGCCGAGCAATACGTCCGGCACGCGCACCCCGTCATACTCTTCGGGCCGGGTGTAGTGCGGGTAGTCGAGCAGGCCATCGACAAAACTGTCCTGCACGGCCGACTGTGCATCGTTGAGCACACCCGGCAACTGCCGCACCACCGCGTCCATCAATGCCATCGCCGGCAACTCGCCGCCTGACAGCACGAAATCTCCCAGGCTCACCTCTTCGTCGACGCACCGTTCGATCAGCCGCTGGTCGATCGCTTCATAGCGCCCGCACAGCAAGACCAGACCCGGCTCGGCGGCGAAACGCATGACGTTGCGATGCGTCAGTGGCACGCCTTGCGGCGACATCATCAGCACGCGCGGCCTAGCGACCCCCGCGGCAACCTGCGCGGCTTTCGCCGCGCCAATCGCGTCTTCGAGCGGCCGAGCCAGCATGACCATGCCGGGACCGCCGCCATACGGACGATCATCGACCGTCCGGTAGTTGTTCGACGTGAAATCGCGTGGATTCCAGGTGCGCAATGCAAACCGTTGCTGCTTGACTGCCCTGCTCGTGATACCAAAGTCGGTCAGGGCGTCGAACATCTCAGGAAAGAGCGTGACGACATCAAACTGCATCGCGCTCTCCGAGTGGTGATCGTTGCTAATAATCGAGACCCCAGTCGACCACGATCCGGCGTGTCTCGAAGTCCACACTTTGCACATACACATCGACAAACGGAACCAACCGTTCATCGGCGGGCGTTGCGCCATCGGGCTGACCCGTCGGCACGATCCGCATCACGGAGTGCGCGCCGTTATCGATCAGTCCCACGACATCGCCGAGCGTCTGGCCCTCGGTGTTGATGACCGTGAGGCCGATCAGGTCGACCCAGTAGAACTCGTCTTTCGACAACTTCGGAAAATCGGTGCGGCGCACATGCACCGTGGTGCCTTTTGCCGCGAGTGCCTGGTCACGATCGGCAAACCCAGCCAGATGCGCGACCACGCTACCGCTATGCGTTTTGGCCTCATGGACACTGATCACCCTGAGCGGCGCACGCGGTTCGTCGCGCGAACCGGGCGGGCCGCCCGCGAGTCTGCCGACCATGGGCAAACGCGCAGCGAGCCACCAGTGCCGGGCACGAACCATGGCGTCGCCGCCGTGGCCATCCTGTGCATGCGGGAGAATCTTGACCCAGCCCTTCAGGCCATACGAGTCGACGATCACGCCGACTTCAACGAGATCGTCTGGCAATGCGCCGTTCGCAGGCAACTCGGCATCCCCATGGGGGGCGCCTGCCTGCTGCACGGCAAGGGATGCGTCGTCTTCAACGCCGTCCCCAGCCACTGCCTTGTCGGCGACTTTGCGCTTCGCGAAATTGCCGAATGTGGCCAAGAACTAAACCCTGCTAAAAACCAGACTTGCTACTTAGGCTGCGGCAGCCGGCGTCGCTGCTTTCGATTGCTTGACGAGGCGAGCGACCGTTTCCGACAGCTGGGCACCCGTGTCCGTCCAGTAGGTCAGGCGGTCGTGCGCAATGCGCAGTGCCTCGCCCTTCTGAGCGATCGGGTTGTAGAAGCCGAGCTTTTCGATGAAACGGCCATCGCGGCGATTGCGCGAATCGGTCACGACGATGTTGTAGAACGGGCGCTTCTTGGCGCCGCCGCGTGCGAGACGGATGATGACCATACAGAATCCTTGGGGGAGATCAGAAGTGATCGAATACGGAAACCGCGAAGTATAGCCGAAAGATGCGCCCGAACAAACACTTACCCCGGGTCGAAACGGTTTTTTGCGTGATTCGGGTGACGCATACGCGTGAACGGCACGCATCGCGCCGGCCACGGGGAGTTTGAATCAGTGCGACCGCGCCCGGTGCCTTGTCGCGCCAAACGCCGGATGGGGCGGTCGTCGCTCGTCACAAGCGAACCTCACGTCAGACTATGGCGCGCCGGGAAGCCGCGCTTTCCGTCAGGTCGGCGGCGTACAATCCCTGCCGGTCCGCCCGCGCCTTGGCTCTTGGCCCGTTTGCCGCTCATTTGCCGCATTTCACTGTCGTCTCCATGTCCAACGTCTCCACTGCCCCCACCCAAGCCTTCAAGTCCAAGACCCTTACAGCCGCACTCGCTTTCCTGTTCGGCTGGGCCGGCCTGCACCGCTTCTATCTGCGCGGCGCGGGAGATCGTTATGGCTGGCTTCACGTGATCGGCAGCGCCCTCGGGGTCGTTGGTGCATGGCTGATGTGGACGTCGGAGCGCACCTCGCTTGCCGGTTGGATTCTGAGCGTGATCGGTTGTGTCTCGGTATTGGCCGGTTTTCTCGCGGCGATCGTCTACGGGCTGCGCCCCGACGAGCGGTGGGATGCGAAGTTCAATCCGGACACCACACGGCGCAGCCAGTCGGGGTGGACGGTCGTGCTGATCGTCATTTTTTCGCTGTTCATCGGCACCGGATATCTAATGAGCGGACTCGCTTTTACGTTCCAGACGTATTTTGAGAGCCAGGCCGGCGGTAACGGAGGCTGAAGCCTGCGCACCCGGCGTCAGTCGCCGAACAAGGAAAGCCAAGAGTCATCAAAGCTGAGAGTCATCGTTCAGCCACCGAACATGGAAAGCCGAAGGTCGTCGGTCAGTCGCCGAACAAGCGGAACTGAGGATCATCCGACGGTTTGTCGGGCTTGATGTTCACAGGCTGCGAAAAAAGCCCCATGTCCATGATCCCGCGGTGGCGCGCGTTCAGGCCCACACGCTTGGCGGCTTTATTGAAGCGCTGTTTCAGCAGATCGGCCCACATCCCGGTGCCCTTCATTCGCGTCGCGAACGACGCATCGTAGTTCTTGCCACCCCGCATATCGCGCACACGATTCATCACGCGCGCGGCACGGTCGGGAAAGTGCGTCTCAAGCCATTGCTCGAACAAAGGCGACACCTCCCACGGCAGCCGCAGGACGATATAACTCGCCGATGTCGCGCCGGCCTCGGCGCAGGCTTCGAGCACGCGCTCCATATCCGGCTCGGTCACGAAGGGAATGATGGGCGCGATCGATACACCCACCCGGATACCCGCGTCCGTCAGCGTGCGAATCGTCCGCAGGCGACGTGCTGGCGCCGCCGCGCGTGGCTCGAGGGTGCGTGCAATGTCCGGATCGAGCGTGGTAATCGTGACCGCGGCCGAGAAGAGGTTGCGCTCGGCCATAGGCGCCAGCAGATCGATATCGCGTTCGATCAGCGACGATTTCGTGATCGCCCCGAACGGATGGCCGGTTCGACTCAGCACTTCGATCACTCCGCGCGTAATGCGGCGCTCGCGCTCAATCGGCTGGTAGGCATCCGTGATCACACCCAGCGCGATCGACTCGGGCCGGTAACTCGGGCGCGCAAGCTCGCGTTCGAGCAGCGCCGCCGCGTTGACCTTCGCGTAGATCCGGCTTTCAAAATCGAGCCCTGGGGAAAGGCCCAGATAACTATGGGTCGGACGCGCGAAACAATAGATGCAGCCGTGCTCGCAGCCCCGGTAAGGATTGAGCGAAACATTGAACGGGATATCGGGTGACTGGTTGCGCGTCAGGATGCTCTTCGCGTATTCATCGAACACCTCAGTGCGCAGGGTCGGCGCATCGCTCGGGGCATCCGCATCGTCGCCGCTCCATCCATCGTCGAATGCGCGGCGTTCGTCGACTTCGAACCGCCCCTGGACGTTAACCACCGCCCCCCTGCCTTTGAACGGCAAGAGTGGCCGCTCGATCACCGGCGCTTCGCCAGGTAGATCGGGATCATGACGATCGACCTCGCGCCGCCCGGGAACGGGCGGGGTAAAACGGTCATCATCGGAACGGCGGGAGGTCATGGCAGCGGTGTGCAAAAAAACAGAAGGGAAGCGAAAATACTGTACAAATACACAGTACATCACCCCTTCGCCGCCCGCTAGTCCCCGATCGAAATTTCGAAGGTCTCCTTGATCTCCTCCATCACCACATAGCTCTTCGACTGCACTGCCCCCGGCAATTGCAGCAGCATGTCGCCCAGGAGCTTGCGGTAGTCCCCCATCTCACGGATGCGCGCCTTGATCAGATAGTCGAAGTCGCCGGACACCAGATGGCATTCGAGCACTTCGGGGATCTTCGCGACCTCGCGCCGGAACAGTTCGAACATGCTGCCGTTCTTGTGGTCGAGCGTGATTTCGACGAATACCAGCAAGGCAGCGCCCAGCATGGCCGGATTCACCCGTGCGTAGTAGCCGGAAATCACCCCGTCGCGCTCCATACGCTTCACCCGCTCGATACACGGGGTAAGCGACAACCCGATCTGCTCGGCGAGCTCCTTCATCGGCATCCGGCCGTCGCGCTGCAGCAAACGCAGGATCTTATGATCGATCTTGTCGAGCGTTCGAACCGGCTGACGCTGTGTTCTCATGATTTTTCACCAAATATTTTTTTTGTACAGAAACCTTTACTGGCAGATGGTCAATACCATAGCAGTATGTTCTGGTCTTGGACGATCCGGACGACTACCGACGTTTCAGAATCGTTTCCGGTTTTCGACCCCTCCCGTCTCGACCCCTTCGCGGTTATTCTTTTCGGCATATTCGGACGGTCGTCATGCAGATCCTGATTCTTGGCAGCGGTGTTGTCGGCACCACCAGCGCTTACTATCTCGCACGAGCGGGGCATGACGTGACCGTGGTCGACCGTCAAAGCGGTCCCGGGCTCGAAACCAGCTTCGCCAACGCCGGCCAGATCTCGCCCGGCTACGCCGCTCCGTGGGCGGCACCCGGCGTGCCGCTCAAGGCGATCAAATGGATGTTCGAAAAGCATGCGCCGCTGGCCGTGCGCCCGGACGGCACGCGCTTCCAGTTGCAATGGCTTTGGCAAATGCTGAGTAACTGCCGCGCCGACCGGTATGCCGTGAACAAGGGCCGCATGGTGCGCCTGGCCGAATATAGCCGCGACTGCCTGCAGGCGCTGCGCGCCGATACCGGTATCGAATACGAAGGCCGCGCAGGCGGCACGCTGCAGTTGTTCCGCACACAAGCCCAGCTCGACGGTGCCGCCAAGGATATCGCCGTGCTCGACGATGCGGGCGTGCCCTACGAACTGTTGATGCCGGACGAACTCGGCCGCGCCGAACCGGCGCTCGCGAACGTTCAGCACAAGCTCACCGGCGGCCTGCGCCTGCCGAATGACGAAACCGGCGACTGCCAGTTATTCACCAACCGTCTTGCTGCGATGGCGACGGCCCTGGGTGTCAAGTTCCGCTACGGCGTCTCGATCGATGCACTCGAAGTCGTGGGCGGACGAATCGCCGGCGTTCGTAGCGGCAGCGAAACACTGCGGGCCGATGCTTATGTCGTTGCGCTCGGTTCGTTCTCGACCGCGCTGCTCGACAAGATCGTCAAGATCCCCGTCTACCCGCTCAAGGGGTATTCGATCACCGTGCCGATCGTCGACGCAACCCATGCGCCTGTGTCGACCGTGCTCGACGAGACCTACAAGATTGCGGTCACCCGTTTTGACGACCGGATTCGGGTCGGCGGGATGGCGGAAGTCGTCGGTTATAACCGCGACCTGAAGGAAGCCCGCCGCGCGACGCTCGAGATGGTCGTCAACGACCTGTTCCCGGGCGCCGGCGATACCGCGCAGGCTTCGTTCTGGACTGGCCTGCGCCCGATGACGCCGGACGGCACCCCGATCGTCGGCAAGACGAACATGCCGAATCTGTTCCTGAACACAGGCCACGGCACGCTTGGCTGGACGATGTCATGCGGCTCGGGTCAGTTGCTCGCCGACCTCATGTCGGGCCGTCGCCCCGCGATCCAGTCGGACGACCTCTCGGTCGCCCGCTACCTCAAAGGCGGCGACCGCGCGTGGCGGCCGGCCTTCGCCCAGGCGTGATCAGTAGGCTTGCGCTGCGAGCGTAAGCCAATGATCCTGCCCTGCGGTCTCGACGATCGACGCTTCAATACCCGGTGCTTGTGACAGCACGTGGCTCGCGAAGAACGCCGCAGTGGCGATCTTCGTCGAGTAGAAACCCGGGTCATCTGCGCGCTTCGCAGCGGCCGCCAACAAGGCGCGTGCCATCTGCCAGCCGCCCAGCACGATCCCCGCGAGCTTGAGGTACGGGACGCTGCCGGCAAAGACGGCGTTCGGATCCGACTTCCCCTTGGCCACCATAAACTCAACGACACTCGCGAGCGCCACGCGCCCCGCTGCGAGGTGTTTGCGCATCGTTTCGAAAGTCGCGCCGTCTTCGCCCGAGGCGGCGCGTGTTGAGAGTGCGGCTTCAACCGTGGCGATCTCCGCGAGCAAAATCCTCGCAACCTCACCGCCGTCGCGCAGTGTTTTGCGGCCCACCAGATCATTCGCCTGGATCGCCGTGGTCCCTTCATAGATTGTCAGGATGCGTGCGTCACGGTAGTACTGCGCGGCACCTGTCTCCTCGATAAAGCCCATGCCCCCGTGAACCTGCACGCCGAGACTCGCCACCTCGATCGAGAGTTCGGTGCTCCAGCCTTTGACGATCGGCACGAGAAATTCATAACGGGCAAGATGGCGACGACGGGCAGCCTCATCCGACACACCATGGGCATGGTCTGCGGCAGACGCCGCACAATAGGCGAGCGCCCGCGCCGCTTCCGTCAGCGCGCGCATCGTCGACAACATGCGCTTCACATCCGGATGATGAATGATCGCGACCGCCTGCTTCGCCGAGCCATCGACGGGGCGACTCTGCACCCGGTCTTTCGCATAGGCGACGGCCTTCTGATACGCGCGATCAGCCACCCCGATACCCTGCATCCCCACGGCGAAACGCGCGGCGTTCATCATGATGAACATGTACTCGAGCCCGCGGTTCTCTTCGCCAATCAGGTGGCCGATCGCGCCACCATGATCGCCATACTGGAGGACTGCAGTCGGGCTCGCCTTAATACCGAGCTTGTGTTCGATCGACACGCAATGCACGTCGTTGCGCTCACCGAGCGAGCCGTCCGCATTGACGAGAAACTTCGGCACCACGAACAACGAAATACCCTTCACCCCTTCGGGCGCACTCGGCGTTCGCGCGAGTACGAAATGAACGATGTTGCTCGCCATGTCGTGCTCACCATAGGTGATGAAAATCTTGGTGCCGAACAGCTTGAACGAGCCATCACCTTGCGGCTCGGCGCGCGTGCGAACCAGCGCGAGATCCGAACCGGCCTGCGGCTCGGTCAGGTTCATCGTGCCGGTCCATTCGCCCGAGATCAGCTTCGGCGCATAGAGCGTCTTCTGTTCATCGCTAGCCGCCGTCATCAGCGCTTCGATCGCACCGTCCGTCAATAACGGACACAAGGCAAACGAGAGATTCGCCGCGTTCAACATCTCCGTGCATGCGGTCGACACGAGCTTCGGCAACCCCTGCCCGCCAAACTCCTGCGGATGCGGCACGCCTTGCCAGCCCCCTTCGCCGAACTGCTTGAACGCACTGCTGAAGCCAGGCGTGGTCGTGACCTTGCCATCGTGCCAACTGCTCGGCTCGCGATCGCCCGCGACGTTCAGCGGTGCGACAACCTCCTGGTTGAATCGCGCCGACTCTTCAAGAACGGCCTGCACCGTCTCCGGTTGAGCGTCTTCGAACCCGGGTAGCGCAGCAACGTCAGACAGGCCAGCGAGCTCGTTGAGCACGAACAGCATGTCCTTGACGGGGGCTTGGTAAGTCATGGCTTGTCTCCGTGTGTGGCTTTGTTCTATCGTTCAATCACAAAACTGAGCAGCAAAAAAAGGGGTGCCGTTCGGGCACCCCTTTTTAACGTGTCCGCGTCGTGCCTGTAATCAGCCGAGCGCTTTGACGAGCTCCGGCACTACCGTAAACAGATCGCCGACCAGACCATAGTCCGCGACGCTGAAGATGGGCGCTTCGGGATCCTTGTTGATCGCGACGATGACCTTCGAGTCCTTCATACCAGCCAGATGCTGGATCGCGCCCGAGATACCGACCGCGATATACAGCTGCGGCGCAACGATCTTGCCCGTCTGTCCGACTTGATAGTCGTTCGGCACGTAGCCCGCATCGACTGCCGCACGCGAGGCACCCAGCGCTGCACTCAGCTTGTCCGCGAGCGGCTCGAGCACCTTCATGTAGTTTTCGCCACTGCCGAGACCCCGTCCGCCTGACACGATGATCTGTGCCGACGTCAGTTCGGGACGATCGAGCTTGGTGACTTCGCGGCTCACAAACTGCGAGATACCGCTATCCGCGGCTGCCTCGAGTTTCTCGACCGTCGCGCTGCCGCCTTCGGCTGCCACCGGATCGAAACCCGTGCTGCGCACCGTGATGACGATCACCGGATCAGCAGACTGCACCGTGGCGATTGCATTGCCCGCATAGATCGGCCGTTCAAACGTATCGGCGCTCACCACACCCGTGATGTCGCTGAACTGCGCGACGTCGAGTTTCGCGGCGATCCGCGGCGCCACGTTCTTGCCATAGGCCGTGGCCGGCGCGAGGATGTGCGAGTAGTTCTTTGCAATCGACAGCACCGTGGCTTCGACGTTTTCGGCGAGACCATCGGCGAGTTGCGGCGCATCGGCCAGCAGCACCTTGGCCACGCCCGGGATCTTCGCGGCCGCATCGGCTGCGCCCTGCGCGTTGTGGCCAGCGATCAGGACATGGACATCGCCGCCAATCTTCAGGCCAGCGGCGACCGTGTTGAACGTCGCACCCTTGAGCGACTGGTTGTCGTGTTCGGCGAGAATCAGAATCGTCATGTCGGTATCCCTTTACAGCACTTTGGCTTCGGTCTTGAGCTTCGTCACGAGCGTCGCGACGTCGGGCACCTTGACGCCCGCTGAGCGCTGCGCGGGCTCACTGACCTTGAGTGTCTTCAGACGCGGCGTGGTATCGACGCCCAGATCGGCCGGCTTGATCGTTTCCATCGGCTTCTTCTTCGCCTTCATGATGTTGGGCAACGTCACGTAGCGCGGCTCGTTCAGGCGCAGATCGGTCGTCACCACAGCAGGCAGCGTCAGTGAAAGCGTCTCGAGGCCACCGTCGATTTCGCGCGTGACCTGGACCTTGCCGTCAGCGACCACGACTTTCGAAGCGAAGGTCGCTTGCGGCAGGTTGGCGAGCGCCGCGAGCATCTGGCCCGTCTGGTTGGCGTCGTCGTCGATGGCCTGCTTGCCGAGGATCACCAGTTGCGGCTGTTCCTTGTCGACCAGCGCCTTGAGGATCTTGGCGACTGCGAGGGGCTGCAGTTCATCGGTGGTCTCGACCAGGATGGCGCGGTCCGCACCGATCGCGAGCGCCGTGCGCAGCGTTTCCTGGCATTGGGTCACCCCTGCCGACACGACGATGACTTCGGTCGCCACACCGGCTTCGCGCAGGCGCACCGCTTCCTCGACCGCAATCTCGTCAAACGGGTTCATCGACATCTTCACGTTGGCGATGTCTACGCCCGAACCGTCCGATTTCACGCGGACTTTGACGTTGTAGTCGACCACGCGTTTGACTGGCACTAAAACTTTCATCCACATGCTCCAGAGTTACGAATACGTCGGTCGCATCATTATAGCGACTGGCCTTGTCGGGGCTCGGGTGCCCCACCCACGTCGCGCCGGCTGGACGACCCCCGACCGGATGAGGTCATGCACATCACGCTATCGTCGGCCCCTGCATCGAACGGTCGTGCTATTTTAAGCGCGCCGTTTGCGCTTTGGCTAGAGGGCCGAGTCGATCGGACGCTCTAAAGCACAAAAATCAGGCAAGGACTCAGGCTTCGGTCAGGACCTTGAGATGGGTGGCTACGCTGCGGCCGAGCGCCGACAGGTTATAGCCACCTTCGAGACAGCTCACGACCCGGCCTTTGGCATAACGCTTCGCAATCGCGCAGATCTGCGTGGTCAGCCATTCGTAGTCGGCCTCGACCAGCGCGAGGCCGCCGAGATCGTCTTCGCGATGAGCGTCAAAGCCCGCCGAGACAAAAATCATCTCGGGTTTAAAGGCTTCGAGCGCGGGAATCCACATCATGTCGACGGCTTCGCGCATCGCCGCACCATTGGTACGCGCCGCGAGCGGCACATTGACCATGTTGGAGGCAAGCGGCTCACCGCCCGAAAACGGATAGAACGGATGCTGAAAGAAGCTGCACATCAGCACACGCGAGTCGCCTGCGAACGCGGCCTCGGTGCCGTTGCCATGGTGCACATCGAAGTCGACGATCGCGACACGCGACATGCCGCGCACCTCGAGCGCGTGACGCGCGGCGATCGCCACATTGTTGAACAGGCAGAAGCCCATCGCACGATCGGGCTCGGCATGGTGGCCCGGCGGACGCACACTGCAGAACGCATTGTCGTAACGACCATCGATCACCGCATCGGTCGCCGCCACCGCGGCCCCGGCCGCGCGCATCGCGGCGCGCCAGCTGTAGGGGTTCATCCGTGTGTCGGCATCGATCTCGGCATAGCCGTCAACCGGGACGAGCGCGCGGATGTATTCGATGTGTTCGGCGCCATGGACTCGCCTCAGCGAGGCCTCATCGACGAGCGGCGCCTCCTCGTGAATCAGCAACGGCTCGATGCGGCTAGCAATGAGCTGATCTTCGATGGCCTGCAGCCGACCCGGGCATTCCGGATGCCAGTCGCCCATATCGTGCAGATTGCAATCGGGATGAGAAAAAAGTCCGGTGGCCATGCCTGTCGAATCGCTCGCCGTGCGCGTTACGCTGGTCGGAATGACGATAAGTTACCACAGCAGCCTCGGTTATACTCTTTCCAAACCCCGCCCGACTCGACCAATGATCGCCTCAAGCTTTCCTCGCCTGTCTGCCGTCTGTCTGCCTGTTTCTTCGCTGCCCCGTCGCGCCGCCTGTGTTACCGCCTTCGCGGCAGCATGCGCACTGGGCGCGAACATCGCGCATGCGCAGGACCCGTCACAGGGTTTCCCGGGCCAGGGCCAGAGCGCGCCCGGGCAGACGTTCGAAGAAGAAATCGTGCCGCAGCGGTATGCGAACAATCCTGAGGTCGAAGCGTTCATCAACGATATGGTCGCGCGTTATGACTTCGACGCGGATGCACTGCATACGCTGTTTGATCAGGTCAGCTATTCGGCAACCGCAGTCAAACTCGTGACGCCTGCCCCTGCGCCCGGCGTCAAGAACTGGCAGGTGTACCGCAGCCGCTTTGTCGAGCCGATTCGCATCAATGCAGGGGTGAAGTTCTGGCGCGACAACCGCGACGCCCTGCAGCGCGCTTCGCAGCAATATGGCGTGCCGCCCGAAGCGATCGTCGGGATCATCGGCGTCGAGACGATCTACGGCAAGTACATGGGCAACTTCCGGGTGCTCGACGCGCTGACGACACTGGCCTTCGATTACCCCGCGACGCCGAACCAGGCCGATCGCGAAGCCACCTTCCGCAAGAATCTCGCTGACCTGCTGGTCTGGACCCGCGACTCGGGCATCGACCCGGCCACTGTGCAGGGTTCGTATGCGGGCGCGATCGGCATTCCGCAATTCATGCCGAGCAGCATCATTCAGTACGCGGTCAATTTCGACGGCAACAAAACGATCGATCTGCGTAACAGCCCGACCGATGCAATCGGCAGTGTCGCAAACTATCTCAAACAAAACGGGTGGGAACCGGGTCGCCCAGTTGTCTGGCACCTGGCGGTGGACGCCGGCAGCATCGGCATCGCGCAAGCGGCAGCCGATGGTCAACCCGAGCCTCACTGGACGCTCGATCAGTTGCTCAAGGCGGGCATGTTGCTCAACGAGCCGGGCCTGAACCCGACCGATGAACTCGCCACGCCGATCACCGTGGTCGACCTGCCCTCACCGACACAGCCGACCCAGTATGTGCTGGGTCTCAAGAATTTCTATGTGCTGACGCGCTACAACCGCAGCTTCTTTTACGCCGAGGCGGTGTATGAGCTTGGCGAAGCGGTCAAGGCGAAGATGATGGCGAGCGATGCGGCCGCCGCAGCCGCCGGGACATTGCCCGCGACAGGCAATGCGGGCGGCGCGACGAATTAAGCCAGGGTCGTCACAGAGGGGTCAGGCGGGAAAGACACCCGTCGACAGATAGCGATCACCACGATCGCAGATGATAAATACGATCGTCGCATTCTCGACCTGACGGGCCACACGCAACGCCACTTCGCATGCACCCGCGGCGGAAATCCCGCAAAAAATCCCTTCGACCGTAGCCAGCCTGCGCGCCATCGCTTCGGCTTCCGACTGACTCACTGACTCTTCGCGATCAACGCGCGCGCGATCGAAGATCTTCGGCAGATACGCCTCGGGCCACTTGCGAATACCCGGGATGCGCGAACCCTCGGCGGGTTGTGCGCCGATAATCTGCACCTCGGGGTTCTGTTCCTTCAGGTACTGCGAGACGCCCATGATCGTGCCGGTCGTGCCCATGGCGGACACAAAGTGTGTCACGCGTCCGTCCGTGTCACGCCAGATCTCAGGACCGGTGCCGTTGTAATGCGCAAGCGGATTATCCGGGTTGGCGAACTGGTCGAGAATCACACCCTTGCCGTCGCGCTGCATTTGTTCGGCGAGATCGCGTGCGTATTCCATCCCGCCCTTGAGTGGTGTAAGGATGATCTCCGCGCCGTAAGCCGCCATGCTCTGGCGCCGCTCGACCGACAGGTCTTCGGGCATCAGCAGCACCATCTTGTAGCCGCGTACGGCCGCGGCCATCGCGAGCGCAATGCCGGTATTGCCGCTGGTCGCCTCGATCAGCGTATCGCCCGGCTTGATGCGCCCGCGCAGTTCGGCCTGCGTGATCATCGACAGGGCTGGACGGTCTTTGACCGAGCCCGCCGGGTTGTTGCCCTCAAGTTTGCCGAGAATCACGTTGTTGCGCGCGCGGATCTCCTCGTCGGGTACCCGGACGAGCTGCACGAGCGGGGTATTGCCAATGGTGTCTTCGATGGTTTTGTAAGGCATGGCGACGCTGGATACTCAGTTGAGCCGATAAGCGATAGAGCGTTCGATTGTAATCCACGAGTTCGTGGCCACGCTGACAACAGGGTCGTATCAGGAGCGCGTGCCGCAGTGGACCAGCGTGCAGACTCGGCACACCGGCCCACGTCTCGGTGCCGCCTATTTCTCCGCTGTCTGAGTGGGATGTGCGGCCGGCATAACCGGCGTCGCGACAGCGGCATTCGCCCCCGCCACTCCGCCAGTGCCGCCTGCCCCGCCAATCAGCAACCCGGAAGCCTGCAGCTTTTCGACGGACTTGGGCCCTAGCCCATCGATGCGCGCCGCGAGATCGTCGGCATCCTTGTCCGGCCCATTCGCCTCACGTTCTTTGACGATCGCGGGCCTTCGCGCCGCCGATTCGCGTCACGTTCTCGAGCGACGCTTCGTCCGACGTGTTGACATCGACCGCGGCCATCGCGCACGACATGCTCGCCGCGAGCGTCAGCCCTACCCAGAAGTATTTGTAGAACATCCGATGCTCCCTTGAAAGTCTCCCGCCACGACAGCGCGGCGAGGAACATTTGGTCTAGGGAGAGGACGTTCGAGCCCATAGTCGGCCAGATGGCCAGTGATCACGTCTCGCTCATTGGCCGCGCTCAGCGCTCACACCAGGCTCATTTGGCCACGCCCAGTGATCACGCTCAATCGCCACGTTCGATCATCCAGTTCACATAACGCTCGACGCCCTGCTGCACGGTCAGGAACGGCACCGTGTAGCCCGCCGCGCGCAGCCGCGTCTGATCGGCTTGCGTGAAGCATTGGTACTTGCCGCGCAGCGCATCCGGAAACGGGATGTACTCAATCAGCCCACGCTGCACGAGCTCCTCAAGCGAGAGCCGCGACTCGCCCTTGAGCGCGCGCAGCGAATTCACCACGGTCGAAGCCACATCATTGAACGGCTGCGCATTGCCCGTGCCGAGATTGAAAATACCGGTGATCTGCGGACGATCGAAGAAGTGCAGGTTCACCCGCACCACGTCTTCGACCGAAACGAAGTCACGCGTCTGCTGCCCCGCGCCATACCCGTTGTACTCGCCGAACAGCTTGACCTTGCCCTCGGCACGGAACTGGTTGAAGTTATGAAACGCGACCGACGCCATGCGTCCCTTATGCTGCTCGCGCTGACCATAGACGTTGAAATAGCGGAAGCCAACGACCTGACTCTTCGCCACCGGCAGACGCCGGCGCACGATCTGGTCGAACAGGAACTTCGAATACCCGTAGACATTGAGCGGCCGCTCCGCGTCACGGTCTTCGGTGAAGGTTTGCGAGCCGCCGTAAATCGCGGCCGATGAGGCATAGAGGAACGGCACCCGCTGCGCGATACACGCATCGAGCAAGGCACTCGAATAGCGGAAATTGTTGTCCATCATGTAGCGGCCATCGGTCTCCATGGTGTCGGAGCACGCACCCTCATGGAACAGGCCGCGAATCTTTCCAAAATAGCCGGACGCGAAGCGTTCGACAAAATCCTTCTTGTCGAAATAGTCGCTGACCTCGCAATCGACGAGGTTGCGAAACTTGTCCGCGCGCGTGAGATTGTCGACCGCAATGATGTCGTGTTCGCCGCGCTCGTTGAGGGCTTTGACGAGATTGCTGCCGATCAGGCCGGCCGCGCCGGTAACGATAAGAGTCATGAAAACGCCTTGCGAGGGAAAGGCGCGCGAAGCGGCTCGCGTTGCATCTCGCGTTACATCGGCCGCCTTCGCGCTGACCGTCCGGGATTAACCGAACAGCTCGTGATATTCGACAGTCGCGGTGCCCAGTTTGGCCACCACCACACCAGCGGCGCGATTGGCATGCGCCATCGCGTGTTCCAGCGGGACACCCGCGCCGAGCATGGCCGCGAGCGTGGCGATCACCGTGTCGCCGGCGCCCGAAACATCATACACTTCGCGCGCCTGGGCCGGCTCGTGAGCCACACCATGATCCATGAAGAGCGTCATGCCCTCTTCGGAGCGTGTCAGCAGGAGAGCCGCAAAATCAAGTTCGGCGCGCAGCTTCGAGACGCGCTGTTCGAGATCCGCTTCGGAATGCCAGCGTCCGATCACCTCGCGCAGCTCGGCACGATTCGGCGTGATCACCGACGCGCCCCGATAACGCGCCCAGTCGTCCCCTTTCGGATCGACGAGGATCGTCTTGCCCGCGCTGCGGGCGTGCTCGATCATCCGCTCGACATGCGTCAGGCCGCCCTTTGCATAATCGGACAACAACACCACGTCGTGTTCCGGCAGCAACGCATCGAAACGGGCGAGGCCCGCAAGCAAGACTTCGTGCGTCGGTGTGTTCTCGAAGTCGATACGAATCAGTTGCTGCTGACGCGACACGATACGCAATTTGATCGTGGTAGCCAGACCCGGGTCGCGCTCCACATGCGCTTTCACATTGCTGTGGGTCAGCAGTTCGATGAGCTTGTAGGCAGGCTCATCGTCACCGATCACACACAACAGGCTGGTCTGCGCACCGAGCGCGGCCGCGTTGCGTGCGACATTCGCAGCCCCGCCCAGCCGCTCTTCGCTACGCGTCACGTGCACCACGGGCACCGGCGCCTCGGGCGAGATACGGTTGACATCGCCAAACCAATACCGGTCGAGCATCACATCGCCGACCACCAGCACGCGCGACGCGGCAAGCTGCTCACGCGTCACTTTGGGCAGCGCATCATGCAAGGACATCGGCGCTCCCTGCCTGGCTGGCCAAGGCGACTTCCGGACGCCCGATTCCGTAGTATTCGATGCCATGTTCGGCGAGTGTCGGCGGATCGTACAGATTGCGACCATCGAAGATCAGTGGCGTCTTGAGCTGTGACTTGAGATGCAGGAAGTCCGGGCTCTTGAAGGCCTTCCATTCGGTCACAATCACCAGTGCATCCGCGCCCGCGGCGGCCTTCCTCGGCTCATCGACATAGCTGAGCCGCGACAGCGCGGCAGGATCCTCTGCCAGATCGAGCGCAAAAACGCGGCGTGCCTCGTCCATCGCAACCGGGTCATAGGCCACCACGGATGCCCCGCGCTTCAGCAGCGAAGCAACCAGCAAACGGCTCGGCGCCGCGCGCATATCGTCGGTGTTCGGCTTGAAAGCCAGCCCCCATACCGCGAAACGACGCCCCGTCAGGTCTTCACCGAAGCGCTTCACGATCTTGCCAACCAGTACCTGCTTCTGTTGCTCGTTGACCTGCTCGACCGATTCCAGGATATGCAATCGCTGGCCGGTTTCCTCGGCCGTGCGGATCAGCGCCTGGACATCTTTCGGGAAACACGAGCCGCCATACCCGCAGCCCGCATAAAGGAAGTCATACCCGATGCGTGGATCTGAACCGATGCCGCGACGCACGGCTTCGATATCGGCACCCACGCGGTCCGCGAGATTGGCCATCTCGTTCATAAACGAGATCCGGGTAGCAAGCATCGCATTTGCCGCGTACTTCGTAAATTCGGCCGAACGGACATCCATATACAGCGTGCGCTCGTGGTTACGATTGAACGGTGCATAGAGACGCTTGATCATCTCGCGCGCCTTCATCCCCGACACGTCATCGTCGCAGCCGATCACGATCCGGTCCGGGCGCATGAAGTCGTCGACCGCCGCGCCTTCCTTGAGAAACTCCGGATTCGAGACGATCGAGACATTCGCCGACACGCCACGCGTCACGAGCTCGCTGCGAATGACTTCTCGCACGCGCTGAGCCGTGCCGACCGGGACAGTCGATTTGTCGACCACGACCTTGAAGCCTGTCATGTGCTTGCCGATCGAGCGCGCCGCTGCAAGCACATAGGATAGATCGGCCGAGCCGTCTTCGTCGGGCGGCGTGCCGACCGCGATGAACTGAATGTCGCCGTGGGCCACGCTGGCAGCAATATCCGTGGAGAACTGGATGCGTCCGGCCGTGCGATTGCGGGCGATCAGTTCCTGCAGGCCAGGCTCATGAATCGGCACGCCGCCGGCATTGAGGATCTCGATCTTGCGGGGGTCGACGTCCAGGCAGAAGACATCGTTGCCGATCTCGGCCAGGCAAGCGCCCGTGACGAGGCCCACATAACCGGTTCCGATAATGGTGATTTTCATAGAGGGTCGGGGTATTCCTGATTCGGTTGGGCGCGGCGCTCAGCCGCCGCTTGCCATCGGTTCGACACGGCGCGGCGCATAGGTCTCCCAGCCGCTGCAGCCCGGGCATTGCCAATAGAAGAGCCGGGCGCGAAACCCGCAGCTCTGGCAGGTGTAGCGCGGCAGGTTCTTCGTGCGCTGGCGAATCAGCCCGCGCATCAACTCGAGTTCGCTACGGCGCGGCTCCTCAGCGGAGCCCTCCTGCGCCTCGAGCAGCCGCGACATGCCGGCCAGGTTCGGCGCCTTTTGCATCTGCGCTCGCACCAGTTGATGCGCGGCATCCGGACCGATTTGCTGGGCTATATAGGTATAGGCGATATCAAGCAGATCGTTCGACGGATATTTGTCGAGATACTGGGTCAACAAGCGGGCACCCTCGGCATCCTTGCCGAGTGCTCCGTACGCCTTCATCAGGCGCTCGACGATCAGCGGCAAGTGCGCGGGCGATTGGGTCTCGACCTTGCGCCACTGCTCGACGGCGCCATCGGGGTTGCCGATCGCCATCTCGACGTCGCCCGCGAGAATCGTCGCGCGGACGTTGGCAGGGTTCGCCGCACGGGCGAGCTTGAGTTCGGCGCTCGAGAGCTCGCCGTCTTTCTTCTGCAGCGCTTCCTGCGCGCGCTCACAGTGGAATTGCGCAATCTCCTTGCGGAACGATTGCGCACTGAGCTTCTCGAGTATCTCGGCCGTCTCGATGGCTTTCGCCCAGTCTTTCTCGATCTCGTAGATGGTCAGCAGGCAACGTTGTGCATCGCTCGCATATGCGCCGCTATTGAGAGACTTGAACGTATCTTCAGCGCGGTCGAGCAGGCCTGCCTTGAGGAAGTCCTGTCCGAGTTCGAACATCGCATGTTCTCGCTCGATCTCCGGCAAGTCAGACCGGTTCAGCAGGTTCTGGTGCACACGGATCGCACGCTCGGTTTCACCGCGGCGACGAAACAGGCTACCCAACGCGAAGTGCAACTCGGTCGTCTCGGGGTCGAGCTTGACGACCTCGATAAACGCGTCGATGGCCTGGTCCGGCTGCTCGTTGAGCAGGAAGTTCAGGCCACGGAAATAGGAGCGCGGGAGGTTGGCGCTTTCGGACAGCAGATGCTTGACGTCGAAACGCGCGGCCATCCAGCCGAGCCCGAAAACCACCGGGATCAACAGCAACCACCAATAATCGAGATCCATGCGGTGTCGTCGAGTTTAAGAAGCAGATGAATAAAAGATCGGCGGCACGCGAGTGCGCGCTAGCGTGCTCAGAGGATCGGCGGCAGCGGCGGTTCGTCGAGCACGATGGGCCGCTCCTGCACATTCTTGAGCTGGCGCTTGAGCCGCGCGATCTCGAGTCGCATCCGAACGAGGGCCGGCGCAGCGGCAAGCACGCCTGCAAACAGGCCGACCGCGAAGAACACCAGACCGATCAGGATCAGCGGCGCCTGCCAGACGTAGCCCGCCAGGAAATTGAGCGAAGCCTCCTGCGTATTAGCGAGTGCCAGTACCAGCAGCAGGATGAACACCAGGGCACGCAGCAGCCAGACGATATACCTCATGCGATTCGCTTCCCCTTGAAAATTGCGAGCAACGCCATCGACGACATGCGGCGCCTCGCGGGACCGGCCAGCCGGCTTGCGGCGGCCCCAATGGGCCAACCCAACGGGCCCACGGGTCGTCGGTATTGTAATGGATGCGGGTGCTCCCGTAGCACCGCGCGGGGAAACGCGGAACACGGCGGCTGGAAACAAAAAAAGCGCCCGGAGGCGCTTTTTTCATCGGTACAACATCGCTACAACCGACCCTGGACTGCGGAGGTCCGTCTGACCGCGCCCACGCTTACGCGTGGAACTTAGACATGACGGGGCGCATCGTCCTGCTTCAGCGGCTCTCCTGCACGGCCGTCAACACGTTCGCGCAACTCCTTGCCAGGCTTGAAATGGGGCACATGCTTTTCGGGCACGAGCACTTTCTCGCCTGACTTCGGGTTGCGGCCTACGCGCGACGGACGACGATTGAGTCCGAAACTGCCGAAGCCTCGAATTTCAATGCGGTGTCCTTTCGCAAGCGAGTCGGACATCGCATCGAGCATCTGTTTCACCGCGAAATCCACATCCTTCAACACCAGTTGTGAAAATCGCGTGGCCAATTGCGCGACCAATTCGGATTTGGTCATACGCCCGCAACCTTACTGGTTCTGGCCGTCCAGCTTAGCCTTCAGCAGCGCGCCGAGATTCGTCGTGCCACTTGCAGCGGAGCTGTCGTTGGCCATCTTCGACATGGCTTCGGATTGGTCAGCCTGGTCCTTCGCCTTGATCGACAGGTTGATGCCACGCGACTTGCGGTCGATGTTAAGCACCACGGCTTCGATCTGCTGGCCTTCCTTCAGCACATTACGCGCATCTTCAACGCGGTCATGCGTGATTTCCGACGCACGCAGGTAGCCTTCGATGTCGCCTTGCAGCGTCACGACAGCGCCCTTCGCATCGATCGTCTTGACCGTACCCGTGACCAGCGAACCCTTGTCGTTCATCGCGACATAGTTGCTGAACGGATCGCCTTCCATCTGCTTGATACCGAGCGAGATGCGTTCCTTCTCGACGTCGATGCCGAGCACCAGGGCTTCGACTTCGTCGCCCTTCTTGTACTTGCGCACCGCTTCTTCGCCGGTTTCGTTCCACGACAGGTCCGACAGATGGACCAGGCCGTCGATGCCGCCAGGCAGGCCAATGAACACGCCAAAGTCGGTGATCGACTTGATCGCGCCCTTGAGCTTGTCGCCCTTCTTGTAGTTGCGGCTGAAGTCATCCCACGGATTCGGCTTGCATTGCTTCATGCCGAGGCTGATACGGCGGCGGTCTTCGTCGATCTCGAGGACCATGACTTCGACTTCGTCGCCCAGCTGCACAACCTTCGACGGTGCAACGTTCTTGTTCGTCCAGTCCATTTCCGACACGTGAACCAGGCCTTCGATGCCCGATTCGACTTCGACGAATGCGCCGTAGTCGGTGATGTTGGTGACCTTACCGAACAGGCGCGTGCCCGACGGGTAGCGGCGGGAAATGCCTTCCCACGGATCGTCGCCGAGTTGCTTGATACCCAGCGAGACGCGGTTCTTCTCTTGATCGAACTTGAGGATCTTGGCGGTGACTTCTTGGCCAACCGACAGGACTTCGCTCGGGTGACGCACGCGACGCCAGGCGATGTCGGTGATGTGCAGCAGGCCATCGATGCCGCCGAGGTCGACGAATGCGCCGTAGTCGGTGATGTTCTTGACCACGCCTTCGACGATCGCGCCTTCCTTGAGCGTTTCGAGCAGCTTCGCGCGCTCTTCGCCTTGCGTCGCTTCGATCACGGCACGGCGCGACAACACAACGTTGTTACGCTTGCGGTCGAGCTTGATGACGCGGAATTCGAGGGTCTTGCCTTCGTACGGAGTCGTGTCCTTGACCGGACGGGTGTCGACGAGCGAGCCCGGCAGGAAAGCGCGAATACCGTTGACCATGACGGTCAGGCCGCCCTTGACCTTGCCCGTGATCGTGCCGGTCACGAGTTCGTTGTTGTCGAGGGCCTTTTCCAGCGACAGCCACGAAGCGAGACGCTTCGCCTTGTCGCGCGACAGGATCGTGTCGCCATAACCGTTTTCGAGCGCGTCAATCGCGACCGAAACGAAGTCGCCCGCCTGAACTTCAACCTCACCCGCGTCGTTGAAGAATTCTTCGATAGGGATATAGGCTTCGGACTTCAGACCCGCGTTGACGACCACGAAATTGTGATCAACACGCACGACTTCGGCGGAAATCACTTCGCCGGCGCGCATGTCTTGACGGGTCAGCGACTCTTCGAACAGAGCCGCAAAGGATTCGTTGCTGGAGGTTGAGGTTTGCAGGTCGGACATAAAAATCGAAAATGGCGTGTTGCCGTTCAAGACGCTAGGCGCCGCAAGCAGAACGATGACACGCAGGGTTAAGGGTTGAAATACATTCCGCGGCACCGTTGCCGGGAACACTTCAACCGGCGCGCGACTGCTGCACGCCGGCACTGCACTTGCTGAAATTTCGACTACCTGAATGCTGCTATCTGAACAACGACTTCACTTGCTTTGCTGCCGCTCGTGAAACCAGCCAACCACCGTTTCCACCGTCTGTTCGACACTCAGGCCGGAGGTATCGAGGGTCATGGCATCGGCGGCCTGTTTGAGGGGCGCGGCCGTGCGCTGGCTGTCGCGTTCGTCGCGCTTCTGAAGATCACGACTTAGATCATCGAGCTTAGCAGAAAAACCTTTTTCTATCAATTGCTTATATCGCCTGTCGGCGCGTGCGGCGACGCTGGCGGTCAGAAACACCTTCAAAGTCGCGTCGGGGAAGATCACCGTACCCATGTCGCGACCGTCCGCGACCAGGCCCGGCGGGACCCGGAACGCCCGCTGGCGGGCAATTAGGGCCACGCGCAGGGCGCCATGGACGGCGATCGCCGAGGCCCGGTTGCCGACATGTTCGGCGCGGATTTCGTTCGACACGTCCTGACCGTCGAGCCGCACGCAGCCTTCGCGGAACACGATGTGAAGGTCCTGGGCAAGTTCGACCAGGGTGTCGACATCGTCCTCGTCAATGCCGACTTTCAGGCTTGCGAGGGCGGTCAGCCGGTAGAGTGCGCCGCTATCCAGATAGTGAAACGAGAGCGCCTCGGCGACCTGCACCGCGACCGTGCCCTTGCCCGACGCCGTCGGGCCATCGATCGTGATGACCGGAACGTTCAGGTGTGCGCTCATCGTCGCGCCACCTCGCCGAAACGGTCGAAATAGTCGGGAAACGTCTTGCCGACGCAGCGCGGGTCATTGATCGTGACCGGCACACCGGCCAGGCTCACGAGCGAAAAGCACATCGCCATCCGGTGATCGTCGTAGGTGTCGATTTCGGCGCCCGGCGTCAGGTGCGCCGGAGGGGTGATCTTCAGGTAGTCGTGCCCTTCCTCGACTGTCGCGCCGACTTTGCGCAATTCAGTCGCCATCGCGGTGATCCGGTCCGTCTCCTTGACCCGCCAGCTGGCGATATTGCGCAAGGTGCTCGGGCCGTCGGCAAACAGCGCGGCGACGGCGATCGTCATCGCGGCATCGGGGATCAGGTTGAAATCCATGTCGATTGGCGTCAAACGGCCATTTTCGTTTTCGACACCGCGCACTTCGATCCATTCGTCGCCGACCGAGATATTCGCGCCCATCTTCGCCAGGGCGTCCGCGAAACGCACATCGCCCTGAATGCTCGTATGGCCGACGCCCTCGACGCGCAGGGGACCCCCGCCGATCGCCCCGGCCGCCAGGAAATAGGTCGCGGATGACGCATCGCCTTCGACGGCGATTCGGCCCGGCGATCTGAACCGCGCGTTCGCAGGAATGGTGAAGCGTGCCCAGCCCTCGCGTTCTACCACCACGCCGAAGCGTTCCATCAGCCGGAGCGTGATGTCGATATAGGGCTTGGAGATCAGTTCGCCGTCGACTTCAATGACCACCGGCCCGTTGGCCGCCAGCAGCGGCAGCGTCATCAGCAGGGCCGTGAGGAACTGGCTCGAGACGTCGCCGCGCACGCGGATCGGCGCGGCGGCGCTAACAGCCGCCGGATGAATCAGCAGCGGCGGAAAGCCGTCGTTGAGTTCGTAGTCGATTTTCGCGCCGATCTGACGCAGGCCGTCGACGAGGTCGCCGATCGGCCGTTCATGCATGCGCGGCACGCCGTGCACGCGATATTCGCCGTCACTGAGGGCCAGCGCCGCGGTCAGCGGACGCACGGCCGTACCGGCATTGCCCAGGTACAGCTCACCCGTCTTGACCGGAAATACGCCGCCAGCGCCGCGCACGGTATAACCATCGCCCCGGCGTTCCAGGCCGATGCCGAGTTGGGCGAGCGCGTCGAGCATCACGCGCGTGTCGTCCGAAGCGAGCAGGTTGTCGACCTGCGTTTCACCTTCGGCAAGCGCGGCAAGCAGCAAAACCCGGTTCGAGATGCTTTTCGAGCCCGGCAAGCGCACCGTACCCGAGGCGCGGGAGAACGGTCCCAATACCAGATGTTCCATCTTCAATCCTTGTTATTCGCCTGTTTCATTGCGGCCGTCCGCAGAGCCCGCATACCCCGTCACGCCCCTCCCGCGCTCACACCGGCACCGAGCTCCGGCCGGTCCGCCCAGCGTTGGCGCGCATCGCGCGCGCGGCTGAAGGCGGCCGTCAGCAATTCGCCGTCGCCGGCCTCGATCGCGGCACGCAACCGCGCGAGCACCGCAGTGTAGCGGTCAAGTTCGGTGAGCAGCGCGTTGCGGTTGGCGAGAAAAATGTCGCGCCACATCTCCGGGCTCGATGCCGCGATCCGGGTGAAGTCGCGAAAACCGCCTGCCGCAAAGGAGAACTTTAGTGCGGCCTGATCCGAATCGAGTATTTGATCGACAAGCGCGAACGACAACAAGTGGGGTAAGTGGCTGACTGACGCAAACACTGCGTCATGCTGGGCGGCGTTCATCCGGTGCAGACGGGCCCCGGTCGCCTGCCACATGGCTTCGACGCGAGCGAGGCCGGCTTCGGTGTTCTCGGGCAGCGGACACAGTACGACGTTGCGGCCATCGTAGAGATCTTCGATCGCTGCATCGACCCCACTCCGTTCGCGCCCCGCGATCGGGTGCGCGGGCACGAACTGACCAATGCGCGAACCGAGCGAGGCGCGCGCCGCGGCAATCACGTCGCCCTTCGTACTGCCCGCATCGGTGATGATCGTCTGCAGTTGCAGGTGCGGCAGCATCATGTCGAGCACGGCGCTGGTCTGCGCGACCGGCGCGGCCAGCACCACGAGATCCGCGCCATCGAGCGCCTGAGCAAGGCCCGCGACATCATCGAAGGTGCAGGCAGAATCGATGACACCCAGTTTGACCGCCCGATCGAGCGACGCCATGCCGCGGCCGACACCGACAATTTCACTTTGACGGGCAGTCGAACTCGCGTCGGTGTCCGACGCGGTGGCACCGTACGCCGTGTACGGGTCCCCGACGTGGGCGGCCCGTTCAGCGCGCCGCAACGCGAGCGCGAGCGAACCCCCGATCAGGCCGACGCCACAGATGACGATCTTCCCGAAAAGCTTGCCGTTCACGCCCTCGACTTCTGTCCCCATCATGCGCGGCCGAGCACGCGGCGCAGCGCGGCAACGAATACCTCGTTTTCCGCAGGCAGACCGATTGTCACGCGCAGCCATTGCGGCAGGCCGTAGTTGCCGACCGGACGCACGATCACGCCTTCCTTGAGCAGGCCCAGGTTGACGCGTGCACCAGCGCCGTCCTCATCGCCAACACGGACGAGCACGAAGTTGCCATGCGAGGGTACATATTCCAGACCGAGCGCGTCGAAAGCCGCCGTCAGCGCCTTGTAGCCAGCCGTATTCAGCTCGGCGCTCCGGGTCAGGAACTCGATGTCGGCCAGGGCCGCGACGGCTGCGGTTTGGGCCAGGCTGTTCACATTGAACGGCTGACGCAGACGATTGACCAGGTCGGTCAGCGGCGGTTGCGCGATCGCAAAACCCACGCGCAGACCCGCCAGCCCATAGGCCTTCGAGAAGGTGCGCGAGACCATCAGATTCGGATACCGACGCGTCCACTCGATCGAGTCGTAGCGTTGGTCCGCCGCGAGGTATTCGGTATAGGCCTCGTCGAGCACGACCACCACGTGTTGCGGCACCTGCTTCAGGAAGGCTTCGATCTGCTCTCCCGGAATGAAGGTCCCCGTCGGATTGTTCGGATTGGCGACGAAGACCAATCGCGTGTCCGGTTCGATCGCCGCGAGCATCGCATCGAGATCATGGCCATAGCGCTTGGCCGGCACGACGATCGCTCGCGCGCCAACACCCTGCGTCGCCAGTGCATAGACCGCGAACGAATACTGCGCGAATACGATCGACTGGTCGCGTTCGACGAAGGCGTGGGCCGCCATCTCGAGAATGTCGTTGCTGCCGTTACCGAGCGTGATCCAGTCTTCCGACACACCATAGCGTGCGGCCAGCGCGCTCTTCAGGTCGAAGCCATTGGCGTCGGGATAGCGGCCGAGATCGGACACGGCGCGTTGCAGCGCAGCCTGGGCCGAGGGCGGCATGCCGAGCGGGTTTTCGTTCGAGGCGAGCTTGACGATACGGGCTTCATCGAGACCGAACTCGCGCGCGACCTCCGCGATGGGCTTGCCGGCGATATACGGTGCGAGTGCGCGCACATAAGACGGCCCGTAGGACGTGGCGGACATGAGGTCTCCTTTCTGCAAAGCCGCGGTGTTGGCCGCGACGTGGACTGCTGCATGAACAACTGCATGAATGGTCAAACCCGGCCGGCGCCACCCGGCGCGCAGCCGGAACATTCGGCTGGATCGAACTCAATCAGGCGCCGCTCAACGCGAGCGCGGATACGAACCGAGAATTTTGATAAAAGCGGCGGTCTGTTCGAGTTCGGCGAGTGCCGCCGCGACATGCGCGTCGTCGCGATGGCCTTCGATATCGATATAGAAGTAATACTCCCAAGAGCCGCTTCGTGCAGGCCGCGACTCGAAGCGCGTCATCGACACGCCATGTCGGGCCAGCGGCTCGAGCATCCGGAACATCGCGCCGGGCACGTTCTTGACCGACAGGATCATCGAGGTCTGGTCGCGGCCGCTCGGTTCGGTCGGTGTGCCACCGATCACGACAAAGCGGGTGCGATTGTGGGGATCGTCCTGGATCAGCGCGGCGACCACGCTGAGGCCGTAGTGCGTGGCAGCGCGATCGCCCGCAATGGCCGCGAGCGTCGGGTCTTCGGCCGCCAGTCGGGCAGCCTCGGCATTGCTCGCGACCGCCTGGCGCTCGAGCAGCGGCGCGTGCGTCGCGAGCCAGCCCTGGCATTGGGCGAGCGCCTGCGCGTGTGCGCATACGCGTGTCACGCCATCGAGCGTGCCAGTTCGGGTCAGCAAGTTATGGTGAATCGGCACGGCGATTTCGCCGGTGATCGTCAGCGTCGAATCGAGCAACAGGTCATGCGTGCGCGACACCGCGCCCTCGGTCGAGTTCTCGACCGGCGCCACACCGAAGTCCGCCCCACCCGCTTCAACCGCGCGGAACACTTCGTCAATCGACGGGCTGGGCAAGCCATGCACCGAATGACCGAAATGGCGTGTCATCGCGAGTTCGCTATAGGTGCCGACCGGTCCGAGAAAAGCGACCGTGGTCTCGCGTTCGAGCGCCCTGCTCGCCGCCATGACCTCGCGCCAGATCGAGGCGATGTGCTCGGCGTGCAGCGGCCCCGTCGAGCCAAGCTGCTGGAGACGCGCGATGACCTGCATCTCGCGCTCGGGCCGGAACACCGGCGCGGCAAACCGTTTCTTGATCTCGCCCACTTCAAGCGCGATGCCCGCGCGTTCGTTGAGCAAGGCGAGCAGACGCGCATCGAGTGCGTCGATCCGATCGCGCAGGGGGAGCAACAGTGAGTTGAGTTCGTCGTCCATTGTCTTTATGCGAGCGGCACAGGCGCCCTGCCGCAGCGTGGCGCGGCGCCTGTCGCCAGATTTGAACGTCGCAGCGCGACTAGGCGCGCGAGCGTTCGAATTCCTTCATGTAGTCAACGAGTGCCTGCACCGCGTCGATCTGCACGGCGTTGTACAACGATGCTCGCATGCCGCCGACGGACTTGTGGCCCTTCAGTTGCAGCAGTTGGCGCGCTTTCGCGCCGGCCAGAAACGCGTCGTTGAGCGTTTCGTCGGCCAGGAAGAACGGCACGTTCATGCGTGAGCGCGCCGTGTGTTCGACCTTGTTCACATAGAAGCTGCTGCTGTCGATAGTGTCGTACAGCAGCGTCGATTTGGCGATATTGCGTTGTTCGATCGCGCTCAGGCCGCCCTGCGCCTTGAGCCACTTGAACACGAGGCCGGCAATATAGATCGCATAGGTCGGCGGCGTGTTGAACATCGAATCGTTGGCCGCGACCATCTTCCAGAGGAAGGCGCTCGGGCAGATCGCCATGGCCTGGTCGAGCAGGTCCTCGCGCACGATCACGATCGTCACGCCGGCCATGCCGATGTTCTTCTGTGCACCGCCAAACACCACGCCGAAGCGGGAAACATCAAGCGGTCGGGACAGGATGTGCGACGACGCATCCGCTACGATCGGCAGGGCGCCAAGGTCCGGGAAGTCGTTGAACTCGATGCCGTCGATCGTTTCGTTCGAGCACAGATGCAGGTAGGCGGCGTCGTCAGACACCTGCCATCCGTTGAAGGCCGGCACGCGCGTATAGCTGCCCTTGGTCGATGCAGCGATATGCACATCGCCATACCGCTTCGCTTCGTTCTGGGACTTGTCCGACCATGATCCGGTGACCACGAAGTTGGCTTTGCCCCCCCGGCCGAGCAGGTTCATCGGCACGATCGCGTTTTCGCCAATCCCGCCGCCTTGCAGAAACAGAATCTTGTAGTTGGCCGGCACACCGAGCAGCTCGCGAAGATCGGCGATCGCCGTCTCGATAATCGAGGTGAATTCGCGGCCGCGATGGCTCATTTCCATCACGCTCATGCCGCTGCCGTGCCAGTCGAGCATCTCGCTCGCTGCCTGCTCGAGCACTTCGACGGGCAGTGCCGCCGGACCTGCCGAAAAATTGAACGCCCGCATTCGGATTCCGAGATCAAGAAACGACAAAGGCCGTTTGCGCTAGTACGCAAACGGCCTTCAGTGCACGGATCAGACGACCCGTGACGAATTGCTTCCCTGCAGCGCTTACTTCTGCGGTGCGGGTGCCGCGCCGGCCGCCGGCGCCTTCACGCTTGCCACTTCCTTGTCGGCCATCGAACGCGTCGCGTTGACCGATTGCGGCATGTACTTGTCGAGCAGGCCATTGACGACGTCACGACCGACGAGGTCTTGAGCGTGCAGGAACTTCTGACCCGTCGAGCTCTTGTAGAACGTCGTCAGATCCTTGATTTCCTGCGTCGAGTAGTAACGCGCGTAAGCCTGGTACAGGGCGTCGTTCTGATCAGCCTTGAACTGCGGCGTGGCGAACACGGTACCGGCCGATTCAACCAGCTTCGGAATCGAGGTTTGTTGCAGTTGCGGCACGAGTGCGCGCTTTTGGTCGACCGTCATCGACTGGTTTTCGACCAGGGCTTCCTGAAGGATTTCCGGAACCATTTCCTTGGCGCGCATCTGGGCGCTGTTGGCCATCGCGGCTTCGAGCTTGTCGACTTCGATTGCAGCGAACAGGTCCTTGATCGCTGCGCGCTTCGGCGCATCGATATCAATACGCGCCGGAGCGGCCGGCGCCGTCGGTGCAGCTTGCGGAGCTTGCTGAGCCGTTGCCGGGGCGTTCTGGCTTTGCAGCGCCTGCGCAAACACCAGGGTAGGAACGAACAGCGCGATCGGCAACAGTTTGAAATACTTTTGCATCATTGCTCCAGGGATAAACTTGAAAGATTCGTATGGAATTCGTTACTCAGTCGCTTCGTCGGCACCGGTTTCCGACTCACCTTCAGCCTCAACGTCCGCGTCAGTTTCCGCGACTTGCTGGAGGCCCGAAAGGCGGGTGCCTTCGTCGAGGCTGATGAGTGTAACACCTTGCGTTGCGCGGCCCATTTCGCGAACTTCGGAGACTCGCGTACGAATCAATACACCCGAGGTCGTGATGAGCATGATTTCGGCGTCCGCATCGACCAGCGTCGCGGCGACCACCTTGCCGTTGCGCTCGCTCGTCTGGATCGCGATCATGCCCTTGGTGCCACGGCCGTGGCGCGTATATTCGCCGATCGGCGTGCGCTTGCCGAAACCGTTCTCGGTCGCGGTCAGCACCGACTGGTTCTCGTCGCCGGCCACCAGCATCGCGATGACCTGCTGGCCTTCCTCGAGCTGCATGCCACGGACACCGCGCGCTTCGCGGCCCATCGGACGCACATCGTTCTCGTCGAAGCGCACGGCCTTGCCCGAATCCGAGAACAGCATCACATCGTGCTGGCCATCGGTAATCGCCGCACCGATCAGGAAGTCGCCATCGTCGAGATTGACGGCGATGATGCCCTTCTTGAGCGGACGCGAGAAGGCTTCGAGTGGCGTCTTCTTAACCGTGCCGAGCGAGGTTCCCAGGAATACATAACGATCGGCCGAGAACTCGCGAACCGGCAGCACGACGTTGATCTTCTCGCCGTCGGCCAGCGGGAACATGTTCACGATCGGGCGTCCGCGCGAGTTGCGCGAGCCTTGCGGCACTTCGTAGACCTTGACCCAATAGACGCGGCCGCGATTCGAGAAGCACAGGATGTGATCGTGGGTGTTCGCGATGAACAGCGTTTCGATCCAGTCGTCTTCCTTCATTGAAATCGCCTGCTTGCCGCGCCCGCCGCGCTTTTGCGCGCGGTATTCGGACAGCGGCTGCGACTTCACATACCCCGCGTGCGACATGGTCACGACCATATCCTGCGGGGTAATCAGGTCTTCGGTGTTCAGGTCGATCGCGTTGGGCTCGATCATCGAGCGGCGCGCATCGCCGAACTCCGTCTTGATGCGGACCATCTCTTCGCTGATGATCGTGCTGATCCGCTCGGGCTTGGCGAGAATATCCAGCAAGTCGGCGATCTGCTCCATCACCTCGCGGTATTCGCCGACGATCTTGTCTTGCTCGAGACCGGTCAGGCGTTGCAGACGCATTTGCAGGATTTCCTGCGCTTGCGTGTCCGACAGCCGGTAAAGGCCGTCAGTCTGCATGCCGAACGCGGGGTTCAGCCCTTCCGGACGGAACGCTTCTCTGCCGCCCGCGCCGATGGTCTCGCCGCGCGCCAGCATTTCGCGCACGAGCGACGAATCCCACGAGCGCGACATCAGTTCCTGCTTCGCGATCGGCGGCGTCGGTGCGTTCTTGATCAGGGCGATGAAATCATCGATGTTCGCGAGCGCGACAGCGAGACCTTCGAGCACGTGACCGCGTTCGCGCGCCTTGCGCAGCTCGAACACGGTGCGCCGCGTAACCACTTCGCGGCGGTGCGTCAGGAAATTCTCAATGATCTGCTTGAGATTGAGCAGCCGCGGCTGGCCATCGACCAGGGCGACCATGTTCATCCCGAACGTGTCCTGCAGCTGCGTGTTCTTATACAGGTTGTTCAGTACGACTTCCGGCACTTCGCCGCGCTTGAGTTCGATCACGACGCGAATACCGCTCTTGTCGGACTCATCACGCAGATCGGAGATGCCCTCGATCTTCTTCTCGTTAACCAGTTCGGCGATCCGCTCGAGCAGCGTGCGCTTGTTCACCTGGAACGGCAGCTCATCGACGATGATCGCTTCGCGCTGACCGCGGTCGATTTCTTCAAAGTGCGTGCGTGCTCGCATCACGATACGGCCGCGACCGGTCCGATATCCTTCGCGCACACCCGAAATGCCATAGATGATGCCGGCGGTCGGGAAATCCGGTGCGGGAATGATCTCGATCAGTTCGTCGATGCTCGCTTCCGGATACTTCAGCAGATGCTGGCAGGCGTCGAGCACCTCGCTCAGGTTGTGCGGAGGAATGTTGGTCGCCATGCCGACCGCGATACCCGACGAGCCATTGATCAACAGATTAGGTATACGAGCCGGCAGAACCAGCGGCTCGTTTTCGCTGCCGTCGTAGTTCGGCGCGAAATCGACGGTTTCCTTGTCGATGTCGGCGAGCAGCTCGTGGCCGATCTTCGCCATGCGAATTTCGGTGTACCGCATCGCCGCGGCATTGTCGCCGTCCATCGAGCCAAAGTTGCCCTGGCCGTCAACCAGCATGTAGCGCAGCGAGAACCACTGCGCCATGCGCACGATCGTGTCGTAAATCGAGGCATCGCCGTGCGGGTGATACTTACCCATCACATCGCCGACGATACGCGCCGACTTCTTGTGAGCGCGGTTCCAGTCGTTGTTCTGCTCGTGCATCGCGAACATCACGCGGCGGTGCACGGGCTTCAGGCCGTCGCGGACATCTGGCAACGCGCGTCCGACAATCACGCTCATCGCGTAATCGAGGTACGACCGGCGCATTTCCTCCTCAAGGGAGATCGGCAAAGTCTCTTTCGCGAATTGATCCATTATTCCTGTCTATTCCAGAACATCTGGCACGGGCAAGCCCGGACGCACAAGCTGTCGATTCTAGCATGCGGCAGACTGACGCCAACGCGGCGGGGGGTGCAGGCGGACCACAGACGGGAACTTCGCCGCTTGCGGGGGTCCGGGTGCGCGCGTAGAGTGCAAAACGGAGAAAAAGTTCTGCAAGCCGCGCAAGTTTCGCGGTAGGATGACGGCCGCACGGGATGTTGCTTAGGTGCCACATGAGTTCCCGGCACTCTGTCGTATAAGGACTTTTTTGGCGAGTGCAGTTTGCTTCATGGCAGAATGCCCGCACAAGTCCGGGATTGGTCAGAGTGTAAACGACGCTTTTTTTGATAAACGGCGATGTTATACTCCGAGCAATGTCTGACTCGTCTTGGTCACCAAGCTCGCAGTAAACCTGCGGTAATCTCAATTTCGAGAGGAGAAATATGAAAAAACTTTCAAAGCTCGCGTTCATTGCAGCTACCGCAGTTATGGCTGCATCCGCAATGGCACAATCGGTACCCGCATCGCGGCAAGCCGTGAATGATAACTGGGTGAACGGCACGGGCGAATGGGTGTGGATGAACGGCACCAACGAACTCTGCTGGCGCAACGGTTTCTGGACCCCGGCAACCGCCAACGCGAAGTGCGATGGCGCGCTGGTTGCCCAGGCACCGGCTCCGGCGCCCGCACCGGCACCGGCTCCGGCACCGGTCATCACGAGCCAGAAGGTCACCTTCCAAGCTGACACGCTGTTCGACTTCGACAAGGCTGTTCTGAAGCCCGAAGGCAAGGCGAAGCTGGATGATCTGGCATCGAAGATCGGCGACGTGAACCTCGAAGTCGTTGTGGCAACGGGCTACACGGACAAGATCGGTTCGGACAAGTACAACGATCGTCTGTCGCTGCGTCGCGCTCAAGCTGTCAAGGCATACCTGGTCAGCAAGGGCATCGAAGCCAACCGTATCTATACGGAAGGCAAGGGCAAGCGTAACCCGGTCGTCACGGACTGCGCACAGAAGAACCGCAAGGCTCTGATCGCCTGCCTCGCGCCGAATCGTCGCGTGGAAGTCGAAGTGGTCGGCACCTCGAAGTAAGTCGCTGCCGCACCGCAAAAGCCCCGCTTCGGCGGGGCTTTTTTTGTCCTGCTTTTGTCTGCCCCCTCCCTGCACCCGTTGGGCGACCTGCTTCGCTGGCGGCTCGTGCCCCCCTTCATACTCCTGTCACATCCACCTTCACGGCCCTTCGCGCAGTGCCGCTTCGTGCCCCTGCTTGACCTCCCTGCGCTGCCCCGCTTTTCGTGCCTCATCTTCGGACTCAGGAGAAACCCTTCCCAGAAGGAAAATCCACTTCTCGCTGACGCTCTCTTCTTTCACAAAAATTAAGCGAGCTTTCATTGGCGAGCCAATTTTTTATACACCCGGATCTGTGCTTCAATTAACCCGTGCCGGGATTTACTCAGCCGAATCTATAATCCGACGCTTCATCAATGTTTTGCGGCACGCGTATTAATAGAGAATTCTTAAGCGAGAATTAAGACGGTCTGCTCCGCGTTAAAAATTTAATTGTCGGATGATTACCCGCCGTAACAACTGCGAAACATTTGCATGAATGCGGGAAAATTAACCGGACCACCGAAAAAAAACAAAAAGGCCTCGCCGAAAAATGCCGGCAAGGCCTTTGTGAATTTTTTGTGACAATCGGAATACCACCCCATGCATCGTAAGAAACGAGGCAAGTGGTGGAGGCGGCGGGAATCGAACCCGCGTCCAGAAGTACTCCACGACCAGTTCTACATGCTTAGTTCAGTCGTTTGATTTAACTGTACGGACGCGGACGAACACGCTGCCGGACGGCGATTCACTAAATTTTCGACCTTGGCGTCGTGACACCACCCAGGCTTATCTGACGTAAATGACCTCGCGCGGTCTTGCGACCGGTCTTGCAACCCTAGCCCGTCAGCGAGCTAGTGCGAGGACGGCTGCGGTTAAGCAGCCAGTGCGTACGTGTTGTCGTTCGCAGTTACTAATTTCCCATTGATTAACGAGGTGACGGGTCCTCGGCATGCCCTGAGCCGCTTTGCTACCCCTGTCGAAACCAGGTCGCCCCCACGGTCGGGCCGCCCAACAACCTGGGCGGGTCCGACAGTCTAGCGCATATCGGTCGACCTTTGATAGGGGCATATTGGGCCGCCCCGTAGGGCCGCACTGCAGGCTGGGTCGGCGTTCGCCGCCTTTTGGTTCCTCGGCGATTCTCAGGGCATCACATCATCATTCAACATGATGGACAGGCCGAATCGCCAGCTCTACGATGGTCGTCCCTTCTCTCTGTCGAGCCCCCTTCTCGCCATGTCACGTCCCACTCCGAGCGCCTGCCTGCCGAATGACCTCCACGATGCGGTTCTGGTCGGCCGCGCCTGGCGTCCTGCCCCCATCGATGGCCCGTGTGTGATCGTTGTAAGAGATGGCCAGGTGGTCGACATCACTGCCACCGTCCCAACCATGGCGGACCTGCTTGATCGCCCCGATGCCCTCGAAGTTGCCCGTCATGCGCCTGGCGACGCTCTCGGCCCGGTCGAAGCCCTGCTTGCGGCCAACCTCGGAGCCGGCGGGCGCGACCCGCACAGCCCGGCCTTGCTTGCGCCTTGCGACGTCCAGGCGATCAAGGCTTGTGGCGTGACATTCGCCGTCAGCCTGCTCGAACGGGTGATTGAAGAACAGGCCGGCGGCGACGCGAGTAAGGCGCGCGAGGTGCGCGAGACCATCACACAGTTGATCGGTACGGATCTGTCCAAGATCCGTCCTGGCTCGGAGGCCGCTGCCCGGCTCAAGGCTGAGCTCGAGCGACGTGGAGCTTGGTCGCAATATATGGAGGTCGGGATCGGCCCGGATGCGGAGGTGTTCTCGAAGTCGCAGCCAATGTCCTCGGTCGGTTTCGGCGACGATGTGGGCCTCTATCCGACGTCGAAATGGAACAACCCCGAGCCGGAGATCGTATTGGCGGTCAACGGGCGAGGCCAGATCGTCGGCGCGACGCTCGGCAACGACGTGAACCTGCGCGATATCGAAGGGCGCAGCGCGCTGTTGCTCGGCAAGGCGAAAGACAACAACGGCTCCTGTGCGATCGGCCCGTTCATTCGCCTGTTCGACGGCGGCTTCACGCTGGATTCGATCCGCGCGGCCAGCCTGTCGCTGCACATAGAAGGCGAAGACGGCTTTGAACTCGACGGCGTGAGCCATATGAGCGAGATCAGCCGCGACCCGGCCGACCTGGTGGCGCAGACCTGCGGCGCGCACCACCAGTATCCCGACGGTTTTATGCTGTTTCTCGGCACCATGTTCTCGCCGATCAAGGATCGGGACACCGCAGGCGGGGGCTTCACTCACCATCTCGGCGACGTCGTGACGATCGCAACGCCGTCGCTTGGCGCGCTCGTGAATACGGTGCGCCTCTCGACCGAGATTACGCCTTGGACGTTCGGGGTACGTGCGCTTTACCGGAGCCTGGCGGCCCGAGGACTGCTGGCGGCTTGAGCCGGTCTGACTGGCGACGGCACCTCGGCCGCCATTCGCACCTGAAGCAAGAGCCTGACTTGGGGACCCCACTCGAGGGCTCGACCCAAGGGCCTATCGCGGATGCCTTGATCACGCGCCTGGGAAGGCGCAGGTCTAAAACGACCCGCGCAGCACTTCGGCCAGATGCTCGGGAGAGTCGACGATGCAGTCTGCGTCCCAGGTGTGTGGCGCGGGACCCGTGCCGCAGTAACCGTATGCCGCCGCAATGGTCATCATGCCGGCGGCCTTGCCGGCCTGAACATCGCGCAGGTCGTCGCCTACGTAGACGATAAGGCCGGGGCTCACACCCAACGCCACCGCCGCATGAAGCAGCGGCGCGGGATGCGGTTTCGAATGCGGCGTCGTATCGCCCGAAACGACACAGCTTGCGACTTCAGCCAGCCCGAGCTGCGCCACCAGCGGCTCAGTGAGGCGGCTCATCTTGTTGGTCACAATGCCCCAGCGCACATTGCGCGCCGACAGCTCGTCGAGCAGCGGCGAGATGCCAGGGAACAACGTCGTCTCGATGCAGAGATCCGCCTCGTAATTCGCCAGGAACTCATCGCGCATCGCCGGAAAGGCGGGATCATCGGGACCGATGCCGAACGCGGCACCCAACAGCCCGCGCGCACCCGCTGAGGCGACCGGCCTGAACACATCTAGCGGCAGCAGTTCGAGGCCCCGCGCGTCGCGCATCTTGTTCGCGGCGGCCGCCAGATCTGGCGCCGTGTCGGCGAGCGTGCCGTCGAGATCGAACAGCACGGCACGCGCCGTCGTCAGCGACGACGCCAGGATCGGTTCGGGCAACGGGAACAGTTCAGGCGTATCGGCCTTTTCCATGAGCGCTCTCAGGCTTCCCGACGGCAGGACAGCATGTAGTTGATGCTGGTGTCACCCGACACTTCGAACTGCTTGGTGATCGGATGGTAGGTGATACCTTTGAACTCGCTCGGCTGAAGATCTGCGCGGCGGGCAAAGCCCGCCAGTTCCGCGGGCCGAATAAAGCGCGCGTAATCGTGCGTGCCGCGCGGCAGCATCCTCGCCACGTACTCCGCGCCGACCACCGCGAACAAATAAGACTTGAGATTGCGATTCAAGGTCGAAAAGAAGACCCAGCCGCCGGGTTTGACGAGCGCGGCGCATGCGGCGACGATCGCGGCAGGGTCGGGCACGTGTTCGAGCATCTCCATGCAGGTCACGACATCGAAGGAGGCCGGCTCACGCGCGGCGATCGCCTCGGCGGCAATCTCCTCATAGTCGACGGCGATGCCGCTATCCAGACTATGCAAGTCCGCCACGCCGAGCGCCTCCGTCGAGAGATCGATCCCCTTGACGTGTGCGCCCAGGGCCGACATCGACTCAGCCAGGATCCCGCCACCGCAGCCGATATCGAGTACCCGTTTGCCCGCCAGCCGCGCCTGAGAATCGATCCACTTCAGACGCAGCGGATTGAGCTCATGCAATGGCTTGAATTCGGCCCGCGGATCCCACCAGCGATGGGCGAGCTCGCTGAATTTCTGCAATTCATGGGGATCGGCATTGGTCATGGGCAGTGGAGGCAAAAAAAGGACGTCGGACATGCCAGTATATCGGCGCAGTCGCAGGCTCGCAAAATGAGGCACCGGGTGGCCGGGGGCCGATGCTAAGATTTTGCGCATCGCTTTTCAGCCCTGTCCACTCAAAGGGACGCAATGCTCCTTTCAATCCTTGCAGTTGCACTCGGGGGCGCGGCGGGTTCATTGCTGCGTTGGGTGCTCGGCGTGCGCTTCAACGCGAGCTTCCCGGACGTCCCCCTCGGCACCCTGCTGGCCAACCTTTCGGCGGGCTACGTGATCGGCCTCGCCATCGCGTTTTTTGCCCGCTATCCGGCTGTGCCGATGGAATGGCGCCTGTTCGTGATCACCGGGGTGCTCGGTGGCCTGTCGACCTTCTCGACGTTTTCAGCCGAAGTCACCTCGCATTTGCAGGCTGGCCGGGTCGGCTGGGCACTTGGCGAAATCGCGGTCCACGTGATCGGCTCGGTTTCGATGACCATGCTCGGCATTCTGACCATCACCCTTCTGCTTAAGCGATAACTCGGCATAAGTCCGCATCAAGATCGGCGCGCCGACCGGGACTTGTGTTCTCGGCCGCTTGGCCGCCTTATGGTTGCCTGAGCTCCTCCGATTTGGCCGCCGGCGCAAACCGCTTCATAAAGAAGGCAAGGCACGCGGGGCCATCGACACCCACCCGACCGCGCGCCGCGATATAGCCATCAGGCCGCCAGAGAAAGAACACCGGTCGACTTTGACCATACCCGTCACTCAGTTGCGGCCCCCCGTTGCGCTGCGCCACGTCGGCAATCTGCCAAATCCGCAATGCACCTTCCATCTTGTCTGCCAACCCCTTGAACGACTCGATAAAAGATCCGAGCATCTTAAGTTGCGTGGCGGGCGTGCCGGGCTCCAGAAGGACGAACAGAGAGAAGCCCGCGGGATCATGCAGATCGAATAGCCGGGCGTGACTCGGCACCTTGCCGAGCGGACCGTCGAGCACTTCGACATAAGCATCGGGCGCACGGTCGCCTGCCTGCGCACCGCCGTCGAGCAACCGGTCAAAACACAGCGGGCCTCGCCGGTAGTGGACCGCGAGTTCGCTGATGCCGCGTCGCGCCGCATTGCGCACCGGCCCAAGCGCGGTGAGCAATGGCGCAAGGCGATCGCGCAGCGCAAGCATCCACCCGTGGTCAACCATGCCCATGCGCGTCACGAAAGCGGTCTGACGAAGCACGTCGCGTTCGATCGGATGGCGTTCGGCGTGATAACTGTCGAGTAGCTTGTCCGGCGCGCCGCGTTGAACGAGCGCCAGCTTCCAGGCGAGGTTCATCGCTTCCTGGATGCCCGTGTTCATGCCCTGTGCACCGGCCGGGCTATGAACGTGAGCGGCGTCACCGGCGAGCAGCACGCGGCCGCTGCGTAAAGCGCTGACCATCCGGCTATTGATGGTGAAACGGGACGACCATTCGACTCCACCCAGCGTCGCGGCGTGACGCACGCGCGCGGAGACTATCGAGCGGCATTCGTCGAGGGTGGGCGGTTCCGGGTTGGATGCCGCCTCGGGTGTCGCGTCAGCGATCAGACGGTAGCGGCCGCCGCCGAGCGGGAAGATTGCGGTCAACCCTTCCCCTGACAGGAAGATGTGAAACTCGTCCTCAGGCAAATCCCATTCGATGCGCAGATCGGCAAGCACGAAGCCTTGCTCGAAGGTCTCGCCTTCGAAGCGAACGCCGAGTTGATGGCGCACGGTGCTGTGGGCGCCGTCAGTGCCGATCAGCCAGGCCGCATCGAGGTTTTCTTCCGTTCCGTCTGCATGGCGCAAATGCGCACTGACCGATGTGCCGTCTGCATCGAAATCGACCAGTTCCACGCCGCGCTCGGGTGCGTGACCGAATGCGGCGAGCGCCTCGGTCAACACGCGTTCGGTCACCGATTGTTCGGCAAAAAAGAGAAAGGGATAGCGGCTGTCGAGCGGGTCGAAGTCGATCCGGATAATCCGTCGCGTACCGGCCATGATGTTGCCTGCATGGCCGCGATGGCCCGCTGCGAGCAGCGCATCGACGATCCGGTGTTGCTCGAAGAGTTCAAGCGTGCGCGCCTGGACGCCGATTGCACGCGAGCCAGCCGCGGCATGGGTCGCACGATCGATCAGCCGGAACGGCACGCGCCAGCGCGCGAGGCAAAGAGCAGCAGTCAGCCCGGTCGGACCGGCGCCCACGATCAGCACATCGGTCTGGGAGCGAGCGGCCCCGTTGGCGGCCGCACCTTGCTCTACAGAAACGGAAGACGCACGACTGACCTCAGACATGGCCGGCTCCGAAAACACTTTTGCCGGCTCAGTGTAACGCCGCGGGCGCCATCGCAGGCGTCCTGACATGCAGGGCGGAGCGCGCAGGCTGAACGTGCACGGCGCCGTGGACGTCTCGTGCATGCCTCATGCATGCGGGCGGTACAAGAACGCCGGGCAAGGCGACGTTGGATGCCGACGCCTTGGTGCCGTTGCGCGAGTGGCCTGGTAGCCGTCCGAGATGTTGCCGCGTTACCTGGCCGGTGCAGCCATATCGAGCGCGCACGTGTGGGGATGCGTGCCGATGTCGATCTGCAAGGTGGCGTGGTGCACTGCATGGTCATCGGCAAGCGCATCGACGATGGATGCGAGGTAACTGTCGCCCGGATGACCGGCTGGCATCACAAGATGAACGGTCAGCGAGTTTTCGGTCGTCGAGAGTGCCCAGACGTGCAGATCGTGAACGCCGACCACGCCCGGCAAGCCGGCCAGATAGCGCGCGATGGCAACGGTGTCGACGCGCTCGGGCACCGCATTGAGCGCCAGACGGACCGATTCGCGCAACAGGCCCCAGGTGCCGTACACGATCACCAGCACGACGATCAGCGACATGGCCGGGTCGAGCCAGTTCCAGCCGGTGAACATCACGAGCAAGCCGCTGATGGCCACTGCCGCCGAAACGGCCGCATCGCCGAGCAGATGTAGAAACGCACCTCGGATATTGATGTCGTCACGGCTCCCCTTGGCGAATAGCCAGGCCGAGAAGCCGTTGACGGCAATGCCGCCGAGGGCGACGAAAAACACGGCAAGGCCCGCGACAGGTGCGGGTGCGAGCAAGCGCTGGATCGCCTCCCAGGCGATCGCCCCGGTTGCGACGAGCAGCAGCGTCGCATTGGCAAGCGAGGCCAGGATCGACGAACCGCGCAGGCCGAAGGTATAGCGTGCGGACGGGCGACGCTTGGCGAGCCAGATGGCGCCCCAAGCGAGCAGCATGCCGAGGACGTCCGAAAGATTGTGGCCTGCGTCGGCGAGTAGCGCGGTCGAGTGCGCGATCACGCCATAGACCGCTTGCGCGATCACCATCGCGACATTCAAGCTCACCGCGACTGCAAACGCCCGCTCGTTGCCTGTCGGATCGGGAAGATGATGATGGTGGTGCCCGTGGCCGTGGCTGTGGTCATGCGCATGCCCATGCGAGTGGCTCTCTCCCGGTTCGTGAGCATGATCGTCGTCGTGCGCGTGCGCTGCTGCAACGCCCGCATCGTGGGTGTGCACGTCCGCATGCGCGTGCCCGACCTCATCGCCGTGAGCGTGAGCATGCGCCGTGTCCCGCAGCCCGGCCGCGTCGCGTTCGTTATCGGAATCCTTTGCACCCATACGATTCTGTTTTCCCGTTCGGCAAGAACGGCCCGACGGCCGCCCACCCCCTGATGGTAGGGATCGCGGATGACGGATGCAAGCGCGCGCCAGCGCACCGAGCCCGCCTTGTCCCGCATGGCACAATACCCCCTCGACAGTGCTGGATATAGCAGGAACTCACGTGGACGTGCTTCGCGAAGCCTATGCGGCTCATCAACACGGCCGGCTCGAAGAGGCCGAGCGCGGCTATCTTGCCGCACTGCAGCGTAACGCCGACGAGGTCGACGCGCTGCATTTGCTCGGTTTGCTGCGCCACCAACAGGGTCGCCACAGCGAAGCGGTGGTCTTGCTGAGGCGTGCGGTCGATTTGCGCCCTCGTTTCGCGGGCGCTCACCTGAACCTCGGGAATGCCTGGAAAGCCCTTCGCCAGTTCGAAGAGGCCCAGGCGAGCTACCGGGCAGCCATCGCGGTGCAGCCGGAATTCGCGCACGCGCATTTCAACCTCGCCAATACCCTGGTCACGCTGGAAAAGCACGAAGAAGCCATCAATCACTTTGAACAGGCTGTCCGGCTGCAGCCCAATCATGCGGCTGCGTTTAATAACCTCGGCAATTCCCTGGCGGCGCTGCATCGCCACGAAGCAGCGGCTGGCGCGTTCTACAAGGCGCTCAAACTGCAGCCCGGCTATGCCGGGGCTCACAACAACCTGGGCCTCGCGCTCAATTCGCTTGGCCGCCACGACGAAGCACTCGAGCAGTTCCGCGCAGGTATTGCCAGTGATCCGAATTTCACGCTCGCCCGCTTTAACCTCGGCACGACCCTCGACAAACTGAATCGCACCGCAGAAGCAATCGAGTCGCTCGAAGCGGTGGCCCGCTCCCAGCCAGCGTTTGCCCCCGCGCAGTATTCGCTGGGCAATGCCTACGCCAACGTCAACCGGCTTACCCAGGCCGTGGCAAGTCTGGAAAAGGCGGTCGAACTCGACCCGACGTTTGCGCTTGCCTGGCAAGACCTCGGCACGATGCGCTATGACCTGGGCCAATACGCGAGCGCGGGCGAGGCCTTCGAAACGGCGACACAGTTGCGGCCGGACCTCGCGCTCGCGCAATACAACCGGGGTCTCGTCGCGCTGATGCAAGGCGACTTCGAACGAGGTTTCGACGGATATGAGTGGCGCTGGAATGTGTGGCCTCGCCCGAAGGTGGAGGCCCCGGCTTGGCGGGGCGGGTCCACGCCGCTAGCCGGAAAGCGCGTGCTGATCCACGCCGAGCAAGGCCTTGGTGACACGCTTCAGTTTGTCCGCTACGTGCCGCAGTTGACGGCGCTCGGCGCGCGGGTTCTGCTCGAAGTGCAGGCGCCACTCGCGCGTTTGATTGCGCCCAGCGCCGCGGCTTGGGGAGTCGAATTGCTCACGCGCGGGGAGCCGCAGCCACCCGTTGATTTTGAGTGTCCGCTGCTGAGCTTGCCGCTTGCGCTGCAAACGCTGCCTGAATCGATCCCGATGAATGCGCCTTACTTGTTCGCCCCGACGGCGACGGGCGCAGCGACGGCGCGCCCGCGTGGTTTCGCTGGCAGAGACGGTTCAGACGCGCCGGATAGTTCGCATGGCACAGCGACAGCGGCGCGGTACGGTGCCTCCTCGCTGTCGGAACCCTCGCGCGCAGGCGTTCGGTCACGTCATCGAATTGGCATTACATGGTCAGGCGCGATCCGCGATCGGCGCGAGACGCGGGCAATGTCCGTGGGCACGTTGGCGTCTTTGTTCGAGATCGACGGGATCGACTGGACCGTGTTGCAAACGGACATGCGGGACAAAGATCGCGCGGCGATCACCGCGTTTGAAAACGTGCATCTGCCCGAGAAACCGCTACGGGACTTTGCCGATACGGCGGACCTCCTCGCCGAACTCGACCTGATCGTGACGATCGACACGTCGGTTGCCCACCTTGCGGGCGCGATGGGCCGCCCCGTCTGGATCATGCTCCCGCGCGGCCCGGACTGGCGCTGGGGGCCTGATGGCTCGACCACCCCGTGGTATCCGGGCGCCCGGCTGTTTCGACAAACTGAGGCGGGTAACTGGGCCACCGTCGTCGCTGAGGTCAGCGCAGCATTGCGTGCGGGGATGGCCTAGGCCTGACTGGGGATAAACACGCTTGAATCCCAGTCCGCACTTGGCGTCTGGCCAATCCCTTCCCTCAAGCGGCCTTGTACTGCTGCCGTGATTCCGGCGTGCGAAACAGCACGAGCGTCGCCACGAGCCCGCATACCGCGGCGGCCGACATCCAGAGTCCGGGCGCCGCCTTGTTGCCGGTCACATGAATCAACCAGGTCGAGATCGCCGGGGTAAAGCCGCCGAACAAGGCCGTCGCCAGGCTATAGGCCAGCGAGAAACCCACCGTACGCACGTCGGCCGGCATCACTTCAGTCAGCGCAACCACCATCGCGCCGTTGTAGCTTGCATAGAGAAACGACAGCCACAACTCCACCATCAGCAAACGCGAGAACGACGGATCGGCGGTCAGCCACTGCATCGCCGGATAACTCGTCACGATGGTCAGCGCGGTGAAGGTCAGCAGCATCGGACGCCGCCCGACACGATCGGACAACGCGCCCATGACAGGCAGCCAGATCAGGTTCGACACGCCAATGCAGACGGTCACCACCAGCGTGGCGATCGCCGACATCTTGAGCACGTTCTTGCCGAAGGTCGGCGTATAGGCCGTGATCAGATAGAACGAGACAGTCGTCATGACGACCATCATCATCCCGGCGATCACGATGCTCCAGTTCGACGCCATCGAGCGCAGGATCTCGCCGATGCTAGGCCGGTGCTTGCGCGCAAGAAACTCTTCAGTCTCCTGCAGCGAACGCCGGATCATGAACAGGAATGGCACGATCAGGCAGCCGATGATGAAGGGCAGACGCCACCCCCACGCATCCATCGTCGCATCGCCAAGTCCATAGTGCAGCACGACCCCGAGCAGCGCGGCAAAGATGACGGCCACCTGCTGGCTGCCTGACTGCCACGAGCAATAAAAGCCCTTGTTGCCCTTGGTCGCCATTTCGCTGAGATAGACCGACACGCCCCCAAGCTCGACACCCGCCGAGAAGCCCTGCAACAAGCGCCCCATCAGCACGAGCAGCGGCGCAAGGTAGCCGATCGTCTGATAGCCCGGAATCACGGCGACCAGCGCCGTGCCGATCGCCATCAGCAACAGGGTGAGGATCAGGCCTTTTCGCCGCCCATGATGATCGATATACGCGCCGAGAATAATCGCGCCGAGCGGCCGCATCAGGAAGCCCGCGCCAAAGACGGACAGCGACAACATCAGTGACGCGAAAGGGTCGTTATTCGGGAAGTAGGTCCGCGCGATGTCCGAGGCGTAGTAGCCGTACACCATGAAATCGTACATCTCGAGGAAGTTGCCGCTGGTCACCCGGAATACGGTGCGGGCCTTCGACTCTTGTCTGACTGGGGATGAAGCGGAGGTTGTCATGCGGGTCTCTCTGATGCAAGGCCGACGCGGCTCTCAGGGTCAATGAAAGTAAAGCGAAAGGAATGGTGGCCGTGGAGAATTGTCTGCAAAGATAACCCTTTTCCCCGCACGGGGCACGTTCTGGGGTGTCTGCCGGGAATTCTCAAGCAACGTATAATCCGGCCGAATCTACTTAGCCGAATAGTTGGTCCTACGAAGATGTTTGCCACCGAACCCTTATCCGCCGCAGCTGTGCGAGCCCCTCAGAACATGAGCGTGGCGCCTGTCACGCTGCGCCTGGCCACACGAGACGACGCGACCCTGCTCGGCCAGATGCATGCACGCAGTTGGCAATCGACCTATCGCGGCATCATGGCCGATGATTTTCTTGCGCACCGTGTGTACGCCGAACGCGATGCGCATTGGCAGGAAAAGATGCTCGACTGGGACGAGTCGCATGGCGCCATCTGGATTGCGCTGCGCGACGGTGAACCCATCGCTTTCGCGAGCGTGCTCGACGATCGCGAGCCGCAATACGGCGTCTACCTCGACCACCTGCACGTGATGCCTGAATCCAAGGGCTCGGGCGCCGGCACGCTGCTGGTCAATGCGGCCGAAGCGTGGGCACGCGAGCGAGGCGTGCGCCAGATGCATCTGCTGGCATGGGAAGCAAATTTGCCGGCACGCGGCTTCTACGAACATCGCGGCTGGTACTGCGCGGAGAAGTTTGAAGATCAGCTCGTCGAGACGCGCGCCATGGCCTGCCGCTACGTATTCAAGCTCGACAACTAGGATCACCCTGCAGTCGGCCGTTCCCGCGCCGGCGCGCAACCGAAGTTGCGCGACCGGCCGCGGCCTTCACCTTAAAGCCCTGATCTTCAGAAACGCGTTTCGCGTGCGTGGCGCAAGAACATGTCGAGCAAAGGCGTGCAGTCGAGCAGCTCGGGGCCGCCCGCGCTGTGAAATTCCGGATGCCATTGCACCCCCATCACGAACGGCGCCTTGCGATAGCGGATCGACTCCACGATCCCGTCACCTGCCGAAACCGCCTCCACCGACAGATCGCGCCCCAAGGTCCTGACGGCCTGATGGTGGATCGAATTGACAAGTGCTTCGCTGCGGGTCGGGAACATCGACGCGAGCGTCGAGCCCTGTGCAAACTGAATCGTGTGGCGCAGCCGGTCGTACTGATCATTGACGTGAACGCTCGCCGTCGGCACATCCGTGGCGATGTCCTGATACAAAGTCCCGCCAAACGCGACGTTGATCAACTGGCAGCCGCGACAAACGCCGAGCACCGGCTTGCCGGCCTCGATGAATTCATGCAGTAACTCCAGCTCGTACATATCGCGCACGCGATCGCCGGGCCACTCAGGTCGGGTTGCGACATCGGCGTACGACTGCGGCGACACGTCCGCCCCACCCTGCAGCACCAGCCCGTCGAGCTGCTTCGCATAATCGCGCAGGCGGATATTGCTCGGGTGCAGCATGCCCTGATGACCGACCGTTGGAATCATGAACACCAGCACATCGCGCGACATGACCCAGTGCGCGACCGACTCTTCGAGATACTGGAGGGTCTTGCCGCGCAGGCCCTTGCCGCCTGGCTCAGGGTGAAAGATCCGCGCCGACACGCCGATGCGCAGCGTTCGCTGCGTAATGCGCTGGCCCGCTCGATCGAACAGCGCCCTCGCACGGGCCGCAAAAATGCGGCCGAACACGGACCAGGCTGAGTCATGGGCTTTCAGATACGCGGGAGGGACATTGGGTGTTGCCGTGCCGCGCAGGGGCTCGGTGGAGCCGGGGGCGGCCGAATCGGTGGCCGATTCGGTGACGGGGTCCGGCCTGGCGCTCGGCGCGACCGTCGCGCTGGAGGGCGCGAGCCCTGCCTGGGCGGCGGGGTCAGGCACCGGAGACGCGGGCACGGGAGCAGCGGGCTCAGGAGAAACGGGTTCCGGCGACTGGGGTTCGCTCATCGTTGCAACACGGGCGCGCAAGCGCTTGATCGACTAGGACCAATTCATTATCCGCCAGTCGCCCGGCAGGGGCAAACCTCCTATTTGCAACCGAACGTTAGCTGTTCGATCAGGTGATGCCCGGGCGCGATCGGCCCTACAATCGCAGCGAGCGCTTTATCCACCCATCGAGTCATTGAATCAAGTCACCGAACTGAGGACTTCGCTTCCGCCATGAGCCGTTCCTTCCCAACGCCGTCTGATCTTCCCGATTCCGCTACGACCCCTGCCTCCCCCCTTATCGACCTTGCGACCCTTGAAAGGGCGTTCGAGCGCGGCGAGCTCACGAGCCGCGCGCTGACTCAAACGATGCTCGCGCGCATTGCCGATCCCGCGGGTCAGGGGCGCAATGTCTTCATTCACGTCGATGCGCCACGTGCACTCGCCATGGCCGACAGCGCCGACGCCCTGCGCCGCGCAGGCATCGTGTTGTCGCCGCTGCACGGCGTACCGGTCTCGATCAAAGACCTGTTTGATATCGCGGGAGAAGTCACCCGTGCCGGCTCGGCCGTGCTTGACGATGCGGCGCCGGCGCAAGCCGATGCCCCGGTGATCGCGCGGTTGCGGCGCGCCGGCGCGGTGCTCATCGGCCGCACCAATATGAGCGAATTCGCGTTCTCGGGCGTGGGCCTCAACCCGCACTACGGCCATCCGCTTGCACCTTTCGAACGCGATCGGCAGACCGTCTCGGGCGGCTCGTCTTCGGGCGCTGCTGCCTCGGTCGCGGACGGTATGGCCGCGATCGGACTGGGCACCGATACGGGCGGCTCGATCCGGATTCCGGCGACCTTCTGCGAACTGACCGGCTTCAAGCCGACCGCACGGCGCATTCCCGGAGCCGGTACCTTCCCGCTGTCGAGCTCGCTCGATTCGATCGGCCCGATCGGCCTCACCGTCGATTGCTGTGTCCGTGTCGACCGCGTCCTCGCCGGTCTGGCGCCAGCCGCGTTGCAGACTGTGCCGTTCAGTGCCAAGCCCTTAGCCGGTGTGCGGCTCGGACTATTGCGCAACTTCATGTTCAACGATAGCGATGCGACGGTAACGACGGCCTTCGGGCACGCCGTGCGCACGCTCGAAGCGGCTGGCGCCGAGATCGTCGAATTCACGTTTGCAGCGCTCGACCGCCTGCCCGAGATCAACAAGATCGGCATCCCGTCGATCGAATCGTATGCCCACCATCGCCGGCTGCTCGACCGTTCCGGCCAGTACGACCCCCGGGTGCTGTTCCGGATCATGAAAGGCGAAACGGTGCGCGCGAGCGAATACATCGACCTGCTGGCCGAGCGCCAGGCGATGATTGCCGCAGCCGAGCAGGCGTTCGCGCCATTCGACGCGGTCATCTGCCCGACCGTGCCGATCGCTCCGCCGCGGGTCGCGGACCTGGCCGACGACACGGCGTTTTTCCGGCTCAATCCGCTGATCCTGCGTAACCCGAGCGTGATCAATTTCATCGATGGTTGTGCGCTCTCGCTCCCCTGCAACCGGCCCGGCGACGCCCCGGTCGGGCTGATGCTGGCGGGTACGCAGAATCGCGACGAAGCCGTGCTGGCATTGGGGCGGCGGGTCGAGGCGGCATTGCGGACGGTGAGGACGACGTCCGGGCTACAATGAGCCGAGTTTCTGAACGTCCTTGTTTGCACGGCGCGTCGGGGTGGGGTCCCTCCGGCGCCTCGCTGCCTTGACCGCTTTTGAACGCATTTTTGCTGATTAACCCATGAATCGTACTTTTGACGCCTCGTCGCGTCTGCTCGCCCGCGAGCGCCGCCGCCTGTTCCTGCTCGCGCTGGTCTGCCTCGCCCTCGTTGCCGGCGCCCTGTATCTGCAGTTCTTCAAGGGCGAAGACCCCTGCCCGCTGTGCATCCTGCAACGCTACGGCTATTTGCTGATCGCGATTTTTGCGCTGCTCGGCTCGACCTCGTCGAGCTGGCGAAGCATTGTCATCGCCGAGACGCTCGTGCTGATCTCTACGCTCGGTGGCATCGCCGTGGCGGGGCGCCACGTATGGCTGCAAGCGCACCCGAGTTTCAGCTGCGGCTTCGACAAACTCCAGCCGATCGTCGACAGCCTGCCGCCAGCTACCTGGCTGCCGCAGGTATTCAAGGTTGCAGGCCTGTGCGAGACCGCCTACCCGCCGTTGCTCGGGCTTACCCTGCCCCAGTGGTCGCTGGTCGGTTTCCTCCTGGTGCTGCTGGCCCTGGTGCGCTCGGTGCGTTCACGGCGCCGCGAACTGGCTCGCTGAATCGGCGATAGGGCGATTGCCGGGCTGACTGCTACCCGCAGCGCCCCCGGCACGCGACATAGCGGCACGCACATAGCCCGAATCAGGGCTGGCATTACCTTCCGCGCCGCCGCGGTGCTATGTTTCGGATCATGGATGGCGATCACGTGCGCATTTGCGCGGCGCGCGCCCGGTCCGAAACCCTATCGAGCAGGATCCTGATATGGATACGCACACCATCCGTTACGTCCATCGCGGCCAGATCCGCGAGGTCGCCAACGTTCCCGCCACACGCACCGTCCTTCAGCATCTGCGCGAAGACCTCCACTGCACCGGCACCAAGGAGGGCTGCGCTGAAGGCGATTGCGGCGCCTGCACCGTCGTCGTCGGCGAGACGGACGGCACCGGCGGCGTCGCGCTGCGCGCGGTCAATGCCTGCATTCAGTTCCTGCCGACCCTCGATGGCCGCGCCCTGTTCACGGTCGAAGACCTGCGTCGCGGCGACGGTTCGCTGCACCCGGTGCAGCAAGCCATGGTCGATTGCCACGGCTCGCAATGCGGCTTCTGTACACCCGGCTTCGTCATGTCGATGTGGGCGCTCTACCAGGCACAAGACCCTGCAGCCGGGGCGCCGACGCGCCAGGAAATCGACGAGGCGCTGTCCGGCAATCTGTGCCGATGCACGGGCTACCGGCCGATCATCGAGGCCACCCAGACGATGGTCGACTACCCTCGCCTGCCCGGCGACCAGATCGATCAGGGCCCGCTCGCCGAGCAACTCGAGGCGCTGCGCCGCACGGAGACCTTCGAGTATCCGTATGTCGATCTGGCTGGCGCCACCCATCGCTTTTTTGCTCCGCGCTCGCTCGATGCGTTCGCGCGCCTGCGCGCGGCCCATCCGGCAGCCCGTGTCCTTGCCGGCAGCACCGATGTCGGCTTGTGGGTCACCAAGCAATTACGCGATCTGGGCGACCTGCTCTATATCGGCAATGTCGCCGAACTTCGCGAGATCGTGGCGGACGGCGAAGACCTCACAATCGGAGCGGCTGCGAGCCTGCAGGACGCCTTTGCGGCCATCGCGGCCGACTACCCCGAAATCGCCGAACTCTGGCAACGCTTTGCGTCTGTACCAATCCGCAATGCGGGCACGCTGGGCGGCAACGTCGCCAACGGCTCGCCGATCGGCGACTCGATGCCCGCGCTGATCGCGCTCGGCGCGCAAGTCGTCTTGCGTTCCGGCGCACGCACTCGCACCCTGCCGCTCGATGCTTTCTATCTCGGCTACCAGAAAACGGCCCTGGAACCGGGCGAATTCGTCCAGGCGATACGCGTCCCCCGTCCCGCGCAAGCGCTACGGTTTCGGACTTATAAGCTCTCGAAGCGCTACGACTCCGATATCTCGGCCGTCTGTAGCGCCTTCGCCATTCATCTGTCGAACGGCAGGATCAGTTCGGCGCGTATCGCCTTCGGCGGCATGGCCGCCACACCGAAACGCGCAGCAGCGACCGAGGCGGCCCTGATGGGTGCACAATGGTCCGAAGCGACCGTGCGCACGGCCATGGACGCGCTCGCGCTCGACTACCAGCCGCTGACGGACATGCGGGCATCGGACCGCTACCGGGCCAAGACCGCGCGCAACCTGCTCTTTCGCTTCTGGCTCGAGACGCGCGAAGACAACCCGCTCGAGATGACCGATATCAGCGTGTTCGCGCCGGGTTCTGCGCCCGTGTTCACCCTCACGCCAGTGCCGGGGCCGGCATCGTCCGCCCCGCCGGCCTCCGCCGCGTGACCGTGCGCCCGGCGATCGACTGCAACCTACCCGGATGTCGCCTCTGCCAAGGAGGGATCTCATGAACCAGCAACACGAAGCTTTTATCGATGCGCCGGCGGGAGCCGGCAAGCTTGCGACGCCGTCGATCGGCGTCGGCCGTCCGCACGAATCCGCGGTGCTGCATGTCGCGGGCGAAGCGACCTATACGGACGACATCGTCGAGCTGCAAGGCACCTTGCATGCCGCGCTAGGGCTCTCCCGGTACGCGCACGCAAAGATCGTCTCGATGGATCTCGAACGGGTGCGCCGCGCGCCCGGTGTGATCGCTGTCTACACTGCCGCCGATATCCCGGGGCTCAACGACTGCGGGCCGGTGTTCCATGATGACCCTGTGCTGGCCGATGGTCTGGTCCAGTTCCTGGGCCAGCCTGTGTTTGCCGTCATCGCCGAGACCCATGAGCTGGCGCGCCGGGCTGCCCAGCTCGCGCGGCAGGATGACGTGATCCGCTACGAGCCGCTTGAAGCCGTCCTGACCGCACGCGAAGCGCATGCGCGCCGTCAGTATGTGGTGCCCCCGCTCCATCTGCGACGCGGCGAGCCCGACCGCAAGATCGCCGAAGCGCCCTACCGCCTGCGTGGTGAATTCGAAGTCGGCGGCCAGGAACAGTTCTATATCGAAGGGCAGATCGCCTACGCGCTGCCGAAGGAAGGCGACAGCCTGCACGTCTGGTCATCGACTCAGCATCCGAGCGAAATGCAGCACGTGATCGCGCACCTGCTCGACTTGCCGAGTCACGCCGTGCTGGTCGAATGCCGGCGCATGGGCGGCGGCTTTGGCGGCAAGGAATCGCAATCGGCGCTGTTCGCCTCGGTCGCGGCGCTCGCGGCACACAAGCTGCATCGCCCGGTCAAGCTGCGCGCTGACCGCGACGACGACTTCATGATTACCGGCAAGCGTCACGATGCCTCGTACCGCTATGAAGTGGGCTTTGACTCGCAAGGCCGCCTGCTGGGCGCCACGGTTGAAATCGCCCTGCGCGCCGGGTTCTCCGCCGACCTCTCCGGTGCGGTTGCAACGCGCGCGCTCTGCCATTTCGACAATGCCTACTTTCTGTCGGACGTCGATATCCTCTCGCTCGCGTGCAAGACCAACACCCAGTCGAATACGGCGTTCCGCGGCTTCGGCGGCCCGCAAGGGGCGCTCGTGATGGAAGTGATCCTTGACGCAGTCGCGCGCAAGCTCGGACACGATCCACTCGCGGTGCGGCGGGCCAACTACTACGGCACTCAGGATCGCAACGTCACGCCGTATGGCCAGCTCGTCGAAGACAATGTGATCGGTCCACTGACCGATGAACTGGTCGCTTCGAGCGAGTACATTGCGCGCCGCGCCGAGATTGCCGAGTCCAACGAGCGCAGCCCGATCCTCAAACGTGGCCTTGCCTTGACCCCGGTCAAGTTCGGCATCTCGTTCAACGTGCCGCACCTGAACCAGGCCGGCGCACTCGTGCATGTCTATCGCGACGGATCGGTGCTCGTGAACCACGGCGGCACCGAGATGGGCCAGGGGCTCAACACCAAGGTCGCCCAGGTGGTGGCCTATGTGCTCGGCCTCGATCTCCTGCGCGTCCGCGTGACTGCGACCGACACCAGCAAGATCGCGAATACCTCGGCTACGGCGGCGTCGACCGGCAGCGATCTCAACGGCAAGGCCGCCGAGGCTGCTGCGCTCAAGATCCGCGGCCGGCTTGCCGAATTCGCAGCCAAGCAATATGGGGGCACCCCCGAGGCCATCGAATTTCGTGATGGCGCCGTGCATGCGAACGGCCATGAGATCGCGTTCCGTACGCTGATCGAAGCTGCCTATCTCGCACGTGTGCAACTGTGGTCAGATGGCTTCTATTCGACGCCCAAGGTTCATTGGGACTCGAAGACACTGACGGGTTCCCCGTTCTATTACTTTGCCTATGGCGCGGCGCTTTCTGAAGTCGTGATCGACACGCTGACCGGCGAATGGAAGCTGCTGCGCGCCGATGTGCTCTACGACGCAGGGCGCTCGATCAATCCGGCGATCGATCTCGGCCAGGTCGAGGGGGCGTTCATTCAGGGCATGGGCTGGCTCACGACGGAGGAACTCTGGTGGAATCGTGAGGGCCGTCTGATGACCCATGCGCCATCGACCTACAAGATCCCCGCGATCAGCGACTGTCCCGAAGCCTTCCATGTGAAGCTGTTCGACAACGAGAACGTGGAGCCCAGCGTGTTCCGCTCGAAGGCGGTCGGCGAGCCGCCGCTGCTCCTGCCGTTCTCGGTGTTCCTCGCGATTCGCGACGCGGTCGCGGCGACCTCTTCTGAGCCGGGCTGTGTACCGCCGCTGCGAGCGCCGGCCACGCCCGAGGCCATCCTCGACGCGATCGAGGCGGTGGCGGCCGGCGCGAGCGCAGTCGAACTCGACGTCAACGCACTCGCGGCGCCGGCCTTGGTGGAGGGCGCCTTCATGGCCACCATCGATACGGCCGGCAGGTAAAGGCCTATGGAACACTGGCTCCAGGCTCTGCAAGGTACGCTCGTCCATGGCGATGCCGCGGTGCTGGTCACCGTCGCGCGTGCCGAGGGTTCGGTGCCGCGCGATGCCGGGACCAAGATGGTCGTCACCCGCGAGTCGGTCAGCGATACGATCGGCGGCGGCCACCTCGAATGGAAGGCCATCGAGATCGCGCGCCGCCTGCTGCGAGATGGCGGCCATGGGCGTGCGGAGAACAGCCGCCGCCTCGAACGGCTGTCGCTGGGCCCCAGCCTGGGTCAATGCTGCGGCGGTGCCGTCACGCTGTCGTTCGAGCGCCTGACGATTGCCGATCTCGGCTGGGTGACCACGCTCGCCAAACGGCTTGCCGCGAATCGTTCGACGGTCCGTAGCGTGTCGTTCGGCTCGACGCTGCCGGTCATGCTGAGCGACCCCGAGCCGGGCTGCGAAGCCGCCGACTGCCTGCTCTGGAGCGGGCAGAACGGCGGTGACGGAGGCGCAGACGATGACCGTCAGGGCAGCGGTCAGTTGCTGACCGAGACCCTCGCCACCGACCGCTTCCAGGTGGTGCTGTTCGGCGCAGGGCATGTGGGCGCCGCGCTGGTCAACGTGCTCAGGCATCTGCGCTGTGCAGTGCACTGGGTGGACGAGCGCGACGCGCAGTTTCCCGCGCTGGACATGACGCAGTATGCGGCCCTCAGGATTGATCCGAACGATGCACCCGAGCAGGCCGTCGAGGAGGCGGCCGCGGGCAGTTTCTTCCTTGTCATGACGCACAGCCATGCGCTTGACCAACTGCTGGCCGAGCGTATCCTGCGCCGCGGCGACTATGCTTTTTTCGGGCTGATCGGCTCGCATACCAAACGCAAGCAGTTCGAGCACCGGCTCGCCGCGCGCGGCATCGATCCGCGGCAATTGGGCCGCATAATCTGCCCGATCGGCGTACCGGGGATCGTCGACAAATCGCCGGAGACTATCGCCATCGCCGTTGCTGCGCAGTTGCTTCAGGTCGTCGACCAGCGCCACCAAGAAAACGAACACAGACGGACCCCCTCATGGACCACGCACTCCTGAACAAGATTCTCAAGGCTCCGAAGGCCGAGCTGCATATGCATATCGAAGGTTCGCTCGAGCCCGAGCAGATCTTCGCCCTCGCGAAGCGCAACAAGGTCAAGCTTGCCTACGATTCGGTCGAAGCCTTGCGCGCGGCGTACGCGTTCACGGATCTCCAGTCGTTCCTCGATATCTACTATGCGGGCGCGAGCGTGCTGCTCAAGTCGCAGGACTTTTACGATATGACGCGCGCCTACCTCGATCGCGCGCGCGCCGACCATGTCGTGCATACCGAACTGTTCTTCGATCCACAAACGCATACCGAACGTGGCGTGCCGATCGAAGCCGTGGTCGAAGGCATCGAAGCGGCGATGGCCGACGCGGAGCGCGAGCATGGGATCACCAGCAAGCTGATCTTGTGCTTCCTGCGCCACTTGCCGGAAGACGCGGCGCTCGCGGCCTATACCTCGGCCTTGCCGATGTTCGATCGCTACGGCGAACGGCTGATCGGAATCGGCCTTGACTCGTCGGAACGCAATTTCCCGCCGTCGAATTTTGCGCGGGTGTTCGCCAAGGCGCGCGACCGCGGCCTGCGACTGGTCGCGCATGCGGGTGAGGAAGGGCCACCTGCCTATATCCACGAAGCGCTCGATATCTTGCGCGTCGAACGGATCGACCACGGCGTGCGCAGCATCGAAGATCCCGCGCTTGTGCAACGTCTCGCCGACGAACGCATCGCGCTGACGGTGTGCCCGCTGTCGAACCTCAAGCTGATGGTCTTCGACGATATGAAGAAGCATTCGCTCAAGGTGCTGCTCGACGCGGGTGTCGCAGTCACCGTGAACTCGGACGATCCGGCGTATTTCGGCGGCTACGTGAACGAGAACTACATCGCGGTCGCTGAAGCCCTCGAGTTGGGCGACCACGATCTCTACACGCTTGCGCGCAACAGCCTCGAGGCTTCGTTTGTCGATGCCGCGCAGCAGCGCGCCATGATCGGCAAACTCGACGCGTACTGGCATGGGTGATCCGCGTTCGACGCAGGCCGCGTATCGTGCGCGGCTGCTGACGTTTCGTGGCGATCCGGCCGACGATGCGCAGGCCGCCGTGTATTTCGAAGATGGCCTGCTGGCGATCGACGCACAGGGCAAGGTCGCCGCATTCGGTGACTACGCGCAGCTTCGGCCGACCCTTGCCGCCGAGACGCCGATTCATGAAATGCGCGACAAGCTGATCGTGCCTGGCTTTATCGACACGCACGTGCATTACCCGCAGACCGAGATGATCGCATCGCCCGCCTCGGGCCTGCTGCCCTGGCTAGAGAACTGGACCTTCCCGGCGGAACGCCGGTTTGAAGACGAAGCGCATGCCGCCGACGTCGCACGCTTTTTTATCGACCAGTTGCTCGCCAATGGCACGACCACGGCACTTGTCTATTGCAGCGTGCACCCGCAATCCGCCGAGGCGTTGTTCGCCGAGGCCGAGAAGCGTGACTTGCGCATGATCGCGGGCAAAGTCTTGATGGACCGGCATTGCCCGCCTTATCTGCGCGATACGGCCGAGTCCGCCTATCGCGACAGCAGCGCGTTGATCGAACGCTGGCACGGACGCGGCCGGCAGATGTATGCGCTGACACCGCGCTTCGCGCCGACGTCGACCGAAGCGCAACTCGAAGCCTGCGAGGCGATTGCGCGCGAGCATCCGGACATCTTTATCCAGAGCCATCTCGCAGAAAACCACGATGAAGTGAAATGGGTTGCCGAGCTGTTTCCAAAGAGCCGCAGCTATCTTGATGTCTATGACCGCTATGCGCTGCTACGGCCGCGCTCGGTTTACGGGCACTGCATTCATCTCGATGGAGAAGATCGCTCGCGGATGGCTGAAACCCACGCGGTGGCCGCCCATTGCCCGACCTCCAATCTGTTCCTTGGCAGCGGGCTGTTCGATTTCGATGCTGCTGCGGCGACGCGCATGCGGGTGACGCTGGGCACCGATGTCGGCGGAGGCACGTCGTTCTCGATGCTCCAGACGATGAACGAAGCGCATAAGGTCGCCCGGATGGGCGGCCATCATTTGAGCGCGCTGCGCATGTTCTATCTCGCGACGACGGGTGCGGCCCGCGCACTTGAACTCGACGACCGGATCGGCACGCTTGCGCCGGGAAGCGAAGCGGACTTTATCGTGCTCGATCCTGCCGCGACGCCCTTGATGGCGCGCCGGACTGCGCTCGCCGACGAACTCGAAGCCCTGCTCTTCGCGTTCGCCCTGCTCGGTGACGACCGCTCGATTGCAGCGACTTACGCGATGGGCCGTCGGGTTCATCAGCGCTGATGGGGGGCAACCTGAAGCCCGGTCTCGGGTCTCAGGCACCGAATCGTACGATGAGCTGTCATACGAAGCGCGTGCAGACTCTTCATCAACGCAGCGCCACCTCTTCGCGACGAGGCCCGTTCGTCCATGGCGCTGCCTCCGTGTCGAAGAACGTTCCCCCGACAGCGAGATGAAGATCGACCCGCGCGCTCAAGTGGGCGACTTCGATCTGCAAGCACACCATCTGCGCACGTAATGCGGTGATCTGCTTGTCGAGCACCATATATCGATCGACCTGCCCGACTGTCTGCTGCACCTGTGCAAGCTCGGCCGCGCGCCCAGCCTGACGCTGCCGCGCGCGCAATACCTCGGCAGGCCAGCGAGTTGGCGCTCGCCTGCGAGGCCGTACTCGTCCTCGCCGAGCGCACGGTGGATCGCACGCGCGTACTGGGCAGCGGCCTCGCTCTGCTTAACGGTGGCGATTTCGAACGCAGTCTGCCGGCACCCACCGTCATAGAGCGGCAAGGTAAGCCGCGCGCCGAACGGCAACACGAGACTGTCGAGCTCGCCCCCAAACAGCGCGGCGATTGTGTCGAGATACCCGCCCCCGCTGTCAATAGGAGTGCGCCCATGCTGGGCGCACAAAAAATAAGAGCCGGGCAATCGCCCGGCTCTTATTGCGCGCCTTCACCCGCCGCGCGCATCACCATCTGCTGATTGAACGACCGAGTCGACCTACCAGGTCGACTACTGCGGCGACACAGCCGACGCCCCGCCAATCGGTGCCGCCTGCACCGATCGCTCGTTGCCCGGCACACCCGCCATGCCGTTCGGATCGACCGGTACACGCACATTGCGCACCGTGCCGTTCTGCAACGGGAAGCCATCAAACGCGCCGCGTATCAGATAGGGCATCGTGCGTAGCAGCGACGAGTCGTCGACCTGGGCCGTCGAAGTCACGCGATAGACCTCTTTGCCGCTCGCCCGGTCTTCGATACGGACCACGAGCCGGTGCGACGACAGCGTATAAGCCTGGCTCGTATAGATCGGCGGAGGCGGGGGCGCCCAGTAAGGGCCCCACGGCCGCCACGGACCACCACCGCCCCAGGGTCCCCACGGGTCATAGAAATCGGGTTGCTGGACCACCACCGTCTGGTCGCGGCTGCCGTACTCGAGCGACACCGCAAAGTGTGCGCTGGCCGGGTCGGTCGGCCGAAAGCCGTAAATCGACAGTTCATTGTCGACAAGCTGTTCATATGTTTGCTGTTCAAGACTGTTCTGCTGGGTGGCCGAACGCTCGAAGACGTAGGTCTTGTCAGCGTCACGCGCGGTCCAGTTCTGGAACGCCGTGACCTGGGTCGTCACGTAACTCGCACAGCCGCCGAGCGTGAGCGCCGCAACGGATGCAGCGACGAAAGCGGCATGTCTTATCCATCTTATTGCCATGATGATGTCCTCAAAGGATGCGCCCGGATCATACGATGACAGTTTCGCGCGTACAAAGGTTCATTGACCCTTTATTACACTATATGAGGCCTCTCGCGGGACGCCCTGCCTTGCCGAAGCGCCTTGCCAGCCGGGCTCCCCCGGGCGTCCGACAAACGTTCGCGCACAGCACGCTCACGCCCCGCTCAACGAGGCCGCCGAAGCACTCCACACAAACGTGTAAGCGGTCGCTATCTCGATTTTGTACAATGTCTGGCACTGTTTCCTGAGATCTCGTCATGCTCGACAACTCCGTTGCTTCCGTCACGATCCGCCGCGTGGACTACACGCCGCCGGCCTTCGCTATCGACAAGGTCGAACTCGAATTCGACCTTGCCCCGCAGACCACCACCGTCACGAACCGGATGCAGATCCGCCGTACGCCCGGTGCAAGCGCACGCGATCTGGTGCTACATGGCGAGGACCTCACCCTGGTGCGTGCCGAAATCAACGGCCAGCCCTGGACGGACGTCAAGACGAGCAGCGATGGCCTCACCGTGTCGAACGTGCCGGCCGAGCCCTTCGAACTGCTACTGGTCACGACCAACCAGCCCAGCGCGAACACGAGCTTGTCGGGGCTCTATGTCTCGAACCACAACTTCTTCACGCAGTGCGAAGCCGAAGGCTTTCGCCGCATCACCTATTTCCTCGACCGCCCCGACGTGATGACGACTTATACCGTCACGCTGCGCGCCTCGCTCGAGGAATACCCGGTGCTGCTGTCGAACGGCAATCTCGTCGCGACGGGCGAGCTGCCGCAGGGGCGCCACTTCGCGACCTGGCACGACCCGTTTCCGAAGCCGAGCTATCTTTTCGCGCTGGTGGCCGGCAAGCTCGTCGCGCGTGAACAGCGCATCAAGATCCGCAGCGGCGAAGAAAAGCTGCTGCAGGTCTGGGTCGAAGCGCGTGATCTGCCGAAAACCGAGTACGCGATGGAGTCGCTGGTGCACTCGATCGAGTGGGACGAGGAACGCTTTGGTCTGCCGCTCGACCTTGAGCGCTTCATGATCGTCGCGGTCAGCGACTTCAATATGGGCGCGATGGAAAACAAGGGCCTCAACATCTTCAACACGAAATACGTGCTGGCCGATGCCGAGACCGCGACCGACGTCGACTTCGCCGGCATCGAAGCCGTGGTCGGCCACGAATATTTCCATAACTGGACGGGCAATCGCGTCACGTGCCGCGACTGGTTTCAGCTGAGCCTCAAGGAAGGGCTGACGGTCTTCCGCGACCAGGAATTCTCAGCCGACATGGCCGCTGCCGGCGGGACCCCCGCGGCTGCCGCGGCGGCACGTGCCGCACGCCGGATCGACGATGTGCGCGGACTGCGCCAGAACCAGTTCGCTGAAGACGCCGGCCCGATGGCGCACCCAGTGCGTCCCGACAGCTATGTCGAGATCAACAACTTCTACACGATGACGGTGTATGAGAAAGGCGCCGAAGTCGTGCGGATGTACCAGACCTTGTTCGGCCGCGAGGGGTTTCGCAAGGGCATGGACCTCTACTTCGAGCGTCACGACGGCCAGGCGGTCACCTGCAACGATTTCCGCGCGGCGATGGCCGACGCGAACCAGCGCGACCTGGCTCAGTTCGAGCGCTGGTACAGTCAGGCCGGCACGCCGACCGTCGCGGTCAGGACGCACTACGACGCCGCCGCGCGTACCTTCGACGTGACGCTGACGCAAGGCTATGGCCCGGCTAGCGCCGCGGCAAAGGCGACCCAGCACGGCCCGCTGCTGATCCCGTTTGCGATCGGCCTGGTCGGCGCCGACGGCCATGACCTGCCGCTCAAGCTCGCAGCAGGCAGCCCCGGTTCAATCGGCAGCGCAAACGCCGCCGCCGATTCGCAGACGACGCTTGTACTCGAACTCACCGAGACCGAACAGACGTTCCGCTTCGTCGATGTCGCCGAAGCGCCCCTGCCCTCGCTGCTGCGCAATTTCTCGGCGCCGGTGATCGTCAGCTACGACTACAGCGACGAGCACCTGACCTTCCTGTTCGCCCATGACAGCGACCCGTTCAATCGATGGGAAGCCGGCCAGCGTCTCGCGACGCGCGCCCTGCTCTCACTCGCCGCGGCCGCGACGCGTGGCGAGGCGCTGTCGCTCGACCCGGCGATCGTTGCGGCCTTCGGGCGGGTGCTGCGCGACAGCACGCTGGCCCCCGCCTTCCGCGAACTCGCGCTCACGCTGCCGTCCGAAAGCTACCTGGCCGAGCAGATGGAACAGGCCGATCCGGCTGCCGTCCACGCCGCCCGCCAGTTCTTCCGTCGTGCGCTCGCCAGCGGCCTGCGCGACGACCTGATGGCGGCCTACGACCAGCATCGCGTCGAAGGTCCGTATTCGCCGAACGCGGTCCATGCGGGACATCGCGGGTTCAAGAATGTCGCGCTGAGCTATCTGGCCGACCTCGAAGACCCGAGCGACACCGCCGAACTCGCGCGCGCGCAATACGATGGCGCCGACAACATGACCGACCGCAGCGCAGCCTTAATGGTGATGCTGCAACTCGGACCGTCCTATGCGCGTGCGGCGCTAGACGATTTCTACCGGCGTTTCGAGAAAGAAGCCCTGGCGCTCGACAAATGGTTCGCCATGCAGGCGCTTCGCCGTGGCGCACCGGGTGAACGCGTGCTCGACGACGTGCACACGCTGATGGGTCATCCCGCGTTCTCGATCAAAAATCCGAACCGCGCACGCGCGCTGATCTTCCAATTCTGCATGGGCAATGCGGCGCAGTTTCATGCGGCGGATGGTTCGGGCTACGAGTTCTGGGCCGACCAGGTGCTCGCGCTCGACACACTCAACCCGCAGGTCGCCTCGCGCCTCGCGCGTTCGCTCGAACGGTGGCGCAAGTTCACCCCGGCGCTGCGCGAGAAGATGCGTGCTGCGCTCGAACGGGTCGCCGCGGGTGTCCAGTCAAAGGACGTGCGCGAAGTCGTCGAGAAGGCGCTCGCCTAGCACACGGCGGGCCACCAGAGGGTCTGCGCGGGGGGTCGGCCAGGACCTGCGCAGACACGTGAGATCGTCGCGCGGATGGTGCTCGCCAGTTGCCCACCGGGCGGCTAGGTGACGCGAAGACGGCGATTGAGCTCCGCCCGGCCCCGTGCATGGCCGTCTAACCCGCACGCAAACTATTCGCACGCTCGAGCAGGAGCTCGCGTTCACGCGCGTTGCGCGTCATCGAAGCGGCGCGCGCGAGCTCCGCACTGGCTTCGTCGAAGCGCCCGAGCTTGGCCAGCAAGTCGCCGCGCACACTCGGCAGCCAGTGGTAATTCGCGAGCAAAGGATCGGCGCCGAGCGCGTCGACGATTTCCAGTCCCGCGGCCGGCCCGAATGCCATGCCGACCGCGACCGCCCGATTGAGTTCGACCACCGGCGACGGGGCAATCTGCGCGAGCGCGTCATAGAGCGCCACGATCTGCTCCCAGTCCGTCTCATCCGGCGTACGTGCGCGTGCATGGCAGGCCGCGAGCGCAGCTTGCAGGGCATACGGCCCGCTCGCACCGCCGAGGGCGTCAGCGCGCTCCAGCGCGGCCAGGCCGCGGCGGATCAGCAGGGCATCCCAACGACCACGATCCTGCTCAAGCAGCAACACAGGGCGCCCCTGCGCATCGACGCGCGCATGCATCCGCGAACTCTGGATTTCCATCAGGGCGACCAATCCATGCACCTCGCTTTCCGCCGGCATCAGCCCCGCAAGGATCCGCCCGAGTCGCAGCGCTTCCTCGCACAGCGCGGGACGCGTCCAGTCACCGCCCGTCGTGGCCGAATACCCTTCATTGAAAATCAGGTAGATCACTTCGAGCACCGAGGCCAGTCTGGGTGCGCGCGCCTCGACATGCGGAACCTCGAACGGTACCCGAGCGGCGGTGAGGGTGCGCTTGGCACGCACGATGCGCTGCGCGATAGCCGTCTCGGTGGCGAAGAAAGCCCGCGCAATCTCGTCGGTGGTCAAACCGCCAAGCAGTCGCAGTGTCAGCGCCACGCGCGCATCCGTCGCGAGCACCGGGTGGCAGGCCGTGAAGACGAGCCGCAGCAAATCGTCGCCGATATCGTCCGCGCGCGCCGCATCAAGCCCGTCGACAAAATCGGGCACCACATGGGCCTCGAGCGCATCGAGATCGGCGCCAAGCGCCTCGTGCTTGCGCACATGCAATGCATCGAGCTTGAGCCGGTCGAGCGCGCGACGCTTGGCAGTGGTCATGAGCCAGGCGGCCGGATTGTCGGGCACGCCGCCCTCGGGCCAGTGCTCGAGCGCGGCAACCAGGGCGTCTTGCGCGATGTCCTCGGCAAGACCCACGTCACGCACGAACCGCGCAACATGGGCAATGACCTTGGCCGACTCGATGCGCCAGACCGCCTCGATGGCCCGATGCGTGGCGGCGATGCTCACGACGTCGCGGACTGATCCCGGAGCACCCGAAAACGCTCGACGTTCGGTGTCTCGTCGAAGTCCTCGAGCTCGAACAGTTGCCGCACTTCAATCTCGCCATCGGCCCGTTCGCCGAACGGCGCCGGAAAGCGACGCGACCATTCGAGTGCTTCTTCGCGCGAGCGGACCTGGATCAGCGTATAGCCCGCGATCAGTTCCTTCGTCTCTGCAAACGGACCGTCGACCACCGTGCGGCGGCCCGCTGCGTAGCGCACGCGCCAGCCCCTCGAGCTGGGTTGCAGGCCGGTCGCATCGAGCAGCACGCCGGCTTTGGCCAGTTCCTCGTGGTAACTGGCCATGGCGGCCATCAGGGTTTCGTCGTCCGGCATCTGACCGGTTTCGGATTGCGCCGTAGCCTTGACCATGATCATGAATCGCATCGCTCTTTCTCCCAGGTGAAAAAGAACCGGGATCCGATTCCCGATTCCTTGCTCCTACGACGAACGAAGCGCACTCGAATCGACAGACGGTACGCAGTCAATCCGGCCAGGGGCCTAGTTCCAGCACGGCCCCAGTTCACGGACTTCGACGGTGCACCACTCGGCCGCCGGACAGTCCGCGGCGATCTCGACGGCCTCTTCACGCGTCGCACAGTCGAGCAGCAGGAAGCCGCCGACCATTTCCTTGGCTTCCGCAAACGGCCCGTCGACGAGACGCGTCTCGCCCTCGCGGACCTGCACGCGCACGGCCTTCGAATCGGAAACGAGCGACTCGGTCGCGCGAAGCACGCCGCGCGACTTGAGGCCGTCGGCAAAGTCGAGCATGCGCTGGTAGGCCTCGCGGCCCGCCTCGGGGGAGCGCTGCGTGCGCTGGTCTGGGGGTTCGACGATGAGCAACATGTAGGACATGGTGTCTCCGCTGCCATCGGGCGATGGCGTGTCACGCGAGTCTAGCAAGCGAACGTGGCCACGCCAACGCCTCGCGAGGGCCGCAAAAACCCTGTCGTCGACCCGGGATTCAGGCGCTGCCGACCGGCGGCGCCCTGAACATCGAACTGTTGTATTCGGCAGGTACAATCCGGATGATCCCGAGTCACGGAGCCTTCAATGTCCCGCCGCACAACGCTTACCCAGTATTTGATCGAGCAGCAACGCGAACACAGCAACATCCCGGGCGACCTGCGCCTGTTGATCGAAGTCGTCGCGCGCGCCTGCAAGGCGATCGCGCATCACGTCAGCAAGGGCGCCCTGGGCGACGTGCTGGGCTCCGCCGGCAGTGAGAACGTGCAAGGCGAGGTGCAGAAAAAACTCGATGTGCTGTCCAACGAAATCCTGCTCGAAGCCAATGAATGGGGCGGCAATCTCGCCGCCATGGCGTCGGAGGAACTCGAGCAGATCCATCCGATCCCGAACCGCTATCCGAAGGGCGAATATCTGTTGCTGTTCGACCCGCTCGACGGTTCGTCGAATATCGACGTGAACGTGTCGATCGGCACGATCTTCTCAGTGCTGCGATGCCCGGACGGCGAAAACCCAACCGAGCAGTCCTTCCTGCAGCCCGGCACCCAGCAGGTCGCGGCGGGCTATGCCGTGTATGGCCCGCAGACCGTGCTGGTGCTCACGACGGGCAATGGCGTGCAGTCGTTCACGCTGGATCGCGAAGTCGGCTCGTGGGTCCTGACCACGCGCAATATGATGATCCCCGAAGACACGCGCGAATATGCGATCAATGCGTCGAACGCGCGTCACTGGTATCCGCCGGTCACCCGTTACGTCGGCGAGTTGCTCGACGGTAAGGAGGGCCCGCGTGGTGCCGACTTCAATATGCGCTGGACGGCCTCGATGGTTGCCGACGTCAACCGGATCCTGATCCGCGGCGGCATATTCCTGTATCCGGCCGACATGCGCGATCGTTCGCGGCCGGGCCGTCTGCGTCTGCTTTACGAAGCGAACCCGATGGCCTTTATCGTCGAGCAGGCCGGCGGTGCGGCGACCACCGGCAAGACGCGCATCCTCGACGTGCAACCGCAGCACCTGCACGAGCGCGTCGCGGTGTTTCTCGGTTCGAAGAATGAAGTCGAGCGCGTCACGGCCTATCACGCTCAAGCCGAGGAATAAACCGGCGAGGCGCTCGTCCGCGCACGCGGTCGGGCGTCAGTCGTCGATCGCCTCGTAGGCGAGCTTCTCGAACTCGGCAATGATCGGATAGTGTGAAAACGATCGCCGCTGGATCATCAGCACCGAGATCATGTCTTCGCGCGGATCGGCCATCCAGCCGGTCCCATATGCCCCGCCCCAGCTGAATGCACCGGCGCTCCGATAGCCGAGCAGGCGCTGGCGCGCGGGGTCGTCGACGATCGACACGCCAAGCCCGAAGCCCTGCCCCGCCCAGAAATCGATGCCGAATGTCGGGGTACGACGTTCCTCGGCAGACAGCACGTTCGAGGTCATCAGGTCGATCGAACGGTGCGAGAGCAGGCGCACCGACCCAGACCGGCCTCGACCCAGCAGCAGGCGTGCAAATTTGAGGTAATCCTCCGCGCTCGAGAGCAGGCCTCCACCCCCGCCTTCGAAACGGCCCGGCTGTGCCCAGACGCTTTGCGTCGCGGTGTCCGATACCAGCACGCTGCCCGTCGAGTCGTTGAACACGTAGGCGCTGGTCATCCGGTCGGCCTGGTCGGCGCGCAGCAGGAAGGTGGTGTCGTGCATCCCGAGCGGCTCGAAGATCCGCGTGCGAAAGAACTCACCGAGCGGCATGCCGCTAATGCGCTGGACCACCACGCCGAGCAGATCGGTCGCAACGCTGTAGAACCAGCGCGCGCCGGGCTGGAACAGCAGCGGGATGGCGGCGAGACGGCGCACGCATTCATCGGTGGTGGCGACCGTGGCAAGGCCGTTGAAGGCCTCTGAATACAGCTTGGCGATCGAGGGCGGCGCCGTGAAGTCGTAGGCGAGACCGGCGCGATGCGTCATCAAGTCGAAAATCGTGATCGCGCGGTCAGCCGGCACGGTATCGTCAGCTGCGCTCTCGGGCGTGCGAAGCACGCGCGGCGCGCCGAACTCAGGCAGCCATGTTTGAATCGGCGCGTCGAACGTGAGGCGGCCCTCTTCCATCAACATCAGCGCGGCGACCGTCGTGATTGGCTTGGTCATCGACGCAATCCGGAACAGCGAGTCGGGCGTCATCGGCGCGCGCGCCTCAGCGTCGCGATACCCCTGCGCTTCGAGATGCGCAAGTTCGCCATGCCGGTAAAGCAAAGTCACGAGGCCGGCGACGCCGTTGCCGCCTTGGGCGACATTCACATGCGCCGACATAGCCTCGCCTATCCGCGCCAGCCGTTCGGTTGAAAACCCTCCTGCTGCCATGAACCGTTCTCCTTGTTATTCAGTCTGTTCGCGGGCGGAAGGGGCGGCCATCCAGCCCTGCGCGAGCGACGCTGCACTGTCCCACGGACGCTCGGCATCCGGCAATAGTACCCGTCGCGAGTGACGCACGCGCGCAGGGGCCACAACCTCCGGGCCCGATTAAGCGACAATGCGGGTCGGCACCCCCGCACCACCCTGTGCGGCCACCCTTTTTTCGGCCGAGCCGGCGGGACGCCGCGGCGCCCATCGTATTTACACCCAGCATCAGGCAGCAGGACGATCCATGGAAAGCAAGGCGACACCGCACACGCCGCCCGACACCCCGTTGGCGGACGACCCGATTTTCGAGCAGGTCCGCCAGGAAGTGGCCCGCATCGGCCGCTCGCATGACCATGCGATGCTCGATCGCCTGCTCGGCGAACTCGATACGCCGATCGTCTTCGTCGATCTGGAAACCACGGGCGGCAATGCACAGCTCGATCGGATCACCGAGATCGGACTCGTCGAGATCAGCCGCTCGGGCGTCGATACCTGGACGTCGCTGGTCGATCCGGAACAGATGATCCCACCGTTTATCCAGGACCTGACCGGTATCTCCAACGAGATGGTGCGCGGCCAGCCGGTGTTTGCCGCGTTGGCCGAGGGGCTGGTGGCACGGCTCGAGGGCAAGTTGTTCGTGGCCCACAACGCGCGCTTCGACTATGGGTTTCTGCAGCGTTCGTTCGACCGCGCGGGCATCCGCTTCGAGGCCGACATGTTATGCACGGTGCAGCTCTCGCGCGCGCTCTTTCCCTCTGCGGCGCGACACGGCCTCAGCGCGCTGATCGAGCGCTTCAGTCTCGAACCGCTCGGCCGGCACCGGGCGCTCGCCGATGCGGACCTGATCTGGCAATTCTGGCAGGTGATTCACACGCACCACCCGGTCGAACGCATCCAGAGCGCCATCTCGTCACTGACCCGGCGTACTGAAACAAAGGGGGAGACCCAGGTGGAGACAAAGGTGGATCGGATGAAGGAACTGCGCGATGACGCGATGCGGCAGGACGCAGTGACCAGCGTCGCCGGGCAGGCTTCAACGCATGGATCGGACGCGCCTGATGGGCCTGGTGCGCCTGACAGCACTGAAGGGACGGATGTCTCCGATGCGCGCGACGCAATTCACCCCGCACTGTCCACCGTATTCGAGTTGACGGGCGAGCAAGCGCCCCCGGACGGCGAAACACAACGCGCCCCAGCGCGAGCACGGGCTCCGCGGCGTGTCACCGTGGCGCCCGTCGCGCAACTGGCCTTCGAATGGGACGAAGCGGACCTGACGATGCCCGACTCGCCCCCCTTGCCCATCAAGGAATGAACTTGCCTTCCGAAGCGATTTCGGCGAGCGGCTTGCGCGGGCTCGGCGATTCACGTTCCTGCATCTGCTCGGACAGCAGCGACTTGTCGCCCTGCTTGCCGATCGCGATGGCGGCTTCGACTGCATAGTTGTCCGGCAGACCCAGCTCGCTGCGGATCTTGTCCTTATGGATCCCGGCCATCCCGTGTGCGGGCCAGCCCGATGCCGATGCCTGCAAGGCGAGATAGCCCCACGCCGCGCCCGCGTCGAACGAGTGCGTCGGCCACGGCACTTCAGTGGACGCACCCGGTGGCAACGCCGTCGTCTTCGAAATCGCGATCACGATTGCCGAGGCGTTCTTCGCCCACGACTGGTTGAACTCGTTGAGAAAACCTAAGAACTGATCCCAATGCGCCGTGTTGCGCCGCGCATAGATAAAGCGCCAGGGTTGCGCGTTGTACGACGATGGCGCCCAGCGTGCGGCTTCGAGCAGCGACTTCAGCGTGGTTTCCGGAATCTCTTCGCCGCTGTATGCACGCGGCGACCACCGCTCGAGAAACTGCTTGTCGATCGGATGGTCGGCGGTGCGCGAATTTGTGCTCATGCGTATGTCCTGTGGTCATCGATGGAAAGCGACCGGCGAGCCACACATCGAGCCGCCCGGTGATTCAGAGGGCAAGGTGTGCGGGCCTCGCGGCAGTGTCGGGCCGTCGCGGCTGCGCACCGCGACGTCTTTGCATGGTACCTGCTCGGTCGTTTTCCTGTTGAAACCCGACGCTCAGAAGCGATAGGTCACACCCACCTTGACGATCGGGTAAAACTTGTACTTGTCGACCTTGTCGCGAACCTGTTGCTCTTCGGCTGACACGTTCTCAGGACCGGCGGCCGCTGCGATATTGGCGGGCACATCGAAGTCGACAGTCGGCTTCCCATAGGCCACGCCAAGATCGGCGAACACCGAGAAGCCCTTTTGAGCCACCGGAGTGTGTCCAAGGCCGATACCGAGGTAGGGGCGCACAGTCGGCAGCTTGACCTTCGCGTTCACCGACTCGCCCGTATTGACGACGACCCCGTTGATGTCGACGCTGCCTTCGGTCGTGCCATCGAGATGATCGTTGCCGATGAGCACACCCGCGGTAAAGCGAAACGACACCAGGGCCGGCATCGGAAACACGTCTGCATACAGGCCCCCGTGCAACAGCTTGAGATGGGCATCGTAGTGGTTGTCGCCGGCGTCGAAGCCATGCGACAACGCAAAGCCATTGAACTCGCCGCGCACATTGAAATTCTGTCCGAGCGGACGCGCATAGCCGATGCCCACGCCTTCCGTACCGACCTGCCCATAGAGTTCGTCGGCCTGCGCGGCGGGCAGGGTGAAACCCAGCAGACCGGCGAGCCCGGCTGCAAGGACAATCTTGTTCATGGTCTTCCCTGGAAACGTTTTTTTATAAGCCACGCATCGCAGGGCTTCTATCCCCTACCCCTTCTCGCGATGCGACTCTGCGATGCAACGCGGCGGTACTTCACCGCGCCGCACCTCTATAACGGCGCTCGAAGAACGTTCTTGAACGGGCACGGCCGATTCGTAATCCGGCGTAACCGACGCGATCAGACAGGAGGGCAAGAGGATCCGACGTGCCGGTCAGAAGGGGGACGGCTCGCGGCAAAGCACGCTGAAACTTCGTGTGGATCGAGCGAAGAACCGAAAGACAGGGCCTGCGTGACGGTTACGGCCCGAAGAGGTGATTCAAATCCGTTACGTTTTTCTCAGACGGCATGCACTGGCCCACGCCCGAGCCCTGTACATGCACGGTTAGCGCGGCCTGGAACAGATCGTGCATTAGAGGATATGACGGCCCGCTTGGCCGGCCTGCCGGTCAGCGTGAGCGGCCAGGATCTACCAGGGGAATAATCATGACAATGCAAGCCCAGCCGAACCAGGACGCAGAGCAAAAATTTCGTTGCATGCTCGACAAGCTGCTCGACTTCCCGCGCTGGACCGCGAAGCAGCAGCTCGAGCTCGAGATGGCACGCGATGCCGCAAACACCATGCTGCATGTCGCAGAAGGCATGCGTCGAAGCACCCCTGACACCCTCGTCGCCCTGCGCGTGCTGAGGCTAGCCAAGGCGGTGGATTATGTATTGACGGCGCTGGCCGCCCAGCGCGATATCCGCCCGGCCACGCTGCGTGCGGTGTTCAATCTCGCGGGCCTGCCGGTCGATCCGACCTACGGACGCTGAAAAAATCGCGCGATGTTACGGAGCGGTGTTACGTGACCCTCGCGCGACATGGGGCGCAAAGCGGATCAGATGTCCGGCTGGCGCACCCCATGGCCTCAGGCCTGCGCGGTCGCCGGAGTGGGTTCCCAGCCTCGAACGCGGGTCGCTTCGAGGTGGACCTCGCCCGGGATGCCGGTCGGCGCCGCATGCAGGCGCATGCCGTCGGGCAGCATCGGTGACTTAGGCGTATGGGAGCTGACCATCTTCGCGAGCAGAGCCCAAAGCACGGGATTCTGCACGGTGAAGTGATAAGGGCGTCGTCGTCGGGCGGTGTGAACCGCCAGCGTATCCGAGGTGCCGCGAATGCCGATCACGTCGTCGAACATGATATTGGTCGAGCGCGCCGCCGACATGAACACCAGCCGCTGGTTCGTCAGGAACAGCTCACCCCCGCCTACCGGATGGGCCATATCGGCACTGCCATCCCCCGAATTCACCTTGATCGGCGCGACCTTGAGCCGGGGCCGCCTGAGCGTGCGCCGGCGTGCGCGCAGACGCGCGGCGCGTGCGGTCATCACTTCGTACTGGGTGCAATGCTCGAAGAGCAGGCTGAACTCGCCGTCCGTGACCTTGAGATTGACCGCAGGCACCAACGGGAACGCCCGTGTCTTGTTGAGCTCATCGATATAACTGCATGCCGCCGACGTTTGCGCGAACGCGCGCGCACGTCGTTGCTGATCGGTCCGGGCTGCTTTGCGACGCTGTTCACGCACCGACAATCCAGCCAGGGCCGCGAACGCAATCGCAAGGATTGCTAGAAAAGTAGCCATGCCAAACCCTCCACAGGTCGCGGTAACGACCCCGTGCCAGCGCCATCGTAACGGCTCAAAATGCCTTTTTATGTGGGATGCCGAACACTGGTTCGGTATTTTCAGCAATTGATCCGCTGAAACCACGCTTTCTGGCGATAAAACCCAGATTACACGGCCGGAAAACGCTGAATCGACTCACCACCGCCCGCAACGTGCAGCATAGTCCATGGTACGGGCCACTCCCGCTGCGCATGCGCGCTACCGCACGGGACGTGTATCGCTTTCGAAACGTCCCGGGCCGCATGCGCTCGCCACTTTCCCGGATGCGGGACTGGAGCAGTCGCTACAATAGCGGCTTTCCCGCCGCCCTCGCCGCTCATTCATGTCCCACCCCGACGGACTTCCGATCCCGCGCCGCTATTGGGCGCTGCTCGCGCTCGCGCTCGGCACCACGCTTGCCGTCCTCGACGGCGCCATCGCCAATATCGCGCTGCCGACCATCGCGCGGGAACTGCATTCGGACCCGGCCACCTCGATCTGGGTCGTCAATGCGTACCAGATGGTCATCATGATCACGTTGCTGCCGCTCGCCTCGCTCGCTGAACGCGTGGGCTACCGGCGCATTTACCTGGGCGGCCTCGCGCTCTTCACGGTGGCCTCGCTCGGCTGCGCGCTGTCGCATACCCTCGCGACCTTGACGGCCGCGCGCGTGGTACAGGGTTTAGGCGCCGCGGGACTGATGAGCGTCAACATCGCCGTCCTGCGTTCGATCTTTCCGGCCCGGCTGCTGGGCCAGGGGGTGGCGATCAATGCGAGCATCGTCGCGGTATCGTCGGCGATCGGACCGACGATCGCCTCGGGGATTCTTTCCATCGCCAACTGGAACTGGCTCTTCGCGGTGAATGTCCCCATTGGCGTCGTCGCGCTGCTAGTGGGCCTGCGCGCAATGCCCAACAATGAAGTCCACAACCGGCCGTACGACTACCTGAGCGCGGTGCTCAATGCGTTTACCTTCGGCCTCGCCATTCTCGCCGTCGACGGGCTCGGTCATCCTGGCGGACGCAACTGGGTCATTGCCGAATTCGCCGGCGCCATTCTCATCGGCATCGTCTTTGTGCGACGCCAGTTGTCGCAGCCCGCGCCCTTATTGCCTGTCGATCTGTTACGCATTCCGATGTTCGCCATGGCGATCGGCACCTCGGTCTGCGCGTTCACCTCGCAGATGCTCGCCTTCGTTTCGCTTCCCTTCTATTTGCAGGATGCACTCGGCCGCTCGCAGGTCGAAACGGGCTTGCTGATGACGCCCTGGCCCCTGACGATCGTCGTGATTGCGCCGATCGCCGGACGCCTGTCGGATCGGGTGCCAGCCGGTGTCCTGGGCGGGATCGGGCTGTTTTCGTTCGCAGCGGGCCTCGCGCTGCTCGCCATGTTGCCCGCGCATCCATCGGCCTTCGACATCGTCTGGCGCATGGCGATCTGCGGCTTCGGCTATGGCATGTTCCAGACGCCGAACAATCGCGCAATCCTGTCGTCGGCGCCGCGCGAGCGCACCGGCGGCGCGAGCGGCATGCTCGGCACCGCGCGGCTGACCGGCCAGACTTTCGGCGCGGCGCTCGTTGCGCTGATTTTCGGCACGGTGCCGGGGCACGGCACGACGGTGACGCTGGTGGTCGGCGCGTGTTTCGCCGCGGCCGCGGCGATCGTTAGTCTCGGGCGGCTCGCCAACCGGTCCGTCGCGACGGCCTGAACCGCCGCGTCGGCGCGCGTCAAAAAACGCGCAATCCGCAACGTCCGCGGACACTTTTTGAATGGGGCGGGGCCCGGTCGCGTTCCCGCCGCTTTCCTGCTGCATTCCTGCTGCTTTCCCGCCCTTTTTCACGCGCTTCACGCGTTTAGTTTGCCGCATCGCGACAGGCCAAAAAACCACTAAACATTTGACGCCGTCCGACGTCATGCTGCCATGCACCGCAGCGCCCGGACATGCCAAACGTCAATGTTTCAACTCCTTATCGTTTTCTGCCAGCCGCGCCCCCCCCCTCACGGCAAGGCCCGCGCGTGGGCGGGAGACGATCATTGGCATGGCCCTTGCTCGATCTCAGTACGCGATTCGACGAGACGAAATGCCGTGCATTGACTAAAGTGAAACCAGCGGCGTAACACTGGGAATGAAGCGCAAGTTTGATGTAAGCATGTCGTCGCGCGAAACATCAGAACAATGGCAGTTCGGCAGGACGCCGTCGGGGTCGCTGGCTACTTAATCTGGTAAGCGAGGCCATCATCATGAGCATATTTGCGTATCGTCGTCACCTGCGGTTCCTGAGCCATCGACAACGGCTCGTCTGGTGGGATCAACGCAAGCGCCTGACGCCGCGCGTGCGCATCGGAGGCGCCTATGTGCCGCCGAATGTGTCGCGCGCGTTCACTTACGTCAAGGTCGCTTGAGCACGACGACAGGGCCCGCAGCGTCGCTGCGCGCCCGTTTTTTCTTCAGGTAGTGAGCACCTTGTCGAGCGTGATCGGCAGGCTGCGCACGCGCACGCCTGTCGCATGGAACACGGCGTTGCCAATCGCGGCCGCCACACCGGTGATACCGATTTCACCGATACCGCGCACGCCCATCGGATCGACCACGAGGTCGGTATCGTCAACCACGGTGATGTCGATTTGGGTGACGTCGGCGTTGACCGGCACGTGGTATTCCGCCAGGTTGTTGTTCACGATGCGCCCGTAGCGGCTGTCAAGCAGACCTTCTTCGGTCAGCGCCTGTCCGATTCCCCAGACCACGCCTCCCATCAGCTGACTGTGCGCAGTTTTTGAATTGAGCAGTCGCCCCACGTCGTACGCGGCGACCACGCGCGAGACGCGAATGACGCCGAGCATTTCGTCGACGTGGACTTCGACGAATACCGCGCCGAACGAATGCTTCGAAAAATGCTTCGCGTCTTCGTCGGGCTTGACGTCGACGGTCGCCTCCAGCGCACGTCCTCCATTGCGCGCAATCACGGCCGCAGCAGGGTCGCGTTTGGAGGCGTCCGAGCGCAGCGTCACCCAGCCGTTCCTGACGGTCACGTCCGCTGGCGATGCATGGTAGATCGGCGAACCCGAGTCGGCGATCGCGAGTTGCACGAGTTGGTCGCGCACCGAGCTTGCGGCTGCATGCACAGCCGGCGAGACACTTGCGGCGGACTGCGAGCCGCCCGAGACCGGCGCCTTTGGCAGAATCGAATCGCCCAGCGCAAAGCGCACGTTCTCAAGCGGAAAACCCAGCGCGTCGGCCGCCACTTGCGTCATCACGGTGTACGTGCCGGTGCCAAGATCCTGAGTGCCCGCACCCACCATCGCGGTGCCATCCGGCAAGATCTTCGCGAAGGCCGACGACGGACTCCGGTTAGCCGGATACGTCGCTGTCGCCATGCCCCAGCCGACCAGCTGCTCGCCTTCGCGCATCGAACGCGGCGCGGCCGTACGGCGTGACCAGCCAAAGCGTTGCGCGGCGACCGAATAGCAATCGCGCAGCGCTTTGCTGCTAAACGGCATCCCTTCCGGATCACGCTCCGCGTAGTTGCGCAGTCGCAAAGCAACGGGGTCGGCGTTCAGGGCCACAGCGAGTTCGTCCATCGCGGTCTCAAGTCCGAACGAGCCGCTCGCTTCGCCGGGCGCACGCGTGAAAGTCGGTGTGCCGATATTGAGTCGCACGAGCCGGTGTGTCGTGCCGAGATTCGGCACGTCGTAAAGCATGCGCGTGACGACAGCCGACGATTCTGTCCAGTCCTCGAAAGTCGATGTCGTCGAGATCACATCGTGACGCATTGCGATGATCCGTCCATCGGCGCCGGCCGCGATGCGGATATGTTGCTCCGTCGCGGGGCGATGGCCGACCATGCCGAACATCTGCGGCCGTTGAACGGCGAGCCGCACCGGGCGCCCTGCCATTTTCGCGGCCATCGCCGTTAGCACAACATGCGACCAGACCGACCCTTTCGAGCCGAAGCCGCCGCCGACAAACGGGCAGATCACATGAACCTTGGAGACATCGATGCCCAGACTCTTCGACACCGTGCTGGCGCATCCCGTGATGTACTGGGTAGCGTCGTAAAGCGTCAACGCATCGCCCTCCCATTCGGCCGTGGTCGCGTGCGGCTCCATCGGATTGTGAACTTCAAACGGCGTCGTGTAGACCGCATCGATCTGTGCGGCGCCCGTGCCAAGCAGCGTGTCGGGCGTGCCGCGCGTGGTGTCCACCGGATCGCGCGTGAGTTTTTCGGGCGTATGTAACTGGGCCTTGCCGGCTTGCATGTCGAGTTGTGGCGATTCGATCGCGTAGTTCACAAGAATGCGCTGTGCTGCATCGGCGGCATGTTCGGGCGTATCGGCAACGACCACGGCAATCGGCTGATTCTGATAGAAAATCCGGTCGTCCTGAAGCAGCGAAAGGCGCCGGCTCGCGGGCGGATTGACCGCGTTGCCGCCATCGGGCAAACGCGGTGCGTTGTCGTGCGTCATGACGACAAGAACGCCGGGCATCCCGCGTGCCACGCTCGTATCGATCGAGGTAATGCGCCCCTTCGCGATCCCGCTCATGAGCAAGGCGCCATGCGAGAGTCGTGGCAAAGGCCAATCACTCGAGTAATGAGCGGCGCCAGTGACTTTGAGAAGCCCATCGGTGCGATCGACAGGCTGCCCGACCAGCGGTTGGTCGAATTGGATATTGGCATTCATGCGCTCGCTCCCTCGGCGGCCTGACGCACTGCGCGCACCACCCCGCGTTGCACCAGTTTGACTTTGAAGGCGTTGCCCGGATAAGGCTGCGCCGTGCGCACGATGCTGGCCGCCGCCTGTTCAAGCGCAAGCGGATCGAGCGGGTGACCGACGAGCATGCGCTCGGCCTCAAGCGCACGCCATGGCTTGTGCGCCACTCCCCCAAGCGCAATCCGTGCGTCGCGCACGGTGGTGCCGTTCATATCGAGCGCCACTGCGACCGAGACCAGCGCGAATGCGTAACTGGCGCGGTCACGGATCTTGAGGTAATGAGCGTGCGCGCTGAATGCCGAGACGGGGAGATCGATTGATGTGATCAGCTCACCAGGGTCGAGGTTGTTGTCGCGCTCGGGTGTCGTGCCCGGCAGGCGATGGAAATCGCTCATCGCAATCACGCGTTCGCCGCGTGGCCCTGTGACTCGGATCGTTGCATCGAGCGCGGCCAGCGCGACGTTCATGTCGGAGGGGTTGACCGCGATGCATTGCGACACAGGGAGCGTACCCGACGCTTGCGTGCCAGCGAGCGGCGCTTGCGCCGTCGCCACCGGTGCATTGGCGTCGAGTCGCGCGTCCGCACCGAAGATCGCATGCATGCGCGTAAAGCCCTGCTGCGCAGCGCAGCCCGAGCCCGGTCGTCGCTTGTTACATTCGGCATAGACCGAATCGTAGAAATAGTGGCACCGTGTTCGCTGCATCAGGTTGCCCCCCACGGTGGCCATATTGCGCAGCTGCGCGGATGCACCGGACAGCAAGGCCTGCGACAACAACGGATAGCGGTCACGCACCAGCGGATGATTCGCGAGATCGCTGTTGCGCACAGTCGCACCGATGCGCAGGCCGCCGCCAGGCAACGTCGACACCTGGTCGAGACCGGCGATATGCGTGATGTCGATCAGGCGCACAGGACGCGCCACGCCGCCTTTCATGAGGTCCAGCAGATTGGTCCCGCCGCCGATCACGGCTGAGCCGGACTGAGCGTTGGCTCGCAAGGCAGACGAGAGGTCCGCCGCGCGTTGATAGTCGATGGCATCCATACCGTACTCCCTGAATAATCGGGTTTAGCCAGGTTTGCACCGGGTTTCGCAAAGGCTCGGGAGCAGGCTCGAAAGCAAAAGAGGTCGAGACGCATCGGGAGCAGGATTGATGGCGTCGTCGAAGACCGGGACTCAGGTCTTCGACGGTGCGCGTTTGGCGAATCCGGGAACCACGGCTTGCTCGGTGGGATCGGTCGGCAGGCGCGCGGCGCGTGCCGTCGAGCGAATCGCACCGACGATATTCTGGTAGGCGCCACAGCGACAGATGTTGCCGCTCATGCGTTCGCGAATCTCGACGTCAGTCAGGCTGGCGGGTCGCGTGCGGGGGTCTGCCGAGACCGCGCTTGCATCACCGTTGCGAAACTCCGTCAGCGCGGCAGTCGCTGAGCACAGTTGCCCAGGCGTACAGAAGCCACACTGGAACGCGTCGTACTCGATAAAACTCCGTTGCATCGTGCTTGGAGCACTCTGGCTGCCGAGCCCTTCGACGGTGGTAATCGCGTCGCCCTCATGCATCACGGCAAGCGTCAGGCAGGAATTGATACGGCGGCCGTTCACGAGCACCGTGCACGCTCCGCATTGGCCGCGATCGCATCCTTTCTTTGAACCGATCAACCCGGCGTAGTCGCGTAGCGCGTCTAGCAAAGTGACGCGCGGCTCGAGTTGCAAATCGTAGCGACGGCCGTTGACCGTCAATTGCACCGGGCGGGCGCCCACGGCAGGCGGCGAGAAGACAGCGGGCGCGGGTACCGCCTCGGCCGTCACTGGCGCGGCCTGCTGAGCGCGAGCGGCTAGCGGAGCGCTTGTCAGCGCCGCGCCGGCCACGGCCGACTGGAGGAAGCGTCGCCGTCCCGCGTGGGCGCCTTGCTGAGACGAAGGCGTCGAGTCGAGCGGTGGGGACGAAACGCCTGAGGAATCGGCGGGATGCGCATCGGCGCATGGTGAGGCGGTGGAGGATGCGGCGGTCGCTGCGGGCCGCCGATCTTTCAGGAGTGGACTATCCGACATGGCTATAGCTGGATCCAGTGAGGCGGCATTTGCCGCGGGTGAACATCGGCTTGCGTCGCGGCCTGGACATCGCCACGTACGTCAGACGTTTCAAGCGCACCGGCACGATCTGCGCGCGTATCGAACGCAGTCGCCCGGTCGGCGCTTGCGTGAGTCGCGCTGCGTAGGCCGGCCGACTTCGGCGGCAGCACCGCCTTGGGCAGGGCGGTATTGGCGACATCGGGCGTCGCCGCGTCCGGAGCATCGGCGCTCGACTCGACAGCGGAATCATCGGGTGCTGGGCCCACTACGGACTCGATCGGATACTGGACATGCAGGTACAAGGCGATCGCCACCAGTACAAAAAACAACAGCCACTGCCGAATGTGCGGTTTGGTCTTCATGACTGCCCTCTGTGTTTTGTTTTTTGTCTTGCGTGATGGATACGAATCCAGGCAAGCCCACTCACAGAGCAAGGTATGTGCCGATTGTTCGGGGGGCGGCAGACGGCGAAGGAGCTCATGTCCGCTTAAGTGGCAACGCGCAGGTTCGCCTGCCTTCACTCACCGATGCAGCCTTTGCCTGTCGGGCTTCTTGTTCGAAGTAACTGCTAACTACGAACGCCCCGCGCCGATGCATATCGACACGCGTGCTTCGGTGACAAGATCTTTCGCCTACGCGCAGCAAGCGCCCCGCAAGCTATTTGTCACAGCAAGGCCATCGGACCCCGTAACCCGATGGGAACTCTTACCAGCGCGCTGTAACTTCGCATGCGTGTGGTTGGCGCTAGGACCTACCGTACGGCGGAATCGGTTCTCTAACAGCGGGATCTTCTCGGCGAATCGCCAGAAGCTTACGTGTGGAGAGCGTCAGAAGGGGGGCAAACGTGTCGCGTCAACGAGCCTGAGAGACACACAGATACGCCGTTCGCATCATCAGGCACGGCCGATGCGAGAGGAAGACTGCGCGGTGTCGTCGGGCCAGGCATCTCGAACGGAGCGGAGTGTTCCGTCGAAGATGCCTGCGGACTGACCGCTCGGGCCGCATCCGCGGTCCGATCCCGAGGGAAAGGAGAATAGCGATGACAAATACCGTTTCCGTACTGAACGACCTGATCGAAACATCGAAAGATGGCGAACAAGGGTTTATGAAGGCCGCCGAGGATGCGACCGATCCGAAGCTCAAGACCCTGTTCACGAGTCGGGCCGAGGAATGCGCACGCGCCGTACGCGAACTGCAGGCGCGCGTGGTTCAACTGGGCGGTAAGCCGGAAGATCGCGGCTCGGTGGGCGGCGCATTGCACCGCGGCTGGGTCGATGTGAAGACGGCGCTGTCGAGCCGTGACAATCACGCCGTGCTGGCCGAATGCGAACGCGGCGAAGACGTGGCGAAGAAGCGTTATCGCGAAGCCCTCGACAAGGAACTGCCGGCGGATATTCGCGCGCTGGTGGAACTTCAGTTCCAGGGTGTGTTGCAGAACCACGACCGGATCCGCGATTTGCGCGACCAGTACGCGGCAATCAAGTCCTGATGTAACGGCTGCCCGGAAAAGACAAAACCCCACGCTTCATCAACGTGGGGTTTGTCATCGAACCCGGCGGCGCGTAGCACCGCTTTTCTACGTCCCACGCAAACGCGCGACCGGTCTGCACCGGTTGAACGCTACGCAGGCCTCGGCGTTAGCTTCGCGCCGATCCGCTTAGTTCGAACGAACGGTCAGCTTGTTCGACACCGACGTCACGCCAGCCACGCCTTGCGCAGCGGTACCAGCCAGATCAACTTGACCTTGCTCGGGCACCGAACCCGTCAACGTCACAGCACCGCCCACGGCCTTCGTGTAGATGCGGGTCGGCTCGAGGCCCTTGGTCTTGGCCAGCGCACGACGCACTTGCTTCGTCAGCGCGCGGTTAGCGGCCTTCGAAGACGTAGCAGCGGGTGCAGCCGGTGCAGCCGTGTCACTTGCTTGTGCGTATACGTTCAGCGCGAACACGACAGCGGCCACACCACCGATCGCCTTCAGGAAATTCACAGATTTCATTCAATTTCTCCTTGTTTGCCATGAAAAAGCCAGTGCCCGCACAACCTCACTGAGGCGACCTACGCCGCCGCCCGAGAGAGGACGCGCCACACCGGTCAGATGCCGATCGAGAGTGTCGGCTCATCCTCGCCAGGCCGGTGCCTGACGCGAATGCGGTTGTCGATCTCGCGGACCCCGGAACAACTGTCCACGACATCTTCAATTGCATGTTGCATAAAACGATGTGGCACAAATCCATCCAGAATCACATGGGCCTGGACAACCGCAATCCGTACATCCGAGAGGTCGAGCGAGGCGGAATGCTGCAGACGCTGCAGCACCGCCGTCAATAGCTCGGCATCAGTCAAGGATGAAGCGGGGGATGTCGGAGCAGCATCGTCGACGTGCTCCGAAGAGGTTGGCCCAGCGCTCGCCGCCGCGCTCGTGAAAACCGGCGCTGACGCAGTGTTCACCGGCGTGCCGCTGATGTCCGCCGGGGCCTGCTGGTCCTCTTCCACCCCTTGCTGCGATGTGTGCTGGACTGTCTCCTGCGACTTTATGTTTTTTGGGTGCTGCATGCCATCGGGACTTACCGCCTGCCCGGCGGTGGCCTCATGTGATTCGCGATAACCCGGTTCGCGACGCCTTTCGAGGTCGCCGCGATTGTGGTGCGGCCCTTCGACGGGCGTCTCCCCGTAGCCACCGTCCTGCTCCTCTGTCTCGTTGCGCGCCGGATCAGGACGTTCGCCGGCGATCCCGCCAAGGGTGTCATCGCCCGCTTCACCGGACGTCTGATCCTCTCTCTGGCCGGGATTATAAATTTTACGCTGGCTCTGCGAAGCGGTCATTGCACACTCCTGTAGTTTGCGTGGCCGCGTAACAACGCTCTCATATCGGTGTATCGACCGACCCGCCGGTATTAAGCATGTTCATCGGTACATATCGCTATTCGAACCCCAGCCTGATTTAAAGCGCAGTCTCCCGTTTATCGGCTAAACGCCTTGATCCATAAGCTTGCCAGCCGATCCAGCTGAGTCACGACGAGGCTCGGTCGTAAATCACCCGAGAGTTTGGGATTCGATTTTCGACCCCACCTTCGCGATCAATCGGCAAGTTAGGGAAATCACGAGTCCGACATTGTTCTGACGCGTTTCACTCAAGAATAGCCCGATATTCCCAGGGACGACAAAAAATCGCGACACCCATCCGGGGGATTATCTCCGCGCCGGTTTGGACCCGGCGCATGCGTCAGTTCGCGGGCGAGCTTGTAAAAACTGCTCACGGCACGGCGCGCGAATCGTCGGGCGAGTCGCGCCAAGCGACTGAATCGTCAGGTGTTTCGTCAACCTGGCACAAGGGTTGCTCAGGATGAGGTCCTGACGTTTCTCTTGCTGGAGTCGACCCGATGCATCCCACCGTTGAATTGCGCGCCAAACAAAGCCTGACGCTCACTCCTCGTTTGCAGCAATCGGTGCGGCTGTTGCAGTTGTCGTCGATGGAATTCGCCCAAGAGCTGCGCACCGCGCTCGATACGAATCCCTTCCTCGAATACGACGACGGACAGAACGCCGAGGAATCCGAAGCGACACTTGACACCGATGAGCCGCATCTTGCGGACCAGGAAGCCGGCGCGGCCGGAGAACTGTCCGGCCTGGAAGGCATGGGCGATACCGCATCAAGCGTGTCTGAACCCCTTACTGACCTGCCGTACGATGGCGCGAGCGAATCCTCGGAGGTGTCGACAGAAGTCCTGGCCGACTCCATGGCGGATAGCGCGGAGCGCGATAGCCTGAACAACGCCGATTTTCCCGTTGACCCGTATGCCCAGCGCTCGAATCGTAACGACGGCGATGACAATGACCCAACCGACTGGATTCACGCCAAGGCGACCTTGCGTGAGCATCTGCACGAATCGCTGCGCATGTGTCCCCTGTCGAGCCGCGACCGGATTGCCGCCCAACTGATCGTCGAAGGTCTCGACGACGACGGGTATCTGCGGCAATCGCTTGAAGAACTCACCGAGCTGGTTGATATCGATCCGCCGCTAGCCGAAGAAGAGCTTCACGTGGCCTTGACGCTGATCCAGCGACTCGATGTACCCGGACTGGCTGCGCGCTCGTTGTCGGAGTGTCTCTCTTTGCAGTTGCAGGCCCTGCCTGCGGATACAGAAGGCCGCGCCACCGCATTGACGATCGTGACCCATCACCTCGACCGGATGGCTCGCCGCGAGCTCGCTGAGTTGCAGCGGCAGATCGGCTGCTCGGCAGACGAGATCCGGGTAGCGTGCTCGCTGATCCGTCGACTCGACCCGCGACCGGGTGATGCATTCGGGCGCGACGAAAACAACTACATCGTGCCCGACGTGATCGTGCGCCAGATCAAGAACCGCTGGGTCGTGCAGATCAACCCGGCCGTTCAACCCCGCACGCGGATCCACCGGATGTATGCGGAGATGTTTGCGCAATCGGGCGGTACGAGCCGTTCGCCGCTTGCCCAGCAACTGCAGGAAGCACGCTGGCTGATCCGGAACGCGCAGCAACGGTTCACGACGATCCAGCGTGTTGCCGAATGCATCGTCGCTCACCAGAAGGCGTTCTTTGAGTATGGCGAAATCGCGCTCAAGCCGATGGTCTTGCGCGACGTCGCTGAAGAACTTGGCCTTCACGAATCGACGGTGTCGCGGGCCACGGGCAACAAATATATGGCTACGTCGCGCGGCATCTTTGAATTCAAGCATTTCTTCCCGCGCGAACTCGGCACGGAAAGCGGTGGTACCTGCTCTTCGGCTGCCGTCCGCGCTTTGCTTAAGGAAATGATCGCGGCCGAGAATACGACGTCTCCCCTTTCGGACGTGACGCTCGCCAAATTGCTTGCGGATCAGGGCGTGATTGTCGCGCGACGTACGGTTGCCAAGTATCGCCGCCTGATGAAGGTGCCGCCGGCAGAAATGCGTCGTCACCATGCTTGATCGGGCAGCGCGTTAGACTTGTTGTCAAAGCCTGGCAAGGCATCAAGGGCAGGAACCAAAAGAGGAAAGGGGTGCGGGGCGCCTCTTTCCTCTTTCCTCTTTCCTCTTTCCTCTTTCCTCTTTCCTCTTTCCTCTTTCCTCTTTCCTCTTTCCTCTTTCCTCTTTTCTCTTTTCTCTTTCCTGCTTTTCAATCGATCGTTTAGTTTCCTACAACGATCGTTTCATTCATCCGCAGTTCTTCCTCGTGCATCCGCATCCCCTCTCAAGCCATGCGTCCACTCACGCTGCGCTCGGACGTCCCGTCGCCGCCTTGAGACGCGCGACTCGCAGCTTGCCACTATAGGCCGCGACTTCAGCGCCAAGCAGGAATACGGCAGACGAGTAATACAGCCACATAAGGATCACTGCGAGCGACCCAGCCGCGCCAAACGTATTGGCCGTACCCGCATGCGCAAGGTAAAGCGAGAACAGGTTCTTCCCGCAGCCGAACAGCAGCGCCGCCGCTAATGCACCGATGGTCGAGTCGTGCCACTCCATGACCGCGTCGGGCAGGAATTTAAGCAAAGCCGAAAACGCGCAGATCAGCACCGCAAAGCTGGTCAAATGCTGAGCCCAGTTCGCCACCTCGAATGACACACTCGTTTCGCCCCACACCCATCGCCCCAGGATATTGACCACGGTATCCAGCACCTGGAGCACCACGACCAGAAAGCCAACTCCGATCACCAGGCCGAACGAGACGAGCCTCACCTTGACCAGCGAGATGATGCTCTGTGTCGGCGCAAGGGGCGACGGTATGGGCCAGATGAAATTCAAGGCCGTGTTGAGAGAAGAGAACGTCGCCGAAGCACCAATGAGTACGGCAAACAGGGAGACGATGGCGGTGCCCGTCGCGACATTGGCATGTCGGGCATTGGCGACCATTGCCTGGATGCTGGCCGCGGCCTCATTGCCGACCACCCCGCGAATCTGGTCGAACAGACGCCCCTGAATCGCGTCGGCGCCATAGAAAAAGCTCGCGACCGCAATCACGATCACCAGAGTCGGGGCCAGCGAAAACGCCGTATAGAAAGCAATCGCGGCGGCTGAAGACGAGCCGCGATGTCCGACCCACGATGTCACGGGTTCGATGACCCATGCCCCCACGCGTCGCAGACGCGACGGTTCTATCAGACGATTGATATTCAAGATCCGCTCCGGTTGCACGCACTCCGTTCACGGCTTGAAAGGTGCAACAACCATACCCGCCGCGCAAGGGGCGCGGAGTCGGCAGCGCGCAGGCTGTCAGTCGTCGTAGGTATGCTCGGCGACCAGAGCCCGCTCGACTTCGGCGCGATGCGCGCTGATGCGGGCAGCCATCAGCCGACGGTCAATGCCGGCATCGTGCAACAGAGGAAACAGGGTCGCCTCTTGCGCGTCCATATGTCTGCGCACGAGTGGGATTAGCACGCTGAATATGGCGTCGAGCAGCAAGGCGTCGTCGAGCACGGCTTCGCTACGTTCGACGAGCGTATTCGTGAGGTCATTCTCAAGACGGGCGATCCAGATGGCCCTGCGCGCCTCGACCGTATGAACGACAGCCTCAACCTCAGGCAAGAAAATGTCTTCCTCGAGCATCGTGTGATACGTGAGTTGCCGCCCTATCTCGGCAGCCGCTGCCGCACGCCCGGCATCGGAAACCGCCAGCAACTCGAACTGTTCGAGTTGCGCTTCGACTGCCCGATGCTCGGCACGCAGCAATTCAATCGCGTCCCTCTTCAGGCTTAGCGCTACTGCGGTCCCCATGATGCGCCTCCCTCGACGATCCTTGGCCTGCGCCGCTATACCGCGGCATCAATCTTCTTATGAATATGCTAGGCCAACTTTCCTTTAAAAGGTAGCGCGAGATGCATTGATTTTTAACGGAATGTAAAGACGCGCCGTGAACCTCATATCGCATGGCAATATGAAACCCCGGCGCGCACGGATTGCGACAAGCGTGTTTACCCGAGAATGGGTTCCACGGTGGGTCTCGCGGCCCCCGGAGCAGCACCTGCGGCCTTGGACGCACGCAGATCGCTCAGGAAGGTATCGCGCCAGACCGAGAGGTCGTTCTTGCGAAGCGGTCCCATCATGTCGCGGTAACGCGCCTGCCTTTCATTGAGCGGCATGACCAGGGCGCGCTCGAGTGCTTCGGCCATCTGGGCGGTATCGAAAGGATTGACGACCAGCGCGCCCGGCATTTGATCCGCGGCACCCGCGAATTGCGAGAGCACCAGCACCCCCGGGTTGGCCGGGTCTTGCGACGCCACGTACTCCTTCGCAACAAGGTTCATCCCATCGCGCAACGGCGTGACAAACCCGACCTCAGAGATCCTGAACAGTCCCATCAACAAATTGCGTTCGTATTTGCGGTTCAGATAACGGATTGGCGACCAGTCGAGCTGGGAGAACCGGCCATTGATGCGTCCGGTTTCCATCTCGAGGTTCTGGCGAATGCGTTGATAAGTTTGCACATCCGAACGAGTCGGCGGCGCGATCTGCAGCAGCGAAACCTGCCCCTGGAAAGCCGGCGAAGTCTGTAACAGGCGTTCGAATGCAAGAAAGCGTTCGGCCAGCCCTTTCGAATAGTCGAGACGATCGACACTCATGATGAGCTTGCGGCCCCGCATGCTGTCACGCAGGCTCGTGGCGGCCTTGCGCTCCGCATAGAGTTCGGCGGCTTCGGCGATCGCATCGGGATAGATGCCAATCGGGTAAGCCGCGACGCGGGCTGTACGGCCATACGCGGAGAGCTTCGCTGCCGGACGGCCATCGCTCGACTGGGTCGGCGTGGCCGTGCCCAAGGCTTCACGGGTGATGTAGTCCTGGAACGACTGCACATCCGCATCCGTCTGGAATCCGATCACGTCGTAAGACATGAGGGCCTTGGCGAGCGCGTCGTGCGGCGGCACCGTGCGAAACACCTCGGGAGCCGGAAAGGGGATATGCAGGAAGAAGCCGATCGAGTTCTTGACGCCCAGTTCGCGCAGCGCTTCAGCGAACGGGATCAAATGGTAATCGTGAACCCAGATGACATCGTCGGGCTTGAGCATCGCGGCGAGTTCGCGCGCGAATTGCGCGTTCACACGCAGATAGCCCGAATACTCCTGGCGATCGTAGCGCGAGAGATCAGTCCGGTAGTGAAAGGCCGGCCATAGCGTGGCATTCGAGAAGCCGCGGTAATACTGGTCGTAATCGCGCTTGTTCAGGCCAATGGTCGCATAGGTGACCTTGCCCTTGACGTCGATCACGGGCTTCTGCGGTTCGACAATCGTCTCGCCGCTCCAGCCGAACCAGACGCCACCGCTTTCCTTCAGCGCGTCCAATACGCCAATCGCCAAGCCCCCTGCCGCCGGGCGCCCTTCCTGCGTCGGTGCGACGCGGTTCGACACGACAATCAGTCTGCTCATGCTCAATCCGGTAGTGAACGGTCACCCCGATTTCGCAATATCCGTGCCTTCACCGATTTTTCGCAAGCGGGCCGGCCCAATACCGGCCGCTTTTCGGGCGGTTTTCAGGCGTCCTGTTCAGTGCCGAGTTCGCGCTGATACTCGATCCCGGCAGGCCGTGCGCCCCCTTGATTGTGGTCGCCATCGTGCGGGGCGGCCGGATCGGCCGCATCGCGATGGGTGGCGGGCTTGGCGTCTTCCGGCGCGGCCGGAATCGAGGTGTTCTGGGTCGGCATCATGGCCTCCTGTTCGATTTGTCTTGGGAGACATCGGGATTCAAGCATAGTCGTTTATCGACAAATCGGCAGTGCACTTGCGAACGTTTAGCTTCGACTTTGTAATTATTACGAGGCGTACCTTCGCGTAGGATTTTTTGACAATGCTCCTCTCGATTGAGGAACCTGGCCTGGGCCCGGGGGCGGGTCGCCGATCGGCGGCACATCTGCCGGCCCGGGCGGCTCGCGGGCGGGATCGGGCGGCGGCATGTCGGGTGGCACGGGAATCGGCGTCGGCGGTTCAGGGCTGTGCAGGCGCTGGAACGGGGCGTGGCTCATAGCATTCTCCTGGTCTGGGGGTTCGGGTGCATCAGCCTCGTGAATGGCGCAAGCGGCATGCCGCCATCCACCCGCCAAAGCAAAAAGGCTGTGCCGCGGTCCCTGACCACGCCACAGCCTTTCCTGTCCATTCGAACCCCTCAATTCCGAAGCCCTACCGCGCCTCAGGCGTCGAGATCCGCCTTCTCGTCGCCGATTGCCTCCGCGGCCTTCGCACTTTCGCCGTATTCGACGAGCCGGTTATAGAGCGTCTTCAGGCTGATCCCGAGAATCTCGGCCGCGCGGGTCTTTACGCCGCCGCACTGCTCGAGTGTCGCGAGGATCAACTGCTTGTCCGCCTCGGCCAGCGAGGTCCCGAAGGGAATCGTCACCGAAGTCCCCGGCGACGGCTTGGACAGGGAGATCTGCAAGGGCACGGCCGCCGTGTTGATCGATTCGGCGCCTGCCATGATATAGGCACGCTGAACGTAGTTCTTGAGTTCGCGCACATTGCCCGGCCAGCTATAGGCGGCCAGCGCCTCCTTACTTTCCGGCGGGAAGGTCTTGTTGGTCGTATAACGCTGGTTCAGGTCATCGAGAAAACCCTGAGCCAGCAGTTCGACGTCCTTGCCGCGATCGCGCAAAGGCGGCAACTGGATCGGGAACACATTGAGCCGGTGGTAAAGATCCAGCCGGAGCTTGCCTTCGAGCACGGCTTCCTCGGGGTCGCGGTTGGTCGCCGCCACCAGACGGACGTCCGTCTCGATCTCCTTGGTCGTGCCGACGCGCATGAACACACCGGTTTCAAGCACGCGCAGCAGCTTGACCTGAAGCTCGATCGGCATCTCGGTGATTTCATCGAGAAACAGCGTGCCGCCGTTCGCCCGTTCGAAGTAGCCCTTGTGCTGACGATCAGCCCCCGTGAACGAACCCCGTTCGTGGCCAAACATTTCCGACTCGATCAGGTTCGGCGAAATGGCCCCGCAATTGACCGCGACAAACGGGTGTTTACGTCGCAGGCTCAATTCATGAACCGTCTGGGCCGCGAGTTCCTTGCCGGTACCCGACTCGCCTGCCAGTAACACCGAGGCCGCCGTCGGCGCGACCCGGCTGATCTGGTCGTAGACCTCCTGCATCGCCGTCGAATTGCCAAGCATCAGGCCAAAGCGGCCCATGCGGCGCAACTCGCCGCGCAGCGAACCGATCTCCGCCTTGAGATCGCCCGCACGCGGAATTCGGTTGACGATCGCCTTGACGCGCTGGAGGTTGATCGGTTTGACGAGATAGTCGGTCGCGCCCATCTTCAGCGCATTGACGGCGCTTTCGACTGTCGCATGGCCGGTGATCACGATCACCTCGACGCCTGATGGATCGATGTCTTCGAACAGGTCGACCCCGCTGCCGTCAGGCAGCTTCAGGTCGGTGAACACCACGTCGGGCATCTGTCGCACGATCTGGATTCGGGCTTCGCGCAGATCGCCGGCAGTCACGCACGTCAATCCGTCGTCGCGGATCACTTCCGCGAGCGCCTGACGTGTATTCGGATCGTCATCGACAATCAAGGCATGTGGCATACGCTGTAAACCTGGTGAGTTAGAAACGTCATGCCGCATTCGAATCGCTACGCCAGCGGCCGCCAAGTCGGGCCGAGGTGCGCGGCAAAGCATGCGACATCGCGCTTCAGATGCAGAAAATACCGAAAACGGAACGCAAAAACGACAAAGCGCGGCAAGCGTTACCGCGCGGTAAAAATGATCGCTTTCTGAAATTGATTATAGGGGCTTAACGCTCGCTCGCGTAAATCCGGTGAAGGCACGCTTAGGCGTCAGCCCTCCGCCTTCTCACCGCCGGATCACTCTCGGCGCGCACGCGCGCCGAAGCTGCGTGAGGCAGCCGCGACAAGGGGTCCTGCCTGGCGCAGGACGCGCGCAAACGCGGCGCCGCGCAAGGAAAGCCCGAGTGCCCCGCGCAGCAAGTAAGCCACCCCGTGGCGCCCGCGCACGAGAGCGAGCAAGCCAATCGGCAACAGGGGGTACATCATGGGGGCCGCCGCGCGCGAGCGTTCCATGCCGCGGCCAAAGGCCGCGCGCAGTGCATCGACCTTGCGTACGGGTTCAAGCACCACGACCAGCGCATCGACGATGTCGAGTCGCCCGACTGCGATCTTTTGCACCAGGCGCGCACGGCGCGCGGCGAGACTCTGAGCACTCATGGGTCCCACCTCTCTAGTCAAGTTGCTCGATCGCCACCCGGTCGCGTTCAAACTCGGCCAGGCTGTGCGAGAACAAGGCGGTAGGCTCGTGCAACTTGCGCATGAAGAGCACCACCACCGCGGCCGCAACCACCGCGGCGCCGATCGTCAGGCCACCGATCGCACGCAGCCGGTAGGGCGTATCCCAGTAAGCGGCAACAATCCAGAACGCGCCGAAGACCACCGTCAGCGCCACAAAAAAAGCGGCCGCAAGCGCCGACATGACCATGGCCAGCACACGTTCGCGCTCTTCTGCGATCTCCATGCCGATTAGTGCCAGCCGATCGCTCGCCTGGTCGATCAGGCCGACCGCCACATCCTTCACTGACCGGACGAAGCTGCTCATGGGACTTTCCTTGTATTCGCTCGCACGCGTTTTTTCCAACGTTCTCGATCAGGGCTGCCTGCCTGACCCTGATCCGCGAGGCAGGCCGCGGTGTCTCCTACCCCGCCGTATCTCCTGCCCTAGCCTGTCGGCAATTGGCGCTTTGGGTTGGCGCCTGGCTCGCCGCGTGACTCCACGGTGCGCCGCGCGCTTTAACGCCCGGCGCCAGCCCCTACCCTGCAACACTCAGCGCGCAGCCAGCACGCCCAGCAGAATGCCCACGCCTACGCCAATACCCACTGCCTGCCACGGCTTGTCGTGCACATAGCGATCCGCATTGTCAGCGGCCACCTCATACTTCGCGCGCGCAGTCACCGAAGCTTCGGCGAGCGCGGTCTTGGCGTCGTCGAGGCGTGCGCGCAAGCGTGCGCGCACGATGTCGACCTGCTCGCCGGAAGCCGTCGCGGTCAGCCGCAGCAACTCTTCGGTGTCCGCAACCAGCGTGCGCAGGTCGTCGGCGATCTTCTGCCGGCCCAGGGATAGTTGCGTCGAATGATCGTTCATCTCGTTGACTCCTCTTAAAAATACGCCCGCCGCTTAGAGTGACGGCAGGTGCGCAGTGGGGGTGCTGCTTCAGATTGCTACCGTGCGACGGCATCGGCCAAGCTCACGGCGCAAATCGATCAGTCCGTGGCGCCGAAAGGCGCCCGTGACTTTTTGAATCTCAGCGCCGCAGATGGCTCATGCGCGCCCGCAAGGCGGGCGAGCGCGGCATGGGCGGCGCGTTCTGGCGGCGACGAGTCGCGCCGAGCCGCGCGCGCAGCAGGGCTCCGGTGGCCAGCACGCAAGCCAGCGCGGCAAACAGATAGGCCACGAGCGTGGTCACGGCCAGCAGCGCCGGTGTGCCCGCCGCATAGCAGAGTACCCCTGCCGTGATCCCAATGACCAATGCCACGGCAGCCCAATAGAGCATCTCGAGCGCCGCACCGTCGACCGGCGCGTCGGCACGCCGCAACGGAACGGCCCCGCGCGACGCCGAATTCATCGCCATCTGCGCGAGCGTGGGCGGCGCAGGGTGCCGCCAGAAAGAATGAAGTTGGTTCAAGGTTGGCCTCGCATGTCGCCAAACAGGTGAAACATGGGCTTCTCTTCGCAGCTTTCATGCCACACCCGCTGCGCGGCGCTCAATCGGGCGTTTGGCGGCAAGCCCGCGGGCCTTGCGGACAAGGCGTAGGCCCGCACGGGTAAGTCTTACGGTCAGCAATGTAATTTGGCGGCTCACCCAGGCGGCCAAAAGGGCGCGGCGCAGCCTTACCTGTCTTCGCGCGGCGATTTCGGCTAGCATGGGACTTTATTTTAAGACGATGGCCGACGGCCTTTTTGCGGACCTTCATGTCATCTATTGAAACTCCCGATACTCCAAGCAACGCCGAGCAGACACCGGCCCCACGCCGCCGCAGCAACCGCCGCAACGCGGGCGCGGTCGCGGGGCTGAAGTCGTACGGGCTGCTGTATGGCTCGTCCGAAGCGATGGAGACGCTCTACGAACAGGTGCAACGCGTCGCGCAAACCGATGCGACCGCATTGATCATCGGCGAGTCGGGCACGGGCAAGGAACTGATCGCGCGAACCATTCACGACCATAGCGCGCGCAAGGACCATCCATTTATCGCCGTCAATTGCGGCGCGATTCCCGACAACCTGATCGAGGCCGAGCTGTTCGGCCACGAGCGCGGCAGTTTTACCGGCGCGGTGCAGAATCGCCTCGGCTATTTCGAGCATGCGAACGGGGGCACCCTGTTTCTCGACGAAATCACCGAGATGGCGCCGGTGCGTCAGGTGAAATTGCTGCGTGCGCTCGAGACCGGCACCTTCTATCGGGTCGGCGGCACCGAACAGCTGTCGTCGAACGTGCGGGTGATCGCCGCGACCAATCGCGATCCGGCCACCGCGGTCAAGGAAAACGGCCTGCGCGAAGACCTGATGTACCGGCTGGCCGTGTTCCCCTTGCGTGCGCCACCGCTACGCGAGCGCGACGACGATCGCGAGTTTCTCGCCCAGCATTTCCTCGCCGAACTCAATGCGCAGGAAAGTACGGAAAAGTCGTTCTCTAAGCGCGCCTTCGAAACGATGCGCACCTACTCGTGGCCCGGCAATGTGCGCGAGCTCAAGAACGCGGTCTATCGCGCCTTTATTCTGGCCGAGACGGTGGTCGAACTCCCTCACCCTCACCTGGCCTCACGCAGTCGCAAAGCCGTCTCGCAAGGGGATGCGATGAGTGTGTGGGTAGGCACCCCGCTCGCCGACGCGCAGAAGCAGATCATTCTCGGCACACTTAAGCACTGCAACGGCGACAAACGTCGCACGGCGAAGGCACTGGGCGTGAGCCTCAAGACGCTTTACAACCGTCTGGGCGCATATGAAAACGAAGGTAACGAAGACGTGGCCAGCGACCCAAGTACGCCGGAAGCGTCGTAAGTCCGACGCCCTGCAATCGCAATAAAAAAACGCGTCGCCCCGAGGGGTCGACGCGCAACTCGCACTGCTCACACTTCGCGTACGGCGGGACGCACGCCGGTCGTTGACCGGCCACGTTGCCATACTGCATTTAAAGCAGCAACGAGCATGCCGCGCTGGCGCGCGGCGCCGGCTCACATCGCGTGCGCCGGCCCTTCAGCTGCCACTCAGCTCTCGATATCTTCGAGACTGAACATTTCGGCCTGGTCGCTGTACGAAAAAATCTCCGCATACCGTCCCCAGTTGATCACCGCGTCGAGCGTCTCCATCGCGGCGGAGTCCGACAGAAAATCCTCCAGCTCCTGCTCAAAACGCACGCGCGGCGCACGGTGCCCCGGACGCTCGTTCAGCACAGTGCGAATCCGCGCGGCAAGCGGCACATAACGCTGCAGATGTTCAGCGAACATGCGCTTGCGCTCGTCGGTGCCGTAGTCGGAGAAAATCTTGCCGGCCTGGGTCAACATGATGTCGCCTTCGCGCATGTCGGCAAACCCCAAATGCTGCATCATTTCCGCGACCGGGAACAAGTCGTCGACCTCGAGATGCAGGCTGCGCCCGACTTCAGGCAAGTCGGCCTTGCCGTTGTATGGCGCAGCGGCGAGCGTTTCGATCAGGCCTGCCATCAGGTTGGTCGAGACAGGCGGCAGCCAACTGCCCAGCGTCAACTGGCCCGGACGCGCCTGGTCGGCGATGACCCGCGCCGTCATCTTGGCGTAGATGTCGTCGACGAGCTGCCGGAACGCCGGGGCGAGCCGGTTGCGCGGATGCGGGAACGGCACCTTGATCTCGGCGATCACGCGGCCCGGGTTTGACGACAGCACCAAGATGCGGTCGCACATGAACACGGCTTCCTCGATGTTGTGCGTGACGATCAGCACCGACTTGATCGGCAGCTTCTTTTCATTCCACAGGTCGAGCAAGTCGGTCCGCAACGTTTCGGCTGTCAGCACGTCGAGCGCTGAGAACGGCTCGTCCATCAGCAGCAGCGTCGGATCGACCACCAGCGCGCGCGCAAATCCCACACGCTGCCGCATGCCGCCCGAAAGCTCACGCGGATACGCGTTCTCGAAACCGTCGAGCCCGATCAGGTCGATCGCCTTGAGCGCGCGCTCGCGCCGCTCACGGGCGCCGACGCCGAGGGCCTCGAGGCCGGCTTCGACGTTTTGCAGCACCGTCAGCCACGGGAACAAGGCGAACGTTTGGAACACCATCGCGACGCCGTCGGCGGGTCCGGTCAGCGGTTTGCCGAGATAGTCGACTTGACCGCCAGTCGGCTTGATCAGCCCCGCGATGATGCGCAGCAGCGTCGATTTGCCTGAACCTGAGCGGCCGAGCAGCCCGACGATCTCACCTTCCAGAAGCGTCAGGTTCGCATCGTCGAGCACCAGCAGTTCGCCCTGCGTCTTGTTGAAGCCGCGGCGCACATGGCTGACCCGCAGGATTTCGGCGGGTTCGGCCGGGGCGCCCGGCGTCGGGGTAATGGTCGGATTGAGCATGGCGAGGTCGGGTCAGTTCAGACGGAGCTTTTCTTCGGCGTACGCGTACATCGGCCGCCAAAGCAGGCGGTTGAACAGCGTCACGATGAGAGACATGATCGCGATGCCGAGAATGATACGCGGGTAGTCGCCCGCGACCGTCGCCGCCGCAATATAGGAGCCCAGGCCGTGGGCGACCACGTCGTGATGGCCCCAGGTCACGGCCTCAGCGACGATGCTGGCATTCCACGCACCGCCCGACGCAGTGATCGCGCCGGTCACGTAATACGGAAAAATGCCGGGCAGCATGACCTGGCGCCACCACTGCCAGCCCCGGATGCGGAAGTTGGTCGCCGCTTCCTTGAAGTCATTCGGGTAGGAGGTGGCACCGGCCACGACGTTGAACAGGATGTACCACTGCGTGCCGAGCACGATCAGCGGCGAGAGCCAGATATCTGGGTTCAGGTGATAGCGCACGATCACCACGACAAACACCGGGAACAGCAGGTTCGCCGGGAAGGCGGCCAGAAACTGCGCGAGCGGTTGGATCTTTTCGGCCAGCGCGGGGCGCAGGCCAATCAGCACACCAAGCGGCACCCAGATGACCGAGGCGATCACGATCAGCACGACCACGCGCAGCAAGGTGATCATCCCCATCAGGAACACGTGGCCGACGTCGGGCCAGCCGACCCCGGTCGAGACAAAATTGACCACCCGCCACGCGACGACCACCGCCGCGACCAAGATCAGCAGACTCCAAATAGCATCGGCCACGCGCGACGACGGGCGCGGGATGGCAGGCACCATCTTCGGGAAGCTCGGAGCACGGATGCGGAACGGCAGGCGCGCGGCCGTCGCGAGGAGCCACGCGCCCGGCACCAGCAGGCGGTGGATCAGGCGCGTGCGCCGGATCAGGTCGAGCAGCCAGGATTCCGGCGCTTCGCCCGAACTCGTGGTTTCCATGCGGAACTTGTCGGACCATGCGACGAGCGGGCGGAACAAGAACTGGTCATAGGCGAGGATCACGACCGTCATGGCCAGGATCACCCAGCCGATCGCGTGTAGATCCTGCTGGTCGATCGCGAGCGCGACGTAGGCGCCGATACCCGGCAAGGTGATCGAATGATTGCCGACGGTGATGGCTTCGGAGGCGACCACGAAAAACCAGCCACCCGACATCGACATCATCATGTTCCAGATCAGTCCCGGCATCGAGAACGGCACCTCGAGCTTCCAGAAGCGCTGCCAGGCAGTCAGGTGAAAGCTTCGCGACACTTCATCGAGGTCGCGCGGCACGGTGCGCAGCGACTGATAGAAGCTGAACGTCATGTTCCACGCCTGGCTCGTGAAGATCGCGAAAATCGCCGCGCACTCGGCCCCCGCTACGCGAGTGGGAAAGAGCGCGATGAAAAATGTCACGGTAAAGGAGATATAGCCGAGCACCGGGACCGACTGCAGGATGTCGAGAATCGGCACCAGCACCTTGCCCGCACGGCGGCTCTTGGCCGCGAGCGTGCCGTAGGTCAGGGTGAAGATCAGCGAGGCGACCATCGCGGCCAGCATACGCAGGGTCGTGCGCAGCGCGTACTCGGGCAGGTTCGACGGGTCCAGCGAAATCGCCTGCGTGTGCAGGGTCGCGATCGGGGCCAGGGTCTGATGAAAACCAATCGCCGCCACCGCGATCGCACCGATGATCAGCGGGAAGGCGACGAAATCCCAGCGGTTCGGCAGCAGCCGCCACGCGGACGCGTTCGGTGTAGGGAGTTCGAAACCAAGATGCATTGCCGCTCCTCTGTCAGAGAGGCACGACACTACACCAACCCCGATGACAGGCACAACCTTTGAATGCGCACTTTCTGCCGCCTCGCAACAATCGCCCCGGCGGCCCGGCCGGCATGGCCTGCGGGTGCGCCGAAAGGGCGTGACGAGCGCGCATTCCGGGATACCTGCGGGACCTGTCGGCAGGTGCAGGCGAGGGGGCCGCCGACGGGCCTTGACCGGCTTGCGTCTCCCCGCTCCTGGCCGTAAAGAAAACAGGCATAACGCCGTTAACTGAGGAACCTGCCGCCACTTAGCTGCCTCAGCAGCCGGAACGATGCAGCACCTCACCGGTCACCGCCCGCCGGCTCCTCAGCAGCAGGAGCCCCATTCAGCCTGGAGGCTTTGGCTACGAAGCCTCGCGGGCACAGGCATGGGCGTGGCGCTGGTGATTCTGTGCTGGCACATGGCCGGCTCGTTGTCCGAACGACTCCTGCGTGGCGAGCTCCAGACTACAGCCGAGGCCCGCCGGCAAGTCGCGGTAGCCGTCTCCGACAGCATCCGCCAGTCCCTCGATGGCGACGTCGCCCTGCTGCACGGTATCCCGGGCACGATGGCTTCGATGACCGGGGTCCGCGCGGCACTCGTCGATGCCGAACTTCCCCGCTTTGCCCTGCGGGCCTCCGATTCCATCGAAACGCGCCGCGCAGTGCTCGAGCGTGACGACCGGCTGACCTCGCTGAGTCACCAGTTCAAGGAAATCGCCACGTTGTCAGGGCTCGACCTGATCTGGCTGATCGACCCGCGCGGCACCTGTATCGCCTCGAGCAACGTCGGTGAGCCCCTTTCGTTTGTCGGCGCCCAGTTCGGCGATCGTACTTATATGCAGGCGGTGGCGCGGGGCCACGCTTCGATCGGATTCGCGCGGGGTCTGGTAACGGGGGTGCCGGGCATCTTCGTGACCTCGCCGGTCATCTCGGCCGGCAAGGTGGTCGGCGCCGTCGTCGGCAAGATCAACCTGAGCCGCACGCGGCATTGGGTTGCGCAACCCGGCGCTTTCGTGGCCGACCAGAACGGCGTCATCATCCTGGCCCACGACCCGAAATTTCAGTGGCATGCCCTGCCGGGCGCGGCAGCGCTGACGATGAGTGCGCCCGAACGGGAGCGAATCTACCCGGCCCGCGACATCGTGGCGCTGCGCGTGATGCCCCAGGGCGCACGGCTGCGAGCTCAGGCGCCCTGGTTGTCGAACATCCTCGCCGAGGGCCTGGTATCGATCGAAGGCGGCCCTCCGTCCCTCTTGCGCATTAGCTCGAGCGCCCGCCATGACCTCAAGACCGGGCTGGTCGTGCCGTTTGATCTCTCGGATGACGCCGAGCAGAACTACCGCCGCAACCGGCTCTTGATCTTCTTCGCTAGCCTCAGCGTGCTCGCCGTCTGCATCGTCCTGACCATCTCCTACAGCCGCGAGCGGCGCCTGCACCGCGCCACGCGCGACCTGGCCGCACAACTCCAGCAGGCTAACGACCGGTTGTCGGACGAAGCCCGCTTTGATGCCCTGACCGGCGCCCTGTCGCGCCGCTATTTCCTCGACCGGCTGCGCAACGAGCTGCGCCACGCGCAGAGCACCCAGCAGGCGCTAAGCATGATGATTGCCGATCTCGACCACTTCAAACAGGTCAACGACCGATACGGTCATGCGACCGGCGACCGCGCGCTCGAGTACTTTCATGCCGTCTGCGCGCGCGTGCTGCGCGTCGAAGACGCGGTCGGGCGGCTGGGCGGCGAGGAGTTCGGCATCCTGTTGCCGGGTGCGCCGGCCGGTCAGGCCGAGCAGCTCGCCGAACGGATCCGGCTGGATTTCCGCCGCAGCCGGCCCGCCTCGATCCCCGAAGACATCGGCCTGAGCGTCAGTATCGGCATCGCTGCCGCCCAGCGCGACGATTCTCCCGAGCGGCTGCTGTCGCGGGCCGACCAAGCGCTCTACCTCGCCAAGGCTCGCGGACGCAACCGTTGCATGGTGTTCGACACGCATGCCGAAGCCGCCACGACCGATGAGGCCGTGATCAGCGAATAGGGCCCGGCCGCTGCGCGTGAGGCGGTCGGGACCCGCCTGGGCGGCAGAAACCTGAATCCAGACAGACGCTTGCACGCTTCGTGGAATCAGCGGTTATCATCGGTATTCACTATCGGCTGCTGAAAGGAGGCGCGCATGAAGGGAAACCTCGTCATAGTATGCCGCGATCAGGACGCTCACGACTTCGACGCGATCATGTCCGAGTACGGCGCATTCCAGTCGCGTCTGTCGTCCACTGCCTGGTACCTGAAGCTCGAGATCGCCCCGGAACTGGTGCAGGAAGAGATCGTCCAGCGGCTCGGCAAGTACGCGACCCACTACATTTTCGAGGCCACCTCGGTGACGTTCAATACCGTCGACAGCGAAGCCGCGGCCTCGCTAAACGCGCTGTTCGAAGGCTAGGCGGAACACCCGGCCCACTCCAGACCCGCTCGAGCAGCGGGTTTTTTATTTCTTCTTCGGCCGAAACGCCTTGACCACCGGCTCATGCGTTTCGATGTAAGGGCCGCCGATCAAGTCGATACAGTAGGGAATGGCGGCGAAGATCCCTGCGGCGACCAGCGTGCCATCGGCGTCGCGCAAGCCTTCGAGTGTCTCGCGAATCGATTTGGGCTGGCCGGGCAGATTGACAATCAGCGCCGCATGGCCGTCGATTTCACGAATCGCCGCCACCTGGCGTGACAGGATCGCGGTCGGCACGAAACGCAGGCTGATCTGGCGCATCTGTTCGCCGAAACCCGGCATTTCCTTGCTTGCGACGGCGAGTGTCGCTTCGGGCGTGACGTCGCGCCGCGAGGGCCCGGTTCCGCCCGTCGTCAGCACCAGGTCGCAGCGCGCGAGGTCCACCAGTTCGACAAGCGCCGCGCTGATCTGCGCGGGCTCGTCGGGAATCAACCGGGTCTCTTGCTGCCAGTCGCTCCTCAGCGCCGTGCCGAGCCACTCGAGCAGCGCGGGAATGCCCTTGTCCTCATAGACGCCCGTGCTCGCCCGGTCGCTGATCGACACCAGCCCGACCCGCAAGGGCCGCGCCGGATCGGGCGCCAAAGTCGGTTCCAGCGCTCGAGCTGCCGCGGGGGCACGCTCGCCGCCGGCAACCGGCTCAATAGTCGTCATCGTCGTCCTCGTCGCTGTCGTCACCGGTTTCGCCGGCGCCGGGCGAAGCCTTGGCCGACGGGCCGCCACCCTGGGCGGCCTTGATCCAGTGAAACAGCTCGCGGAAATGCTTGGGCGGGCGTTGTTGCTGGGTGTCGCGGCGCGCGTTTCGGATCAGGTTGCGGCCAGTCTGGACATCGGCCGCGGGATGTTTCGCGATGAACTCGGTCAGCGCCTGGTCGTCGGCGAGCAGCCGCTCGCGCCAGCGCTCGATCGCATGCATTTTCGCGGTCTCGGCCTTGCTCAGCCCGTTGTAGGCGTCGAGCGCGTTGCGCAGCGCGGCGACTTCCTCTTCGTGCAGGGAGCGCATGACCTTGCCGACATACTGCATCTGGCGGCGCTTGCCTTCGTGATCGGTGATGCGACGTGCCTCGCGAACCGCTTCATCAAGCTTTTCGGGCATCGGCATCTTCTTGAGCCCGTCTTTCGACAGCTCAGTCAGTTCCACGCCCAGGAGCTGCAGGGCGTGACTATCGCGCTTCAACTGCGACTTGCTGGGGCGTCCGTCGTACGGATCGTCCTCCTCGTCGGCAGCGGCGCGGGGGGGTGGGGAGCTTCGGTCTCTTTGCGTCATGGGCAGTATTGTATCGCTGCGCCTTTGTGGAAAGGCTTGCTATGATCTCGTCGATCAAGGAGACCTCACCGACATGGCCGCGCAAACGCGTTATTTTCCGCACTCCCAGGACCAACTCAAAGAAATCGCCGCAGATATCCTGCGGCATGCCAAATCGCTCGGCGCCACGGATGCGGCGACCGAGCTCTCTGAAGGCGACGGCCTCTCGGTCACGGTCCGGCGCGGCGAAGTCGAGACGATCGAGCACAATCGCGACAAGATGGTCGGCGTCACGGTGTTCATGGGGCAAAAGCGCGGCAACGCCAGCACCTCGGACTTCTCCCCGGCCGCCCTGCGCGATACCGTCGCGGCGGCCTACAACATTGCGCGCTTTACGGCCGACGACGATTGTGCGGGCCTCGCCGAAGCGGAACTGCTCGAACTCGATCCGCCTTCGCTCGACTTGTTCCACCCATGGCAGTTGTCGGCCGACGCGGCGGTCGAGATCGCGAGACGCTCGGAACAGGCGGCATTCGATACCAGCGCCAAGATCAGCAATAGTGAGGGGGCGAGCGTCTCGGCCCAGCATTCGCAGTTCGTGCTCGCGACGAGCCGCGGGTTTTCGGCGGGCTATCCGTTTTCGCGGCACTTTATCTCGTGCGCTCCGATCGCCGGCAACGGCCGTCATATGCAGCGCGACGATTGGTACACCTCCCAGCGCAGCGCCGACGCGCTCGCGGAACCCGAGGCCGTCGGCCGCTATGCGGCGCAACGCGCGCTGGCCCGGCTTGGCTCACGCCGGCTTGGCACACGCAAATGCCCGGTGCTGTTCGAGGCGCCGCTTGCCGCGGGGCTGCTGGGCGCCTTCGTGCAGGCGACGAGCGGCGGTGCGCTCTATCGCAAGACCACGTTCCTCGTCGACAGTCTCGGCAAGCCCGTCTTCGCCCCGCATATCGATATCGTCGAAGACCCGCACGTTGCACGCGCGATGGGCAGCTCGCCGTTCGACGAGGAAGGGGTGCGCACGCGCAAGCGCGACGTTGTCACCGGCGGCGTCGTGCAGGGGTATTTCCTGTCGACCTATTCGGCGCGCAAGCTCGGCATGCAGACCACGGGCAATGCGGGAGGGTCGCACAATATTTCGCTGCGCAGCCGCCTCACCCAGCCTGATGACGATTTCGAAGCGATGCTTCGCAAGCTCGGCACGGGCTTGCTGCTGACGGAACTGATGGGCCAGGGCGTGAACTACGTCACCGGCGACTACTCGCGCGGCGCGGCGGGCTTCTGGGTCGAGAACGGCAAGATCCAGTATCCGGTCGAGGAAATCACTGTCGCGAGCACGCTGCAGGACATGTTCCACCATATCGCAGCGATCGGCGCTGACACGCTCGTGCGCGGCACGAAGCAGACCGGGTCGGTGCTGATCGAGCAGATGACGATCGCCGGGCAGTAACAGGCTGGCTTGCAGGCGCCATTTTCGCGAGGGCGGCGAGGAGTGCAACAGCAGCTGATTGTGGAAGGAACGGCGGGGGATCGTGGAAGGAACCGCAGGTGATCCCTGGCTGATGTTCAGATGATCCGGGTGTGCCGCTCAGGCAGCCCGGATTGATCAAGCGCCTGGTCTTATTTCCCCGCTCTGCGGTCGTACCGCACCCAAGTGTACTTGAGCGCCTCCGCAGGATTGTCGGGGGGCGTCTGGCGCGACACCTCTTCCCAGACCGCGGGATCAGTCGCCGGGAACACCGCGTCACCCTCGACCACCTCGTCGATCTCCGTCACGAGCAAGCGGTCGGCGCGTTCAAGCCCTTCGCGATATAACTCCGCGCCGCCGATCAGAAACACCTCCGGGGCGCCCTCCTTCGCACATCGCTCAATCGCCTCCTCGAGGCTACCGACTGTCTCGCACCCTTCGAACTGCCGCGTCGAATCGCGCGTGACGACCAGATTGCGACGGCCCGGCAGCGGGCGGCCAATCGACTCATGCGTCTTGCGTCCCATGATGACGGGCGCGCCCAAGGTGGTCCGCTTGAAATACTTGAGGTCTTCGGAAAGATGCCAGGGCAGTTGGTTGTCGCGGCCGATCACGCCATTGCGTGCGCGCGCGACGATCAGGATCAAGGTGGTCATGGGCAAAGTGGCGCGGATAAGTAGGAGCGAACGCGCGATTTTACGCGACGTGGCTAACCTCCTCTCCGTGGCCTGCAATCGGATAGCGGGAAGCCGCCCTCACCCCTCAGATCGGCGCATAGACCGCGCGACGCTGATCGACTGGACCGACCGGCGTGCGTTGCAGCACCGAGTGTCGCGACACCGACGTGCCGCAAGCGCCCGCCACCATCGTGGTGCGCTCCGAACCCGCAAGATCGCCGTCGCGCTCGCTCGACGCGGTGTCGAGCCAGACCGGCCACACGAGTTCGCACACGCGCGACATCACGCTGCTGAAACCGGGCGGCGGCAAGCTCTCGCCACGCGCGTCGCCGCGCAGGTCCCTGACGACCCGCGCGTCGCGTGCGTGGCCCAACGTGATTGCCGGCGGCGGACCCTGCATCGGCAACCCCTTATCCCTCCGGTTCTTCATCGAGCGATTTGTCATCGTTGGCCCTCAAGCCGTGCGAACCCATTAAACGATACAAGGTCACGCGCGAAACCCCAAGGTCGGTTGCAGCTTCATTGAGCCGATGACGGTGCCGCAACAGCGCACCTTCAATCGCCTTACGCTCGGCATCCTCGCGCGCTTGTGCCAGCGTGATCGGCAACTGACTCGTGAACCCGTCGAGATCGAGATCCTCGGCCGAGAGCAGACGCCCCTCGGCCATCACAATCGCGCGGCGCACGCGGTTGATCATCTCGCGCACATTGCCGGGCCAGCCATAGTTGTACATCGCCTCGATCGCCGACGCCGTGAAACCGCGGATCTTGCGCGCGCTGTCACCGCGAAACTTCTGCAGCACATGATGGGCGAGGATCTCGATGTCCTTGCCGCGCGTGCGCAACGGCGGTTCGTCGACACGCACCACACAGAGCCGATGAAACAGGTCGGCGCGGAAGCGCCCTTCGCTCATTGCGGCCTGCAAATCGATGTGGGTCGCCGAGATGATGCGCACGTCGACCGCGATCGAATCGCGTCCGCCCAGGCGCTCGATCTTGCCCTCCTGCAGGAAGCGCAGCAGCGAGGCCTGGCTTTCGAGCGGCAAGTCGCCAATTTCGTCGAGAAACAGCGTGCCGCCCTGCGCCGACTCAACCCGCCCGATCTTGCGCTGGTTCGCCCCGGTGAAAGCGCCGCGCTCGTAGCCGAACAATTCGGATTGCAGCAAATGATGCGGAATCGCGCCGCAATTGATCGGCACGAACGGGGCCTTGCGGCGATCCGAGCGCTCATGAATCGCCAGCGCAGTGAGCTCCTTGCCGGTACCCGACTCGCCGGCGATAAAGACCGAGGCATCGGTATTGCCGAGCTTGCGGATCGTGCGAAACAACTGCTGCATCGCGTCGCAGGTGCCGACCATCTCGTCGTCGCCGCTCGCAGCAACAGATTGCGTGATATCGAAATCGCACAGCGTGATCATGCCGAACGCGTGCCCGAGCAGGAAGTTGATCGCTTCGTGCGAACACGGCGTCTTCAGGTAGTCGAAGCAGTAGTTGCGGATCAGCCGGCGCATGCCGAGATCGTCAAGCTGGGAAGACGGCGTCACCGCCACCCAGCCGATATTCGCGCGGCGCAGGCAGCCTTCGAGGGAGCCGAGATCGCGGTTGGTAAAACCGCTCGCGATATCGATCAGTCCCGCCGCCGCCTCGTCTCCCCGTGTGAGGCGCGCCGCATCGGCTACCGAACGCGCGGGCTGCACGCGCCAGCCGCGCTCGTTGAGGAACTCCGCGAGCTCGTCGCGCGGCTGGCGCGACAGATAGATCAGCGAGCGCTCAGCTGGCTGGACGCGCGTGAGCGCCCCGCCATCGAGGCTCGTCAGCAGGGGCCGCCCCGACGGCACGTCGCTGTCGTCGGCCGCCATGATCAGCGGGCCCATGTCGATGCCGCCTTCAACTTTTCGGGCAACTGGATGAACTGTCGTCAAATGAATGGATTCGCGCACGATAGCCTCGTCTTGTCGCTGTCAAAAGGTGTACGGGAACCGCACGCCGACAACGAAGTTGGGCGCATCGGGGGTGAGCCCGATACTGACCGAGCCGTTGATCGTCAAATGCTTGTTGATGACCTGGTTCAGCCCGAAATTCATCGTTGATGCCTGGGTCTGGCTGCCGGGGACTTTCTGATACCCAGTGCCGGAATCCGTCTTGGTTTCGGGCTCGAACGCGGCGGTGAACGAGAGGCTCGCCGAGGTCTTGTCCGATAGTGCGATCGCTGCTCCCGCGCCAATCTGGAAGATGTCGCCGAGCTTGACCTTGCCCGGTTCGATCTGCCCCTGCACCGACGAGATATCGGCAAAGGAGGTGGCGACGTTATAGGTATAGGACAGGCTGCCGAACAACACGACCGGGTCGTACGTCTTCAAGACCGAGACGCCGCCCGTAAAATTCCAGATGCCGGTGCCGGTCGGCAATTTGGCCGGCGTAATCAGGTTGTTGTTATTGGGGTCGTCGCTGACCAGCTTGATGCCGAACGGCGAGCTGCCGGTGTTGGACTTGACCCGCACGCTTGCGACCACGTCCGGCCAGTCATTGGTCTCTTTCAGGACCTGATAGTAGAGCCCGAAGTTGACGTCGCCGATCGAACTGCTGTTGACCGTCGTGTCCGACAGGGTGGCCGAAGCACCGCCCGCCCCGCCACTTACGAATGTGCTCGAACGATACATGTACGGAAGATCCAGGTCGACACTGATGCGGTCCGTCACGCCATACCGCACGTCGACGTCATACTGATACTGCGAGGCCTTGGTCTGGTCCAGGTTGATGTTGCCCAGAAAAATCGCATCAAGCGCGAGAAAACCCGTCAGCGACAGTTGGCGGCGATCGTAGTAGGTGTACGACAGGCCCTGGTCGATCGTCAGCTTGTGATCGAACAACGGCGCGTGCTCCTTCTGAACGACGGCCTGCTCACTCTGCGAGCGCTCCGGCTCGTTGGCCTTCTGATCGGTGCCGATCGTCGCCGGCGCCGTACCGTTGGCCGAACCCGGCGCGCTCGGCGCGGTGTTCCCTGCTGCACTCGTTGCGCCCCCACCCCCGCTACTCGAATCGGCCCCAGCATTGGGCGTCGCCGCCACGCCGTTGGCCGTTCCCATCGTGGCGCCATTGACTGCGCCCGCCGCACCCGCTGCGGCCGGCCCACCGGATCCGTACGGGACCGAAGGCCCCGCGTCGGACTGTGCGACTTGCTGCGAACCCGCCCCATCCCCTGTCGACGGCGAATCCACTTGCTGCACCCCATAACGCGACGCCGCGTAACCGGGCTCCCCGCGACCGCGTTGCGCCATTTCCAGGTCGGTCAGATTCTTTTCGAGTGAGTGAATCTCCTTCTGCTGCTGTTCAACCACCCGCGTAAGCATGTCGAGACGCTGCTCGACGGATTGATCCTGCAGTGCCTGGGCGTGCACACCGCCCGAGAAAGCGAGCAGTGCAGCGGCTGCGCAAGGCAGCACTGCACACGGCGCATACGACGAGTTCCAGCAACGGCTGTTTTGCGTTTTCATTTTTTTTACCCCCCGGTTGCGCGAGCGCCGGGTCTACGGCGCCCATCGCGATTGGACTTATGCAGTCCGCTTCGAAAATCGCTCTCCCTCCCTTCAATGGTCCGGTTGCTGTGTCAAGCTCGCCTCACGGCTATTTCTTGACCGTGGTCATATTGGCCAGCGCGGTTTGCACCCCAATCATGCGAAGCTGATTGGAGGTCAACGTGCTGGTTTGAAGGTGCAGTTGAAGCTGGTTCATCACCGCCTGATTGTTGCCGGCTATCTTGAGAAGCTGCGCGATGTTGCCGGTCTGGTTGGCGTTCGTGATGATCTGTTGTGTCGCCACCCCGGCGGGCGTGTTCAAGCTCACCATGGCGCCGGTCGAGGTGAAGGCGATATTGGCCGCGAGGCCGGTTGGTCCGCTCGCGCTGGCCTGGGTTTGACCGTTATAGAGTTGGCCCGGATTGCCCGGGCTGAAATCGATCACCGCCGTGTTGTTGCCAGTGTTGTTGCTGCCAGCGACTTGAGTGACTTGCGAGACGCCATTGACCTTGACGTTTTCGCCGCCACTAGTGGTGGCGCCATTCGCGCCGTTATTGAGCAGGCCGTTCATCGCCGTGTTGACCGCATCACCGGTCGACGTCACGAGGCTCTTGACGGCCGCGGCAACGTTCGTTTGCGAAGTGAAACCGTTTGCCGTGCGCGTGACGGCAAGGGTGCCTGTGGCGGCGGCCGCTTCCCCGTTGGGGAGCTGCCACTCTGAAAGAAGACTGAGTACGAAGCCGGAAATGGCGGGGACACCGGCGAACTTGCCGGTCTGGGAAGCGAGGACTTCATCGCCGACCGGTTGCATCAACGGTGCGGCAATAGCATCGGAAAACGGGCTGGACATCTCGGCATGCACGGCACAAGGCGCCGCGACACCAAAGAGACAGCTAATCATGAGCATGTTGCGCTTCATGGTGGGTTTCAGAACAAGTCTGCCTTGATCAAACCGAAATCCAGAAATGGAGTCGGGCTCGTGCCCGTCTCCAGAGCGCGTTGACGCAATTTGAGCGCCAGCGACTCGTTGTTCTGCAACAGCGGTGAATCCTCCCTGAACGGCTTGCCGACTACCGCAAAGACCAGGCCGTTCCAGGTCTTAACGAAGTCGGATTCCAATACGATGCGGTTGCCCAGCGCAGGATCGGCGATGAAGATCCGATCGTCCTGTGCGTGCTTGACGAGGACGAAGTGCTGATACCCGTCGATGTCCATCAACACCATCACGGGAATCTGCAATTTGTAGAGGGCGTCGACATTCACCCGGAAACCTCGGCCACGCAGCCCGATGGTCTCGACGAACTTCTTCATGTCGAGCATCGAGAAACCGTTTTTCGTGACCACTTCCGGCGTGGAGAACACCATCATTCGCTTGATCAGTTCGGGCTCCGGAATCTGGATCCCATAGCCGTAATACAGCAGGGTCGCAAGCGCGGCCGCGCCACAGCTGTAGTCGAACTGCTGCACGACGATGTTCTGGTATCGAATGTCTCGCAGCGATCGCACGCTCTTGACGAGCGGCACCCCCACGGAGGAGGTGGTATCGAGCGCCATTTGGGCAGCGCAGTGTCCTGCGACGCCCATCAGAGTCCCGGTTGCGACTGCGCAAAACCACTGACGCCGGGCTGATCCGGTCATGTCGGTCTCCTGCCTCTCCAGCACCGGCCGCTCTCGGGCGACCATCTGCCGAACCTGTCTGTTACGTCCGCCCATGCCGGAGGGCACGGGTCGGACGTGGCGCTTTCTGGTTACTGACCGAGCTTGATGCTGGCGACGGCGAGACCGTTGTGTTGCAGGTTGCCGCCACCGGACGCGATGTTCACGCCGATGTTGCCGGTGGCACCGTTGAGAGCCCCTGCACCGAGCATCGCTGCCGAGTTGAACGAACCGCTGACCGTGCCGCCGGCCCATTGCGTGCTGTCATCCGTCGCGACCAGGGCGCCCTTGGCAGAGCTTTGGCCCGCCGGCGTGGAGGACACCAGCGCGAGGCTGTTGTTCTGCACGTTGCCCAGACCCGAAGCCACGTTCACCCCGACGTTGCCGGTTGCGCCGGCGAGCGCGCCGTCGCCGACCGTCGCGGCCAGGTTGAAGTTGTTGATCGTGCCGCCGCCCGTCGAGGTTTGCGACGAGAACACTTGCGCGTTGCCAAACACATTGCCGCTGTCAATCGACGACAGGGCTGCATTGTTCGACTGCGCATTGTCGATGCCGCTCGCGATGTTCACGCCGACATTGCCCGTTGCGCCGCTCAGTGCACCGTTGCCGATCGAGGCTGTCGAGGTACCGGCCACTTGCGTGTTCACGTATTCCGTCACGCTGCCGTGCACATGCGTGCTACCCCAGTCGTGCGACGAGTCCGACGTCCAGCCCCAGTCCGACGCGCTGTGCGAATCCGACGCGCCTTCCTTGACCGACTCATACGTCTGGCTCTTGCTGCTCGACTTCACGCTGCCCGTGTTGATCGAGCCGTAGACGTAGCCCGAACCCGAACCCGCGGCTGCCTGAGCCGCGCTGCTGTTGGTGGTTTCCTGTTCGTAAGCACCCAGCGTAAAGCCCGCATTGAGTGCGGCGGCCAGTGCTGCCGAGCCGCTGCCGCCCGTCGTGATCGAGAACACCGGGAAGAACGTGCCCGTGATGTAGTTGGTGTTCGTTTGGTTGTAGGCCGCCGCACCGTTGACCGCCGCGCTCAGGCTGCCGCCCGCCGCGATGGTGCCACCTTGCGAGGTCGTTGCCGCTTGCGCAGCCTGAGCCGAGTATCCATAGCCACCCGACGCATTGAACGCCTTGCTCGAGGAGCTCATGCTGTTCTTGGTCGAAGCCGAGCCTTCGGCAAAGGTGCTCGAGAAGTTGGAGGTCTTGTCGCTGTATTTGGACCCGCTGCCCGTGCTGTTGTTATAGGCGCTGGTCTGATTGACCGTGGTCGTGATCTTGCCCTTGTAGTAGGTTTGCGCGGTCGGCGACATCGACACGCCATCAAGGCTGGCGGTCTGCGTGTTGTTGACCACGGCACCGGCGCTGTTATCCACCGAGACGCAGCCATAGATGCCGAAGAAGCCCGTGACCCAGACCGACTGGGCGACTTCCGTGCCGTTATAGAGATAGGGATCTGACCAGGGGGCAGCTTGTGCGGCGCCAGCAACGGAAAGCACGGCGGCTGCAATGAGAGTGCGCTTCATGGTTACGCTCCGATACGAGTGTGTATGACTTAGTTAGAAAAAGGTGCCCGCCGGGGGACGGAGCACAAAACTATTTGCCGTAGCATTGCCGACACCTGCGGTCTGATTGACCTGCACGATGCCAGTTGCGCCTTTGAATGCGTCACCGTTAATTGACGCCTCGAAGGTTTGACCGGCTCCCGCATGGCCACGGGATTCGCCGTTCCTGGCAGTGGTAGCGGATAACACCGTATCCGTTACCGCTTCCGCTCCAACTGGAAGGCCGCCGACCGCGACGGCATTCCTTTGAAGATTGTTCGCACCGGCGGCCTGGTTGATGGCGACCACGCCGACGGTGTTCGAAAACGCATTGCCATCGATCTGCACCGAGGCATTGTTGATATGCGTGCGCGTCGAGCGCACGGTTTGCTGCTGGCCGCTGACGATGGCGGCTCCGCTGCCGTACAACACGGCAGCCTGATTCGACTGAACGTTGTCGACGCCGGCCGCGAGGTTCACGGCGAGTGCCCCAACCACGCCGTTCGCCGCAGCCGCACCGACCACCGAGCTCACGTCGTTCAACAGCAATGCTTCCTTCTCGGGCATCGTGAAGAGCGAGCTCTGCGCGGACGCGTTCGACATGCCCAACGCGGCCACACAGGTCAACGCAAGCAGTCGTGCGCACGCCAGCAGGCGGTGCAGTGATTCGTCACGGATCATTTGAGATTCCCCAAGCCGGAAGTGATCGGCGTCAGCGCGCCTGTTATGGTTTGCGATACCGTCGCGCCCACCATGTTGGTGCCGCCCATGCCGCTCAGGCCCACCGGTGCGCCGCCGTTATGTTGTTGTGCCACGCCGCCGACACCGAGTGCGGAAGTCGCTGCCGCGAGTGCCGAGCTGCTGCCGCCACCCGCTACGCCTGCTGACCCGCGCGCACCGTTCAGATCGAGGTCCGATACGAGGCCGCCCATCACTTCATCGAATGTCGTCTTCGGAAACGTCGTCACGCGTACGGCCACCGGGTCGTCCTGCTTGGGCACGACGTCATACGCAATACGCGGCGTGATGGTGCGTTCGATGATCAGGTCGCCCGGTTCATCCGCCCGCACCGGTGCCACGCTGAGCACCGCTGCCGCGCTCACGCACACCACGGCGATACGGCGCATGCCGAGGCGCGCATGGCTGGCGCGAACTGTGATCGCGGCGCTGACCATTGAGGAGTCCGTTTTAAACCAGGCGACGGACGAGTGGGCGGAGGCGTTCATCTCACTTCCTGTTGTAAGTGACGACGTTGCCGGTCTGCGCAGCATGCGCAGCATCAGACGGTTGCGGCGTTTGCACCGGCGGCCCGATTTCGTCCCAGAGCGTCACCGAGTTGCCGCGAAACGCATCGGGGGTGGCGGCAACCATGATCATGCCGACCGCGCGACCGCGCTGATGATCGAGCACCCGATCGTCGAGCGCCGCGAGTTCGTAACGCGTTACGGTGGGATCGGTAACAAACAGCTTTTTGGACGACGTCCGATCGGCAACTGTGACTGAATCGTCTGCCGCGACAGCGCTTGCATCGGCGACTGCGCTCGTATTTTGCGCGGCGATTTTCGTATCACTTTCGTCGCTTGTGGGGGCCGTCGCGAGGCTAACAGGCGTCTCGTTCGATGTGGCGCCAAGCGAGGCGGGCGCTGGCTGTAGGGCAGGATCGGTAGCATCCTGCGCCGCCACCGGGGAGACCAGGGCCAGCCAGCCGGCCGAGACCAGCACTGCACTCGCCGCTACACGGCACAGCGGGTACAGGTGATGCGACTTCGAAGTGTGCTTGCGCATGATGTCCTCCTTCACGGGGGACTGTTTAGCGATAAGCGTGCCATTCACCGCAGACGGTTATGCAGCGGGGAACTGTAAGAATCGTCGCGCCTTACCACAGCCGTAAACGAACAAAAATGTTTCAGAAGTGAAACGACACCTGAGGCGGTTAAAATAGATACGTGCGGGAGCGAATAGACGGGCTGCGCAGCGTGAGTGGAAGCGCCTGCCACGGCAGGGGACTCAAGTTTTACGAAAAGCCTGCCGTTAAAGCGTTATGAAAGTACGAAGCGCTCGCAGAATTAGTCTGGCTTTGCCAGACAAATTGCCGCAAAATTGCCCGCCCGGGCATCCTTTCATAGGGACGCGGCCGAGGCTGTACTATAGTAAGCACAGTCGCTGGCGGCTCGGAGTTCAACATAAAACCGGATATATCCGGTACTGCAGCATAAACATGCCATTCGGGGACCCGCAGTCGAAGCTTGTGAAGACGATCAAGATCGTCGGACGCAGACGTGGTGTCGTGCCTCTGATAAACACCGCGAGTCAATGTGCGTGGTCGGTCTAGCTCGCAAACGACTGGATGAATTGACGACAGGGTCAACGTTTATGGATACCGGACAACGACGGCAGCTAGTGTATGTCTCCCGTCAGCCCAACGAACAGCTGCATGACTTGCTGCGCGCGCGCGGCTGGGACATCAAGTTCGCCGCGACGGCGCGCGAGGTGCAGCGCGCGATCCATCAGGACGGGCCTACCGGCGGGCTGTTTGACGTCAGCAGCGGCTACGGCACGCATGAGCTCGGCGCCTTCGAGAGCTGCCTCACGCTGCCCAATGTAGGCTGGGTCGCCACGGCCGGCAGCGGTCAGCTGGCCGATCGCCTGGTGCGCCGCCTGATTCGCGACTACTGCTTCGATTACCTGACGGTCCCCTACTCCGGCGAGAAAATCGTCGATTCGATCGGCCACGCCTACGGCATGGTGGCGCTCGGCGAACAGGAGCTGTCGCTGCTCGGCAGTTCACGTGATGAAGAAATGGTCGGCAGTTGCGATGCCATGCGCCAACTCTTTCGCACGATTCGCAAAGTCGCCAATACAGATGCAAGCGTGTTTATTGCTGGCGAGTCAGGAACCGGCAAGGAATTGACCGCGCGTGCGATTCATGAACGTTCTGAACGCCGCAAAATGCCGTTTGTCGCAATTAATTGCGGCGCCATTCCCCATCATTTGCTTCAGTCGGAATTATTCGGCTATGAACGCGGCGCGTTCACCGGCGCCAATGCGCGCAAGATCGGGCGCGTGGAGTCGGCCAATGGCGGCACGCTGTTTCTCGACGAAGTCGGCGATTTGCCGCTCGAGAGCCAGGCGAGCCTGTTGCGCTTTTTGCAGGAGCGCAAGATCGAACGGCTCGGCGGACAGGATTCGATTGCAGTCGACGTGCGCGTGATTGCGGCCACGCACGTGGATCTCGAACATGCGATGCGCGACAACCGCTTCCGGGTCGACCTGTTTCACCGGCTCTGCGTGCTGCGGGTCGATGAACCGCCGCTGCGAGCGCGCGGTAAAGATATCGAATTGCTCGCGCATCATATGCTCGAGCGTTTCCGCACGGACAATGCACGGCGTCTGCGCGGGTTCTCGGCGCCGGCCATCGAGGCCATGTACAACTATGGCTGGCCGGGCAATGTACGCGAGTTGATCAACCGCGTGCGCCGCGCGATCGTGATGGCCGAAGGCCGTCTGATCACGCCGGAAGATCTGGAACTGCAGAGCTTCGCTTCACAACGTACCGTCACCCTCGCCGAAGCACGCGAAGAGGCGGAACGTCATGCGATTGAAGCGGCGTTGCTACGCCATCGTCACCGGCTTAACGAAGCCGCGGTCGAGCTCGGGATTTCGCGAGTCACGCTGTATCGCCTGATGGTCGCGCACGGTCTGCGCAGCCCGAGTGAAGAGCGTTTGCCGATCGAGCGCGTAGCGCAGGGCTAAAGCGGTTTCAAGGCCCCAGGGCCTGCGATCGAAGAGAACGGACAAACAAAAAAGCTCGCCAAAATGGCGAGCTTTTTTTATGCCGTCGCGATCAAACCGCGATGGGCGCCTTGATCGCCGGGTGGTACTGATAGTCGACGATTTCGAAGTCTTCGTAACGGTAGCCGAAGATCGAGTCGGGACGACGCTTGAGCACAAGCTTCGGCAGCGGGAAGCTCTCGCGCGCGAGCAGCGTGTCGACCTGTTCGAGGTGGTTCAGATACAGATGGCAATCACCGCCCGCCCACACCAGGTCACCGACTTCGAGATCGCACTGCTGAGCAAGCATATGCGTCAGGAAAGCGTAGCTTGCCCAGTTAAACGGTGTGCCAAGGAACACATCCTGACTGCGGCAGAACAGCAGGCAACTGAGCTTGCCCTCGTTGACATAGAACTGGGCAAAGCAGTGGCACGGGGTCAGCGCCATACGGCCGATATGTGCGTTCTCCGACGGCGACAGCGACTCATCGGGGAATTCAGCGACATTGAGTGCCGTCAGCAGCAAGCGGCGCGAATGCGGCCGCGTGCGCAACTGCCGCACGAGTTCGCTGACCTGATCGACCGTCCCGCCATCGGGCTTGGGCCAGAAGCGCCATTGATACCCATAGACCGGGCCAAGTTCGCCGTTCTCGTCCGCCCATTCGTCCCAGATCGTCACGCCGTTCTCATTGAGATAGCGGATGTTGGTGTCACCGTTCAGGAACCACAGGAGTTCGTGGATGACGCTCTTCAGGTGGATCCGCTTGGTGGTCACCAGGGGGAAACCCTGTGAGAGATCAAAACGGACCTGCCGCCCGAACACGCTGATGGTGCCGGTGCCGGTGCGGTCTTCCTTCTTCGCGCCGTTGGCGAGAATGTCCTTGATGAGGTCGTGGTATTGCTTCATGGGCGGCGGTGGCAAGGGGTGACGAAGGGTGAGCGTGGCGCCGCGCGGGCGGCGATGCTCACTTGCGTGCGCCATTGTATCAACCCGCCGGCCTAGGGGTTTCGGGCCGGGCACCGCTCCCTACATCTTCACTGGGAAGTTCAGCGTGACCCGAAGACCGCCTTCGGCGCGATTGTCGATCTCGCAGACGCCCCCGGCATGCCGCGCGAGGCGGTCGACGATGGCGAGGCCCAGACCGCTGTGGCCATTGCCCCCGCGCGCAGGGTCGAGCCGGACGAACGGCCGGGTCGCAGCGGCGAGGTCTGCCGGTGAGATGCCACTGCCCGAATCACACACGCGCAGGTACCAGCGCCCGTTGTCCCGCCATGTAGAAAGCATGACCGGCGGCGCGCCATAGGAGTGCGCGTTTTCGAACAGGTTGGTGAGGATGCGGTCAAGCGACGCTTCGGGCAGCACAAAATCGGCGCCGGCAGACAGCTCGAGCTGGATCGGCGGGTCGCCCGGATAGACCGCGTGGTAGTTGCGCGCAGCGCGTTCACAGAGTTGTTCGACGCCGACCGGCAGGGACAGGTCCGGCGAGTCATTCGCGAACATCAGGAACTGGTCGACGATGTGCGTGAGGGAATCGACATCGCGCACGACACCTTCGCGCACGCGTTGTTCGTCCATCATCTCGGCGCGCAGGCGCAGCCGCGCGAGAGGCGTTCGCAGGTCATGCGCGACGCCGGCCAGCATGACATTGCGGTCGCTCTGCGTCTGCGCGATGTCGTTGACCATCTGGTTGAAACCGCGGGTGAGCTGGCGCAATTCGCGCGGACCCGACTCGCCCACCGGCGCAATCAATTGGCCGCGGCCAAACCGTGCCACGGCGCCCGCGAGCGTGCGCAGCGGTCTCTGCACTTGCCAGGCGGCGAACAAGGCCGACATGGCCGCCCCCACGGTGATGAAGATCAGCCAGAACAGCATCTTGTCAAAGGTGCGCGGCCCGCGCAGCGGCTGCAGGGGCACGACAATCCACTGGCTGTCGTTGGGCGTGAGCACCCACAGGCGCGGCGGGTGCGCCGCGTCGTCGATGCGGGTCATGGTGCCGCTCGGCATGGCATCGCGGAAGTCGGCAAGAAAGCGCGCGAACGGCTCCTTGACGAAGGGATCGGCGGGCGGCACGGAAGACGCGCCCTGATCGACCAGACGCACGCGCGAAGGCAGCGGCAAGTTGGGCGTATGCGCCTGATGCTGCTTGACCGCGTCGACGAGGAAGGTGGTCTCCTCGACGGCATAATGCGTCTGCATTTCAGAGCGCTCGAAACGGATCGCGGTATACCAGGCGAAATGCGAGAGCAACAGCACGCCCACGGTGAATATCGACAGCCGGCCGAACAACGAATCGAAGGGACGAAACGTCATGATGCGCATGTGGCTCGCTTGAGTCCGCGGACAGGCGCCACGCGCGTCGCGCGGGCGCACTGCGTGTCATGCGTGGTTTCAGTTCGGGGCGACAGTCTCATGCTCCCCATCCGGGACGAATACGTAGCCGCGCCCGCGCACGGTCTGGATGAAGCGGGGCGCCGAGGGGTCGCCTTCGAGAATGCGTCGCAGGCGCCAGACCTGAACATCGATGCCGCGATCGGTGCCGTCGTACTCGGGTCCATGCAGCAGTTCGAGCAGCCGTTCGCGCGTCAGGGTCCGCATCGGGTGATTTACGAAGATCTTCAGTAACGCGAACTCACTGCCCGAGAGCGGCACGGCGCTGCCCAAATGGGTCAGGGTGCGCGCCTGGAAATCGAGTACGAAGCGACCGAACGCATAGGGCTCACGCTGTTCGGGCGCGGCGCTCGGCACGGTCTTGCGACGGCGCAGCACCGCCTGGATGCGCGCGAGCAGCTCACGTGGGTTAAAAGGCTTGCCCAGGTAGTCGTCGGCGCCCAGCTCGAGCCCGACGATGCGGTCGACGTCGTCGGCACGCGCGGTCAGCATGATCACGGGGATATCGTCACCGGTCGCACGCAGCTGGCGCAGCGCGGTCAGGCCGTCGACGCCGGGCATCATGAGATCGAGCACGATGAGGTCGGGCCGTTCGCGCTCCAGACGCCGCTCGAGCGAAGCCGCGTCGTGCAGCACGGACACTTCCATGCCCTGTCGGTTGAGATAGTCGCGCAGAAGGTCGCGAAGTTCGGGATCGTCGTCGATCACAAGGATTTGGGTAGCCATGGTGCGCAGTGTAAACGGTAGAGGGAAGACCAAAGGATGCACGGATGGGGCCGCAGTTACGAGAGGTTACGACCCTATGGCAGGGTAACTCCACGTAACAATGCGAAGCCAGGACGTAATGTTGCACGCATGGAGAGCCGATACGCTGGCGGCACGCAATTCAGCGTGTCTGGAGATCAGCATGGCCCACAAAATCAAACTCACCACGGCGCTCGTCAGCATGACGGCGGCGCTCGCCCTGTCGTGCGGCGCCGCCTACGCTGCCGGCGCCGCCGCACCGATGGATGCCTCGGGTGCGCACGGACAACAGGGGGACCATCATTGGGGTCACGGCGGAGGTCATCATCATCATGGCGGCTTCGAGATGCAAATGGAAAAGCTGCATGGGATGCTCAACCTGACCCCGCAGCAGGAAACGCTCTGGAAAACGGCGGTCGATACGACGCATGCGGATCGCGCGCAGGCCCGTACGCAACATGAAGCCCAGATGGGCCAGATGAAGTCGGCCATGCAGCTGCCGATCCTCGATCTGGCCGCGATGCATACCGCGCATGAACAGCAGGCTGAGCAGGATCATCAATTGCGCGAACACACGACGCAGGCCTGGCTGAATGTCTACGCCTCGCTCAACGACCAGCAAAAGACCATCGTCAGCACGGTCATGAAGGTGCGCTGGCAGGAATTCGCGCATCGCCACGACGAGATGCATAAGCATATGCATATGAATTGGGAGAAACACCAACCGAACGGCGCTTCAGCGGTTCAGCAATAAACGCGAAGCGAGCACGAGCGGACGCGGCCTGGATCGAAGGCCGCTGTCCGCGGCACTGCGGCGCGAGGGTTTTCCCTAAACCGCGATCGAATCCGGCACAGATCGATTTACCCCTCGGAAATGACCCCCGTGGCAGCAGCATGACCGCTCCCTGAGCGGCCCATCGCGCGCACTTCAGCTGCTCCGCGCAAAACCGCCTTCCGCAGCCCCCGAGCACTTCCCCCCAGCATTTCCCTGAACGGCCCGACCATTCGGCGTTCGCGCCGCACCGGGCGCACCGGTCAGGATCCTTGCAACACCTGCCCCGTCTGGATCCGCAAGCGCTTCGGGTACAATCCCGCCTCATTCGAATGGGCGCCCGGCTGGCCCAGCGTCGCGTCACGCGCGCGGGGCACGTGGCGGTCCCCGAGGGGGACCTCTGCAAGTTCAATGTAAAACTGCATTTTGTCCGTCTACAATGAAGCCGGGCAGTTCACCAAGAATGGACGGCCCATTTAGTCCGGCTCTCTCATCCAAGTCAGGGAAACATGAAAAAACTCGCTCTGTGCCTTTCGCTCGCATTGGTCGCCTTCGGCGCCCAGGCCAAAGATTATTCGACGCTGCGTTTCGGGGTCGACGCCAGCTACCCGCCGTTCGAATCGAAGGCATCGAACGGTGACATCGTCGGTTTCGATATCGACCTCGGCAATGCTTTGTGCGCGAAGTTGAAGGCAAAATGCGTGTGGGTACCGCAAGACTTCGACGGCCTGATCCCCGCACTGAAGGCACGCAAGTTCGACGGCATCATCTCGTCGCTGTCCATCACGGATGCGCGTGAAAAGGAAATCGCGTTCTCGGCCAAGCTGTTCGACGCGCCGGCACGCATGATCGCGAAGGAAGGTTCGTCGCTCAAGCCGACGCCTGAATCGCTCAAGGGCAAGCGCGTGGGTGTGGAGCAAGGCACCACGCAAGAAGCCTATGCGAAGGCACATTGGGCCCCGGCTGGCGTCACGGTCGTGCCCTACCAGGATCAGCAGCAAGTCTATGCCGACCTGATCGCGGGCCGCCTCGATGCCACGCTGCAGGACGAAGTGCAAGCTGACATCGGCTTCCTGAAGACCCCGCAAGGCAAGGGCTTCGCCTGGGCCGGCGAAGAAGTCAACGATCCGGTCACGATCGGTGCGGGCACGGGCATCGGCCTGCGCAAGGAAGACAAGGAACTCAAGACGAAGCTCGACAAGGCGATCGCCGAGATCCACACCGACGGCACGTACGACAAGCTGCAGAAGAAGTACTTCGACTTCAACATCTACACGAAGTAAGCAAGGCGCGAAGTAAGCAAGGCGCGATGCCTCGCCGTCCGGCAAGCAGTTGCCGGACGCGGGCACGCGATCGGGCCCATCGAGCGGGCGGTGCCACACCGCCCGTTTCCTTATAAGGTTTTCCATGCTGGCAGGCTATGGCCCGCTGATCCTTCAAGGCACCTGGCAGACAATCCAGCTCTCGCTGCTGTCGCTGGTCGTGGCCTTCGTGCTCGGCCTCCTGGGCGCCGCGGCCAAACTGTCCAAAAGCGGCTTTCTGCGCGGCGCGGCGACCATCTATACGACGCTGATCCGCGGCGTGCCCGACCTGGTGCTGATGCTGCTGCTGTTCTTCAGCCTGCAGATCTGGCTCAACCAGCTCACCGATCTGCTCAGTCTCGACCAGATCGATATCAGTCCGTTTATCGCCGGCGTGATCACCCTCGGCTTTATCTACGGCGCCTATTTCACCGAGACGTTCCGCGGTGCGTTCATGTCAGTACCGCGCGGCCAGCTCGAGGCCGCCGCCGCCTACGGGATGTCGCGCTGGCAGACCTTCACACGCATCCTGTTTCCGCAAATGATGCGCTTCGCCCTGCCGGGCATCGGCAATAACTGGCAAGTGCTCGTCAAGTCGACCGCGCTGGTCTCGATCATCGGCCTCGCCGATGTCGTCAAGGCCACGCAGGACGCCGGCAAGGCGACCTTCGACATGTTCTTCTTCGTGATCGTGGCGGCGCTGGTCTACCTGGCCATCACCTCGATCTCCAACCTCGTGCTCATGTGGCTCGAGCGTCGCTACGCGACTGGCGTGCGCCGGGCACAGATATGATCCAGCTGATTCACGATTACTGGCGCGCCTTCCTCTTCACGGACGGCGAAAACATCACCGGCGTCGCGATCACGCTCTGGCTGCTGGTCATCTCGGTGGGTATCGGCTTCTGCCTCTCGATTCCCCTTGCCGTGCTGCGCGTGTCGCCGAACCGCTGGGTCTCCGGGCCGGTCTGGCTCTACACCTATATCTTCCGCGGCACGCCGCTGTATATCCAGTTGCTGCTGTTCTACACGGGCATCTACTCGCTGCAGGTGGTGCGGGCGCATGCGCCACTCGATGCGTTTTTCCGCAGCGGGATGAACTGCACGCTGCTCGCGTTCGCACTGAACACCTGCGCGTACACGACCGAACTGTTCGCTGGCGCCATCAAGGCGACGCCCTATGGTGAGGTCGAAGCCGCGCGCGCCTACGGCATGTCGCAATTCACCACGCTGCGGCACATCGTGATTCCCTCGGCGCTGCGCCGGGCCTTGCCGCTCTACAGCAACGAAGTGATCCTGATGCTGCACGCGACCACGCTCGCCTTCACGGCGACCGTGCCGGACATCCTCAAGATTGCCCGCGATGCGAACTCCGCGACCTATCTGTCGTTCCAGGCGTTCGGCATTGCCGCCCTGCTCTATCTGGCCATTTCGTTCTCGCTAGTCGCGCTGTTTCGTCTGGCCGAGCGCCGCTGGCTGGCGTATCTCGCGCCGCGGCGTCATTGATTAACCCCGTCAGGATTGATATGGACAAACTGTTCGTCGACGACGTGTACAAGCAATACGGCGATCACCAGGTGCTCAAGGGGGTGTCGCTACGCGCACGCGCGGGCGATGTGATCAGCATCATCGGCTCGTCGGGCTCGGGCAAGAGCACATTTTTGCGCTGCATCAACTTTCTCGAGCAGCCGAACGCGGGTCGCATCTTCGTGAGCGGCGAGGAAGTGCGCACCCTCAAGGACCGCAACGGCGCCCTGAAAGTGGCCGACCCGCGCCAGTTGCAGAAGGTGCGCACCCGGCTCGCGATGGTGTTCCAGCACTTCAACCTCTGGGCCCACCTGAACGCACTCGAGAACGTCATGGAAGCGCCGATGCACGTGCTCGGCCTGTCGCGCGCCGAGGCAGAAGAGCGTGCCCGGACCTATCTGAAGAAGGTTGGCCTCGCGCCCGCTGTCGAAAAACAGTACCCGGCTCACTTGTCGGGTGGCCAGCAGCAGCGTGTGGCGATTGCACGGGCGCTCGCGATGCACCCCGATGTCATGTTGTTCGACGAGCCAACCTCCGCGCTCGACCCTGAACTCGTGTCGGAAGTGCTCAAGGTCATGCAGTCGCTCGCCGAAGAAGGCCGCACCATGGTCGTCGTCACGCACGAAATGGGCTTTGCGCGACACGTGTCGAACCATGTGATGTTTCTCCATCAGGGCCGCGTCGAAGAAGAAGGCGCGCCCGCCGAAGTGCTCACTGAGCCTAAGAGCGAACGCCTGCGTCAATTCCTCTCAGGCAGCCTTAAGTAAGCGCTTCAAAGAACGCTATTAAAGCGATCGCCTGCATCACGCCCCCTCGCCACCTCGGCTTTAAAAAGAAAATGCGCCCCGCCGGGCGCTTTTTTCTGCGCGTCATTCATATTCCTGAAACGTATCGTCAATAGTGGGTTTCCCTGATCGGGCAACGCCCGACTTCAGAAAAGTAGCGTCTGCTCAGGCATTTAAACGAAACTGAACCCCCTGAGGACATTGCATGGGCGTGCCGCTCTTTGCATTTGTACGACAGGCACCAGCAATCGACGCGTTTCAATTGGTGTACCTGCTTATCTTTTGTTAGATTGGCGAACGGTAATCAAACAACCAAAAAACCTCACGAGTGCAGGTAGTTTCACTCCAAATCGTGGGATAAACCAGGAGACACCAGACAGTTTCAAGACGATGGTTGCGCATGCGGCGAGCCCAGTCTGGGGACTTCGCTCCGGTATCCACCGAGTCCGCACGCGACTTTTGCCATCGTCGCCTTACCGATTAGCCTGATTCCTTGATTGTGGACGCTGCCGCTGCCGCTGGGGCTGGCGTACCGCGATTGCGCGCTGGGGAGCCGCGGAGTCGGGCTGCAGGAATCTGACGCTGCGAGGCGTTGGAGTACGTGTCCGATGCCGCTGGGGCGTCGGGCAACAGGCGCCCACGGCGCCACGCGTGAGGTAGTCGAAACTACTTGCGCGCTTCACAGGGTACGGAGGAGTCAATGATGAAGAAGACATTGCTGGCCGCAGCGCTGCTGGGTGCAGCGGTGACCGCTCAGGCGCAAAGCAGCGTGACGCTGTATGGCCGTCTGGATGCGGGTCTCGAATATGTGAATGGCCTCAAGGCGGGCCATCGTTTTGAAGCGGAATCGGGCGACTGGGGTACCAGCCTGTTCGGTATGAAGGGTGCAGAAGACCTCGGCGGCGGCACGCAGGCGATCTTCAAGCTGGAGTCGGGTTTTGCACTCCAGGACGGTCAGGTCGGCGGCGGCAACGGCAATCTGTTCACACGGTACGCGTTGGTTGGCTTGACCAACCCGGTCTACGGTACGTTCCAGGTCGGCCGCTCGCTGTTCATCTCGAACGGCGTGTGGGATTTCGACCCGTTCGTGCAGGAAAACTGGTCGTCGGCTTCGCTGGTTCGTGGTCGTAACTGGCCGCAAGTCAGCAACTCGTTCAACTATCAATCGCCGAGCATCGCGGGCTTCGACTTTAACGGTCAGTATGCCCTTGGCAACAGCACGAACTTCAACGGCAATGCCAACGCCGGTACGGCGTCGGCTATCTCGAGCACGGGTCGCGCAGCAGGCGCAGCCGTCACGTACAACGCCTCGTTCCTCGAAGTGCGCGGCATGTACGATGAAATTCGTGACGGTAACGGTCAGTTCTCGAACCTGTTCGCCTACAGCCGCGAATACACCGCAGCAGCGAACCTGACGTTCGGACCGGTCAAGATCCAGGGCGCGTATCAGCACTTGAACGCGAACGCCGTTACCGATGGCGGCCCGACATCGGCTGACCACGAATGGCTTGGTGTGACCTACCAGTTCACGCCGGCTGCGGCGCTGACCGCCGGCGGTTACCACATCAACGTGAACAAGGGCGGCGGCAACGCCACGCTGTACGAAATGACGGGTACCTACAACCTGTCGAAGCGCACCTTCCTGTACCTCACGGGTGCGACCGTGCGTAACAGCTCGACGGCGAACTTCTCGCTGTTCGCTGAAGCGCCGGACAACAGCGCAGCGTTCGGTACGAACAACGCGCAGTCCGTGGCCAACAGCCAGAACCCGCTGCCGGGTCACAGCCAGTCGGGCTTCTTCACGGGCATCGACCACTCGTTCTAAGCCTCTTCAGGCATAGCGACGACACGTAGTACAGAGGCCAGCTGGCGCCGGAATCCAGATCATCAGGACTCTGGCGCCGGCAGCCTCGAAGACCGACAAGATTCAGAAAAAAAAGCGGTGCGTAACTGTCAAGGTTACGCACCGCTTTTGCGTTGCAAGCCGCACTTTGCTGCCGACCCCCTCTCATCACAGGGCCGGCATGCCGCTCACTAGCTTTTGGCTTTCTGCGTTGCCGCAGCGCCGTGGCTGAGCCAGTCGAGCACGGCAAGCGTTTCGTCGTTGCCGTCGTCGCGCACGCGCTTCACGGCCATCGGGACTTCAGCCTGCGGTGCGGCCCGGCGGATCGCCACACCCACGGCAAGCACGTCGATCATCACGAGGTGCAGGATGCGCGAAATCATCGAGAGCTGCGATTCGCGGATCTCGATATGGTCGGTCTCCAGCGCGACCGTCGCTTTCTTCGCGAGCGGCGTGTTGCTCGAGGTGATCGCAATCACCTTCGCGCCAGCCTGCATCGCGACATCAAGCACGCGCAGCAACTCGGGCGCCTTGCCCGACTTCGAGATCGCAACGATCACATCGCCCTCACCCAGCAGCGCCGCCGAAGCCGCCTGCATATACACATCGCCATAAGCAATGGTCGGGATGCCGAAGCGGAAGAACTTGTAGTGCGCATCCTGCGCGACGATGTTCGAGTTGCCGAGACCGTAGAACTCGATGCGGCGCGCGCTATTCAGGAAGTCGATCGCCTTCTCGACATTCTCGAAGTTCAAATGCTCGCGCAACTGCAGAATCGACGACACCGTGTTGTCGAGCACCTTGGTGCCGAAGTCGGTCGCGGTGTCGCCCAGATGTACCTGGCTATGGCTCATCGGGATCGTGCCGGTCAGCCCCGTTGCCAGCTTGAGCTTGAAGTCGGACAGACCCTGGCAACCCAGCGTGCGGCAGAAACGAATCACCGTCGGCTGGCTGACCGCGGCCTTGCGCGCGATGTCGACGATCGGGTCATTAATGACCGAGCGCGGATGATTGAGTGCGAGATCCGCGACACGACGCTCAGCCGGCGTCAGGGCATCGCGCATCTGGCGAATCCGCTCGAACACGGCCGAGCCGCCACTGCCCCGATCGCTCAGTTGCTCGTGCAGGATCGCCGAGACGCCGAGGAACGCCGGGTATTCGGCCGTGATCACGTAGATCGGAATGTTCGACAGATACTGCTCGAAACGGCCCTTCGCTTCGAAGCGCGCGCGGAACGAAGAGTCCGCAAAGAACTCACCGAGCCGCGGCACCACGCCGCCCCCGATATAGACGCCGCCGAGCGCGCCCAGCGTCACCGCCAGGCTGCCGGCAAAGGTGCCGAGAATGCCGCAGAAACAGTCGAGCGCTTCGCGTGCGAGCGGCTCGTCTTCCTCAAGCGCGCGACGCGTGACCTCGGCCGGATCGACATTAGCGCCGACACGCTTCTTCGCGCGCGCGGCGAGCCCGCGGTAGATCAACTCCACGCCCGGTCCCGCACACATGCGCTCATACGAGACATGCGGCCACTTCTTCTGCGCGTATTCGAGCAGATAGACTTCACGTTCGTCGACCGGCGCGAACGTCGCATGGCCACCTTCGCTGCCCAGTGCAATCCAGCGGTCATCGGCCGGGATCAGGCCCGAGACGCCCAGGCCGGTGCCCGCGCCGAGCAGGCCGATCACGCTATTCTGTTTTGCCTTGCCACCGCCGACCTGCACGCGTTGCGTGTCGGACAGGCGCGGCAATGCCATCGCAAGCGCCGTGAAGTCATTGACCACGAGCAGCGTGTCGAAGCCGAGCGCACGGCGTGTTGCCTCGATCGAGAAGCTCCAGTGGTGATTGGTCATCTTCACTTCATCGCCATCCACCGGGTTCGCAATGGCGACCGCCGCATGATTGACGTGACCGATCTTCGTATCCTTCAAATACTTTTTCACCGCATCCGCGACACCGGGATAGTCGGCGCACGGATACACACGCACCTGCTCGATTTGATCCGGTCCGAATTCAAGTGCGAAACGTGCATTGGTACCGCCGATGTCGGCGAGAAGCCGCGGGCCATCCGCGTGCGGATTCTCTCGCGCCGCCGCGGTGGTCTTATTCCGCTGACCAGTAGACATCGAGTGTTACTCCCTTATCGTGCGCCAGCTTCGAGATGGCATTGTCGAGCGGACTCGCCGCGGCTTTCTCGAGAACCTCGAGCTTCGACTTGCCAGCGATCAACAGAAACAGCCGATCAATGCGCTTGAGCGCAAACATCGACCAGCTCACGCGCGCATGCGGCGCCGCACCGGGATGAACCAGCACGAAACGCTGCTCGGTGGTGATTGCTTCGCGCCACTCGGGCGCGTCTGCGAAGATCGAAGCGGTGTGGCCGTCGTCACCCATGCCGAGCACCGCAACATCGGGCAAGCCAGGCTGAGTCGAGGCATTGAGCCGCGCCACCTGGTCGGCCGGCGCGCGCGCCATGTCGACCAGCGGCGTGAAGCGCGCTTGCGCGGCGGCATTGACCAACAGGTTCTCACGCACGAAACGGACATTGCTGTCCTTGTCGTCGTCGGCCACCCAGCGGTCGTCGACCAGTGTGAGATCGATACGCGACCAGTCGAATGGTTGGCCCGAGAGCACCTGCAAGAACCGGCGCGGACTGCTGCCGCCCGATACTGCAAATGTCGCGTGGCCCTGGTCGGCCTCCTTGGCCAGACGCGCCTGCAACGCGTCGCCGACGGCGCGCGCCAGGGCATTGGCCTGGGCGATCGGGTCGTCGTATGAATGAAGCTCGATCACTTCTCCTCCGTGCTGCTTTTATAGGGATATGGAACGATGGCACGACCTGGCCACGGCCAGATCAGGCGCACCCGCCGTGTGACCGGAGGCGGCCTGCCGCGTGCCCGGTTCTCTTGTTTCAGTTCTCTTCTTCCAGCCAGCAGGTGCCGTGCTGCGCGAGCATCGCGCTCGCCGCCGCCGGCCCCCAGGTACCCGCCGCGTAAGGCTTGGGTCCCTTGTTCTGCGACGCCCATTCGTCGATGATCGGCTCGACCCAGCGCCATGCCGCTTCCTGCTCGTCGCGCCGCACGAACAGCGCGAGCCGGCCGTTGATCACGTCGAGCAAGAGGCGCTGGTAGGCCTCCATCCGGTTCTCTTTGAAGAACTGGTCGAACGCCAGATCCAGGTGCACCTGAGCGAGATTCCAGCCCTCGCCCGGTTGCTTCGCCTGACAGTAAAGCCGGATCGATTCGTTGGGTTGCAGGCGGATCACCAGACGGTTCTGGCCCGCGGGCATGCCGCCGAGCGCCGAATGCGGAACCTGGCGGAAATTGACCACGATTTCCGCGACGCGATCGGCGAGCCGCTTGCCGGTGCGCAGGAAAAACGGCACCCCTGCCCAGCGCCAGTTTTCGATCTCGACCTTGAGTGCGACGAAGGTCTCGGTCACGCTGTCCGGCGGCACACCCTTCTCGGCGGCATAGGCCGGCACCGGTGTACCGCGGATCACACCACCGTGGTACTGACCCCGCACCGCGACCTTGCTGATCTCGCTGCGCTTGACCGGCTTGAGCGAGCGCAACACGCGCAGCTTCTCGTCACGCACGCTGCCCGACTCGATCGAATGCGGCGGCTCCATCGCGACGATCGAGAGCAGTTGCAGCAAATGGTTCTGCACCATATCGCGCAATGCACCCGTCTGATTGTAGAAATCGCCGCGCGCTTCGACGCCGAGTTCTTCGGCGATCGTGATCTGGATGCTCTCGACCCACTCACGACGCCACAGCGGCTCGAACAGCACATTGCCAAAACGCAGCGCGAGCAGGTTCTGCACCGACTCTTTACCCAGATAGTGATCGATCCGGTAGATCTGCTCTTCCTCGAAGATCTCGCCGACCGCGTCGTTGATCGCGTTCGATGAAGCAAGGTCATAACCGAGCGGCTTCTCGAGCACGATACGCGCGTCTTTGTTGAGACCCACGTCGGCAAGCGCCCGGCAGATCGGCACAAACAACGTCGGTCCGGTCGACAGATAGAACACGCGAATGCCGCTGGCGAGCCCTTGCAAGGTGTCGCGCAACAACGCGAAATCGTCATGTTTCGAGACATCGAGCCGCACATATTCGATGCGGTTCAGAAAGCCCTGCCAGACCGACTCGTCGAAGTCCGTCTTCGGCACGTGGATGCGCACATGCGATTCGATCCACTGGAGATATTCAGCCTTGTCGGCCGCCGCGCGTGCGACCGCCACGATCTTGCCGCCCGCCGCGAGCATGCCACCCTTATGCGCTTCATAAAGCGCGGGCAGGATCTTGCGCATCGCCAGATCGCCGGTGCCGCCAAACAGCACGAAAGAAAAACTCGAATCGTTTTGCATGTGTCTCCGCTATTCGTTTGCTTCCATCTCACGACCGCTGGCCAAAGCCATCGATGATGGGCATAGTCCCCACGCGTTCGGGATAGGGACTTGCCCTAGCACGAGGTAGTCCGACCGATAAATTTTTTGACACTGAATTGTAGTTTAACTACAATCGAATTCAAGGGGTATCCCACGTATCGGAACGCGCAACAGGCCTGCTTGACAGTATTTGATGACCCGTCATAGCGACGTCATCAAGCGCCTTTCAAGCCTGTTACAGCAACGCCCGTGGTGATGTGCCCGGCGATCAGGGAAGTGGGCGAACGGCGCGGCTGGCGCGATTCTCCTGCAGTGAAGGCAGCGGTCTCCCGACCGCACTTTCAGATCGCCAGGCCCCCTCGACCGGACGACGGCATCCTCGAATTTCAACAAGAGGTCCGGTCAATATCAAAAGAGGAGACGGGTCATTGCTGCACGCTATGTTCATCTCTTGAGAGCCGCGGACGATCGCGCCGCCGCTCGACCGTCCCCGATGTCGTCAAAAAAAGGCCCGAGAGGGTTAACCATTCGTTTTTCATCTGGTGTCTGGAGGAGATAAGCAATGAAAGTACGTGCGATCATCGGCGCGCTGTGCGCAGCCGGAATGGTGTGTGGTACCGCGCAAGCAGCCGAGCAGGTCGAAGTGCTCCACTGGTGGACCTCGGGCGGCGAAGCGAAAGCTGTCGGCGTACTGAAGTCGGACATGGACAAGCAGGGCTACCAATGGAAGGACTACGCAGTCGCAGGCGGCGGTGGCGCAGCTGCCATGACCGCACTGAAGACGCAGGTCATTTCGGGTAACCCGCCGTCGGCTGCCCAGATCAAGGGCCCGCTGATCCAGGAATGGGCGCAGCAAGACGTGCTGGTGCCGATCGACGCTTCGGCGACCGACTGGGACAAGAACCTGCCGCCGGCCATCGACAAGATCATCAAGTACCAAGGCAAGACCGTTGCTGCACCGTTCTCCGTGCACCGCGTGAACTGGCTCTGGATCAACAAGGCCGCACTTGACAAGGTCGGCGCACAACCGCCGACCACCTGGCCGGAATTCTTCGCGCTGGCTGACAAGCTCAAGGCAGCGGGCTATGTGCCGGTCGCCCACGGCGGCCAGCCGTGGCAAGACCTGACGGTCTGGGAAATCGTCGTGCTCTCGCAAGGCAACGACTTCTACAAGAAGGCGATTGTCGACCTCGACCAGAAGACCCTGACGTCCGACCAGATGGTTGGCGTGTTCGATACGGTTCGCCATATCGAATCGTATTTCGACAAGGGCTATAGCGGCCGTGACTGGAACCTGGCGACCTCGATGGTCATTCAGGGCAAGGCCGGCATGCAGTTCATGGGTGACTGGGCGAAGGGCGAATTCGCGAACGCAGGCAAGGTTGCGGGCAAGGACTACATCTGCGCACCGGCACCGGGCACGGCGAAGGGCTACACCTTCAACGTCGACTCGTTCGTGTTCTTCAAGGAAAAGGGTCAAACGGCTGCTACCCCGGGCCAGCTGGCACTTGCCAAGACGATCATGACGCCGGAGTTCCAGGAACAGTTCAGCCTGAACAAGGGCTCGATCCCGGTTCGCCTGGGCGTCGACATGAGCAAGTTCGACGATTGCGCGAAGCAATCGTACGCGGATGAGCAATCGGCGATCAAGGGTGGCGGTTACCTGCCGTCGCTGGCTCACGGTATGGCGCAAGGCGACGCAGTCGCAGGCGCGATCACCGACGTCGTCACGAAGTTCATGAACTCGACCGAAGATTCGAAGACGGCCGTGCAGGAACTCGCGAAGGCAGCGAAGACGAAGTAAGCGCGCAGTCAGCGTTAGTATCAGAAGATGCCTGACCCTGCGGGGCAGGTGCCGGGCCTGCATTGTGCAGACCTGGGTAGCGCCTCCCGGCGCCCGCCCCGCAACGTGGTTCGATTGATGTCAGTTCTCGTGCCGGCACGTGCCTTAGTCTCGTGCCGGCTCGTTTTTAGGAGCGTGTCGTGGCTGTCTCCTTAAGCCCGTCGGAACGTCGCAGCTCGTCAATGAGTGCGATTGCAGACCGCTGGATCCCGAAGCTGGTGCTCTCACCCAGTATTCTGATCAGCCTTGTTTTCGTTTATGGTTTCATCCTGATTACCGGTTATCTGTCGTTGTCGACCTCGCGACTGATGCCGAATTACACGTTTGCGGGTTTCGACCGGTATTCGGAACTGTTCGCCAACGATGTGTTCTGGACGTCCGCCAAGAACCTCGCCTGGTTCGGCATTCCGTTCATCGTGGTGTGCACGGTGCTGGGTCTTTTCCTCGCGATTCTGCTGGACCAGAAGATTCGCGGCGAAGGCGCCTTGCGCGCGATCTTCCTGTATCCGATGGCGCTGTCGTTCATCGTGACGGGTACCGCGTGGCAGTGGATTCTCAACCCCGGCATGGGCCTCGAAAAGGTCTTTCATGACTGGGGCTGGCTGTCGTTCTCGTTCGACTGGCTCGGCGACCCCGACAAGTCGATTTTCTGCGTCGTGATCGCTGCCGTGTGGCAATCGACGGGCTTTTGCATGTCGCTGTTCCTCGCCGGCCTGCGCGGCGTCGACGGCGAGATCTTCAAGGCGGCACAGGTCGACGGCGCTTCGCTGCCGCGTATCTACCGCAAGATCGTGATCCCGAGCATGCGGCCGGTGTTCTTCTCCGTGCTGCTGATTCTGTGCCACATCACGATCAAGACCTTTGACCTCGTGATCGCGCTCAACGCCGGCGGCCCGGGTACCTCGTCGTACCTGCCCGCCATCTTCATGTACACGTTCTCGTTCAATCGCGGCCAGCTCGGACTGGGCGCCGCGTCGTCGATGATGATGTTGATGACCGTTGTCGCCGTGCTGGTGCCGTTGATGTATATGGAGTCGAGGAGCACCCGTAATGCATAAGCCTTCGTTCAGCCGTGCGTTCATTTATGCGGTGCTGATCCTGTTCGCGCTGTATTTCGTGTTCCCGATTTACGTGATGCTGTCGACCTCCTTCAAGGATCTCGACACCCTGCGTGCGACCAACCTGCTCACGCCGCCGTCGCACCCGACTTTCGCGCCGTGGGTTCGCGCGTGGAGCGAAGCCTGTACCGGCGTGCGCTGTGACGGGATGGAACCGTTCTTCATGAATTCGGTGAAGATGGTGATCCCCGCGGTGCTGCTCTCCTCGATCATCGGTGCATTTAACGGCTATGTGCTCACGCACTGGCGCTTTCGCGGCGCCGATGGCCTGTTCACGATGATCCTGGTCGGCTGCTTCATCCCGTTCCAGGCGATCCTGTTGCCGATGGCGCGTCTCGAAGGTCTGCTCGGTCTGTCGAACTCGACGAGCGGTCTGGTGGTGGTCCACGTGATCTACGGGATTGCCTTCACGACGATGTTCTTCCGCAACTTCTACGTGTCGGTTCCGGCCGAACTCGTGAAGGCCGCGCGCATCGATGGTGCCGGGTTCTTCATGATCTTCACGAAGATCCTGTTGCCCGTGTCGTTGCCGATTTTCATGGTGTGCCTGATCTGGCAATTTACGCAGATCTGGAATGACTTCCTGTTCGGGATCGTGTTCTCCGGCGTCGATTCGATGCCGATTACGGTGGCCCTGAACAACCTGGTGAACACGTCGACCGGCGTGAAGGAATACAACGTCGACATGGCGGCCGCGATTATTGCGGCCCTGCCGACGCTGCTGGTCTACGTGATCGCTGGTCGTTTTTTCGTGCGCGGGCTCACGGCCGGCGCGGTGAAGGGTTGAGGACGCACGCGGCCGCAACGGTACTCTTCCGATAGAGACCGTGTGCCGCGCCCCTCGCAGAACTCGCAGAATTGATTGAAAAGGATTCAACCGCATGGCCAGCCTATCCATACGTGATGTCTACAAGACCTACCCGAACGGCGTCGAGGTGCTCAAGGGCGTCGATATCGACATCGAAGACGGACAGTTCCTGATTCTTGTCGGCGGCTCCGGCTGCGGCAAGTCGACGCTACTCAACATGATCGCCGGTCTCGAGACCGTCTCGCGCGGCGAGATCAAGATCGACGGCCGGGTCGTCAACGACCTGTCGCCGAAAGATCGTGATATCGCCATGGTGTTTCAGTCGTACGCGCTCTACCCGTCGATGACGGTGCGCGAGAACATTGCGTTCGGCCTGAATATTCGCAAGGTGCCGCAGGCGACCCAGAAGGAAATCATCGGCCGCGTCTCCGAGATGCTGCAGATGAGCCACCTGCTCGACCGCAAGCCGGGCCAGCTCTCCGGCGGCCAGCGTCAGCGCGTGGCCATGGGCCGTGCGCTTGCACGCGACCCGAAGATGTTCCTGTTCGACGAGCCGCTGTCGAACCTCGATGCCAAGCTGCGCATCGAACTGCGCTCGGAAATCAAGCTGCTGCATCAGCGCCTCGGCACGACGATCGTCTACGTGACGCACGACCAGATCGAAGCGATGACGCTTGGCGACCGCATCGCCGTGATGAAGGACGGCGTGGTCCAGCAATTCGGTGCGCCGCAGGACATCTATAACAGCCCGGCCAATCTGTTCGTGGCCGGCTTTATCGGTGCCCCGTCGATGAACTTCGTCAAGGGCACGCTCGTCGAAGCGGGCTCGGGCGTCGGCATGCATGTCGATACCGGCGCACAGCAGACCGTGCTGAACCTGCCGTTCAGCGCCAACGCCGTGCGTGCGTCGATCGGCAAGGAAGTGATCCTGGGCCTGCGCCCGGAACGCATCACCGACGATCGCAGCGCGCACAATATCGTCGGCGCGCAACTGCAAGGCGTCGAAGTGAAGGTCGACGTGATCGAGCCCACTGGCCCGGACACGCTCGTATTCTTCAAGATCAATGGCAACCGCGCCATCAGCCGCGTGCACCCGTCGTCGGATCCGCATGCGAAGGAAACGCTCACGCTGTTGTTCGATGTGTCGAAGGCTGTGCTGTTCGACCCGGTTACCGAGGCGCGCATCGCCTGAGACGTCGGCCGCAAACGGATCGCGTAGCGAAAGGTGCGGCCCCCTGGCCGTTTCATGCACGGATGTCGAGACGGCGTCCGCGGCGTCGCGCATGGTGCGCGGCGCCCTTAGCGCTACAGGATAGATCATGACTGGCGAGTTCCAACACCGCAGTTTGCCGATGTTGTTGCTGCAGGCGCGCGAAGCTGCGCTGGCAGTCTTCCGCCCCATTCTCAAAGAGTTTTCGCTGACCGAACAGCAATGGCGGATCATCCGCGTGCTGAACGATCACGCAACGGGTGAAATGGAAGCCGGTCAGATCGCCAAGGAATGCTGCATCCTCAGCCCGAGCCTGACCGGTGTGCTCGAACGCATGGAGCGCGATGGCCTGGTGCGGCGGGTACGGCCGGCCCAGGACCAGCGCAAGGTCATGGTCTCGTTGAGCGCGGACTGCAAGGCGCTCGTCAAGCGCATCAGCCCGTTGATCGAAGCGCAGTATTGCCAGATCGAACAGCAAATCGGCATTCCCCGTCTGAATCACCTGTGCCACCAGCTCGATGAACTGGTGGCCGCGCTGACGCCAGCCGATCAGCTCGAACATCGTCCGCGTGGCAGCGAGGCATCGTTCACGGTCGTGCGTTCAGGCGATAAGGCCGACAACGACGCGCTGGGTTCGGGCGGAACCGGCCCCATGGCATTCGCCGGGCGCTAAGCACGTTTTCATTTCGACGCGCCCTGCTTGTCACACTGAAGGGTCGTTGCAAACTGGCCGCGCCACGCCTGCGCGGCTTTGGGCGAATCGACCAGCACCGCCTCGATGCCGAGGCACGCCGCCTCGTGATAATCGTTCATATTATTGAGCGCGAAAGCCATGACATGTACAGGGCCATTTGCGTTGAAACAGCGCATGGCCGCCGATGACCACAAGCTCGCGCGTACCGGTGTCCGGGCTTCGCCCAGCGTAAAGGTCTCGACGACCTGAACATCGCGGCTCCATTCGAAGCCTGCCCACACTCCACTCTCGTCTGGCGCCTCGCAGCGCTGCGCAAGCGCGACCTTCAGCAACCGCGCTCGCGTCGTGTCGCGCGTTTCGAACTGGCGCGCCAGCGGGTAATGCTCAAACGCCTCGTGGTACGACGCATCGGTCGAATAGAGCCGCACGCGCGACCATGCACGGTGCTCGTCGAGTACGCGCGCGACCGCCGCGGCCTGAGGGGCGGCCGGCAGGGCTTTCATGTCGAGAATGATCGGCACGTTGGGCGGAATCACCGCCAGGGCACTTGATAAAGTCGGCAGCAGGGTTGGCGTCGCCCGGTAGGGGAACACGACTGTGCCGTCGGGCAAGGTCGACCGGAAAGTCCAGCCGGCGTTGAGCCGTACCAGTTC
>JAMFSK010000007.1 GCA_026225235.1 Burkholderiales bacterium
ATCCAATGGCGTTCGAGTGACCTTGATGCATAATAGTCTTGCGACGATGGGAACGAGTGCCTCGCTTCGTCCCGGCTCCCAGCCCGCAGGCTTGAATGTAACTGGAGTCAGCAATCCCGACGCAATTGCTCAGTAAACAAGATTAGCGAGACGCGGCCAGAGTTTTAGAGCGCGCTTGCGACAAGCTCTCCTAACCAGAGAGAACCAAGGCAGATTGGCCCCTCACCCGAGGGGCCGTTTTTTTGCTTAAAAACTGTCCTGCCGGACGGGCCCGCTACGCGCGGGGCGACCACTCCGTGGGGGGTGATCGCTTCGCATGGTTGCCACTGAATCTCGTGTCGACCAACGGGAGGACTGCGCGAAGCGACATACGGTACGAAGTACTCGCCGCCCGCGTAGGGCGCTTTTATTTGATCGTCGCGTGAATTGCCAGCAACTGCTCCAGCAGCGGCTTCAGATAGTCGAGCCGAAGAGCATTCGCCCCATCCGACTTTGCCTCCGCCGGATTGTTATGCACCTCGAGGAAGATGCCATCGATTCCCGCCGCAACCGCAGCGCGCGCCAGCACCGGAATAAACTCCGGCTGACCACCGGACACGCCGTTCCCCGCTGAAGGCGTCTGCACGGAGTGCGTCCCATCGAACACTACCGGCGCAAAGCCACGCATGATGGGCAGTGCGCGCATGTCGACGACGAGATTGTTATAGCCAAAGCTCGCGCCACGCTCGGTCAGCGAGATGCGCTGGTTGCCGGAATCACGCACCTTCTGCACCGCATGCTTCATATCCGAAGGCGCAACGAACTGCCCCTTCTTGATGTTGATCGCGCGTCCCGTCTCAGCAGCGGCAATCAGCAGGTCAGTCTGGCGGCAAAGAAACGCGGGGATCTGCAGCAGCAGATCGCCCTCGCCAATCGCATCCGAGACCGGCTTGCAGTCCTGCGGCGTATGCACATCGGTCAACACCGGCAGGCCGTTCGACTGTGCAATCACGCCAAGAATGCGGCAGCCCTCACTCAACCCCGGGCCGCGAAAGCTCGTAATGCTGGTGCGATTGGCCTTGTCATAGCTGGCCTTGAAGACATACGGAATCTTGAGATCCGACGCGATGCGCTGGATGGCGTCGGCGAGCATGCGGGCGTGCGGCTCGGACTCGAGCACGCAAGGCCCGGCAATAAGAAAAAGCTCGCCGCGACCGACGGGAACGTTGCCAATATCGAAAGAATGAGTCACCCATTTATTTGACCACAAGCCGTGCGCAGCTTGCCGTCACCCACCATCCGCACTTGCACCTGCCCTTGGCTCCGCTCAAAAAAACAGACGCAAGTAGACACTCGACCCAGAAAGTTCTTACTTCAACGAACGTCCCAGCCCAGACAACAGCAGCGTCACAAACGACAGCCCACGCCTGCTATCTTCACTGGTGCCACGCCGAAAGAGCTGCCAAAGGCTCGGCGGCTTTTCTTCCCGTTTGCGCTCGGCGTCGGCCTCAACGATCACCCTCGAAAGCTGATCGAGCACCTCAGGATCAAGCGACCCAACGA
>JAMFSK010000040.1 GCA_026225235.1 Burkholderiales bacterium
GATCGGCCTTGGCGACACGCCTGATGAGCCAACGCGCAGGCGATCCAGGTCTTTCCCGACCCGGTCGGTCCCGTCATTAAAAGATTCTGTCCGCGCTCGATCCAGGCGCCGTCGGCCAGCGCCGCGATCTGGGCTTTGTCGAGGCCGCGACCGCCCTTGTAGCTGACGTCCTCGACGCAGGCCTGCGCAACTTTCAGGCGCGCGTCGCGCAACAGTCCGCGGTAGCGACTGTTCTGGCGCGACAAACGCTCCCGATCGACCAGCAAGGCGATCCGCTCCTCGAAGGCCAGTGCGTGCGTGTTCGGCGTATCGCGCTGCTCCTCCAGGGCTTGCGCCATGCCGTGCAGTTTCAGGTGTCGTAGGGTTTCCAAGGTATTTTGCGTCAACATGGTCTCTCCGGTGTCAGTGGTAGTACTTCGGGCCGCGCACATTCGTGTGCTCGGGTAGGTCGATTTGCTCAGGGGTGGCCGGCTGGCGTTGGTCACGGCCGGTTTTTAAGATCGACAGCACGCTCTTGCGGGTGGGGCTCTGTAGTTTCACTGCCAAGGTGCTCGCCGCCTCGAGGCGTCCCTGGCCGTACTGCCGTGCCAGGGACAAGAGCCCCAGGCACGCTCGATAGCCCTGCTCGGGGTGGGGCTTGCTCTTCAGCAGATGCTCGACCACCGCGCAGGTGTTGGCACCGATCGAGGCGCCCCAGTTGATGAGCCGCGTCGGTGTCCACGCGGCGTGCTCCCGGTGGGCTCGGGGCATATGCTGCGTCAACGTGGTGTGCACGCCGCGTTGGTAGGAGCGCACATGGCTCGCCACCCGGACACTGCGGTGGAACACCTCGACCGTGGCGGCGCTGAAGCGCGCCCAGAGTTCTTGGCCGACCAGCGCGTGGGGCACGCTGTAATAGTGCCGATCGACATCGACGTGATAATCGAAGGCGGCGCGCACACGCTTCCACTCGGCGTAGACATAGGGCGTCGCCGGCAACGGCCGCATTGCCGGCCGATCCAACGCCTCGAACACCGAGCGTCGGCAGCCGGGCAGTTTCTGGAACGGCCGCTCGTTCAGTTCGACCAGCAGCGGACGGATCGCCGCGTTCAACTCCTCCAGACCGAAGAAGCGTTGATGACGCAGTCGCGCCAACACCCACCGGCAGACCAGGAGTACCGTAAGCTCCGCTTTGGGCTTATCTCAAGTCAGCAACTGCTGGTCGTTCCGACACTCGAACGGTTCGATTCGAGATCACACATGCCTTTCACCCCAAGCGTGGCCTGCGGCTGGTGCTGGCCACACGCAAGCAAAACTGGGGTGAGGATCGATTGATGTACTTCGATGCGCAGGGGGCTCTGCGCTCGATGCTGACGTCTTGGACGAACATAGCGGATCAGGACCTATTTACTCAGGCATCGGCGGGCCGGTCGTGTTTTCGGACGGACGACTTGGTCCGATTGAGCGTCTTTATCGGCGAGCTTCAGCGTCGGACGAAGTCATGAACGTGTCAAGTAAATTACGCCGCATATGTAAGATAATAAAGGCCGCTATTTATCTAGAAGCCGCCGTCCGAAGCTGTCATAAACGCATCGTTGCAAGCGGTATATCGCCGATAAGCCAGTGTTCCGGGATTGACACTCGTCGCATAGCGGCGTATA
>JAMFSK010000198.1 GCA_026225235.1 Burkholderiales bacterium
ATCATGTGTTCCATCGGCGTGTCGAGAGGACGCAGCACGTCGAGTTCCTGCTGTGCGAAGTAGCCGATGTTCAGGCTTTTGCCTTCGCTGATTTCGCCGGCAATCGGCGCCAGCTCGTGCGCCACCGTCTTCACCAGCGTGGACTTGCCCTGGCCGTTGGCACCGAGAATGCCGATGCGCTGCCCGGCCAGCACGGATCGGTTGATGCCCCGCACGATGACGGTGGGCGGCGTGCCCGGCAGTGCGTCGGTCGGCGCCGGGTAGCCGAAGCTCGCGTCCAGCATCGACAACAGCGGGTTCGGGACGTTGAGCGGCTCTTTGAACTCGAAGGTGAACTCTGCGTCGGCAAGCACGGGGGCGACCCTCTCCATGCGTTCGAGCGCCTTGACCCGGCTCTGCGCCTGCTTCGCCTTCGAGGCCGTGGCCTTGAAGCGGTCGATGAAGTTCTGCAGGTGGGCGATCTTGTCCACCTGCTTGGCCCTCGCGGCCTGCTGCAACAAGAGCTGCTCGGCGCGCATGTCTTCAAACTTGCTGTAGTTGCCGCCGTAACGCACGAGCTTGGCGTTGTCGACGTGCACCGTCACCTGCGTCACCGCGTCGAGGAATTCGCGATCGTGGCTGATCACGACCATCGTTCCTTGATAGCGCTTGAGCCACGCTTCCAGCCAGACCAGAGCGTCAAGGTCCAAGTGATTGGTCGGTTCGTCGAGCAGCAGCAAGTCTGACGGGCACATGAGCGCGCGCGCCAGTTGCAGTCGCATGCGCCAGCCGCCGGAGAAACTGTTGACCGGCTGGCTGAGCTGCGCAGCACTGAAACCAAGGCCCAGGATCAGCGCTTCGGCCCGTGCGGGGGCATCGTGCGCACCCGCGTCGTGCAGCTCCATGTAGGCGTGCGCCATGCGCATGCCATCATCGCTGGCCTCAGCAGCCGCTACTTCGGCTTGCGCGGCCAACAGCACAGTGTCACCGTCGACTACGAAGTCGGTCGCGCTCTGCTCGGTCTCCGGCATCTCCTGCGCGACCTGGCCCATCTTCCATGCAGCGGGAATCGAGAACTCGCCGCTGTCTTCGTGCAGCGTACCGTTGAGAAGGCCGAAGAATGACGACTTACCGGCGCCATTGCGGCCGACAAGACCGATCTTTTCACCGGGGGCGAAGGTGACGGACGCGCTGTCGAGTACGACATTGACGCCGCGGCGCAGCGTGACATTACGGACGGAAATCATAGGCAGCTACTTCGGAGAGGATTGGCATGATAGCCGACCGTAAGTGCAGGACTGTGTCTTTTCTGGCTGCACGCGTGAAAAGCCGCTTGCGCTTCGCGGGCCCAGCGATCGCAAAGCGAGGCGGGCTCTGGCGTACCGGGGGTTCCGGGCGTTCTATGCGGTCCGGTTATGGGGCCAGCAACATACGGTGAATGATGGTTATTGGCCGCGCTCGGAACTTCGACGAGGGACCGAATTCGTCCCTGAGCAGCCGGTGGGCGACTTCCAGCGCGAACGGCTGGTTGCAAAGTAGGGTGGCCATTCGCAACGGCGAGATCGATGGCGCGTTGTCGGCCTAAGCTGCCGTTGCCCTACCCATCGGCATAAGGCCGAAAGTTAAGGATTCTGGCTTCCGAGTCTATGTTCCTAGGGCGGTCCGGAGCCCGAGACGATTTCGCCGGATGCGCCGGAGGTGGCTGCGTGGGTTTCCGGCTTTTTTGCTTCACGTGCGGGACTTCCGACGATCCCGCACGCACCGATCAGACGGCGGCGTCGCCGCCGCGCGTCAGAAGCGGCGTGGGTTGTGGCTGCCCCTCGTAATAATCGGCCACGCGCAGGAATCCGTGGCTATGGAGGGCGTCGATAACGAGCGCGCCGCTGTCAGGATAGGTGCAGACCTCTGCGGGCGGCTCGGCGCCGATCGCGAGATAGACCAAGTCGCCCGTGCCGTCCCGGGTCACAGGGTTGGCGATCTGATGGGCGATCCCCGTGTCGGCCGGACAGGAAATGCAATCTCCGGGGCCGATCTCGTACACGCGATCGCCGTAGCGGAACAGACCTTGCCCTTCGAGCACGACGAAGATCTCGTCGGCCATAAGGTGCGTGTGCGCCGGGCACGCGCTGTGGCCCGGGGGCACACGCCTGGCGTTCATGCCAAGACGGCCCATCCCGAAACGCCCCGGCCCCGCATCCTTCATCGCGGGCGTCAACTCGCGCTGGAAATTCGTCCAGGCGGCGGGCACTTCGGCTGCGATTTCCGGCGCCGTGTGCATGTTAACAATCATAGGCGCCTTCTCGGTCATGTCGTCCTCTCGTATCCCCGCCAATCAAGCGTGCGCCGGTCTTCCGGCATGCGCACCGCGAGCACAAAATTGTGCAGGAGGGAGCAGAGCCGGTCAAGGTACCGTCGGTGGAAGACCGATGCAATACCGGCGGAGGGGATGACGGAGCAAGACTATTCGCGGCGGCGGGACTGCCGGTCGCCCGGCATCGACACCAAGACGTGGCCTGCACGTCGCATCGTGCGGACGAACAGGAGGCGCGCGCCCGTTCGCGTGACCTTGCGTGTCATGAACTGTCATCGACACTGGCAGATTTATCGACCGCTTTCGGAGCGATAGAGGCGCTTGAATATCCTCCGGGATTTTCCAATGAACGTCTCTTTCTGACCGAGCCCTACCCACCACCACGGACTGCAGCCGACGCTGAACCGCCCTTCGAGTCAAGACGATCTCTAAGTCCGCTTTCGAGGTACAACAACCGTTTTTCAAACAGAAGGGCAGTTGATCGGCCGAAACGGTCGGTCGTGAAAGACTCATTGAATGTCAGCTTCCTACGATAGCGGACGATTGTGATGCCGTCTTTATATACACGCCATGTTCACAATCGCTCGGACGGCTCGTCGTCCAGGGCAGCAGCGCAGCGCTTGAGCAACTCGCAAAGAAGCCGTGCCTCTTCAGTTGATAGCCTGGAGAGCATCCGCCGTTCCACCGCGTCGGCAGCTTTAGCGCCATCGGCGACAGCCCTTTTACCCGCTGTCGTCAGCTCGGTCATGATGACCCTGCCATGCTGCGGGTGCGGGCTTCTTACGATCAGGCCTGCGCGTTCGAGATTGACTAGTATCGCCTGCATGGTTTGCGGCGTCACGAATGCCGCGCGGGCCAACTCGGCATTCGAGATTCGCGTATTGCCGGCGACGGCAAGCAGGACTGCATTCTGAGCTGCCGTGATGCCGAGGTGCGCGAGCTCGGCATCCAGGCGTTGTCTCAATCGATGTTGCGTGATCTTCAGGTTGTAGCCGATCCAGTCAACTCCGCTTCGAGGCGCTGGCTTCTCCTTTGACATATCAGTATCCTTACATTAATATCAGGGCACTGATATTACTTGATAGGAGCTAGCATGACAACGCCAATCGGCCCCGACTTCATCGCCTTGCAGGTGCGCGACCTCGTCGCATCGCGCAAGTTCTACGTCGAGATCTTCGGTTTTGAAGCCTCGACGCACTGTCCTCCTGGAGCGGTCATTTTCAAGACCGAGCCCATCCCGTTGGCGCTGCGAGAGCCTTTGCGCGCGCTTCCCGAAGCGGGGACCCTCGGTGTTGGCATGGTGCTCTGGATCGCCTGCATCGACGCTGATGCGCTGCACGACCTCGTTGTGGAGCGGGGCGGTGTGATCCTCAGCCCGCCTGCCGACGGCCCCTTCGGTCGCTTCTTTGTCGCCGGCGATCCGGATGGCTACGCGATCACCTTTCATACGGCACGGAGCTGACCGCATTCCGCGCGACATGGCGGTAACCGTAGCAGTCGCCGAATCGCAGCACCTGCGAAAAGACGGCCGCGGTAATCCGCTCATTTAATGCGTCGATGCAGACTTGCGCCGCAGTTGGCCTGCCGATAGCCACAACGCGGAGACGAGAAAATAGATCGCGCCGACACCTGCGTAGCCGGCCACTTTAACAATCGCCGGAGGCACTGATGCATGGGCCTGCGCGATAAAAAACGCGCCCGCCAGCGCCGATTGGCCTCCACTCAAAATCATTGCCCATTGCGCACCAAAGCGCTTCCAACGGCACACGGCGGTGGCGAGCTGAAGCAATCCAGACAGAACGGCCCAGACTCCAAAGACATCAAGGACTAGGCTCGTGTTGACGCTCAATACCACAATCACCGCAATCGCTATCACCGTGCTAGCGAAGACGTTGAAAGCCTGAGTCAGGTTTTCGCGCATCCCACCGCTACGCGACATGTCAACGTAATTGGTCAGCGCATCCCATAAGGGATAGACGATGAGCAGTGCTGCTCCGATCGCCGTGACATGCTGCCCGATGGCAAACGCGAGCGCGACCCACACGACAGAAAATGCAGCACGGACAAATAATAGTGTTTGACCCAGCGCTCACCCTGAAGGCGGGTGGTATCTGAAAGATGATTAGCCATTGGAACTCCTTCAAAATTTTGTCGACCGCGTCGCATTGAACGACGCGCCAGGCTCTTGCCGCGGTGAGCTGTCGGCATGATCGCACCAGCGTCATCGCGACAAGAATTCTGTGTTGACGGAGATAATGGCATTCAGCCCGTCTTTATGGCATCGGTCAAACAACCGATGGGCGTGCGCGGAACTCCACGTGCCCGTCGGCCCTCGATCGTCGCCAGGCTCGGCGGCCGCGTCGGGGTCCGCAGTCGTTCTCCCTGGTAGTTCGGTCGCCCTACCCGCTTCACCGGCCGGTTGAGCGGG
>JAMFSK010000041.1 GCA_026225235.1 Burkholderiales bacterium
GAACAGGACCGTGAAACGACTCCACGCCGATGATAGTGCGGGTTCCCGTGTGAAAGTAGGTAATCGTCAGGCTGTTACACCCCAAAAAGCCCTGCTCAATCGAGCAGGGCTTTTTGCTTTTACGCGCGCGATTTTCTTTACGTGACCGTGAACGAGGTCGAACGGCGTAGCATGATGTTTCTCGAAAAAGATCAGCGTTCAGGGGTTGGCATGAAGCACTTTACCGGCGTAGTCAGCGCAGTCTGCCCGCATGATTGCCCCGATACTTGTTCGCTGCGCGTCTCGGTCGAAGATGGCAAAGCCATTAAAGTTAGCGGCAATCCGGACCATCCGCCAACTAACGGCGTGCTCTGTACCAAGGTCTCGCGCTATACCGAGCGCACTTATCACCGCGACCGCCTGACCCAACCGATGCGTCGCGTTGGCGCTAAAGGCGAAGGCCGATTCGAACCGATCAGTTGGGACGAAGCGCTCAAGCTGGCTGCCGAGCGCTTGGCGCCGATCGCTGCGCGCGCCCCGGAAGCCATCCTGCCCTACAGCTATGCCGGTACCATGGGCCTGGTCCAGGCCGAAAGCGTTGCGCGCTTCTTCCATAAGCTGGGCGCCTCCTTGCTCGATCGTACGATCTGCGCCTCAGCAGGGGCTGCGGGCCTCAAGTACACGTACGGCGCAAGCGTCGGCATGCACGTCGAGCAGTTCGAAAACAGCAAGCTGATCCTGATCTGGGGCAGTAACCCGATCGTGTCGAGTGTCCACTTCTGGACTCGCGCGCAGGAAGCCCGTCGTCGCGGTGCGAAGCTAATTGCCATCGACCCCTACCGATCGTTGACCGCCGAGAAGTGCGACCAACATATCGCGCTCAAGCCAGGTACCGATGGCGCACTCGCGCTTGCCATGATTCACGTGCTGACTCAGGAGCAGTTGATCGACGCGGACTACATCGCGCGATACACCGTAGGCTTCGATGAACTCAGGGCGCGCGCGGCACTGTACGACCCTGCCCGCGCCGCTGCGATCTGCGGAATACCGGAAGACGTGATTGTGGCGCTTGCCCGCGAGTACGGCACCACCAAGCCCGCGGCCATTCGCCTGAACTACGGCATGCAACGTTCGCGCGGCGGTGGCAACGCAGTCCGCGCGGTTGCATGTCTGCCTTCGCTGACCGGCGCCTGGCGTGACCCGGCAGGTGGTCTACTGTTATCTTCGTCGGGATTCATCCCGGTCGATAGCGTCTCGCTTGCGCGCCCCGACCTGATGCCGGGTTGGCCATCGCGCCAGCCGCGGACGATCAATATGAGTGCGATCGGCGATGCGCTCTGCCACCCGGGTGACGACACCTTCGGTCCGAAGGTCGAGGCTCTGATTGTCTACAACTCGAATCCGGTTGCCGTGGCGCCCGATTCAGTGAGAGTCGCGCAAGGTTTCGTACGCGAAGACTTGTTCACGATCGTCCTCGAACACTTCCAGACGGATACGGCCGATTACGCCGACCTGCTGCTTCCGGCGACGACCCAGCTCGAACATTTTGACGTCCACAAAGCCTACGGTCACACCTATCTCATGGTGAATCGTCAGGCGATCGAGCCGATCGGCGAGGCGCGCCCGAACACCGAGATCTTCCGGGGCATCGCCCGCGCGATGGGGCTCGATGAACCGGCGCTCTATGAGACGGACGAACAGATCGCCGAAAGTGCGTTCGACTGGACGCATCCCGCGCTACGCGGCGGCAGTCATGAAAAGCTGATGCACGACGGCTGGATCAAGGCGAGGATACCCGACGCGCCATTTGCCGAAGGGGGCTTTCCGACCCCGTCTGGAAAATGCGAGTTCTTCTCGAAGCGCCTCTTGGCCGAAGGTCTGGATCCGGTGCCTGACTACCTGGCGCCGCACGAGTCGTCCGAACGGGATCCGCTGTTGGCGGAGCGATACCCGCTTGCAATGATCTCGCCCCCGGCGCGTAATTTCCTGAATAGCAGCTTTGTCAATGTCGATAGCCTGCGCAGCCCAATCGGTGAGCCCAGGCTCGATATCCATCCGCATGACGCCGCCTACCGGCAGATCGCCGACGGCCAGCGCGTGCGTGTGTTCAACGACCGCGGCTCGCTCGAGCTGACGGCGCGCGTGACTGACCGCGCTCGCGAGGGTGTCGTGGTCGGGCTTTCGATCTGGTGGAAAAAACTGGCGGCCGATCGCCGCAACACCAATCAGCTGACCGCCCAGGCGCTGACAGATCTTGGCCGCGCCGCCACGTTCTACGACTGCCTGGTCGACGTCGCGGCGGCTTGAAGGTCGGGCTGTTGCCATTGGTCCTCCCATGTCGGCGTAGAGCACAACTGACCGAAGGCCAGGGCCATCGCGCTCAGCCTGAACACGCCGGCGTGGTTCACGACGCCTTATACGAACTGCTCGCTCCCTCCATCGCCTCTCGACGGCTCCCGCTAGTCGCGATATTGTCAGTCGATTGAGACTGGACACGACCCCTGCGCATGCACCACGCACCGTTCCCGACCAGCGTCTGGAGGCGCGCGTCTAGTCGCCGACGTTGCCTGACTACGAACAACCCGGATAGCATCGCGTTTTAGCACGACCATTCGAAAATAAAACAGGAGACAGTATGGACCGGATCTGGCTGAAGTCTTACCCCCCCGGCGTGCCGGCACAGATCGATACGTCTATCTATCCCTCGCTCGTTGAATTGCTTGAAGAAAGCTTCAAGATCTACAGCGATCGGCAGGTATTCACCTGTATGGGCAAGAGTCTGTCCTATCGCCAACTGGACGAGGCTTCGCTGAAGCTGGCTGCTTGGCTCCAGTCGCGGGGTTTGCAGCCGGGCGCGCGTGTTGCCCTGATGATGCCCAACGTGCTCCAGTATCCCGTCGCCATCGCCGCCGTCCTGCGCGCGGGTTACACCGTCGTCAATGTGAACCCGCTCTACACGCCGCGTGAGCTCGAACACCAGATCAAGGACAGCGGTGCAGAAGCAATCGTGATTCTCGAGAACTTCGCGACCACGCTGCAGAAGGTCATCGGGAACACGCCAATCAAGCACGTGGTCGTCGCCACGATGGGCGATATGCTCGGGATCAAAGGGCCGCTGGTCAACCTCGTGGTCCGCAAGGTCAAGAAGATGGTGCCCGCGTGGAGCCTGCCGGGACATGTGCGATTTAACGATGCGCTGGCCCATGCCGACACTAAGCATTTCAAGCGGCCGACGATCGGACCGGATGCAGTCGCCTTCCTCCAGTACACCGGAGGAACCACGGGTGTCGCCAAGGGCGCAACGCTGCTGCATCGCAACATCGTTGCCAACGTGCTTCAGTCCGATCTCTGGCTGCAGCCGGCACGGGAGAAGAAACCCGATCTGGGCCAGTTCATCTGCGTGATCGCGCTTCCGCTCTATCACGTCTTCGCGCTGACCGCGGGCGGCCTCCTCACCATCCGCACGGGAGGAATGGGGGTCTTGATCCCGAACCCTCGCGATATTCCGGGGCTGATCAAATCGCTGAAGGGAATCAAGTTCACCTCCTTTCCGGGTGTCAACACGCTCTATAACGCGCTTCTCAACAATCCGGAATTCAAGAACCTCGACTTCTCGAATTTGATCGCCGCCAGCGGCGGGGGCATGGCCGTTCAGGAGATCGTTGCGCGTCGCTGGGTCGAAACGACGGGGTCGCCGCTGCTCGAAGGTTACGGTCTGTCGGAAACATCGCCGGTCGTCAGTTGTACCCCTGCGAACTCGACCCGCTATTCCGGCACGATCGGCTTGCCGATGCCGTCGACCGATGTCTCGATTCGCGACGACGATGGCAACGAGGTCCCGCTCGGTCAGCCGGGCGAGATCTGCATTCGCGGGCCGCAGGTGATGGCGGGCTATTGGAATCGCCCGGACGAAACGGCCAAGGTGATGACCCCGGACGGCTTCCTCAAATCGGGCGACGTGGGTGTCATGGAGGCCAGCGGCGAGATCCGCATCGTCGACCGGAAGAAAGACATGATTCTGGTCTCGGGCTTCAATGTCTATCCGAACGAGGTCGAAGACGTCGTCTCCCAGCACCCGGGCGTCTTCGAAGTGGCGGCCGTGGGTATCGCCGACGAGAACTCCGGCGAGGCGGTCAAGCTGTTCATCGTCAGGAAGGATGAGGCGCTGACCGAGTCCGAGATCATTGCCTTTTGCAAGGAGCGCCTGACGGGCTATAAACGGCCGCGCACCATCGAGTTTCGCACCGAGCTGCCGAAAACCACCGTCGGGAAGATCCTGCGGCGAGAACTTCGCGACGGAAAGGTCTGACGACGCACGTGTCGTCAGGCGATGTCTGCGGCCCACCGGTGGTAAGGTGATGGCTTGCAGATGTCCGATAGACGATATGAACTTCGATAGCCTGATCACCGAATTCGACCGTGGCTTACGGTCGCTCTCTGGCGTGGTGCGTGCGCACCGGCCTTCGCCTGCGGCGAGCCTCGACTTGTCCGCCAGCAACGTACCGTCCAGCGCCGATGTTGCCCTCGCAGCGGCTGACACGGCGGCTGACACCAGCGAACTGCCGCCAGGCGTGCTGACCCCGCTGGAAATGAAGCATGCCGCCGGCCTCATGCGCGTGAATCACGTCGGTGAGATCTGCGCGCAGGCGCTGTATCAGGCGCAAAAGCTCACCGCGCGCTCCGAAACGCTGCGACGCGGCTTCGAACGGGCCGCGCGCGAGGAAGAAGACCACCTCGCCTGGACCGCCGAGCGCCTGACGCAACTCGATTCCCGCCCCAGTCTGCTCAATCCGCTCTGGTACACGGGCGCGCTCGCTATTGGCCTCCTCGCGGGTCGCCTGGGCGACAAGATCAGCCTGGGTTTCATGGCGGAGACCGAGCGTCAGGTCGAACAGCATCTCGACGGTCACCTCGATACGCTGCCCGCCAACGACATCGCGTCGCGCACGATTGTCGAACAGATGCGTGACGACGAAGCCGAGCACGCGCGTGCGGCGAGCGCTGCGGGCGCCGTCGACCTGCCTTTGCCGGTGCGCTCGTTAATGCGCGCGGCGTCGCGTGTGATGACGAGGACCGCCTACTACATCTAGTAACGGCGCTTGAACGAGGGCCTCGGTCATCCGGCCCTGGTGCTGATCCCGTGGTGCCCGCACCCGCACCCGGCACGCGCGGCACCCGAGAAATTCGTTCCTCACGGAAGCCGGCTGAACTTACTCGTTCTGCGGTGACTTGGTTCCTCCTCTTGCTCGCCTAGACCGCGTCGCAGACCCCGCCTCACCCCAAAATCGGCAATAATGGATACCTCCCACCGGTGGCTGAACACCCGGTCGTCCATTTTTGCCGCACCGCATCAATCGACTGAAACCTCGTCCCAATTTCATACCTCCGCTTCAAAAAAACGCACAGGGCGCCCGGCGCTTGACGCTGTTTCTCATCCATTACTTTCACTAGCTCAATTAGCGCCTTCATTCTTATAGCTTTTTCAATTTCACCCAGCCTCAAGAACCCTCGCTAAGTCTTTGTTCTAGCACGCAAAAACAGGGCGCCCGCCCGGCAAAGTCGCTTGACCGCCCTTACACCTTCCTCTAAAGTGGGAAACAGTGTGGGAAAGTGCATTTTTGTGTGAAATCGAGGGGAGATATCACGTGTTCCAAGGGGCGTCGGCGCTGACGCTCGATGCGAAAGGGCGCATGTCCGTGCCCACTCGTTATCGCGACGCGCTGCAAGGGCAGGCTGAAGGCCGGGTGACGATCACCAAGCATCCCGACGGCTGCCTGTTGCTCTTTCCACGCCCCGAATGGGAAGTGTTTCGCACAAAAATCGCCGCTCTGCCAATGGATGCTCATTGGTGGCGCCGGATCTTTCTCGGTAATGCATCAGATGTCGAAGTGGATGGGGCTGGACGTGTGCTGGTGTCGCCGGAGCTGCGTCTTGCAGCATCGCTGGAGCGCGAAGTGATTTTGCTCGGAATGGGCAGCCACTTCGAAATCTGGGATGCGCAGACGTATGCCGCCAAAGAGCAGGCGGCCATGGCGCAGGGCATGCCCGACGCGCTGAAGAACTTTACTTTCTGAAGCGCCGCGATGACTGGGGTCTCGAATCAGCAACTGCAGCACCAGACGGTGTTGCTGGATGAAGCGGTCAATGCGCTCGTCTGGCGCACTGACGGCCTCTATGTCGACGGCACGTTCGGCCGCGGCGGCCATAGCCGCGCGGTGCTGGGCAAGCTCGGCGATGGTGGCCGCCTGATCGGCTTCGACAAGGATCCGCAAGCGATTGCCACCGCACAGGAGATGGCGGACAAGCGTTTCGAGATCGTGCACGACAGCTTCGCGACGCTTGCCGACGCGCTGTCGGAGCGCGGCATCGGCAAGGTGTCGGGCGTGTTGCTGGACCTGGGCGTGTCGTCGCCGCAGTTCGACGATCCCGCGCGCGGTTTCAGCTTTCGCCATGACGGCCCGCTTGACATGCGTATGGACACGACGCGCGGCGAATCGGCCGCCGAGTGGCTCGCGCATGCAACCCTGCAGGAATTGACGGAGGTGATTCGCGATTATGGGGAAGAACGGTTTGCTTTTCAGATTGCAAAGGCGATTGTTGCTCGCCGGTCAGCATCCGACGAGCTGGGTCCTCTCGCCAGCACACGCGAGCTTGCCGCGATCGTGGCTCACGTCGTCAAAACGCGCGAGAAGGGGAAGGACCCCGCAACTCGCACCTTTCAGGCTATACGGATTCACGTCAATCAAGAGCTTGCGGAGCTGCAAGTAACGCTTGATGCGGCATTGGCATTGCTGGAGCAAGGGGGGCGGCTGGTCGTGATCAGCTTTCATTCGCTCGAAGACCGCATCGTCAAGCGATTCATGCAATCGCAGGCGAACGTGCCTCCGCTCGATCGACGTCTTCCCTTGCGTGCCGCCGAACTTCCCGTCCCGCCGATGAAGCTGCTGGGCCGCGTGATGGCGAGCGATGAAGAAATCGCTGCGAATCCGCGTGCGCGCTCCGCCGTCATGCGCGTGGCCGAGCGGGTGGCGCCATGAGCCGCCTAAACTTCCTGTTGCTGCTGATCGTGGTGATCTGCGCCCTGTCGGTCGTCAACGCGACGAATCGCCAGCGCGAACTGTTCATCTCGCTCGGGCGTGCTCAGATGCAGGAGCGTCAGCTTCAGCAAGACCTCGCCCAACTCCAATATCAGCAAAGCGCGCAGTCGAAGACGTCGCGTGTCGAAAGCGTCGCGACTTCCGAACTCAAGATGCAACCGGTCACCGCCGGTCGCACGCAATACCTGACCGTAGCGGGCGCCTCTTCGACGGCGGCCGATGACGCCCTCAGTGGTCCTGTGTCGACCGGCTCTGGCGCAAGCGCATCGGGCACGTTGGGTGCCTCTGCTACGACAGGAACGTTGGCGCCCTCAAGCGGATCTGCTTCAAATCCCGCTGCATCGGCGGCCACCTCATCCTTCGCTTCGAACGTGGCGCGTGCCCCGGGCACGGCAGCCTCCGGAGCGTCGAAATGAAAAAGACGTCCGGCAACAAGTCGGTCCGTTTCACTCCGAACCCGATCCTTTCGCTTCGACTGCCGATGTGGCGCTCGAAGCTCGTCGTATTCCTGCTCTTCCTGGCTTTCGTCGCGCTCGCGGCGCGTGCACTCTGGATCCAGGGGCCCGGCAACGCGTTCTACCAGAAGCAGGGTGAGAGCCGCTACCAACGTACGCTCGAGTTGCCCGCCACGCGCGGCCGCATCACCGACCGCAATGGCCTCACGCTGGCAACAAGCCTGCCGGTGCGCGCCATCTGGGCGATCCCTGAAGACGTGCCCGACGATCTCGATCCGGGCAAGCTCTCCGCGCTCGGCAAGCTGCTCGAGATGCAGCAGAAAGAACTCCACGGCAAGCTCGCCGATGGCAAGAACTTCGTTTACGTCAAACGTCAGGTGCCGATCGATGTCGCGGCGCAAATTGCCGCGCTCGACATTCCGGGTATCTATCAGCGCACGGAGTATCAGCGCTTTTATCCCGAAGGCGAGATCACGGCTCACCTTGTCGGCTTTACCGATGTCGAAGACGAAGGCCAGGAAGGCGTCGAACTCTCGATGCAGAAGATGCTCAATGGGGTGCCGGGCAGCCGTCGCGTGATCAAGGACCGCATGGGCCGTATCGTCGAAGACGTCGACGAGCTCGCGGTGCCGCGCAATGGCCAGGACCTGACGCTCTCGATCGACAGCAAGATCCAGTACATCGCGTACACCGACCTTAAGGCGGCGGTCGACAAGCATGGCGCGAAGGCGGGCGCGGCGATTGTCGTCGATGTGCAGACGGGCGAAGTGCTCGCGCTGACCAACTATCCAACCTTCAACCCGAATGACCGTTCGCACCTGACCGGCGAGCAACTTCGCAATCGCGCACTGACCGATACGTTCGAGCCGGGCTCGATCATGAAGCCCTTCACGATCGCGCTGGCGCTCGACCTTCATCACGTCACGCCGGACACGCTCGTGAATACGTCGCCGGGTCGTTTCATCCTCGATGGCGCGCCGATCACCGACGACTCGAACTTTGGCGTGTTGACTGTGGCGGGTGTGATCCAGAAGTCGAGCAATATCGGCACGACGAAGATCGCGATGACGCTGCGGCCCGAAGAGATGTGGAATATGTTCACCAGCGTCGGCTTCGGGCAGGCGCCGAAGATCGGCTTTCCGGGCGCCGTCGCGGGGCGCTTGCGGCCCTGGAAGAGCTGGCGCCGTATCGAGCAGGCGACGATGGCTTACGGCTACGGCATTTCGGTGTCGCTGTTCCAGCTCGCCCGCGCCTATACGATGTTCGCGCGCGACGGCGAGTTCGTACCCCTGAGCATCTATAAGAATCCCAGCAATGCGAGCGTCGACGGTCCGCAGGTCATCTCGCCGACCACGGCACGTGAGATCCGCAAGATGCTCAGCAACGTGACGGCTGCGGGCGGTACGGCACCCGATGCCGAAGTGCCGGGTTACAGCGTCGGCGGCAAGACGGGTACGGCGTACAAACATGGTCCGCATGGCTACGACCACTCGCACTATCGCGCCTCGTTTGTCGGCATTGCCCCGATCTCCACGCCGCGCATCGTGGTCGCGGTCTCGATCGACGACCCGACCGGCGGCTCGCACTTCGGTGGCCAGGTAGCCGGCCCGGCGTTCTCGTCGATCGCGGGCGACACGCTGCGCGCGCTGAACGTCGCGCCTGATTTGCCGATCAAGGCGATGGCCGTGAACACGACCGCGACGCAGGACGGCCCGGTGCCGGCAGATACGAGCATGAACAAGACGCCGCCCGCGACCCACGCCGTCAAGACCCGGAGTGCGCCCGTGCCGGCTGGGCTGCACAAGCAAAAGGTAGCCTTCAACGCGATGACCGCCACCCTTGCGCAGGTGACGCGATGAACGCAATGACGCTCGATATGACGATCGAACTTCGCGTGCGCCAGGTTGCCCTGCTGACGAATACAACGAAGGTGAAACCATGAGCGCGAGTCCACCGCTCAACGATGCCCGCCTGGTAGTGGATGTGATTGCATGGCTGCGCGAGCGGACCGGCGAACTGGCGAACCTGCACGCCGACTCCCGTGCACTCGCTACGGGCGACGTCTTTCTCGCGTATGCAGTCGACGGCGCCGACAACCGCTCGCATGCCCTCGATGCGATTCGTCAGGGTGCGAGCTGCGTGCTTTGGCAGAGTGACGACGGCGTCGTGCCGCCGGACTCGATCGAACATCTGCTGCCGGTTCCGTCGCTCGACCGGCTCGCGGGTTCCATTGCGAGTGCGTGGTACGACGAGCCGAGCCACGCGATGAATGTGATCGGCATCACCGGCACCAACGGCAAGACTTCGTGCAGCCACTGGATTGCTCAAGCACTCAGCCGCGTTGGCCAACCGTGTGGCGTCATCGGTACGCTCGGCGTGGGCTTGCTGTCGGGCCATCTTGTCGCGACGGGTTTTACGACGCCGGATGCCCCCCAGCTCCAACGCACGTTGGCACGTTTGCGCGACGATGGCGCTCGGGCGGTCGCGATGGAAGTGTCTTCCCATGCCCTGCATCAGGGTCGGGTGAATGGCACGGCGTTCAACGTCGCCCTGTTCACGAACCTTACGCAGGACCACCTCGACTACCACGGCACATTCGAAGCCTACGAGGCCGCGAAAGCCCGGTTATTCGATTGGTCGGGCCTCAAGGCCGCGGCGATCAACCGCGACGATCCGGCCGGTCTGCGCTTGCTTGCGACGCCGCGCGCGGGTGTGCAGGCCATCGCTTACGGAATCGGTGACCTGCCCGACACCCTGGCGCCCGGTGTCGCGTCGATTGCCGCGAAGCGGGTCCGTTCGACGGCTAACGGGACGGCGTTTCACCTCGAGTCCGATTGGGGCAGCGCCGATCTTGAAGTCGCGACGCTCGGCGAATTTAACGTCCATAACTTGCTCGCTGTGTTCGGTGCCTTGCTTGCCAGTGATATTCCCTTCGGTGCGGCAGTCGCCCAGCTTGCAAGAATCGAATCCGTGCCGGGTCGCATGCAACGGATCGGCGGCCGAATTGCCGCAGATGAGCCGCTGGTCGTGATCGACTATGCCCATACGCCCGATGCCCTCGAAAAGACTCTCGACGCCCTGCGTCCTGTGGCCGCCGTGCGCAAGGGCAAACTCGTGTGCGTGTTCGGCTGCGGCGGCGATCGTGACGCGGGCAAACGCCCGAAGATGGGCGCGATCGCCGAACGGCTCGCCGATCACGTCGTGTTGACGAGCGACAACCCGCGCACGGAAGTGCCGGGTGCGATCCTCTCGCAGATTGCCTCCGGCATGCAGCACGCCGATCGCGCGCGACTGATCGAAGACCGCGCGAGCGCGATCCTTCAGGCGGTCCGTGGCGCGGCGCGCGAGGACGTGGTGGTGCTCGCCGGCAAGGGACACGAAGCGACACAGGAAATCATGGGCCGCAAGCGCGCGTTCTCCGATCTCGACCACGCCCGGCTGGCACTGGCTGCGCGCGTCACCAAAGCTCACGGGGAGGGCGCATGAGCATGCTGACCCTGCGCGAAGCGGCTTCGCTGGTGCCTGGTTCAACGATCCTCGGCGACGAGCACATTGCGTTCGACCGTATCTCGACCGATAGCCGCACGGTCGGTCCGGGCGATTTGTTCGTCGCGCTCAAGGGCGAGAACTTCGACGCACATGACTTTCTCGACCAGATCGCCGAGCGTCAGGCGACGGCAGTGCTCGTCTCGCGCAGTCCGGCTGACTCGAGCATTCCGGGCCTGCGTGTCACCGACACGCGCGTAGCGCTCACGGACCTCGCCCATGGCTGGCGCGCGAAGTTCGCGCTGCCGCTGGTGGCGGTCACGGGTAGCAATGGCAAGACGACGGTCAAAGGGATGATCGCGTCGATCTTCGTCGCAGCAGTAGGAGAGGGCGCCCGGCTCGCGACGGCGGGGAACCTGAACAACGACATCGGCGTGCCGCTCACCTTGCTGCGACTGAACGGTTCGCACAAGCTCGCGGTGGTCGAGCTCGGCATGAACCACCCCGGCGAAACCGAATTGCTTGCCCGTATCGCACAGCCGACGATCGGGCTGATCAACAACGCCCAGCGTGAGCATCAGGAATTCATGTCGACGGTCGAAGCGGTCGCGCTCGAACACGCGAGCGTGATCCACGCACTGCCGGACGGCGGCCATGCCGTGTTTCCGGCCGATGACGCCTATGCAGGGATCTGGCGCGTTGCCGCGACGGATCGGCAGATCGTCGATTTCGCGCTCGAGCAGGATGAGTTGGTTGAATCGGGCGATGCACCGGCGCCAACCCCACCCACCGAGCATGGCAGCCGACGCGCACGTGCTCGCGCCAGCGCGCTCCCGCCGATCGATCGCGAGGCTGTGGCCCACGCGGCGGTGCGCGGGCGTCGCCTGCCTGACGGTCGATTGCACATCGACACGCCGGCGGGTGCAATCGATGTTGCGCTCAATGTGATCGGCGATCACAACCTGCGCAACGCGCTGGCCGCCGCGGCGGCCGCCTATTCAGCAGGTGTCTCGCTCGACGCGATCCAGGCCGGCCTCGAAGGTTTCGAACCCGTCGCCGGACGCCTGCAACGCAAGCAGGCGAAGCGTGCGCCGTTCGAAGGTATCGCCGTGATCGACGACACCTACAACGCGAACCCCGATTCGATGCGCGCGGCGATTGCCGTGCTTGCCGCCGCCGCCAGTCCGCGCGTGCTCGTGATCGGCGACATGGGCGAGGTCGGCGACTACAGCGCCGCCTTCCATCGCGAGATCGGCGAGTTTGCGCGCGAGCAGGGCATCGATGCGATGTATGCGCTCGGCGCTGAATCCCTTGCCTCGGTTCAGGCGTTCGGTGCGCAGGCCCGGCATTTCGAAACGCTCGATGCGCTGCTTGAAGCGTTGCTCGCCGCACCGCTCGACGTCACACATGCAGTAAGCGGCACCGCGGGCGAGACACCCCGCGGCACGATTCTCGTCAAGGGCTCGCGTTTCATGCGCATGGAGCGCGTGGTGCAGGCCCTGACACTGGAAGCAGCGCCGGGCTCGCCCGGCGCGCATTAAGAGGGAAGGAAGATGTTACTGGCCCTGGCGCAGTGGCTGCAGAACGATGCAAGCTTCTTGCGCGTGATCAACTACCTGACGTTTCGTGCAGTGATGGCGGCGATGACTTCGCTCACCATCGGGCTCGTCTGCGGCCCGTGGGTGATCCGCAAGCTCACGCAGCTCAAGGTCGGGCAAGCGGTGCGGACCAACGGCCCGCAAACGCACCTGGTCAAGTCCGGCACCCCGACCATGGGCGGCGTGCTGGTGCTGCTCGCCATCGCGATTTCGACCTTGCTGTGGGCTGACCTGACCAACCGCTTTATCTGGATCGTGCTGCTCGTGACCTTTGGTTTCGGCCTGGTCGGCTGGGTCGACGACTATCGCAAGGTCGTGCACAAAGACCCGCGCGGCATGCCCTCGCGCGAAAAGTATTTCTGGCAATCCGTGATCGGCCTGTTTGCCGCGGTCTATCTCGCATTCAGTGTCTCGGAAGCGAGCAACGCGCGCGTGTACGACCTGTTCATGGCGTGGGTTCACAGCGGCTTCTCGCTCGAGCTGCCCGCGCGGACCGACTTGATGGTGCCGTTCTTCAAGTCGATCAGCTATCCGCTCGGCACGCTCGGCTTCATTGCGCTCACCTATTTCGTGATCGTGGGTTCGAGCAACGCGGTCAATCTGACGGATGGTCTCGACGGCCTCGTGATCATGCCCGTCGTGCTGGTCGGCAGCGGGCTCGGCGTGTTCGCCTATGTAATGGGCAGCGCGGTCTATTCGAAATACCTGTTGTTCCCGCATATCCCGGGTGCCGGCGAACTGCTGATCTTCTGTACCGCGATGTCGGGCGCGGGGCTCGCCTTTCTCTGGTACAACACGCACCCCGCCCAGGTCTTCATGGGTGATGTCGGCGCGCTCGCCCTGGGTGGCGCGCTCGGCACGATTGCCGTGATCGTCCGGCAGGAGATCGTGCTGTTCGTGATGGGCGGGATCTTCGTGGTCGAAACGCTGTCGGTGATGCTCCAGGTTTCGTGGTTCAAGTTTACCAAGCGGCGCTTCGGCGAAGGCCGCCGGATTTTCCGGATGGCGCCCTTGCATCACCATTTCGAATTGTCGGGCTGGAAGGAAACGCAGGTCGTCGTGCGGTTCTGGATCATCACCTTGATGCTGGTGCTGATCGGTCTGTCGACGTTGAAGCTGCGCTGAGTGTCGAGCGAGTTTGAAGTGCGTCACCACGAAGGTGCGGTGCAAGCAGATTCGGGTTACGTCAATGCATTAACCGGGCCGCCCAGCGGCCCAACAAGGAAAGCCTGAGATGTTCGGCGATTTGCAACGACCGACAGTGCTGGTATTGGGGCTCGGGGAATCGGGCCTGGCGATGGTGCGCTGGTGCGCGCGCCATGGCTGCCGGCTGCGCGTCGCCGATACGCGCGAGTCGCCGCCGAACCGTACGGCGCTGGAAGCTGACGGCTTGCGTGCCGAGTTTGTCGGCGGCGCGTTCTCGCCCGCTTTGCTTGACGACGGCATCGAGCTGGTCGGCATCAGCCCTGGCCTGTCGCCGCTTGCGCCCGATGTGGCGCCTCTCCTTGCGGCTGCGCGCGAACGGGGTATCCCGGTCTGGGGCGAACTCGAATTTTTCGCGCAGGCACTCAGAACGCTTGGCGAGAATGGCTACGCGCCGAAGATCCTGGCGATTACCGGCACCAACGGCAAGACCACGACGACGCAATTGACCGGTCTGCTCTGCCAGCGTGCGGGCAAGTCGGTGGCCGTTGCGGGCAACATCAGTCCGGCCGCGCTAGACAAACTGTCTGAAGCGATCGACTCGACGGCGTTGCCTCAGATTTGGGTGCTGGAGTTGTCGAGCTTCCAGCTCGAGACGGCCTACACCTTCACGCCGCATGCGGCGACTGTGCTGAATATCACGCAGGATCATCTCGACTGGCATGGTGGTCTCGATGCGTATGCGGCGGCCAAAAGCCGGATCTTCGGCGCGCAGACAGTGCGTGTTCTGAACCGCGATGACGCACGCGTGATGGCCTTGGCGAAGACAGTGTCCACAACCACGACCGCGTCGGGCACCGGCGCGAAGTCGTCAGGTGCGTCCAGCGCTTCCGGTGCACAGGCATCGAGCGCCACCGCGGTTGACAGCACGGACGCCGTGGCGCGCGTGGTGACGTTTGGTCTCGACAAGCCCACGCAGGATGGCGACTTCGGCCTGCTGCGGGAGTCGGGTCTCGCCTGGCTGGTTCATTGCGTCGACGAGGCCGACACGCCGCCCGAAAGCACCTCGACGCGCCGTCGCCGGACGCCCGGCATCGAGCCGGAGATTGCGATCAAGCGCCTGATGCCGGTCGACGCGTTGCATATCCGTGGCTTGCACAACGCGGCCAATGCACTCGCCGCGCTTGCGCTGGCGCGCGCGATCGACCTGCCGCTCGCGGCCTTGTTGCACGGCCTGCGTGAGTACCGCGGCGAACCGCACCGTGTCGAAACGATCGCGACGTTCGACGGTGTCGACTATGTCGACGACAGCAAAGGCACGAACGTCGGCGCGACGGTGGCCGCACTCGATGGTCTCGCGCAACGCATCGTGCTGATCGCCGGTGGCGAAGGCAAGGGTCAGGATTTTGCGCCGCTCGCCGCGCCCGTAGCCCGCTGGTGCCGCGCGGTGATGCTGATTGGCCGCGATGCGGCAGTGATTCGCACCGCACTCACCGATACAGGTGTGGCGCTGCATGAACATGCGACGCTCGAAGACGCGACACGTGCGGCAGCGACACTGGCGCAAGAGGGCGACGCCGTGCTGTTGTCACCTGCGTGTGCGAGCTTCGACATGTTCCGCAACTATGCGCATCGCGCTGAAGTATTCCATGCGACGGTCGACGACATCGCCGCGGACCGGGGAGTGGTGCTATGAATTTCATTCAGGGGTTGCTCTCACGTCTGACCGGCGCGCGTAGCGCGATGCCGGACAGCACGGCATCGGCATCGCCGATGCGCGGCGGCGCGCTCGGCACGTCGCGTCGCGCCAGTGGATCTGGCAGCGGCCTCGACCGGATCAGCCCGACACGCTCGAAGATGCTCGAATACGATCACACCCTGATGTGGGTCGTGATCGCCTTGCTCGGGCTTGGGCTTGTGATGGTCTACTCGGCGTCGATCGCGATGCCGGATTCGCCGAAGTATTCGGCCTATACGACCAATCACTTTCTGATCCGTCACATCGTTTCGCTCGTGGTCGGTCTGGTCGCGGCGGTGTTCGTCTTCCGTATCCCGATCAACACCTGGGACAAATGGGCGCCCAAGTTGTTCGTGTTTTCGCTTTTTTTGCTCGTGATCGTGCTGGTCCCGCATATCGGCAAGGGCGTGAACGGCGCACGCCGGTGGATTCCGCTCGGCATCACGAATATGCAGCCGTCGGAAATCATGAAGCTCGCCGTGACGATCTACGCGGCGAACTACACGGTGCGCAAACAAGAATTCATGCACAGCTTCAGCAAGGGCTTTTTGCCGATGGCCTTCGCGGTCGGCACGGTCGGTGCGATGCTGCTGCTCGAGCCCGACATGGGCGCTTTTATGGTGATCGCCGCGATCGCCATGGGCCTGCTGTTCCTGGGTGGCGTCAACGCCAAACTGTTCGGCGGCCTCGTGTTGACCGCGGTCGGCACCTTCAGCTTGCTGGTCTGGGCATCGCCGTGGCGACGTGCCCGGATCTTCGCCTACCTCGATCCGTGGGACGAGCAATACGCGCAGGGCAAGGCGTATCAGCTCACGCACTCGCTGATCGCGTTTGGCCGGGGCGAATGGTTCGGCGTCGGTCTGGGCGGCAGTGTCGAAAAACTCAACTACCTGCCCGAAGCCCATACCGACTTCATCCTCGCGGTGATCGGCGAGGAGCTCGGCTTCGTCGGCGTGCTGGTGGTGATCCTGTTGTTCTACTGGATCGTGCGCCGCGCGTTCGAGATCGGCCGTCAGGCCCTCGCGCTCGACCGCGTCTTCGCCGGACTCGTCGCCAAGGGAATCGGCCTGTGGATCGGTGCGCAGACCTTTATCAATATGGGCGTGAACCTCGGCTTGCTGCCGACCAAGGGCCTGACCTTGCCGCTCGTCTCGTTCGGCGGCTCGGGGATTTTGCTCAACTGCATTTCGATCGCGCTGCTGCTGCGCGTCGATTATGAAAACCGCGTCCTGATGCGCGGAGGCAAGGTATGAGTCACGCGCGCACCCTGATGGTGATGGCTGGTGGCACCGGTGGACATGTGTTCCCGGGGCTCGCGGTCGCCCATCGGATGCAGGCGCAGGGCTGGCGCGTGGTGTGGCTCGGCAACCCCGGCGGCATGGAAGCGACGCTGGTGCCGAAGCACGGTATCCCGATCGAGTTCGTGCAGTTTGGCGGACTGCGCGGCAAGGGCCTGATGACCTTGTTGAAGCTGCCGCTGAATCTGCTGCGGGCGTGCTCGCAAAGTCTCGGGGTATTGCGCCGGATCCAGCCCGATGTCGTGCTCGGCATGGGCGGCTACATCACCTTCCCCGCGGGCGTGATGGCCGCGCTGACCGGGCGGCCGCTCGTCTTGCACGAACAGAATTCGATCGCGGGCCTCGCGAACCGGGTGCTCGCCAAACTGGCGAAGCGGGTGCTCGTTGCGTTTCCCGGCGCGTTGCCCGGTGGCGAATGGACCGGCAACCCGATTCGCGAAGAACTCCGCGACATGCCGACGCCGGCCGAGCGCTATGCGAGCCGCAGTGGTCCGCTCAAGCTGCTGGTGGTGGGGGGCAGTCTCGGTGCCGCGGCGCTCAATGAAATCGTGCCGCTCGCGCTCGCGCAACTGCCCGAGGCGGGGCGGCCACATGTGGTTCACCAGGCGGGCGTCAAGCACATCGGCGCCCTTAAGACGTACTACGAGAATGCGGGCCTCGGCCACGATCCGTCGATCCGGCTGGTGCCTTTTATCGACGACATGGCGAGCGCTTACGCGGAAGCGGATCTTGTGATCTGCCGCTCGGGCGCGATGACGGTCGCCGAGATTGCCGCAGTCGGTGTGGCGGCGCTCTTCGTGCCGTTTCCGCATGCGGTCGACGATCACCAGACGAGCAATGGTCGCTTTCTCGCGGACCATGGCGGCGCGCTGCTGATCCAGCAACGTGAGTTGACCGTCGAAGGGCTCGTCACCTGGATCGGTGCGCAGACGCGCGCAAGCCTCACCGCGATGGCGGTTCATGCGCGCGAATGCGCGAAGCCCGACGCGACCGAAGTAGTCGCGGGCGTCTGCGCCGCCGTCGCGCAAGGCAAGGAATCACCATGAAGCACATCGTCAAGAATATTCACTTTGTCGGAATCGGCGGCGCCGGCATGAGCGGTATCGCTGAAGTCCTGCTCAACCTCGGCTATCGGGTCAGCGGCTCGGACCTCGGCCGCAGCGCCGTGACCGAGCGCCTGATCGCGCTTGGCGCCAAGGTGGCGTTTGGACATGACGCGGCCAATATCGAAGGCGCGAACGCCGTGGTCGTCTCGACCGCCGTGCGCTCGGACAACCCCGAGGTGCTCGCCGCGCGCCAGAAACGCGTCCCGATCGTGCCGCGCGCGGTGATGCTCGCCGAACTGATGCGCCTCAAGCAGGGCATTGCGATCGCCGGCACACATGGCAAGACCACCACGACCAGCCTCGTCGCGAGCGTGCTCGCTGCCGGCGGACTCGATCCGACCTTCGTGATCGGCGGCCGCCTCAACAGCGCCGGTGCGAACGCGCGGCTCGGCACGGGCGACTTCATCGTGGCCGAGGCCGACGAGTCTGACGCTTCGTTCCTGAACCTGTTCCCGGTGATCGAGGTGATCACCAATATCGATGCGGACCATATGGATACGTATGGTCACGACTTCGCGCGGCTCAAGCAGGCGTTCATCGAATTCACCCACCGCCTGCCCTTCTACGGCATCGCGGTGCTCTGCGTTGACGATCCGAGCGTGCGCGAGATCGTGCCGTTCGTGTCCAAGCCGATCATCCGCTATGGCTTTGTGCAGGATGCGCAGGTCCGCGCGGTCGATGTCGTGGCGCGCGCGGGCAAGATGTTTTTCACGGTCTTGCGTGAAGAGGCGCCCCCCATGCAGATCGAACTGAACCTGCCGGGGACACATAATGTGCAAAATGCACTCGCCGCGATAGCGATTGCGACTGAACTTGAGGTCGCAGATGCCGATATCCAGAAAGCACTCGCTGAATTCAACGGCGTTGGCCGGCGCTTTCAGCGCTTCGGCGAAGTGCCGATCGCGCAGGGAACTTACACGCTGATCGACGACTATGGGCATCACCCGGTCGAGATGGCAGCGACCATTGCCGCAGCGCGCGGGGCCTTTCCGGACCGTCGCCTTGTGCTTGCATTCCAGCCGCACCGCTTTACGCGTACGCGTGACTGTTTCGAAGATTTTGTAAAAGTGCTGTCGACCGTCGACGGTCTGGTCCTGACCGAGGTCTATGCGGCGGGAGAAGCGCCGATCGTCGCTGCCGACGGCCGTGCCCTCGCGCGTGCCATTCGCGTGGCCGGCAAGGTCGAGCCGGTGTTTGTCGAGACCGTCGACGAGGTGCCTGACGCACTAGCGGGTTTCGTACAGGATGGCGATGTCGTCATCACGATGGGCGCGGGCTCGATTGGTACCGTGCCGGGGCGTCTGGTGCAGGAACAGAAAGTTTGATTGGCAAGATGGGCAGTCGCGGTCAACGCTGCGCGAGGCGGCGCGTTTTGAAGTGCCGGCCATGAAGGCGGATGAAGCCAGGGACAACGGTTTGACTGAGATCGGGAAGAGCGGAGTGGATCCGAAAGCATTTGGAAAAGTGGCCGTGCTGATGGGCGGCGAATCGGCTGAGCGCGAGGTGTCGCTGAACTCGGGCCGGCTGGTGCTCGCCGCGCTGCGCGAACGCGGCGTCGATGCGCATGCATTCGATCCGTCCGAGCGCGCGCTGTTCGACCTGCAGCGCGAAGGTTTCGTGCGCGTGTTCAATGCGCTGCACGGCGGCTATGGCGAGAACGGCACCTTGCAGGGCGCGCTCGAATTCCTCGGCATCCGCTACAGCGGAACAGGCGTGCTTGGCTCGGCGCTCGGCATGGACAAGCTGCGCAGCAAGCTGATCTGGCAGCAGACCGGTATCCCGACGCCGCCGTTCGAGATCGTTCATCGGGGCGAAGACTACGCGGCACGGGTCGATGCGCTGGTCGCAAAGCTTGGCTTGCCGCTGTTCGTCAAGCCGGCGAGTGAAGGATCGAGCGTCGCGGTGATCAAGGTGAAGTCGGCGGATGCGCTCGCGAGTGCGCTCGCCGAAGCTGCGCAGTTCGACCCGATCGTGCTGGTCGAGAAGAGTATCGACGGCGGTGGCGAATTCACGCTGTCTATCGCGGGCGAACTCGACTTGCCGATTATCCGGATCGTGCCTGCGGGAGAGTTTTACGACTATCACGCCAAGTACATTGCGAACGACACGCAGTACCTGATTCCGAGCGGGCTGAGCGAGGCGGATGAAAACCGCTTCAAGGCGCTCTCGCGGCGCGCGTTCGAAGTGCTCGGCTGCAGTGACTGGGGCCGTGCGGACTTCATGCTCGATGTCGACGGGAACCCGTATTTCCTCGAGGTGAACACAGCGCCGGGGATGACGGATCACTCGCTGCCACCGAAGGCCGCGCGTGCGGTCGGCATCAGCTACGCGGACCTTGTCATGACGGTGCTTGCACAGACCCTTGAGACACAAAAGAAATAGTCCAATTTGAACTGATTGCAAACGAAACGAACTGAACGCACCGAACCATGTGGCATAACACCCGCCAACTCAATATGATCGCTTCCGCGCTCTATGCGCTGGTGGCGCTCGCCCTATTGAGTGCGGGCATGCGCTGGACCGCGCAGCGGCCGATGTTCGCCCTGCATGCCGTACAGATCGACGGTGACACCGAGCACGTCAATGCACTCACCGTGCGTCGGGCGCTGATCGATCACCTGCAGGGCAACTTTTTCACGGTCAACCTCGACACCGCACGTGCGGCCTTCGAGTCGATGCCGTGGGTGCGTCATGCAAGCGTGAGGCGGGTGTGGCCCGACCGGATTGCGGTCGATCTCGACGAATACAAGCCGCTCGCCACCTGGGGCGATGACCGGATGGTCAGCGTCGACGGTGAGTTGTTCACGGCGAATCAGGGTGAAGTCGAAGGGGAACTGCCGGCTTTCGACGGTCCCGAGGGCAGCGAGCAAGACGTGGTGGCGCGCTATCGCGACTTCACGCAGTGGTTCGCGCCGCTGCACGCGAAGCCCGTCGAGGTCGACTTGTCGCCGCGCTATGCGTGGACCGTCAAGCTGTCCAACGGACTGCAGGTCGAATTCGGCCGCGAGCGCAATGCACAGACGCTCGCCAGTCGCGCGCAGCGCTTCGTCTCGTCATGGGACCAGACGACGCAGCGTTGGGGCAAGGATATCGAGTACGCGGATCTGCGCTACCCGAATGGGTTCGCCGTGCGCAGCGCGAGCGTGCAGATCGCCGAGGATCCGGCCGACGTTGCGGCCCGCGCGGCCGCAGCGAAGGCAGCCTCGGCCAGCGTCGCGAGTACCAAATCGGGTTCGCGCAGCGGCGCGCCCTCGGCAAAGGCAGGCAACAAGAGCACCACCGCATCAGGCAGGACCGCAGCGAGCAAACCGTCGGGCAATAACGGGAATTCGGGCAAAACCATCGGCACACCGGGCAGCACCGCGCCGAAGCAACGAGGGGCCGAGCAATGAACGCGATCCAGACGGTGCGGCGCTTGCCGCAAGCAACACGGGCACAGAGTCAAACGCTATGAGTCAAACGCTATGAGACAAGACTACAAGGACCTGCTGGTCTCCCTGGACATCGGGACCTCGAAGGTCGTCGCCATCGTGGCCGAGCTAAAAGGCGAAGGGCACTACGAGGTGATCGGACTCGGGCAGAGCGACTCTAAGGGTCTGAAGAAGGGCGTCGTCGTCAACATCGAGGCGACGGTCCAGTCGATCCAGCGCGCGCTCGAGGAAGCCGAGCTGATGGCCGACTGCAAGATCACCAATGTCTTCACGGGGATCGCCGGCAGTCACATCCGCAGTTTCAATTCGAGCGGGATGGTCGCGATCAAGGACAAGGAGGTCATGCAGGCCGATGTCGCTCGCGTGATCGAGACCGCCAAGGCGATCAACATCCCGACCGACCAGCAGGTGCTGCATATCCTGACCCAGGAATTCATCATCGACGGCCAGGAAGACGTGCGTGAGCCGATCGGGATGAGCGGGATTCGTCTCGAAGTGAAGGTGCATATCGTCACGGGCGCCGTGTCGGCCGCGCAGAACATCGTCAAGTGCGTACGGCGCTGCGGCCTCGAGGTCAACGACCTGATCCTGCAGCCCCTTGCCTCGAGTCTGGCGGTGCTGACCGAAGACGAGAAAGAACTGGGCGTGGTGCTTGTCGACATCGGCGGTGGCACGACCGATATCGCGATCTACAGCGAGGGTTCGATCCGTCATACCGCGGTGATCCCGATCGCGGGCGACCAGATCACCAACGACATCGCCATGGCGCTGCGCACGCCGACGCCCGACGCTGAAGACATCAAGGTGCGTCACGGCATCGCGAAGCAGGCACTCGCCGATCCGGACGAGATGATTGAAGTGCCCGGCCTCGGTGAACGGGGTCCGCGCGTGTTGTCACGTCAGGCGTTGGCGGCCGTCGTCGAGCCCCGCGTCGAAGAGTTGTTTTCGCTGGTGCAGCAGGTCGTGCGCGAGTCGGGCTACGAGGAACTGTTGTCCTCCGGCATCGTGCTGACCGGTGGCGCGGCGACGATGGAAGGCATGGCGGAGCTTGGCGAAGACATCTTCCTCAAGCCGGTGCGCATCGGCGTGCCCGAATACGAAGGCGGTCTCGCGGACGTGGTGCGTAACCCGCGCTATTCGACCGCGATGGGTCTGTTGCTCGAAGGTCGTTCGCAACGCATGCGCGGCCGCAAGGTCGCGGTGCAGTCCGGTTCTGCCAATCAGGTCTGGACGCGCATGAAGGAATGGTTTCTCGGAAATTTTTAAGCAGTGGCAGTTGGCAAATGAGTTTGCGGTAGATGAAGCAGCAAGGATTGTGAAGCGCCGGTGGGCGGCGACCGGTGCGCGGTGGGGGATTGCCCGATCCCTTGTCGGACTACGGCCGGTGTTTTATCTCTGACGGAGGCACTCAATGGATTTCGAAATGCTGGAAACGGAAACCAACGGCACGATCATCAAGGTCGTCGGCGTTGGTGGTGCGGGCGGCAATGCCGTCCAGCACATGATCAACCGCGGCGTGCAAGGTGTGGAGTTCATCTGTATGAACACCGACGCACAGGCGCTCTCGCGTTCGAAGGCGCAGGTCGCGATCCAGCTCGGCAAGACCGGTCTGGGCGCGGGTGCGAAGCCGGACATGGGCCGTGCCGCGGCCGAAGAAGCACGTGAGCGGATTGCAGATTCGCTGCGCGGCGCGCACATGGTGTTCATCACCGCCGGCATGGGCGGCGGTACGGGCACGGGCGCTGCGCCGGTGGTCGCGCAGATCGCGAAAGAGATGGGCGTCCTGACGGTAGGTGTCGTCTCGAAGCCTTTCGAGTTCGAAGGTGGCAAGCGCATGCGCGTGGCGGAAGCCGGCTCCCAGCTTCTCGAAGATCACGTCGACTCACTCATCGTAGTGTTGAACGACAAGCTCTTCGAGGTGATGGGTGACGACGCAGAAATGGACAAGTGCTTCCAGTGCGCCGATGACGTCTTGCATAACGCTGTGGCGGGCATCGCCGAAATCATCAACGTCGACGGTCTGGTGAACGTCGACTTTGAAGACGTGAAGACGGTGATGGGCGAGCAGGGCAAGGCGATGATGGGCACGGCCACGGTGGCCGGCGTCGATCGCGCGCGCCTTGCAGCCGAGCAGGCTGTAGCCAGCCCGCTGCTCGAAGGGGTCGATCTGTCGGGTGCACGCGGCGTGCTGGTGAACATCACTGCAAGCCGTTCGCTGCGTCTCTCCGAAACGCGTGAAGTCATGAACACGATCAAGAGCTATGCCGCGGACGACGCGACGGTGATCTTCGGTACGGTTTATGACGACGCGATGGGCGATGCACTGCGCGTGACGGTGGTGGCGACCGGCCTCGGTCGGGCGGCGAAGAAGCCGATGGCAGCGCCGATGACGCTGCTCAAGACTGGTACCGACAATATGCCGGTCGGTTCGATGATGCATGGCCATCAACCTGCCATGACGACAGACTACGGCGCGCTCGATACGCCGGCAGTGTGGCGCAGCACGCGTGAAACGGCGGCCTCGCATGTGGCCGCCCTGCAGGAAAAGGGTGTGGACACGTACGACATTCCGGCCTTCCTGCGCAAGCAGGCAGACTGAGCGTGCCGACGGGCCGGCTTTAAAAAGGCCAGCTCTAATAAGGCCAGCTTGACTAGGGCCAGTGATAGCGCGGGCAGGCGATTCACACGATTGCGGTCGTGGGGACACTTGCCGCCCGACGAGGGGTGTTGCGGAGTCACCGGGGACGCCGCACGCCGGGCATCGTGAACAGCGCCGTTTTTGCGCCTCGGGCAGGGTGCGCAGACGGGTAAGATTCTGGCGCCGCGGCTTGACCGCGCGGTACGGAGCTTGCTGCTCTCAGGGTGGCGTGATGTGTTGTAGATGTGCATCAGAAGAAGTGTCCGGTCGCTCGACGTGCCTCCGTTCGAGCGACCGGCGCAGCAAACAGGCGTACAAAGAGGCGCATGAGAAGCAAACGACAGGCGAATGAGAGGCGTATGCCGCAAGCTGACATCGCGAGTGGCTGTAGCACGCACTGGTAATGTCGAGAAACAGTTGGAAACGCATCGAAGCAAAAAAACGGCTATCATTCGGCTATTAAGAAATGAGTCACGATTGCGATAATTAATAAGGTAGGTAGAGTCCGACATGCTGAAGCAGCGAACCATCAAATCGATCGTCAAAACGGTCGGCATCGGTCTGCACTCTGGGCGCAAAGTTGAATTGACATTGCGTCCGGCGGCAGCCGACACCGGCATCGTCTTCACGCGCGTCGATCTGCCTCAGCCTGTCGAGATTCCCGCGCGTGCCATGAGCATCGGCGACACGCGCCTCGCCTCCGTTTTGCAGCGCGACGGGGCGCGTGTTTCGACGATTGAGCACATCATGTCCGCGTGTGCGGGTCTGGGTATCGACAATCTCTATGTCGACGTCACGGCTGAAGAAATCCCGATCATGGACGGCAGCGCAGCGTCGTTCGTGTTTCTGATCCAGTCGGCTGGCATCGAGCAGCAGAACTCGCTCAAGAAATTCATCAAGGTCAAGAAGGTGGTCGAAGTCCGTGAAGGCGACAAGTTCGCGCGGCTCGAACCGTACTTTGGTTTTCACCTCAAATTCACGATCGACTTCCGCCATCCCGCGGTCAACAAGACCGGGCAGGAATGTGAAGTCGATTTTGCCGATACGTCGTATGTGCGCGAGATCTCGCGTGCGCGCACTTTCGGTTTCGCGCATGAAGTCGAACAGATGCGCGAACTCGGCCTCGCGCGCGGCGGCAGCATGGACAATGCGATCGTGCTGGACGAGTACCGGATTTTGAACAACGACGGGCTGCGTTATAGCGACGAGTTTGCCAAGCACAAGATGCTGGATGCAATCGGCGACCTGTATGTGATCGGACACCCGCTGCTCGCTTCGTACACCGCCTACAAGTCGGGCCACGGCTTGAACAATGCCTTGCTGCGCGAATTGCTTGCGCACGAAGATGCTTACGAAGTCGTGTCTTTCGAAGACACCAAGAGTGCTCCGCGCGGCTTCGAATATGACACGCAGGCCGTATTTGCCTGAGCGACCCGGCTGCGGCCGAGGCGGTTTTCACCCTGTAAAAAAAGCCTCGCTTCAGTTAGCGAGGCTTTTTTTACGTCTGTCGCGGTTGGAATCGATGAGCCGCGGCGCAGCGCGGTGACAGGCGGCCGGTGACAGGGTGGCAGCTGACAGCTGACAGGTGACAGGTGACAGGTGACGGGTGACGGGTGACAGGTGACAGGTGACAGGTGACAGGTGACAGGTGACAGGTGACAGGTGACAGGCGATCAACGGCCGGGACCGTCCATCTGCGATGGGCAGGGGACCGGATGCCGCCTATTTTGTTCCGCCGTGACGGGCCACCATGCGCTCAAGCGCTTCGCGCAGCGGCGAGTCTTCAAGGCCGCCAGCCAGCTCGCGCAGGCAGGCCACCGCAACCGATGACACCTTCGCGTGTTTCGGCGCCACGACCGGCTTAATGACGGGGCGCACCTTGACCTTGAAGCCATTGACCGGCCAGCCGCGTTGCTGAAGGTCGTGGACGAGCCCGCGCTCGAGATGCCTGAGCCGGGCGGCGAGGGCGCTGTGCCCCGCGAAAATCGTCAACATCTCCCCTTTAATCGCCCCTACCGACACGTGAGGGGCGAGGTAATCGGGCAACAGCATGGCCAGGTCGCGCTCGATCGCGCTGACCTGGCGCATGCCGGCGCGTAGCGCGGCGAGTGCATCGGTTTCACCGAGCAGGTCGCCGACCGGACGCGCGGAACGGGGCCTGCGAGGGCCGCGATAAGGCGTGAAATTGGACGGATTGGGCTTCACTTGGGCTTTACTCGGTCCTGACATCAGGCGCCGGGGCTTGAAAATTTCGAATCGTGGAATCATTGTAAGGGCAAGGGCTGTACCGGCGCGCGTCGTCATGCCTGAAATCCTTGCCCGTTCGGGGCCCGGGGACCCAAAGCGCGCGAGTGCGGCGTGTTAAAATCCCGCTTTTGCAAAACCCGAGGCCAAGCCGGCGGGGCGCCCCCGCGCGTCACGACGCAGACGATCCGATGATTTCCGGTGTTCTTAAAAAGCTCTTTGGCAGCCGCAACCAGCGACTGATCAAGCAATATCAGAAAAATGTCGTCGCGATCAATGCGCTCGAGCCGCAGATGGAGCAGCTCAGCGATGAGCAGCTGACCGCGAAAACGGTGGAGTTCCGTCAGCGTGTCGCCTCGGGCGAAACGCTCGATCGGCTCCTGCCCGAAGCGTTCGCGGTGTGCCGCGAGGCCAGCCGGCGCGTGCTCAAGATGCGGCACTTCGATGTGCAGCTGCTTGGCGGGATGGTGCTCCACTACGGCAAGATCGCCGAAATGCGCACGGGCGAGGGCAAGACGCTCGTCGCGACGCTCGCGGCCTATCTCAATGCGCTGTCGGGTCATGGCGTGCACGTCGTGACGGTCAACGACTACCTCGCGCAGCGCGACGCCGAATGGATGGCGCGGCTTTACAACTTCCTCGGGCTCAGCGTCGGCATCAACCTGTCGCAGATGGAGCACGACCAGAAGCAACAGGCTTACGCGGCTGACATCACGTACGGCACCAACAACGAGTTCGGCTTCGACTACCTGCGCGACAACATGGTCTACGAGACCTCGCAGCGGGTGCAGCGTGCACTGAACTTCGGCATCGTCGACGAGGTCGATTCGATCCTGATCGACGAAGCACGGACGCCGCTGATCATCTCGGGTCAGGCCGAGGATCACACCGAGCTGTACGTGAAGATGAATGCGCTGCCGCCGCTGCTCGAACGCCAGATTGGCGAAGAAAAGGCCGACGGCACAGGCGTTGAAGTGCCGGGCGACTACACGCTCGACGAAAAGGCACGCCAGGTCTTTCTGACCGAGCGCGGCCACGAAAAGGCCGAAGCGCTGCTTGCGCAGTGGGGCCTGATTGGCGAGGGCGAGAGCCTCTATGCGCCGCAGAACATCACCTTGATGCATCATGTCTATGCGGCCCTGCGCGCGCATACGCTGTTCTTCCGCGACCAGCACTATGTCGTGCAGAACGACGAAGTCGTGATCGTCGACGAGTTCACGGGGCGCCTGATGGTGGGCCGTCGCTGGTCCGAAGGCCTGCATCAGGCCGTCGAGGCGAAGGAACACGTGAAGATCCAGCACGAGAACCAGACGCTGGCCTCAATCACGTTCCAGAACTACTTCCGGATGTACGGCAAGCTGTCGGGCATGACCGGTACGGCCGACACCGAGGCCTACGAGTTCCAGGAAATCTACGGTCTCGAAACGGTCGTAGTACCGACCAACCGGCCGCCCAGACGGACCGATAAGCAAGACCAGATCTACAAGACCGCGCAGGAACGCTATGCGGCCGTGATCAACGACATCCGCGATTGCTTCGAACGCGGTCAGCCGGTGCTCGTCGGCACGACCTCGATCGAAAACTCGGAACTGCTGTCGAGCCTTCTCGATCAGGGCAAGCTCACGCACCAGGTGCTCAACGCGAAGCAGCATCAGCGCGAAGCCGAGATCATCGCGCAGGCGGGCCGCCCGAAAATGATTACGATCGCGACCAATATGGCCGGTCGCGGTACGGACATCGTGCTCGGCGGCAACGTCGAGAAGCAAGCCGGCTTCATCGAAGCCGATGCGGCGATTCCTGAAGACGACAAGGCGCGGCGTATTCAGCAGTTGCATGACGAATGGCAGTCGCTGCACGAAGAAGTGAAGGCCGCTGGCGGTCTGCATATCATCGGCACTGAACGCCATGAATCGCGCCGGATCGACAATCAGTTGCGTGGTCGTGCCGGACGTCAGGGTGACCCGGGCTCCTCGCGTTTCTACCTGTCGCTCGAAGATCCGCTGCTGCGTATTTTCGCGGGCGACCGTGTGCGCGCGATCATGGACCGGCTGAAGATGCCTGAAGGCGAGGCAATCGAAGCCGGCATCGTGTCGCGTTCGATCGAGTCGGCCCAGCGCAAGGTCGAAGCGCGCAACTTCGATATCCGCAAGCAACTGCTCGAATACGATGATGTGTCGAATGACCAGCGCAAGGTCATTTATCAGCAACGCAACGAGCTGCTCGAAGCGACCGATATTTCCGAGACGGTTGCCGCGATGCGCCAAGCCGTCTTCGCCGAAGTCACGCGCAACTACGTGCCGGTCGCGAGCATCGAAGAGCAGTGGAATCTGACGGGTCTGCAGACACTGCTGCGCGATGAATGGCAACTCGAGGTTCCGCTGACTGAGGCAGTGCAGGCGGCCGATTCGATCGACGACGAAGAAATCGTCGAGCTGGTCGTGAACGCGGGCGAAGCGTCGTACCAGAACAAGGTCAGCATGATCGGCCGGGAAGGGTTCAACGGGTTTGAACGCTCGGTGATGTTGCAGACGGTCGATATGCGCTGGCGCGAACACCTCGCCGCGCTTGACCACCTGCGTCAGGGGATCCATTTGCGCGGCTATGCGCAGAAGAACCCGAAGCAGGAATACAAGCGCGAAGCGTTCGAACTGTTTGCCGCGCTGCTCGATGCGATCAAGCTCGAAGTCACGCGTATCGTGATGACCGTGCAGATTCAGTCGCCGGCGCAGCTCGAGGAAGTCGCCGAAGAGCTCGAAGAAGTGGGCGGCCGTCTCGAACATGTGCAGTATCAGCACGCTGAGTTTAACGAGGCCGTGGTGGACGCCGGTGTTGGCGAAGACACGCTGGCGGTGGCGTCCGTGTCCGCCAGTGCCGTCGCGGCAGCGGTCGCAGCCGGTGGCGACTATGCCGAAGCTGCAGGCGCCGAACCGCGTATCGCGCTGCCGAAGGTTGGCCGCAACGATCCGTGCCCGTGCGGCAGCGGCAAGAAGTACAAGCAATGTCACGGTAAGCTGGCATGATCCCGAGCGGACCCTGCTGTCAGGGTCCGCTCCGGGCGCGAGCCATTCGCGTTCCGTAGACCGACCCCGCGCCCGCGCGGGTTTTCTCCCCGGGGCCGTGCCGCCGTCCGGCGGCTCACGACCCGTTGATCTGAAGCGCACAACGATGGCCGTCAACTTTCCCTCGATCGATCCCGCTCAACTTCACCCTGTCGCCGGCGTCACGCTGGGCTGGGCCGAAGGTCATATCCGCAAACCGAATCGCAAGGACGTGCTGGTCATCTCGCTCGATGAGGGCGCGACGGTCTCGGGCGTTTTCACGGCCAACCGTTTTTGCGCAGCGCCGGTCATCGTCTGTCGCGAGCATCTCGCGAAAGTGGCGACGAGCGGCGGCATACGGGCGCTCGTGATCAACACCGGCAATGCGAACGCGGGGACGGGGGAACCGGGTCTTGCCGACGCGCGCGCCACGTGCGTCGAGCTCGCGCGACTGATGGGTTTCAAGCCTGAGCAGATCCTGCCGTTCTCGACCGGCGTGATCCTCGAACCGCTGCCGATCGACCGGCTCAAGGCGGCGCTGCCCGATGCGCTGGCGCACCGTGAGGCGGCGAACTGGTATGTGGGGGCGCAGTCGATCATGACGACCGACACGCTGCCCAAAGTGGCTTCGAAGCAGGTCACGATCGACGGCCACACGGTGACCATGACCGGTATCAGCAAGGGCGCCGGCATGATCCGGCCGAACATGGCCACCATGCTCGGCTTTCTCGCCATTGACGCGACTGTCGCCCAGCCCGTGCTCGACGAGATGGTCAAATACGTCGCGGACCGCTCGTTCAACTGCATCACGATCGACGGCGACACCTCGACCAATGACTCGTTTATCGTGATGGCCTCGGGCCGTAGCTCGCTGCCGGCCATTACCTCGGCCACCGGGCCCGCCTACGAGGCGCTCCGGGACGCCGTGACGGCTCACGCGCAAACGCTCTCGCAACTGATCGTGCGCGATGGCGAAGGCGCGACCAAATTCATTACCGTGAAGATTGAAGGCGGCGCTGACGTCGCCGAATGCAGAAAGATCGCTTACTCGATCGCGCATTCACCACTCGTGAAAACCGCGTTCTTCGCATCCGACCCGAACCTCGGCCGGATCCTCTGTGCGGTCGGTTATGCGGGCGTCGACGATCTCGACGTGAGCCGCACCGACCTGTATCTCGATGACGTGCTCGTCGCCAAGAGCGGCGGCCGTAACCCCGACTATCGTGAAGAAGATGGCCAGCGTGTGATGAAGCAGGCCGAGATCACCGTGCGTCTGCGCCTTGGGCGCGGCGACGCGGAAGCCACGGTCTGGACCTGCGACCTCTCGCATGAGTATGTGAGCATCAACGCCGACTATCGGTCCTGATTCGGGTCTGGCTCGGGCGTTTTGCCCCAGTCTCTGGCCCCCCTGGCCTCAGGCTTGAGCGAGCGTCCGTTCTTAACCGTCAAAACCCGGCCCCGGCCGGGTCACCGTTGCTCCGCATGGACAAACTCGAACAATTCCTGACTCGCGCCGAGCAGTTGCTTGGGCGCCTCGAAACACTCTTGCCGCCGGCTGCGCCGGAGATCGCCTGGGATTCGGCCGTGGCGTTCCGCTGGCGCACCCGCCAGGGTCGCGGCTATCTGCAGCCCGTGCCGAACCTCTCGCTGATCGGCCTCGACGACCTCCAAAACATCGACCGGCAGAAACAGCTGATCGACCAGAACACGCGTCAGTTCGTGGCGCTTCAGCCCGCCAACAATGTGCTGCTGACCGGCGCGCGTGGCACCGGAAAATCGTCACTGATCAAGGCTTGTCTGAATCAGTACAAGGATCAGGGTCTGCGCCTGATCGAAGTCGACAAGGACGATCTGCATGACCTTGGCGATATCGTCGACCTGATCTCCGGGCGGCAGGAACGCTTTATTGTGTTCTGTGACGACTTGTCGTTCGAGGAAGGCGAATCGGGCTACAAGGCGCTCAAGGTGGCCCTCGATGGGTCGATCGCCGCGCAGTCGGACAACGTTCTGATTTATGCGACCTCGAATCGTCGCCATTTGTTGCCCGAGTACATGAGCGACAACGAAACCTACAAGCACACCAACGATGGCGAAATCCATCCGGGCGAGGTCATCGAAGAGAAGATCTCGCTGTCGGAGCGCTTTGGCTTGTGGGTCAGTTTCTATCCGTTCAAGCAGGACGACTATCTGGCGATCGTCGGGCACTGGATGAAGCATTTCGGGCGCAGCGATGACGACGTCGCGTCTGCGCGCGGCGATGCGCTGGTCTGGGCCCTCGAGCGCGGCTCGCGCTCGGGACGCGTCGCGTGGCAGTTCGCGCGGGATTGGTCGGGCCGTCGGCAAGGGTGAGGCGTATGAGCGAGCAGGACAACACCGCAGGGCACGCGCCCGATGGCCGCCCGGTGACCGAGGTCGCGGTCGGGATCCTTGTCGCAGCGGACGGCCGTTTCCTGCTCGCGCAGCGTCCGGCAGGCAAGCCCTATGAAGGCTACTGGGAATTCCCGGGCGGCAAGCTCGAGGCCGGCGAGTCAGTCGAAGCCGCGCTCGGTCGCGAGCTGCACGAGGAGCTTGGCATCACGATCGGCGATTGCGCGCGGTGGCGCGTGCTCGAGCACGACTACCCGCATGCCTACGTGCGACTCCATTTCTGCAAGGTCACGGTGTGGGACGGAGAACTCGTCGGCCGCGAAGGCCAGGCGTTTGCGTGGCAACGGCAGCCGATCGACGTCGGTCCGCTGTTGCCCGCGACCATCCCCGTGCTCGACTGGCTCGCGGAGCGGGCCTAATTCAGATCGTCTTTGGGCGAGCCGTCGGGGTTTTCTTCGTCGGTTTTGCCGGCGATCGTGTATTTCTCGGCCGCCCAGGCGCCGAGATCGATCTGCCTGCAGCGGTCCGAGCAAAATGGCCGGAACGGGCTTTCAGGTGTCCACGCGACCTTTTTGCTGCAGGTCGGGCAATTCACGAAGGTAGTCATCGCCTTCTCTCTTCGAGTCAAGCCGCCAGCAAGCGAGGGGGCCGCCTCATCGAGGCCGGCCGGACCACCCGCTTACAGCGTACAGAGTGTCAATTCGAACGGAACATCGTTGTCGACCGCACGAGGGCGCAGATCGCCCCCCTGGGTCGTGAACCGCACCCACAACATATATTTGTTCGCGCTCGCCTCGGGAATCACCCGGGCATCGTCAGGCACGCGAACCTGCATCAGATGATACGTCCTGCCGGACAACATCTGCTGATAGCTCCCCTGCACGGCCATCACCTTGGCAGACTGACCGGATTCGCGTGCGAGCCGCAGCACAATTGAGGCGGCGTCGCGCAGCGGCAGCAGCGGCATCACCCATTTGGCGATATCTTGCCGGCGCTGGTCGAGCGGGAGTTGCTGCCATGCATAGTAAGACGGCAGATCAAACCGGCACGTGCCGCCCGGGATGATCGCGCGGCTGCGGATGCTCGTGAGCCACTCGTTGTCGACGAGATGCTGGGTCGCCTTGCCCTGCATCTGGTTCAGATTCGAGAGGGTGGTTTCGATCTCGCCGAGTACGACCTCGAGCGTCGCCTGTTCAATATCGGGATTGCCGCGATAGGGCGCGAGCGTGACGCGCTGGCGCTCCAGTTCCTTGAGCAGGTCTGACTTGAGGTCGGAGCGTCCCGCCACTTCCGAGATTTCGAAGAGCGTCGTCAGCGCGACGTGATGCTCGCGCGGATCTTCCTGATGCAGGAAGAATGAGAAGCGGTCGAACAGATCTTCGAGCCGCAACAGCGTTCGGATTCGCTCGTTGAACGGATACTCGTAAAGGATCAATGCTCGCCTTTGCCGGGATTGGGTTGAAAAATGTTCTACGCATTCTAATGCCGGCATAGACCCCGTCGCAACGACGGCGCACAGCTATCTCTCGCCGCTGAGCGCCAGATAGCGCCGGTGCAGCGCATCAACTTGCTCATAAACCGCGTCAGCCGTGGCTTTGTCGTTATCGATCACGTCGTCGGCCACTGCGAGCCGCGCCTCGCGACTTGCCTGCCTTTGCATGATCGATTCGACTTGCGCGCGTGTGAAACCGCTGCGCCGCATCACCCGATCGATCTGCGTCTCGCGTGTGCAGTCGACGACCAGCACCCGATCGGCCCGTTGTTTCCAGTTGCCGGACTCCACCAGCAGGGGCACGACGAACATCCGATACGGTCCGCTGGCCGCTTGCGCCGCCGCTTCACTCGCGGCCCGAATCAAAGGGTGGGTGATCGATTCAAGCACGTGTTTCGCATCCAGGTTACTAAACACGAGCGCCCGCATGCGCGCACGGTCGAGCGCGCCGTCGGCGGTGACGAACTCGGGGCCGAATGCCGCTTCGATGGCGGGCATCGCCGGACCTCCCGGCGCCGTCACGGCATGGGCGATGACATCCGAATCGATGATCGACACGCCATGTGAGGCGAATCGATCGGCGACGAGGGACTTGCCGCTGCCGATGCCTCCGGTCAGGCCGATCGAAAACATGCGTTTCATTTCAGCCTCCGAATGCGCCGCTGCCGTACAAGGGCAACGACGGCCAGAAGGGCGTGCCGGCGAACAGCGTGATGCAGCCGGCAATGGCGAGGAAGGGCCCGAACGGCAGCGGCTCGTCGCGCCTCATGCGCCGCGTGGCGAGCATCAGGAGTCCGACGATCGCGCCCGTCACCGAACTCAGTACGAGCACCTGCACCAGGCCACTCCAGCCGAGCCACGCCCCGAGCGCGGCGAACAGCTTGAGATCGCCATGACCGATTCCCTCGACGCCACGCCACCACCAGAAGCCCCAATAGACGCACCAGAGAAAGCCGTAGCCCGCGGCTGCACCGATCACGGCATCGCTCAGTATGGCAAACGTTGGACTCAGATTGATCAGCAGTCCGGCCCAGAGCAAGGGCAGCGTGATGACGTCGGGCAGCAGTCCAGTTTCCCAGTCGATACAGGTGAGCGCGAGTGCAACCGCTGCGAAGCCGAAGCCTGCGACAGCAGGCCATCCTGCGCCGAAGCGCCACCATGCGAGGGCGGCCAGCAGCCCGCTGGCCAGTTCGATCAGCAGGTAGCGCGGCGAGATAGGGACATCGCACTGGCTGCAGCGACCGCGCAACAGGACGTAGCTGAGAACCGGAATGTTCTCCCAGGCGCGAAGGCGATGGCCGCACGCGTCGCAGTGCGAGCCGGGGTGCATGAGGTTGTAGGGCGAGGCGGGGGGAGGAGGTGGCTGAGATTCGTCAAACTGGCGTGGCTCTTCGCTCTCGGCCCCTTTAGGTCGCGTGGCCGCACTGGCGTCTGGCCGATCTTTGAGATACTCGGCGACGCCTGCTTCCCAGCCGCGTTCGAGCATCGTCGGCAGTCGGTGCACGACGACCGTGATGAAGCTGCCGATCACCAGTCCGAACGCGACGACGAACGCGTACTGGAGGGCGGAGGGCAACAGCGAGAAGCCGTCGAACAGCGAGGACAGACCGGTCAGCATCGTCAAAGAGTAGAGGGCAAGGAGCGTGCAGACGCACGGTGAAAGAGGCCGCTCATGCTACACCAGCGACGCGGAGCATTGCGCGTGGCGGGTTAAACGACTTGACCGAGTTCGATGATCGGCGGGTAGAGCGCGATCATCAGGCCACCGACGAGTGCACCGAGTACGACGATGATCATGGGTTCGACGAGCATCGAGGTCCCGGTCGGCGAGGTCGGCCAGATCGATCAGCAGGTGATCGAGCGCGCCCGTCTCCTTGGCGACGGCGATCGGCCGCACCACCGTTGCCGGAAAGCAGCTCGTGCGCCGCGTCCCGACGGACAATCCGCTCGCGCAGCGCGGGTGTCATCAGTATGATCTGGTGAATGCCGACCTGCCCGCGGTAGCCGATCCGATGGCATAGATCGCAGCCGATCGGTCGATGGAGTGGCTCGGCGCGCTCAATCGCGGCTCGTCAAAACCTCCAGCCCGCAATACGTCGCGATCCGGTCGATACGGCTCTCGACACGCAGGGCAGACGCGACGCACAAGTCGCTGGGCCGTGACCAGTCGGATCGCCGCAGCAAGGTTGTAGGGCTCGATGCCAATGTCGAGCAGACGCGCGAGCGTCGCAGGGGCATCGTTGGTATGCAGCCTCGAAAGAACGAGGTGGCCGGTTTGCGCCGCTTTGACTGCTACGTCCGCCGTTTCCCGATCGCGTATCTCTCCGATCATGACCACATCGGGGTCTTGGCGTAGCAACGCGCGCAACGCCACGGCGAAGGTGAACCCCGATTTCTCGCGAATGCTGACTTGATTGACGCCCGCGAGTTGGATTTCCGCTGGGTCCTCGACCGAGCACAGGTTGGACGACACGTTGTTCAGGTGGTGCATGAAGTAGTAGAGCGAGAGCGTCTTGCCACTACCGGTCGGACCCGTGACAAGCAGCGGACCATGCGGTGCCCGAAGCGCCTGGGAAAATGATAGCTTGTTGCTCCGGCTCGAATCCTAGCGAGGCGAGGGCGAGATTCGCCGGCAGGCTATCGAGCCGGCGCAGTACGGTCGTCTCTCCGAAGAGGGTGGGCAGTGTACTGACCCGGTATTCCTCGATCTGGCCGGGCCGATGCGAATCCTCGGGCGGCCATCCTGAGGAATGCGCCGCTCGGCGATATCGATGCGCGAGAGCACCTTCACACGTGTGATGAAGGCGTCGCAAAGACTGGCGGCAGGCCGCGCGCTCTCGTGGAGTACACCATCGATACGCAGGCGGATACGCTAGCCTTCTGCGTCGGGCTCGACATGAATATCCGAGGCCCGCTGATTGTTTGCATCGCCGCAGTACGTCTCGAAGCAGGCGGGCCGCGGGCGAATCCATCGCGTCATCGGCGCTTGCAATGTTCGTGAGGCGACAGCCGGTGAAGGTCGGCCGCGGCGGCGAGGAAGAACCGAAATCCATGAGCAGCTCCAACGAGTTTCAAAGAAAGCTCATCGTCGCGCTATGCCGTACTTGAAAGAACTCGTCCGAATGGCCAATGCCGAAGCCGAAGCCGCTCAGGCTCGCACGCGTGCCGGTGGAGGTTTGAACAGCTTGACCGTCTTGATCGCCTGATTGTCGATTTGCATGACTTCGAGCCGGCAGCCGCCGACCTGCAACGCGACATCGCCTTCGGGGATCTCCTGCAACGTTTCGAGAATCAGCCCGTTGAGCGTCTTGGGCCCGTCGACCGGCAGCCTGAGTCCGAGCCAACGGTTGAGTTCGCGCAGGGGCATCGCGCCGGCGACAATGCATTCTCCCTTCGCATTCCAGCCGGCGCGCGTGTTCGCCGAACGCGGCATCGACGTGGTGAATTCGCCGATCAATTCCTCGATGATGTCCTCGGGCGTGACGAGCCCCTGCACCTCACCATATTCGTTGACGATCAGGCCGATGCGCTGGTTGTTCTCCTGAAAGAACTGAAGCTGCTGGAACACTGCGGTCCCGGTCGGCACGAAGTAAGGCTCCGTCAGCAATTCGCGCAAGGTTTCACGATCGAGCTCCTCATGGTGGCGCAGCGCTGCGAGCGTCTTGCGCACGTGCAGCACACCGAGCACCCGGTCGATATCGACCTCATAGACCAGCAACTTGTTGTGATAGCAGGTCTCGAGTTGCTGAAGGATCTGATCAAGCGGTGAATTGAGGTCGAGCGCTTCAATACGCGTGCGTGGCACCATCACGTCATCGACCGTGATGTTCTCGAGCTCGAAGAGATTCAGCAGGATGCTGCGGTGCTTGTTCGGCATGAAGCTGCCAGATTCCATCACGATGCTGCGCAGTTCTTCGGCGGACATCGTCACGTTGCTTGCATCACGCGGATTGATGTGGAGCACCCGAAGGATGGTCGAAGCAAAGAGGTTCACGAACCAGATCAGCGGCCGCAGAAAGCGCATCAGCGGAGCGATGATCAATGCCGCAGGCAGCGCGATTTTCTCTGGATAGGTTGCGCCGACGATCTTCGGCGTAATTTCGGCAAACACGATGATCAGGAACGCGACCACGCCGGTCGTGATCGATAGCACGACATTGTTGTGGCCAAACGTATGAAGCGCGATCGACGTTGTGAGCACCGGGATCAGCGTGTTGATCAGGTTATTGCCGATCAGCACAGCGCCGAGCAGGTCTTCAGTGCGTGACAGCAGACTTTGTGTGGTCTTGGCGCCGACCGCACCCTTCTGGGCGAGGATCTTGAGACGGTGGCGATTGATCGCCATCATCGATGTTTCGGAAATTGAAAAGAAGCCGGACAGCAGCAGGAGAATGGCGACCAGACCTGCCTGTGCCCATAAGGGAAGCGATTCCACGCGGGGGGAAAGCCGGAAAAAGAGTTGAGAACACTATAGCAGACCGATTTTCAGGGCTGCTGGGCGGAAGGTCGGGGAACAACTAGAGCAAGGGTGCCGACTGGTGTGCGCCTCGCAGCCGGCCGGGTGGACGATCTGATGAAATGGTCCGAGCCGACATCCTTGATTTACAAACCGACCAGGCAACAAAAAACCTCGCGTGCCTTTCGGCACCGAGGTTTTAGTCACAACTGACGACATTGCTTGAATGTCTTTTCTGGTCGGGGTGAGAGGATTCGAACCTCCGGCCTCTACGTCCCGAACGTAGCGCTCTACCAGGCTAAGCTACACCCCGAATCCGGCTTGCCGGCGTGTCCCTCAAAGCATTGCTAGGAAAGGCGCGCCGTCGAATAAGAACATAAGTCTAGCAGGCTTTCTTTGTAAAGGGAATCGGGAAATCGAACAATCGCTTCGAGGGCGGCGTGCGCTTCGCGCTCCGCGCCCTGCAGTGTGTAGTCGAGCGCACCCGAACGCGTGATCGCGGTGAAGATCGTGTCGAACCGGTCCGTACCGCCTTGCTCGATAGCTTCGCGCGCCAGCAGGCGTTCCTCGCGGCTGCCGTGCTGCATGAGCCAGATCAGCGGCAGCGTCGGCTTGCCTTCACGCAGGTCGTCGCCCGCATTCTTGCCCATCGACTCAGGCGTACCCGTGTAGTCGAGCCAGTCGTCCATGATCTGAAAGGCCGCGCCAATGTGACGACCATACTCGGCGGCCGCGGTTTCCTGCGAAGGGCTCGCGCCGGCGAGCACCGCGCCCAGCAGGGCAGCGGCTTCGAACAGCTTGGCGGTCTTGTAGCGGATCACCTGCATGTAGCGTGCTTCATCGACGTCGGGGTCGTGCATGTTCAGCAACTGCAGCACTTCACCTTCGGAGATCACGTTGGTCGCGTCGGAGAGGATCTGCATCACCCGCATCTGGTCGACGCCGACCATCATCTGGAAGGCGCGCGAATACAGAAAGTCGCCGACCAGCACGCTCGCCGCATTGCCGAACAACGCATTGGCGGTCTGCTTGCCGCGCCGCAGCGCTGACTCGTCGACAACGTCATCGTGCAGCAGGGTCGCGGTGTGGATAAACTCGACCACGGCCGCAAGCTCGTGCCGATGGTGGCTCGTGTCGCCGAGCGCACGCGCAACCATAAGCAGCAGGGCCGGGCGCAGGCGCTTGCCACCCGCGCTGATGATGTACTCGGAGATCTGGTTGATGAGCACGACCTCGGACGCCAGGCGTTTCCGGATCACCCGGTTTACCTGTTCCATATCTTCGGCGATCGGAGCGAGAAGGCTTGTAGCGGAGGTCGTGGCGGTCAACGCGGGTACCGAAAGTCTTGTTGGATAACCGGGCGATTATAGACTGTTCCCGTGTCGCATCGCCGGCTACCGGCGTCGAGCTTTGACCGTCGGGAAAACTTCTGTATAATCAAACGTTTCTCCGCACGGTGCGGGGGAAAGAATGAATTCGAGTGAGGTTCAACAATGTACGCGGTCATAAAAACCGGCGGCAAGCAATACAAAGTTGCTGCTGGCGAAAAACTTAAGATAGAACAGATACCGGCAGACATTGGCGCAGAAATCACGCTCGACCAGGTGCTCGCAGTAGGCGAAGGTGAATCGATTCAGTTCGGCGCACCCCTGGTCAGTGGGGCTTCGGTCAAGGCTACCGTCATCTCCCAGGGTCGTCACGATAAAGTGAAGATCTTCAAGATGCGTCGTCGTAAGCACTATCAGAAACGTGCTGGCCACCGCCAGAACTATACTGAAGTGCGCATTGACGCGATCAACGCTTAACGGCCGCGAAGGAGCAAGCAAATGGCACACAAAAAAGCAGGCGGCTCGTCCCGTAACGGCCGCGACTCAGAATCCAAGCGCCTTGGCGTGAAGGTGTACGGCGGTCAGGCAATCCTGGCTGGCGGCATCATCGTTCGCCAACGCGGTACGCGTATGCACGCGGGCAACAACGTCGGCCTGGCCAAGGATCACACCTTGTACGCGCTGGCTGACGGCCACGTGCTGTTCACGATCAAGGGCGCGGCGAAGAAGCAGTTCGTCAACGTCGTCCCGGTCGCTGCGGAGTAAGACGCGCAAGCCTTGCAGCGATTCAGGCCGCAAGGTGGCGATGTCTTGAAGGCCCCGCAGTACAGGCCCCGCAGGCCCCGCATTCCAGCGGGGCCTTTTTTGTTTTTAGCGTCGTTTTGTTTGAGCGTCTGGTAGAGCCCGGTCCCTTGCGGTGAGGAGGGCGGCTGCACCAGGCGCTGTGAGAGAAGCAGCATGAAATTCATAGACGAAGCCCGCATCGAAGTGATCGCCGGTGATGGCGGTAATGGCAGCGCCTCGATGCGCCGCGAAAAATTCGTCCCGTTCGGTGGACCGGACGGTGGCGATGGCGGCCGGGGCGGCACTGTGTACGCCGTGGCTGACCGCAATATCAATACGCTGATCGACTATCGCTATGCGCGCAAACATCTTGCGCGCAATGGCGAGAATGGACGCGGCGCCGATTGCTATGGCAAGGGCGGCGACGACATCGTATTGCGCATGCCGGTCGGCACGATCATCACCGACATGGAGTCGGGCGAACTGATTGCCGACCTGACCGAACACGGCCAGCAGATCACGATCGCAGAAGGGGGCCAGGGCGGCCTTGGCAATCTGCATTTCAAGTCGAGCACGAACCGTGCGCCACGCCAGAAAACGGAAGGCAAGGCGGGTCAGCGCCGGATGATTCGGCTCGAACTCAAGGTGCTGGCCGACGTTGGCTTGCTTGGCATGCCCAATGCGGGCAAGTCGACCTTCATTGCGTCCGTCTCGAATGCGAAGCCGAAGATTGCCGACTACCCGTTCACGACGCTTGCGCCAAATCTGGGTGTGGTGCGCGTGGGACCGAGCCAGAGTTTCGTGATCGCCGACATTCCAGGGTTGATCGAAGGGGCGGCAGAAGGCGCGGGTCTTGGCCATCAGTTCCTTCGACACTTGCAACGGACCGGCCTCTTGCTGCATCTTGTCGACTTGGCGCCGTTCGACGACGCGACCGACCCGGTCGCCGAGGCGAAAGCGATCGTCAACGAACTGACCAAGTACGACGAGGCGCTCTACGACAAGCCTCGCTGGCTGGTGCTCAACAAGCTCGACATGCTCGATGAGGAGACGCGCAAGAAGCGCGTCGCCGATTTCGTCAAGCGGTTCAAGTGGAAGGGCCCAGTGTTCGAAATTTCGGCGCTGACGGGCCAGGGTTGCGAAGGGTTGACCTACGCGATCTACGACCATCTGGCCAAGCACGGCGCAGCCGGGCAGGCTGCCGAAGCCGAAGAACTCGCCGCTGATCCGCGTTTTCGCGAAGGCACGACGGCCACCCCGGCCGCTCTGCCGACTCAGGCTGACCCTTCGGGCGAAGCGGAGTAAGTGGAGTAAGCGAAGCTCGCGCCCGAACCCCTGGGCCGACGGATAAGCCATCACCACGCCCCGGAATTTTCGACATGCCGGGGCTGTTCAACATCTACGCTAGGGTGGGGAAACATGCGATCGGTGATTGCCGATGCAAAACGGTTGGTGGTCAAGGTCGGGTCAAGCCTGGTCACCAATGATGGACGCGGCCTCGACCATGAGGCGATTGGTCGCTGGGCCACGCAGATCGCGGAGCTTCGCGCGCGCGGCAAGGAAGTGGTGCTGGTCAGTTCGGGTGCGATCGCCGAAGGGATGCAACGTCTGGGCTGGACCAAACGTCCGCGCGAAATCGATGAACTTCAGGCGGCTGCCGCAGTGGGCCAGATGGGCCTCGTGCAGGTCTACGAAAGTCGGTTTTCGCAACGCGGGATCCAGACCGCTCAGATTCTGCTGACCCATGCCGACCTCGCCGACCGCGAGCGCTATCTCAACGCACGTTCGACGTTGCTGACGTTGCTGCGTCTGTCGGTCGTGCCGATCATCAATGAGAATGATACGGTCATCACGGACGAGATCAAGTTTGGCGATAACGACACGCTGGGTGCGCTCGTGGCCAACCTGATCGAAGGCGATGCGCTGGTGATCCTCACTGATCAGACGGGGCTCTACACGGCAGATCCCCGCAAGGATCCGACGGCCACGCTGGTCGCCGAGGCGGTCGCCGGCGATGCGGAACTTGAGCGGATGGCCGGCGGCGCGGGCAGCAGTCTCGGTCGCGGCGGCATGCTGACCAAAGTCATCGCGGCCAAGCGCGCGGCGAACAGCGGCGCGAATACGGTGATCGCGAGTGGTCGCGAACCCGACGTCCTTGTGCGTCTCTCTGACGGCGAAGCGATCGGCACGCAATTGATCGCGCGCACCGCCCGGCTCGCGGCGCGCAAGCAATGGATGGCCGACCATCTCCAGATGCGCGGGCGCGTCGTGATCGACGACGGCGCGGCAGCGAAGGTGACCTCCGATGGCAAGAGCTTGCTGCCGATCGGCGTGATCGACGTCCAGGGTGTTTTTGCACGGGGCGAGGTGATTGCCTGTCTGAACCCGCAAGGCCGCGAAATCGCGCGCGGCCTCACCAACTACAGCAGTACCGAGACACGGATGATCCAGCGCAAACCCAGCGGTGAGATCGAAGGCGTCTTAGGCTACATGCTCGAGCCCGAACTGATTCACCGCGACAATCTGGTGATCGTCTGAAAGAAAAAATAGCCACGGATCCAAACCGTGGCTAATTTTTTTGCGAGAGACGTGCCGGTCGCGCCGGCACGCAAGATTCAACGATTCGTCAGATCGCTGATCGTTCGCTTGTAGCGAATGTTCTGCGCCATCGACTTGGCGGTGCCGTATGGCGTCTGGAAATAGCAGAGGTAGTCATGCGCAAGCGCCGCATGATAGGCATTGAACTGGTTCTCTTCGACCGCATCCCAGTCGGTGTTCGTATCGCGATCCCACCCGGTACCGTCTTCGTCGACCGCGGCATACATGCGCCAGCGCTCGCCCGCGTCACAACGCAAGCCTTCATAGCGGACATTGCGTGCACCCGACGGGCTCGTGATGACGACGGTGTAGCGAATCACATGATCTTCCTTGCCGATCGAAATCGACTTCGGATCGATCGCGAAGACCAGTGACGTCTGCTTCGACACTTCGAAAGGCAGCAAGTCATCATTGTTCGGTAGCGGCGGCAGCGTATCGACCTTCTCTTCCTTGAAGATCGATTTACGATCGAAAAAATACTCGAACGTGCTTTGCTCGCCATCCGGGCTGCTCGCGCCTTCACCGGGCATCGGGCGGTCGCTCGGGTCGGCATTGACGACGGTGGGAAGCAAGGTGGCGCAGGCAAGAGCGGCGATGGCGGTCGCGCGCGCGGCGCGGCCTGACAAGCGGAAGAAGTTCAAGGTCTTGGAGTCCAGGGCGGGCCGCGCGATCGCGCGCGGCCACGTCGTTATTTGTCGGGGTCGGTGGTGCGGTGAAAAGAGGGGAGCAGGGTGGTCGAAGCGGCTTCGAGCGTGCCCGTATGGGCGCTCTCGTGCGAGGTGGAAGTCAGAGATTCCGCATGGGATTCCAGGTGCGATTCCGCGTGCGACAGCGCCTGAGCAGCCGGCTCGTCCGCATGCCCTTCCGCGGTGTCCTCACAGGGAGTCTCCGGGGGATTCGCATGCGCGTGCGCGTGACCTGCGTGCGCACCCACCCGCCGCATGAAGCGCGACAGTTCCGACAAGGCGAGCTGATACACGTCGCGCTTGAATTCGATCACCGCATCGAGCGGGACCCAGTACTCATTCCAGCGCCAGGCATCGAACTCCGGATGGTCGGTTGCTCGCAGACAGATGTCACAATCACGCCCTACCATGCGCAGCAGAAACCAGATCTGTTTCTGCCCTCGATAGTGGCCGCGCACCTCGCGCTTGATAAACTTGTCGGGCACCTCATAACGCAGCCAGTCGCGTGTGCGACCGAGCACTTTGACGTGCTGGGGCTTCAAGCCGGTTTCTTCGTGCAACTCCCGGTACATCGCCTGCACGGGGTTCTCGCCGAACTTGATGCCCCCTTGCGGAAACTGCCACGAATGTTCGCGTAGCCGTTTGCCCCAAAACACTTCGTTGCGCGCGTTCAAGAGGATGATGCCGACGTTCGGGCGAAAGCCTTCACGATCCAGCATACAACCACCTTCGAATCCTTTAAAATTGCTTTGATTATAAACAGATAACGGGCTCCGCGCACCGTTTGAGGGACGCCGCCCCGCCGGGCCGCCATTACGGCGCGCAACGGTGGCGCGCGGCGCCTTCGCTTTTTGGGAAACCCCTGAATGAAAGCATCACGTTTTTTCATCGGCACGCTGAAGGAAGCGCCTGCCGACGCTGAGATCGTCAGTCACCAGTTGATGGTTCGTTCCGGCATGATTCGCCGGGTTGCAGGCGGTATTTACGACTACCTGCCATTGGGGCTGCGCTCGATTCGCAAGGTCGAGGCGATCGTACGCGACGAGATGGAAAAAGCGGGTGCGCTGGAATTGCTGATGCCGGCTGTGCAGCCGGCCGAGCTCTGGCAAGAGTCGGGCCGCTGGGTCAAATACGGCCCGGAACTGCTGCGACTGAAAGATCGCCACGATCGCGAGTTCGTGATCGGGCCGACCCATGAGGAAGTGGTTACCGATATTGCACGCCGCGAGATCCGAAGCTATCGTCAGCTGCCGGTGAATTTCTATCAGATCCAGGCCAAGTTCCGTGACGAGATTCGCCCGCGTTTCGGCGTGATGCGCGGTCGCGAGTTCATCATGAAAGATGCCTATTCCTTCGACAAGGATGTCGAGGGTCTCAAGGTCACGTATCAGAAGATGTACGACGCCTACACGAGCGTGTTCAACCGCATGGGCCTCACCTTCCGCGCGGTTGCGGCCGACAACGGTTCGATCGGCGGCACGGGATCGCATGAATTTCAGGTGATCGCCGATACGGGCGAAGACGCGATCGTCTATTGCCCGACTTCCGACTATGCAGCGAACATCGAAGCGGCTGAAGCGATGCCGCTGCTGACGTCGCGTGCCGCTGCCGCTGAGGCGATGACGAAGACCGCGACGCCGGGCAAGGCGAAGTGCGAGGACGTTGCCGAACTGCTCGGCATTCCGCTTGCGCGCACCATCAAGTCGGTCGTGATGGCGGTCGATACCGAAGCGGGCGAGCCGCAAATCGTGTTGCTGCTGATCCGCGGCGATCATGCGATCAATGAGGTCAAGGTCTCGAAGCTGCCGGGCCTCGCGGATGCGCGCATGGCGACCGAGAAGGAAATCATCGACACCTTTGGCACGCGGCCGGGTTATCTCGGTCCGATCGGTACGCGCAAGCCGGTCACGGTGATTGCCGATTCGACGGTCGCCAATATGAGCGATTTCGTGGTCGGTGCCAATGAAGCCGACTATCACCTGACCGGTGTGAACTGGGGCCGTGACCTGCCGGAACCGACTGTGGCCGATGTGCGCGAAGTCGTCGCGGGCGATCCGTCGCCGGACGGTAAGGGCGTGCTCGAGATCTGCCGTGGCATCGAAGTCGGCCAGGTTTTCCAGCTCGGCACGAAGTATTCGGAAGCGATGAACGCGACCTATCTCGACGAGTCGGGCAAGCCCAAGCCGATGGTCATGGGTTGCTACGGGATCGGCATCACGCGGGTGCTCGGCGCGGCGATCGAACAGAACTTCGACGCCCGCGGGATCATCTGGCCGGAGTCGATCGCGCCGTTCGAGGTGGTGGTCTGCCCGATGGGCTATGACCGCAGCGAGACTGTGCGGGCCGAAGCGGACCGCGTCTATGCCGAACTGAAGGCAGCCGGCATCGACGTGATTCTCGACGATCGCGGCGAGCGTCCGGGCGTGATGTTCGCGGATTGGGAACTGATCGGCGTGCCGCATCGGCTCGTGATCGGCGATCGCGGTCTCAAGGACGGCAAGATCGAGTACCAGGCGCGCCGTGCGACCGAGCCGACGCTGCTTGCCGCAGCCGATGCCGTGGCGGAGGTCGCGCAGTACGTCAAGACCGCGCTCGGACGCTAATGGAATACAACTTCCTGTCGGCGACGGTGCTGCTGGTTTTGATCACCGACCCGATCGGCAACATTCCGATCTTCATCAATGCCCTGCAACGGGTGTCGATCAAGCGCAGGCCGACGGTCATCCTGCGCGAAGTGGCGATTGCATTCGGGATCCTGCTGGCCTTTATGCTTGGGGGCCAGCATTTCCTGCAGGCGATGCATCTCAGCGATCTGTCGATCCGGATCGGGGGCGGGATCGTGTTGTTCCTGATCGCGCTGCGCATGGTGTTCCCCCATCCGGATGGCGCGTTTGGCAACGGCGGCCAGCATTCGGAACCGTTGATCGTGCCGCTCGCCATTCCCGCGCTCGCCGGACCGTCGGCGCTTGCGACGGTGATGCTGCTCGCTTCGCAGGCGCCCGATCGTCGCTTCGAATGGGTTGCCGCGTTGACGGTGACGATGGTGATCTGCGCGATCGTGCTGCTGTTATCCGACCGGATTCAGCAATGGCTCGGCGAGCGCACGGTCGCCGCATTCGAACGGCTCATGGGGCTCGTGCTCGTCGCGATTTCGGTCGATATGCTGCTTGAAGGGGTGCGGATTTTTGCGCGCCAACTGGCGGCGGGGACGTAGGGTCCCATCCAGCTAGCGCGGGACCGTGAGTGCCCGGATCGTTGGCAGATTGCGCCAGTAGCCCTTGACGTCCATTCCGCAGCCAAACACATAACGGTCCGGCACTTCAAAACCGCAGAAGTCGGGGCGCAGGGGCTTTGCCTGCGCGATCGTCTTTTCGCAGAGCACGGCCGATTTGAATTCCTTGGCGCCCATGCTGACGATTCGATCGCGGATCGCGGCCATCGTCTGGCCTTCATCGAGGATGTCGTCGATCACGAGCACGATGCGGTCTTTGACCGACTCGGCCGGCGCGACACGCCAGTGCATCTCGCCGCCTTGCGTGGTGTTGTGGTAGCGCGTCAGGTGAACGTAGTCGAACTCGAGTGGGAAATCGAGATGCGGCAGCAGCATACCGGTGAACACCGCCGCGCCGCCCATTACGGAGAGCAGCAACGGAAACTTCTCGCCCATCGCCGCCTTGATCTCGACCGCCATCTTGCGAATCGACGCCTGGACGTCTTCTGCGGTCACGATCTCTTCCGAGGTCTTCAATAATTCGAGCGCTTCTTCTCGGTTCATCACGGGTTCGTTCGCTATGCAGGTGTATCTATATTAGTAGGGGCGCGCACAAAGATGGTCTAGCGCATGCCGGGCATCATGCCCTTCATGCCGCGCATCATCTTGGCGAGATTGCCGCCCTTGAGCTTTTTCATCATGCCGCGCATCTGCTCGAACTGCGCGAGCATCCGGTTGACCTCCTGCACCTGCACGCCCGCACCCGCGGCGATGCGGCGCTTGCGGCTCGCCTTGATCAGCTCGGGCTTGGTGCGCTCGGCAGTCGTCATCGAACTGATGATGCCTTCCATGCGGCGCATCTGCTTCTCGGCCTGACCCATGTCGGCATTGCCCGCGGCCTGCTGGAACTGGGCGGGCAGCTTGTCCATCAGCGAGCCCAGGCCACCCATCTTTTTCATCTGCGACAACTGGGCGCGAAAATCGTTGAGATCGAAGTCGCCGCCTTTCTTGACCTTGGTCGCGAGCTTCTGTGCGGCATCGACGTCGACCCCGCGCTGAGCTTCCTCGACGAGCGCGAGAATGTCGCCCATGCCGAGAATCCGGTTCGCCATGCGATCCGGATAGAAGACTTCGAGACCATCGAGCTTTTCGCCGACACCGACAAACTTGATCGGCTTGCCGGTCACATGGCGTACGGACAGCGCAGCACCGCCGCGCGAGTCGCCGTCGAGCTTGGTCAGCACGATGCCGGTCAGCGGCAGGGTATCGCTAAACGCTTTCGCGGTATTGACGGCATCCTGGCCGAGCATGGCGTCGACCACGAACAGCGTTTCAGCAGGCTTGATCGCGGCGTGCAGCGCGGCGATTTCCTGCATCATCGCCTCGTCGATACCGAGCCGGCCGGCCGTGTCGACGATCAGCACATCGTGATAATGCTTTTTCGCCCAGTCGAGCGCGGCAAGCGCGATATCGACGGGTTTCTGGTCGGGCTCGGAGGGGAAGAAGTCGGCGCCGACCTGTTCGGTCACTGTCTTGAGCTGCGCGATAGCGGCGGGGCGATACACGTCGCACGACACTGTCAGCACTTTCTTCTTTTGCTTTTCGCGCAGCAGCTTCGCGAGCTTGCCGACCGTGGTCGTCTTGCCGGCGCCTTGCAGACCAGCCATCAGGATGATCGCCGGCGGCGTAACGTTGAAATTGAGTTCCGACGCCTTGCCTTCGTAATCGCCGCCGATGATCGCGGTCAGTTCGCGCTGGACGACGGCGACGAGCGCCTGACCGGGGGTCAGGCTGGAGATGACGTCTTCGCCGAGCGCCTTTTCCTTGACCTTGGCGATAAACTCGCGCACGACCGGCAAGGCGACGTCGGCCTCGAGCAGGGCGAGGCGAACTTCGCGCAGCATGTCCTGGGTGTTCGCCTCAGTGAGGCGGGCTTCGCCGCGCAGCGTCTTGACGACGCGCGCCATCCGTTGAGTCAGGTTGTCGAGCATAGTGGCGCAGGGGATTGCAGGTACCGGGCCGCCGGACACGATGCGCTTCGCCGGGCGAGCGCGATGCGAACCGGGCGTGTCAGCGAGCCCCTATTGGCATGCTGGCCGGAGCCTCGGTGCGGCGGGACCTTGGTGTAAACTTCGAATATGATCATTGTACTGTATGCCCTGACCGCAATCCTCTATGGCAGCCTCTCGGTTGCCGCATGGCGTTCGCGGCGGCATTTCACCGACACGGTTGCCGAGGCGCTGAGCGCGCGGCCGCAATCGCTCTCGCCGCGTGATCGTTCACTGATCGCTGCGGCGCTCATCGCACATGGCCTGTTGCTCGAGCTGACCATCTTCCCCGAAGGCGCCATGATCTACGGCTTCGCCTTCGCCCTCTCGGCGATGCTCTGGCTCGGGGTGGTGATCTACTGGATCGAAAGCCTGTTTTTTCCGCTCGACGGTTTGCGCATGCTCGTGCTGCCGGTCGCGTTTGTCGCGAGTGTGTTTCCACTTGTATTCGGTGGCGTGAAGGTGCTGCCGTATTCGGCCGACCTGATGTTCAAGCTGCACTTTCTCGTGGCGAATGTCGCCTATGGTTTGTTGGCGCTCGCGGCTGCCCATGCTGCGCTCATGTTGCTGGTCGAGCGGCGTCTGCATGCGGCGCGCAATGCACGAGGGGCCGTGCGGCCCGACAGTCGCGCGGGCTTGCGTGCGGGGGCGGGGGCCAGGGACACCGAGATCGACCATTGGGCCAACACGTGGCTCGACGCACTACCGCCCCTTCTCACGCTCGAGAAGCTGCTGTTCCGTCTGATCGCCGCTGGGTTTGTGGTGCTGACGCTTGCACTCGTGTCGGGCATCGTATTCAGCGAGCAGCTGTTTCACCAGCCGCTGCGCTTTGACCACAAGACCGTTTTCGCCGTGCTCTCGTGGGTCATGTTCGGCGGCATCGTGGCGGGACGTACACTATATGGATGGCGCGGCCGTTCCGCGCTGCGCTGGGTGCTCGCTTCGTTTGGCGCCCTGCTGCTTGCTTATGTCGGCAGCCGCTTCGTGCTCGAAGTGTTGCTGCATCGACCTGTCGTTTAGGAAGGATTTCATGCCCCGTTTGATCGTGCTGATCGTGATCGGCTTTATTGCCAACTGGTTCTGGCGCAACTTGCAGCGTCAGCGCACAGCGGCGGGGCGCATGCGCCAGGACACGCAGGCAAGCGGCCGTGCCAATGGCGCGCGCACGAGTGGAAGTGCGGGTGACGCCGCGTCGCAGGAGCGCGCGACTGCCTCGCGTCGTCCCCGTGGTGGTCAGCCGGCGCTCGCCGAGCCGATGGTGCGCTGCGCCTTTTGCCAGACCCATCTGCCGGTCTCGGAAGCGACGAGCTCACTGGGCGAACATTTCTGCCATCCGCGCCATGCGCGCGACTATGCCGTGCGCGTTGCGCAAGCGGGCGACGGACGTTGAGTTTCGCGATAGATGAAGCGGGCTGGCTGTCGTCGATTACCGGGATGACTCATCGCCCCTCGCCGAATTTTGATGCACGCCCGGAGGGCATCGCGCCCTCTCTGCTGGTGATCCACAACATCAGCCTGCCGCCCGGGCAGTTTGAGGGCAGCGCGATCGCTGACTTCTTCCAGAACCGCCTCGACTGGGACGCCCATCCGTTCTATGAACAGATTCGCGACGTGCGCGTGTCTGCGCATTTCCTGATTCGCCGCGATGGCACGATCGACCAGTTTGTTTCGTGCAATGAACGGGCATGGCATGCGGGACGCTCCAATTTTTTCGGGCGAGAGCGGTGCAACGACTTTTCGATCGGCATCGAGCTCGAAGGGAGTGACACGCAGCCGTTCGACGAGGCACAATACGCGCCCCTCGCGGCGCTCGCCTCGTGCCTGGTCACGCACTATGGACTGAACGCGCTAGCGGGTCATTCGGACATTGCTCCGGGACGCAAGACGGACCCGGGCCCTTGCTTCGATTGGCGTCGACTGCAGCGCGAAATGGGTCTGGCGCCTGAGTACTTTCCCTATCTCTCTGCTGACTTTTTTGGCACGCGATAACACGACCGGGCGCTCTGGCCCGAGCGTGCTGGAGTCTGCCCCTGTCAAGCCAGCTGATCAAATTATTCTTCTTTGTGGTCGCCCTCGGTCACACTATACTTGGTGTGCGTTGTCGGGAAGGGCACTAGATATTGTGTTTACTGCATAAGTCCATGCCCCGTTTCAGAGCGTTCGAAGCACCGAATAAGATCACTCTTACTCGGTGCTTTTCGCTCCACCGACGCCGCGCCGGCGCTCTCGCGTGACGTAGTCGACGAGCACCGGTGTCTATCCGGATCGAGGTTTGTCGTTGTTGTACTTGTTGACTGAGAAAGTCGCTTCGCAGGAGGCGGCCGAGCGTGAGCACAGTGCTTCAAGAACGACCGGCCGGTGCATGCACGATGCACCGCATCGGTACCACGGCGCTCACGGCCATGGGGATGGTGATCGGCTTCTTCCATTCGTCAAACGCGGCACGACCGCACACTGAATACAGACCAGGAGCTTTGCACATATGCAGACCGAAAACGTGACGACGACGTCGCCAGGCCAGTTGCTCGCCGAAGGGGCAGGCCGCCTCGGCAACGCGCCGGGTTCACAGCCGCTTGCACCTTCGTCGGCCTATGCCGACTACAAGGTGATTCGCCGCAATGGCTCGGTAGTCGCTTTCGAACCGTCGAAGATTGCGATCGCTGTCACGAAGGCATTCCTCGCCGTGAATGGCGGGCAGGGCGCTGCGTCTGCACGTGTGCGCGAACTGGTCGAGCAGATGACGCAAAGCGTCGTGCGCGCGTTGTTGCGCAGCCGACCGAATGGCGGCACCTTCCATATTGAAGATATCCAGGATCAGGTCGAACTCGCCCTGATGCGCGAGGGCGAGCACAACGTCGCGCGCGCCTACGTGCTGTATCGCGAGAAGCGGTCGCAAGAACGTGCGCACGACACGGAAGTGCTGCCGACCAGTGGCCTGAACGTGCTCGACAACGGTGTCATGCGCCCGCTCGACATGAGTGCGCTCAAGTCGCTGATCGCCTCGGCCTGCGAAAACCTCGGCGAAGCCGTAAAGCCGGAGCCGATCGTCGCTGAGACGGTGAAGAATCTGTACGACGGCGTGCCCATCACGCAAGTCTACGATTCGGCGATCCTGGCCTCGCGCACGATGATCGAAAAGGAGCCGGCTTACAGCCAGGCGACCGCGCGCATTCTGCTGCACACGATCCGCCGTGAAATCCTCGGCGAGGAAGTGATGCCCGCCGAGATGACGACCCGCTACGCGGAATACTTCCCGCAATTCATCAAGCGCGGCATCGAAGCTGAACTGCTCGACGAGAAGCTCGCGCAATTCGACCTGAAGCGCATGGGCGCCGCGCTCGACGCGAACCGCGACCTGCAATTCGGCTACCTCGGCCTGCAGACCCTGTACGACCGCTACTTCCTGCATCACGACGGCGCACGCATCGAACTGCCGCAGGCATTCTTCATGCGTGTGTCGATGGGCCTCGCGCTCAACGAGATCGACCGCGAAGCGCGCGCGATCGAGTTCTACAACGTGCTGTCGAGCTTCGACTTCATGAGCTCGACGCCGACACTGTTCAACTCGGGCACGCGCCGTTCGCAACTCTCCTCGTGCTACCTGACGACGATCGCCGACGATCTCGACGGCATCTATGAAGGTCTCAAGGAAAACGCACTGCTCTCAAAATTCGCCGGCGGCCTGGGTAACGACTGGACGCGCGTGCGCGCGCTCGGTTCGCACATCAAGGGCACCAATGGCAAGTCGCAAGGCGTCGTGCCGTTCCTGAAGGTGGTCAACGACACCGCCGTTGCCGTCAATCAGGGTGGCAAGCGCAAGGGCGCGGTCTGCGCCTATCTCGAAACGTGGCACCTCGACATCGAGGAATTCCTCGAGCTGCGCAAGAACACGGGCGACGATCGCCGTCGCACGCACGACATGAATACCGCGAACTGGATTCCGGACTTGTTCATGAAGCGCGTCCACGAAAACGGCGAATGGACACTCTTCTCACCGTCCAACTGCCCGGACCTGCACGACAAGTTTGGCGCCGAGTTCGAAAAAGCCTACGTCGGCTATGAAGAGAAGGTCGCACGCGGCGAGCTCAAGCTGTTCCGCAAGGTTCCGGCGGCGCAACTCTGGCGCAAGATGCTGGGCATGCTGTTCGAAACCGGCCATCCGTGGATCACATTCAAGGATCCGTGCAATGTGCGTTCGCCGCAACAGCACGTCGGCGTGGTCCACTCGTCGAACCTGTGTACGGAAATCACGCTGAACACGAGCGACCAGGAAATCGCGGTCTGCAACCTCGGCTCGGTCAACCTCGTGGCCCACATGAAGTCGCAGGGCGATGGGCTGGTGCTCGATCACGACAAGCTCAAGAAGACGATTTCGGTGGCGATGCGCATGCTCGACAACGTGATCGACATCAATTACTACGCGGTCGCCAAGGCACGTAACTCGAACCTCAAGCACCGTCCGGTGGGCCTCGGCATCATGGGCTTCCAGGACACACTGCATCTGCTGCGCACGCCGTACGCGTCGATGGACGCGGTCGAGTTTGCCGATCGCTCGATGGAAGCGGTCTGCTACTACGCTTACTGGGCGTCGACCGAACTCTCCGCCGAGCGCGGCCGCTACTCGAGCTACCGCGGCTCGCTGTGGGATCGCGGCATCCTCCCGCAGGACACCGTCAAGCTGCTGGCCGACGCACGCGGCGGCTACGTCGAAGTCGACGCATCGAGCACGCTCGACTGGGACACGTTGCGCGGACGCATCGCCGAGCACGGCATGCGCAACTCGAACTGCGTGGCCATCGCGCCGACCGCGACGATCTCGAACATCATCGGCGTCTCGGCCTGCATCGAACCGACGTATCAAAACCTCTACGTGAAGTCGAACCTGTCGGGCGAGTTCACGGTCGTCAACGAGTACCTAGTGCGTGACCTCAAGGCGCGCGGTCTGTGGGACGAGGTCATGGTGGCCGACCTCAAGTACTTCGACGGCACGCTCTCGCGCATCGACCGGATCCCGGCCGACTTGCGCAGCATTTATGCGACCGCCTTCGAAGTCGATGCGAAGTGGCTCGTCGAAGCCGCCTCGCGTCGCCAGAAGTGGATCGACCAGGCTCAGTCGCTCAACATCTATATGGCAGGCGCGTCAGGTAAAAAACTCGACGAGGTCTACAAACTGGCCTGGTTGCGTGGCCTGAAGACAACGTATTACCTGCGCACGATGTCGGCGACTCACGTCGAGAAGTCGACCTCCGCACACGGCGCGCTGAACTCGGTGCCGAGCGGTGGCACCTCGAACAGCGGTAACGGTGGCGCGGGTGGCGCGGGTGGCGTGGGTGGTGGCGGTATCGGCCTCGGTGGTTCGGGTGCGATCACCCCCGTCGGCGGTGGTGTGCTCGCGAGCGCTTCGGCGAGCGCGGCGCCGGCAGGCGCACCGCTTGCGACAGCAGTTGCAACGACTGCTGCATCGAGCCTGGTCTCGATGAGCGCAAGCGCGGTGATCAGCGATGACGATATCGCCGGCCCGGTGTGCATGATGCGCCCCGGCGATCCGGGTTTTGACGAGTGCGAAGCCTGCCAGTGATGCAGGGCGCGTGAGCTTCGGTTCACGCGCGAGTGCCGTCTGACTTTTTGCGTGGCGACTTTTTTACGCCTCGACTCAGATGGGGTCACTCGCGTTGCAGGGTCGATCGAGCTTCGATGACCCATGCAACGCGACCTCTCGAGTGGTGTCGCTTCGGGCACTTTGCGTGGTCTCTCATATGAGATACGAGCCACGCTTCAACGACACATATCGACGTGTGAACACCTGAGTCCACGATGCTTCTTCACACGACTCGAGACCTCGCTGCGAGGTGCGCATCACGCTGTTGATGATGAGGTGTGTGAGCGAGTGTTGTAGGAAGGTCGCAGCACGCGAACAAAAACATGGATTTTCATCAGCGAAGTCTTTTAACGCAGATGAAAAGATGGTACAAACCGTTCTAACTTGAAGGTGAACATTCATGCTCAACTGGGATGACGAGAACACGGCCGTAACTCCCGCGAGCGGCGAGCAAGCAAAAGCATTGCACGCAAGCGCAGGAACAGCCATCGAAACTCGCACTGCATCGACGCCGATCGCAGCTCAGCACGCTTCCCTTCCGCAAGACATCTTCGTGCGCGACATCGCGACGCCTCCCGTATCTGACTCGACTGCCGATGTGCCTCCTGTGACTGCCCGCGTGAACGTGGCGGACAAGCGCATCATCAACGGCAAGACCGACGTCAACCAGCTCGTGCCGTTCAAGTACAAGTGGGCGTGGGAGAAATACTTGGCCGGCTGCGCGAATCACTGGATGCCGCAGGAAGTGAACATGTCGCGTGACATCGCGCTCTGGAAAGACCCGAACGGTCTGACCGAAGATGAGCGTCGCCTGGTCAAGCGCAACCTCGGCTTCTTCGTGACAGCGGATTCGCTGGCCGCGAACAACATCGTGCTGGGTACCTATCGCCACATCACGGCGCCCGAATGCCGCCAGTTTCTGCTGCGCCAGGCATTCGAGGAAGCGATCCACACGCACGCATACCAATATATTGTCGAGTCGCTCGGACTCGACGAGAGCGAAATCTTCAACGCGTATCACGAAGTCGATTCGATCCGCGCCAAAGACGAGTTCCTGATCCCGTTTATCACGGTGCTGACTGATCCGTCGTTCAAGACCGGCACGCCGGAGACCGACCAGCAACTGCTCAAGTCGCTGATCGTGTTTGCCTGCATCATGGAAGGCCTGTTTTTCTACGTCGGCTTTACGCAGATTCTTGCGCTTGGCCGGCAGAACAAGATGACCGGCGCAGCGGAACAATATCAATACATCCTGCGCGATGAGTCGATGCACTGCAACTTTGGCATCGACCTGATCAATCAGATCAAGCTTGAAGAACCGCATCTCTGGACGCCCGCGTTTCGCGCTGAGCTCAACGTGATATTCCAGGAAGCGGTGGAACTCGAATACCGTTACGCCGAAGATACGATGCCGCGCGGAGTGCTGGGCCTGAACGCTTCGATGTTCAAGAGCTATCTGCGCTTTATCGCCAATCGCCGCTGTCAGCAGATCGGTCTCGAAGCACTCTTCCCGAACGAGGAAAACCCGTTCCCCTGGATGAGCGAGATGATCGACCTGAAGAAGGAACGTAATTTCTTCGAGACGCGAGTGATCGAATATCAGACGGGCGGCGCGCTGAACTGGGAATAAGTTCGCCGGGCCCGAAGCGTGACAGAGTTGATTGGGGAGTGTGAGTGCGCCGGCGTCGCGAGACTGTGGGTCCGCGATGCCGCGCCAACGAGATGTGGAGAAATGGTCGCCTGAATGCAAAGCGCGCCGAGTGGCTTTCGAGCCCCGCACGACGATGATAAGCACTTTGCGAGCCCTTCAGTGGGTCGGACCAACTACCCCCGTAATAAAGCCATCCGCGAGGCGGACGGCTTGATCAAACGACTATCGCCGGCCAGATTGCCGGTTCGTATTTGGCGCGCACAGTCCGGAGTGACCGTGTGCGCCTTGCCGTATTCATTAGCGTAAGCACGTCGAAACGCGTACGCCGATGAATGGCCCGCTTCGTAGCGGGTGTGCCTGTGCGCGCACTCTCGGGAAGCGGGTTTTGATGATGGGTGTGGTTTGTTCGACTCTTACTTGAAACCTGAAGGAGCATAAGATGGCTACCGCCAAGAAAGCTGCTGCGAAGAAAGCCCCGGCAAAGAAAGTTGCCGTGAAGAAAGTCGCAGCCAAGAAGGTTGCAGTGAAGAAAGTAGCAGTGAAGAAGGTTGCTGCGAAGAAAGTTGCGGTGAAGAAGGTTGCAGCGAAGAAGGTTGCGACGAAGAAGGTTGCAGCCAAGAAAGTAGCGGCGAAGAAGGTCGCGCCGGCGAAGAAGGTTGCAGCGAAGAAGGTTGCGACCAAGAAAGTCGCCGCCAAGAAAGTGGCAGCGAAGAAGGTCGTAGCGAAGAAGGCCGCACCGGCCAAGAAGGCTGCTGCCAAGAAGGCGCCGGCGAAGAAGGCCGCTGCCAAGAAGGCGCCTGCTAAGAAGGCTGCTGCCAAAAAGGCCGCGCCTGCTAAGAAGGCTGCGCCTGCCAAGAAGGCTGCCGCCAAGAAAGCGCCTGCTGCCAAGAAGGCGCCTGCGAAGAAGGCCGCTGCGAAAAAGGCGGCGGCTCCTGCCGCCGCTGCCCCTGCAGCGTCTTCCTCGGTCGCACCTGCAGCACCGGCCAACGCGGTGAAGACCGCGCTGAACCCGGCAGCAGCATGGCCGTTCCCGACCGGCAGCCGTCCTTAAGCCGTTCGATGCAGCAACTGACGACACGAGGGTGTGTCGCTGATTGAGTAGGCCTACTCGATCTGGTCCCGCCGCCGGCTTGCCGGCAGGCGGGATTTTTTATGCGCCGCTGCTCATAAAAAAAACGGCGCCGCATGGACTGCGCCGCCGTTCGATGCGCACGGGTCGATGAAACCCGTGGCCGCTTCTCTGATTCTTCTCTGCCTCTTGTATCGGATGACCGTCATCCGATCCCTGCCGGTAGACGCTAGTGCGTCACACGCGTCGTGCCGCCGCTCGAGAGCAGTCGCACGCGATCTCCTGCACGGAACAACTCGCCGGTTTGCTCTTGCGTGATCGCACGCAGGTCGCCGTTGTCGAGCCGCACGGTGAGTTCGACACCATCGCGCGTCGCCACACCATTCTCGATCGCATTGCCCGCGACCGCCCCGGCAATACCCCCGACGATAGCCGTCAGGATCGAGCCGCTGCCGCCACCGATCGTGCTGCCTGCGACTGCGCCCAGGGCACCGCCGCCGACCGCACCCAGGCCGCTCGGCTGGCCGCCGTTCGCCTGAATCTTCACCGCCCGCACACTTTCGAGCGTACCCAGACGAACCGTTTCCTCGCGTTGTGCCGCGCCCGCCGTGTAGACGTCGGGTGACGAGCTGTAGTTCGCACATCCCTGCAATGCCAGTGCGCCCAGCAACGCGATCGCCGTGGCGACGCGCATGATGCTTTTCATACCATTCTCCATAACCAAAAGATCAGGGCAGTCGATATCCGAACGCCTGATTGAATCGTTCAGCGATCTCGTCGCGTGAGAAAGCGTAATTCTGGGGACCTTGTTCGGCAATCTTCAACGCGCCCATCAGGCTCGCGAGACGACCTGTGGTCGCCCAGTCCCAACCCTGTTCGATGCCGTACAGCAGGCCGCCACGGAACGCATCTCCGCAGCCGGTGGGATCGACGACGCGCGCCGCCTGAACGGCGGGGATGTCTTCGACGCCACCCGGATGATGAATCCGCGCACCCTGTTCACCGAGCGTCACGATCATCGCCTCGACCTTGGCGGCGATCTCGGCGACTGACCAGCCGGTCTTGTCGCTGAGGAGTTTTGCCTCGTAGTCGTTGACCGTCACGTAAGTGGCAAGTTCAATCATGCGCTGGAGATCGGCCCCGCTCAGGATCGGCAGGCCCTGGCCCGGATCGAGAATGAAGGGGATGCCCGCCGCCGCAAACTGTTCGGCGTGCTCGCGCATGCCGTCCAGACCGTCAGGCGCGACGATGCCGAGCGTCACCCCTGCTTCCTTGCCGACCGTGTTCAGATGCGATTGCATCATGGCGCCGGGGTGGAAGGCGGTGATCTGGTTGTTGTCGAGATCGGTCGTGATCATGGCCTGGGCGGTGTACTGCCCGGGCAGCGCGCGCACGTGCGTCGTGCTCAGGCCTAGCGATGCAAACCGCTCGAGATAAGGCTGGGAATCGATCTCACCGACCGTGCCGACGATGCGTGCATCGCCGCCGAGCATGCGCAGCGAGTAGCCGATATTGCCCGCGCAGCCGCCGAATTCGCGGCGCATGGTGGGCACCAGAAAGCTCACATTTAGAATGTGCACCTGGTCCGGCAGGATGTGCTCCTTGAACCGGCCTTCAAACGTCATGATGAAGTCGTAGGCAATAGAGCCACAGATCAGCGAAGCCAAAATCGAACCTCTTGAATATGAAAAAGCCGCGGTGGCCGCGGCTGAATAAACGCCGACATCCCACTACAGGATATCGGCATCAATATTGGCACCTGAACCGGTTTTTGAGGGGCCGGCCCCGGTACCGCTCCATCACGAACGATTACTTGAGCGCGGCGAGGGCTGCGTCGTAATTCGGTTCGCTCTTGATTTCAGGGACCAGTTCAGCGTGCAGGACCTTGTCGTCTTCGTCGAGCACGACCACGGCGCGTGCGGTCAGGCCAGTCAGCGGGCCACTCTTGACGTCGACGCCGTAGGCCGACTTGAACGCGGGGTCACGGAAGGTCGACAGTGTGATCACGTTGTCGAGGTTCTCGGTCGTGCAGAAACGCGAGGCGGCGAACGGCAGGTCGCCCGAAATCACCAGTACGACCGTGTTGTCGAGCTTGCCGGCAGCTTCGTTGAACTTGCGCGTGGAAGTCGCGCAGGTCGGCGTGTCGAGGCTCGGCACGATGTTGAGGACCTTGCGCTTGCCCGCGAAGTCGGCGAGCTTGACGTCGGCAAGGGTCTTGCCGACCAGCGAGAAGGCCGGGGCTTGCTGGCCGGTGGCCGGGAAGGTCCCGCCGACATCGATCGGGTTGCCGCCGAGGGTAACTTGACTCATTGCTCTGCTCCGCCTGTTCAGGGATAAAAGATCAAGACACTGTAATTGGCCGGCGCGGCCCCGGTGGCGGTCAACAGCAGGCGCACCGGCTGATGACCGTCCGCGCCAAGGCCCGCATTCAGGTCAGTGCCCGCCGGCAAATATTGCGCAGGGCCCACGACCCGCCGGATCACGACGTGCTGGTTCGCGTCGAGCAGCGAGATCTCCACGTTCGGCCAGGCGAGTGCGAGTGCTGCGCGGTTATGCACGCTCATCGACAATTCGAACTGGTTGGGCAGCGTCGTCTGCGTGAGGGCCGATGTTTCGATCTGAAGCTGGTCGATATTGTGCGGCGGTGAGACCACGCAGCCGAGCTTCGCGCACGTTTCGCGATAGAGGTTGACCGTCTGCGGCCAGCGCACCATCACAGGCTCGCGTTGCCACCATGCGAGCTGCGCGAGCAGTAACACAAGGAGCAACAGAGCGACGATCCAGCCGAGCACGCGGCGCGCCGGATGCTGATGCTCGCCGAGCTCTTCCGGATGCGGTTCGACGCGGATCCGGAAATCGTTGCGATCGTCGTCGGCGAGCGGTGCGAATGCGGAGCCTGCGCTCGCCGCAGCCGCGGCCGCGATGGCTGGTGCGGTGTAGACCAGCGCCGGTTCGACACGGCTGTCGGGCGGCTGCGCCCACGGATCGGACTGGGCGGTCGGGCCGTAGTGCGGCGAGCCGGATGAGATCGTCGGCTCGACATCGATCACATCGTCTTCGTGACCGAAACGCGCGTGGCTGAATTGCTCGACCGTGCCGTCGTCTTCTTCGTAGTCGGCTGTGGGTTCCTGGCGGCCGTCGAAAGGCGCGTGAGCTTCACGAGATTCGACGAGTGTTTGCTCGTGCTCGTGCTCGTGAGGCGCTTCGGCGTGGGCTTCGGCGGCGAGATGTTCGTGCTGAGCCGCGCCGGGAATCCCCGCAGGCGCTTCGTGCTGCGCGTCGTCGAGCGTCTCGTGATGAACCGCGAGCTCAGCCGCATCGAGTGTCTCGTGATGGGCCGCAAGGGGAGCCTCATCGTGCGGCTCATGATGCGCCGCCAGCGGAGCCTCGTAGAGCGACTCGGCTGGTGTTTCGACGGCATGCTCTTCAAGCGACTCGGCAGGCGTTTCGAGCGCCGGCTCTTCAAGCGGGCCCGTGCCGCCGTCCGGATCTTCCGCGACCGGGGCGGGCGCATCGCCCGCGACGCGCGCGTCGTGCTCCGCCGACTCGGCAGCGTGTGCAACGAATTCGCGCTCGGTCGCGTCGCTGACTTCCGCATGCAGATTCGGCTCGCTTTCGGCTAGGGCCTGCTCGGTCGCCTCGGCAGCGTGCTCGACAGGTTCCGCATGCTCAACATGTTCGGCGGGTTCCCGAGGCTCGGCAGCTTCCGCACCTGCTTCGGTACCGAAGTCGAGCGTCTCGATGGGCTTCTCGTCGTGTTCCTCACCGTGTCCGACGGGCGCATGCACGCCCGGTTCGTCGAACGTCGGCTCGGGCGGCAACACATCGAGCGGTTCTGAAACAGGGGCGAACTCGGGTGCCTCATGGCCAAAATCGAGTCGCGGCGCGACGGGGCCTGACGGCACACCCGGCGGCAGATCGCCCGGGAATTCTTCGTCCCAGTCCGGCGGCGTGGAAGGGGCACGGCGTGCACCCGCTTCGGATGGCAGGTCAACTTCCGGCGGCAGCGGGACACCCGCGCGTGCCTCGGGCACCGCTTCATCCGACGGCGCCAGCGATGCTTCGCTTGCCTCCTCACCGCTCGAGACTTCATGCGCTTCGGGAAATCCGACCTGTGGCTCGGTAAGCGTTGCTTCCGCCGGCGCTTCGTGATGCTCGTGCTCCACCTCTTCATGGGCCTCGCTCACCGCATCGGCAGCCGCCTCGGACGCGGCGGTGTGATGCGCTTCGGGAAAGACATCCTGCGTCTCGCCCGGCGCTTCATGAGCCACTGACTCGTGCGTGTCTTGCGCCGCCTCATGCGCTTGTGCAGCAGGGGCTTCGATAGGCGTCTCGGCCGCATCGTGCTGATGCGCTTCGGGAAACACAGGCTCTTCGCCGGCCTGCGTTTCCGGCTCGACTATTTCGGACGCCTGACTCGTCGCGGGGGCGACAGTCTCGGGGGCCGGGGCAGACACAGGCGCAGGGGTGGGGGCAGAGGGCGGCCGCATCGGCGGCTCGACCTGGTGAAGCACGCCGTCGAATACTTCACGGCAGTGTCCGCAACGAACCAGACCCCGATGCAGCTTGAGCTGGTCGGGGACGATCCTGAACACGGTCTGGCAATGAGGGCAGCGGGTCGCGAGCGCCATAGAAGCCATGTAAGCCGAAGGCCGGTCAATGAGCAATAGCCGCTATTCTACTAACGATTCGAGCCTTGCCGTCCATCAGGGAAAATTGAACCGATAGCGTGGACGCTACCGGGTACGTTACCGCGTGCTTATCTCGCGCTACCTGTGAGGCAAACCCAACCCTCATGAGAGCGCCAGACCTCGAGTGTCATCCAAGGGGCATAAGCCGCCGCCACCTCGTCTGCCTGGCGCGCGAGCACACCGGAGAGAGCCAGCTTGCCACCCGCACGCACCCGCGACGTCAGCATCGACGCCATCAGCTTGAGCGGGTTCGACAGGATATTCGCGATCACCACATCGAACTGCCCGTCGGGCGCATCGTCGGGCAACGCATACTCGACCGGCGCATGGTTGCGCTCGCTGTTGAGCCTGGCCGACTCGACCGCCTGAGGGTCGATATCGATGCCGACTACCCGGCTTGCACCGCACTTTTGCGCGAGGATCGCAAGGATCCCAGAGCCGCAACCATAGTCGAGCACCGTTTCGCCACCGTGCAGTGACTGCTCGAGCCACTCCATGCACAGACGCGTGGTCGGATGGCTGCCCGTGCCGAACGCCAGACCCGGATCGAGTTCGAGGATCAGCGCCTCGGGTTCGGGTGCGACATGCCACGAGGGCACGACCCAGATGCGCTTGCCGATCGGAATCGGGTCGAATTGCGACTGCGTGAGCCGCACCCAATCCTGATCGGGAAGCTCGCGCAAGGTATGAGCCGGCGTCTCGTCGAGGCCCAGTTCGTTTGCCGCGGCGGCCAGCAGAACGTCGGGCTCGGCATCGGGTGCGACCAGCGCGATCACGCGCGAGCGCTGCCACGCTTCCCGTTCCGGCGTCAGGCCCGGCTCGCCGAACAGCGGCTGTTCGTCGGGCGTGTCGGCATCGGCATCTTCGACCGAGACCGATAGCGCACCGAGATCGAGCAGGGCATCGGACAGCGCTTCTGCGTGTTCGCGATCGATTTCGATCACGAGTTCGCGGTAGCTCGCTGGCTCAGACATCCTCAGACACCGCGCTCTTGCGTTCCTCGAGCCGGTGCTCGAGGTAGTGGATGCTCGTGCCGCCTTCGACGAACTTCGCGTCGATCATCATCTCGCGATGCAGCGGGATGTTGGTTTCGATCCCCTCGACAACCATCTCAGACAATGCAATACGCATCCGGTTGATGGCCTGTTCGCGGGTCGCACCATAAGTGATCAGCTTGCCGATCATCGAGTCGTAGTTCGGCGGCACGTAGTAACCGTTGTACGCATGTGAGTCGACGCGTACGCCCGGACCACCCGGTGTGTGCCACGAGGTGATGCGCCCCGGCGACGGCGTGAACTTGAACGGGTGCTCGGCATTGATCCGGCATTCGATCGCATGACCGCGGAACTCGACGTCGCGCTGACGCAGGCGCAGCTTTTCGCCAGCCGCGACACGGATCTGTTCCTGGACGATATCGACGCCTGTGATCAGCTCCGAGACCGGATGCTCGACCTGGACGCGCGTGTTCATTTCGATGAAATAGAACTCGTTGTTCTCGTAGAGAAACTCGAAAGTGCCCGCGCCGAGATAGCCCATCTTCTTGCAGGCGTCCGCGCAACGGTCACCGATCCGGTCGATCAGGCGGCGTGCGATGCCCGGTGCCGGTGCTTCCTCGATCACCTTCTGGTGGCGGCGCTGCATCGAGCAGTCGCGTTCGCCGAGCCAGATCGCGTTCTTGAACTGGTCGGCCATGACCTGAATCTCGATATGGCGCGGGTTCTCGAGGAACTTCTCCATATAGACCTGCGGGTTGCCAAACGCACGGCCGGCTTCCTCGCGTGTCAGGTTCACGGCATTGACCAGGGCTGCTTCGGTATGAACGACGCGCATGCCGCGACCGCCCCCGCCGCCAGCAGCCTTGATGATGACCGGATAGCCGACGGTGCGCGCAATCCGCACGATCTCCTTGGGGTCGTCGGGCAGCGCGCCTTCCGAGCCCGGCACGCATGGCACGCCGGCCTTGATCATGGTCTGCTTGGCCGAGACCTTGTCGCCCATAAGGCGGATCGTCTCGGGGCGCGGTCCGATGAAGGTGAAACCCGATTGCTCGACGCGCTCGGCGAAGTCCGCGTTCTCCGACAAGAAGCCGTAACCCGGGTGGATCGCCTCCGCATCGGTGACTTCGGCCGCGCTGATGATGGCGGGCATGTTGAGGTACGACAGCGGCGAAGGCGCCGGGCCGATACACACAGCCTCGTCGGCGAGCCGTACGTACTTGGCTTCCTTGTCGGCTTCGGAATAAATGACGACGGTCTTGACGCCCAGCTCACGGCAGGCGCGTTGGATCCGCAGGGCGATTTCGCCTCGATTGGCGATCAGGATTTTTTCGAACATGGCGAGTCCGGGGCTCGCTTAAGCGATCACGAAGAGCGGCTGGCCGTATTCGACCGCCTGGCCGTTCTCGACCAGGATCTCTTTGATGACGCCCGACTTGTCGGCTTCGATTTCATTGAGCAGCTTCATGGCTTCGATGATGCAGATGGTGTCGCCTTCCTTGACGGAGTCCCCGATCTGCACGAACGCATCGGCGCCCGGCGACGGTGAACGATAGAAAGTGCCGACCATCGGCGAGGTCACGACGTGGCCCTGCTGCGCGGCGGGCGCGGGAGCCGCGGCTTCGCCTGCGGGGGCCGTCGGGGCCTGCGGCGCGGGCGCATAGCCCGGCTGGGGAATGTATTGCATCTGCGCGGCTTGCGGCATGTAAACCGGTGCGGCGTTCTTGACGATGCGGACCTTGCCTTCGCCTTCAGTCACTTCGAGTTCGGAGATGCCGGACTCGGAGACGAGGTCGATCAAGGTTTTGAGCTTACGAAGATCCATTGAATTTCCCCAGGTTCAGATCGCTAAATGCGGATTGCGGCGCCCCTATCGGGCGCCGCGCAGTGAGACGCGCCGTGGTTCAGACCTGCGGTACCACGGCGATGCGGTCCAGCGCGAATTCGAGTGCGTAAACGTAGCCTTGCCAGCCCAGCCCGACGATGACACCTTCGGCGATATCGCTAAAAAAGGAGTGATGCCGGAAGGCTTCGCGGCGATGCACGTTCGATAAATGCACTTCGACGAACGGAATGGCCGTCCCGGCGAACGCGTCGCGCAAGGCGACACTCGTGTGCGTGAAGGCCCCCGGATTGATGACGACAAACTCGATCTTCTCCTCGCGTGCAGCGTGGATCCGGTCGATGAGGGCGCCCTCATGGTTGCTCTGGAAGGTGACCAGTCCGACCCGGGCCTGGTCGGCCCGCGCGACGAGCGCGGCATCGATGTCGGCCAGCGTACGGCGTCCATAGACAGCCGGCTCGCGGGTGCCGAGCAGGTTCAGATTAGGGCCGTGGAGCACCAGGAGTCGAGGGGGCATACTAAAAATCGGTTCCGCGAAGTTGGCCGCACTTTACCGCTGTAAGAAAGAAGTTGTCCAGCAGAAGAAGAAAAGGGACGACCGTTTCAGGGTATATGCGGGCGCTTTTTCCGGCATTTTCGCGGATTTTGCCGGATTGGGCGAGCCTCGCGTCGGTAACTGTCGAGAACGTGCGAGAAGGGCGAAGAAGGGGGGGTAAAGGCAAAAAAACCTCCATCCGGGACAGAGGAGGTCACTGTGTCCGGCTGTCCCCTCAAGGCCCCCTCAAAACCGCTCAGAGCTGGTCCAGCACCGCCGCGAGTTTGGCCGGCTGAACCTGGCCAAGAGTGGTCGAACGGATCTTGCCGTTCGCGTCGATGACGACCGTGTAAGGCAGCGCCCCCTGTTCGTCGCCGAATTTACGGGCCAGGTCCCCCCCGCCAAAGCCGGCGATCACCACCGGGTAATCGACCTTGACCTTGCCGAGGAAGCCCTGGACGTTCGGCGGCGTGTCGACCGCGATGCCGACGAAGTTCACGCCCCGGGCTGCATATTTTTTGTGCAAGCCGGAGAGCGACGGCATTTCAGCGACGCAGGGGCCACACCACGACGCCCAGAAATTGATCACGAGCGGCTTGCCGCGGAACTGCGCGAGCGCGCGCGGCTGATTGGCCGGATCGGGCAGGGTGGTGCTCCAGAGCGTCGCCACCGCGGCGTCAGAGCCGGTTTCAGTACCGCGCGCCCAGTCGATGAGACGCGGGCCTCCTAGCGCGCCGACGCCGGCGACAAGAAGTGCGGCAAGCAGGGGGACCAGTAGTCGGCGAGTCATGGCAGCGAAAATCCTGAAGAGAAAGCGCTTTGGAAGCGTTACACGAGTTGAATGAGGGCAATCAGTGTCCGACGGCGTTTTGCTCATCGAGCGAGCCGGCTGCCGGCTCATTGCCAGCGGCGACAAGCGCCGTGACGGCCGCTTCATTGATGCGCGCCGGCCGGCCGCGACCATCGGTGCGCATCGCGCCGCGCAGGTCGTCGGCATCGTAGAGCGCGACGTGAATCCAGAGGCGGTCCGGCAGGGCCGCGTTGTGCCATGAGAAACTCAGCGTTTCGACCAGGCCCCGGCCCGCGAAATGTCGCGTTTCAGAGACTTCATATTGAATGCCGGCGTTGAGCAAGAAGATCGCGACTTCCTTGGCGTTGTCGCAAAACGCCTGCAAATGGATGTCTGAATGCTGGTTCGCGGTGCCGTTAAGCACGGCGCCCGTCAGGAAAGGCTGAAAGTCGGCGAGGCGGTGCATCCAGTCGAGCGCAACGCGGCGCAGGGTGCGCAGGGCGTGGGGCTGACTCTCCGACTGGAAAAGCGCCTGGTACTCGCGGATTTCTTCTTCGATCTGCTCGTTATCGGGCAACCATTCGCCGGCGAGCCGGGTGTCGCCGAGGATCTGCCGCGCCGCCTTGCGCTTGGCCGTTGAGTAGTCGAGGCCGTCTTCCGCGATCAAACGGGCAGCCATCGTGGCGATTTCTTCGCGCACGCGCCGCGGGTCAAGATGAGGTTTGCGAGACATGCCCCGATGATACCCGACTGACCTTGCAGTGCCGTTCGGGAGCCCACTAAGCGCGCCCCTCCCGGAACTCGCGCCCACGCCCGCTGACACAGTCCACGCAGCAGGTCGCGCCAAGCGGAGCGACCGGGTCGCTCGGGTACAATGCCACGATTGCCGCACGCGCTTTTCTTCCGTACTTACACCGTACTCATGCATATCCATATTCTCGGCATCTGCGGCACCTTCATGGGTGGACTGGCGGTGCTCGCACGCGAGCGAGGCCACCGCGTGACGGGTTGTGACGCTGGGGTCTACCCGCCGATGAGCACGCAGCTCGAGGCGCAGGGCATCGAACTGATCGAAGGGTATGACGAGGCTCAGTTAAAACTCGAGCCGGACCTGTTCGTGATCGGTAATGTCGTCTCGCGCGGCAACCCGTTGATGGAGGCGATCCTCGATCGCGGCCTGCCGTATGTCTCGGGCCCGCAGTGGCTTGGCGAGCATGTGCTGCAGGACAAATGGGTGCTCGCGGTCGCCGGTACGCATGGCAAGACCACCACAGCCTCGATGCTTGCGTGGCTGCTGGAGGACGCGGGGATGAACCCCGGTTTCCTGATCGGCGGCGTGCCGCTGAACTTCGGCGTGTCGGCGCGTCTGACCGATTCGAGTTTCTTTGTGATCGAGGCCGACGAGTACGACACGGCCTTCTTCGACAAACGCTCGAAGTTTGTCCATTACCGGCCGCGCACGGCAATCCTCAACAATCTGGAGTTCGATCACGCCGATATTTTTGCTGACATCGGCGCGATCGAAACGCAGTTCCATCATCTTGTGCGCACGGTGCCGCGGATTGGCAGGCTGATCGTCAATGGCGTCGAGCCGGCGCTCGAACGAGTGATCGCGCGCGGTTGCTGGAGCGAGCTCGAACACTTCGGTGTCGAAGCGGGCTGGCAGGCCACGCCGCTCGACGGGCAGGCGGTCGAAGCGCTCGATCAGCGATTTGGGGTGAGCCTGTGCGGTAAGCCGATGGGTGAAGTCGACTGGAGCGTACAGGGCGCGCACAACCGGATGAATGCGCTCGCGGCGATTGCTGCCGCGCGCCATGTGGGCGTCGTACCGGCGCAAGCCGCTCAGGCGCTCGGGACTTTTCAGAGCGTCAAGCGGCGCATGGAGGTGCGCGGAACGGTCAATGGCGTGACGGTGTATGACGACTTCGCCCACCATCCGACCGCGATCCGGACCACGGTTGCCGGGTTGCGCAGACGGCTCGATGGCGGCTCGGTGAGCGGCACCGCCGATGTCGCGGGTCGTACCTCGACGGGTCCTCGCTCAAGCGGCCGTATCCTCGCCGTACTCGAGCCACGCTCGAATACGATGAAACTCGGCGTCATGAAAGCCCAGCTTCCCGACAGCCTGCGCGGCGCGGACCTTGTGTTTGGTTACGGCGCGCCGGGCGGGCGCGATGCGCTTGGGTGGGATCTTGCCGAGGCGCTCGCGCCGCTCGGCGACGCGGCATGCGCGTTCGACAATATCGATACGCTGGTGGCTGCGGTCGCACGCAGTGCGCAGCCGGGCGACCATGTGCTGGTCATGAGCAACGGCGGCTTCGGCGGCGTGCACGACCGCCTGCTCAAGGCGCTCGCGCACGGTGCGCAGGTCGGCGGCGCGGCCGCGTGAGGCGCCCGACATGAGCCCACTGCCGGAGCTACTTGCAAGGAGCCACTTGCATGAACCGCCCGCCTTGTCACGCCTCAATGCCGGGCGTGTATGTGCCAGTCGCATTTGACCGCCGTCTATGCCAGCATTAAGCGCCCATTGAACGCCACGTGATCCTCTACCTGCACGGGTTTCGCTCGTCGCCGCAGTCGTTCAAGGCGCGTACGCTTGCTGAGCGCATGAGCGAACTCGGCCGCACAGCCGAATGGCGTTGCCCGCAGTTGCCGGTTTCGCCGCACGAGGCGATTGCGCTCGCCGAGCGCGCGGTGGCGGGTATCCCGCCTCACGAGGTATGCGTGATCGGTAGCTCGCTGGGCGGCTACTACGCCACCTGGCTTGCCGAGCGCCACGGCTATCGGGCCGTGCTGCTGAACCCGGCGGTGGATCCGGGCCGCGATCTTGCGCAGTATCTCGGTGCTCAGGAGTTATGGCATGGCGGCGGCAGCATTGTCGTCGAGCCGCGTCATTTGAATGAATTCAGAACATTGGCGGTCGCGTCGATCACGCGACCTGAACGTTACTATTTGATTGCCACGACCGGGGACGAAGTCCTCGACTACCGGGACATGCTGAAGTTCTATGCTGGAGTGAGCACCACCCTGATCGAGGGCAGTGATCACGGCATTCGGGACTTCGCGGCGTATCGCGACCGGGCGTTGGCATTCTGCGGAATTGTCTAGAGAGTATTGCGTGAACGTTTTTTTCGAGGAATCAGGCAGCTTCAAGGCAGGCACGGTGCTGTCCAAGCAGGGCGACGCGTTTCAGGTCGAACTGCCGGGCGGCCGCCGGGCCAAGGTGCGCGGCAAGGAAGTGCTGCTCGAGTTCGAGGCGCCGACGCCGGCCGAGCTCATGCATCAGGCCGACGCCGAGGCACAGGGCATCGACCCCGAGTTTCTGTGGGAATGCGCGCCAGCCGATGAATTCCCGTTCGGAGCGCTCGCCGACGACTATTTCGGCGCGAAGCCGAATGCAATCAAGCAGGCTGGCCTGCTGCTGCGCATGCACGGTTCGCCGGTCTATTTCCGTAAGAAGGGACGAGGCCAGTACCAGCGCGCGCCGGAAGAACAGTTGCGCGCGGCGCTTGCCGCGCTCGAACGGCGACGCCAGCAGGGTCTGGTCCAGGAAGGCTACGAGAAAGAACTCAAGGCGCATCGTCTGCCCGAGGCCTTTGCCGGCAAGGTGATCGGCCTGCTGACCAAGCCCGACAAGAATTCGATCGAGTACAAGGCGCTCGAAGCCGCGGCTGCGGCGCTTGGTACCTCGCCCGCGCGACTGATGCTCGATGCGGGTGGCGTTGCCTCGGCGCGCGTGCTCCACGAAGCCCGTTTCCTGTCCGAGTATTTTCCGTATGGCACCGGTTTCGCGCCAGTCACGATCGAACCGCACCTCGACGATTTGCCTGAGGCCGACGTCGAGGCGTTCTCCATTGACGACGTGACGACGACCGAAATCGACGATGCCTTCTCGGTCGGCGTACTGCCTGACGGACGGATCCGCGTCGGCATCCATATTGCAGCGCCGGCGCTCGGCATCCAGCGTGGCGATGCGGTCGACGAGATCGCGCGCAATCGTCTGTCGACGGTCTATATGCCGGGCGACAAGATCACGATGCTGCCCGACCCAGTGGTCGAGATCTTCACGCTCAAGGAAGGCGGCCTGCGGCCCGCGCTGTCGCTCTACATCATTGTCGACGCGACGACCTACGAGATCGTCACGACCGAGACGCGTGCCGAGAAGGTGTTTGTGCGCAGCAATTTGCGTCACAACCATCTCGATGCAATCGTCACCGAAGAAGCGCTCGATGCGGGCACCGGCGACTATCCGCACAAAGAAGAGATCACGCGACTGTGGCCGCTGGCGAAGTCGCTCTATGAGAAGCGGCAACTTGCGCGTATCGGCTACGGCCTGCGGCGCGAAGTCCAGCGCAACAACGACTTCAACTTCTATGTGGAAGGCGAGCAGGTCACGATCACGCCGCGCCGCCGCGGCTCGCCGCTCGACTCGATCGTTGCCGAGCTGGCGATCGTGGCAAACAGCACCTGGGGCAGCTTTCTGGCCGAGCATGGCGTGCCGGGTATTTACCGCGCGCAACGCTCGTTCGGGCCGAACCGGACCCGGATGCAAACTACACCGGCACCGCATGAAGGGCTTGGCGTGGCGCAATACGCGTGGAGCACCTCGCCGCTGCGTCGTTATGTCGACCTGGTGAACCAGTGGCAGTTGATCGCGTGCGCACAGCATGGCGTCGCGGGCAAGTTGGTTGCACCGTTCAAGCCAAAGGATGCCGATCTCTTCGCGGTGCTGCAGGGCTTTGACGAGACTTATGCGGCCTACGCCGACTACCAGAACAAGATGGAAGCGTTCTGGTGTCTTCGCTGGCTCAAGCAGGAGCAACGCAACCGCGTCGTGGCGACGGTCATCAAGGGGGATCTCGTCAGGCTCGAGGAGATCCCGCTGGTGCTCCATGTACCGGCCCTCGGCGTGCATCCGCGCGGAACGCGGGTGATGCTGGAGGTGGTGTCGATCGATGAGCTGACGGTCGAGGCCTCGACGCGTCTGGTCCAGGTGCTCGATGCACCGGTGGCCAGCGACGCTGCGGGCGACGAGGCGGACGACGCCGAGGAAGAGGGCGGCGAAGAGGCGCGCTCTGCTGAAGAGGGTGAGACTGCTGACGAGGCGAGCGTTGCCGACGCGGACGAGCTGGATGACGTCGGTGAGGGTGAGGGTGCCGGGATCGAACACGACGCCGACTCAGATACCGCCGGGAAAGATGACGAGATGGCGGAGACTGAACGCGCCGAAGGCGACGATGCGGCGGCGGCACGCGAAGACGCTCGGGCATCGGCTCAGGCATCCGGCGACGCTTCCGCTCACGACGATGCTCATGAAGTCACGCCGCACGTCAGCCCGTCCGACGAATCGGCCGATTCTTCCAGTCACGACTCCGGCGACGATGCGGGCGCTGGCCAAGGCGCCCCCGATCGCGCGCGTTCACTCTGACCAGGTGCGAAGCTCCCCATGTCGATCGTCTCGCACATTGGCTCCCCAGCGCTCAGCGGAGCGAATGCCGTGCTCGACCGCTATGTCGTCATCGGCAATCCGATTGCTCATAGCAAGTCGCCGCTGATCCATGCGCGCTTTGCGGCGCAAACGGGTGAGCCGGTCGACTACGACCGGCTGCTTGCGCCGATCGACGGTTTCGAAGCCGCGGCCCGAGCCTTCATCGAAGCTGGCGGCCGGGGCCTCAATGTCACCGTCCCCTTCAAGCTCGCCGCGCATCATTTCGCGGATACGCATTCGGTGCGCGCGCAGGCGGCGGGCGCCGTCAACACCCTGAAGGTGCTCGACGACGGTCGCGTGCTCGGCGAGAACACGGATGGCGTCGGGCTGGTCAACGATATCGAGCAGAACCTCCGGGTCTCGCTAGCCGGCAAACGTGTCTTGCTGCTGGGCGCCGGCGGAGCCGCGCGCGGCGTTGTACTGCCCTTGCTGGCGGCACAGGTCCGCGAGGTCGTGATCGTCAACCGCACTTCCAGCAAAGCGGCAGCGCTCGCCGAGAATCTCGCCTCGTTTCATGGTGCGGGCAACGGCACGGTCACAGGCGGCGCGCCGGAGATGGCGGAAGGCGCCTTCGACGTCGTCGTCAATGCAACGGCCAGCAGTCTCGGTGGCGAATTGCCGAGCTTCGACCCTGAAGCGCTCACGCCGCACACGCTGGCCTACGACATGATGTACGCGGCGCAACCCACGATCTTCATGCTGCATGCCCAGAGGCACGGCGCACGTTCGGCCGATGGAATCGGCATGCTGGTCGAACAGGCCGCTGAATCCTTCTATATCTGGCGCGGGGTGCGGCCCGACACGGCGCCCGTTCTTGCCGAGTTGCGCGCGTTCGGCGCGGCCCCGGCTGCACGTCCATGAGCGTGTTCGCCAACAAGGCACCGCCCAGGCCCATGCAACGGAGCAGCGGCGCGCGCCGGCCCGCGTTCAGCTGGTTCGCCTATCTGGCGAGCCTGTTCGTGGTCGCTTTTGCCGCGACGCAAGTTTTCTTTTTTGTGCAGATCGGCCTCTGGACTGTGTTCAACCCCACGGACACCGCGTTCATGCGTGCGGCGAAGTGGCGCTTCTGGCGCGATGGCGAAGCGATCACCTTCCAGCGTCAATGGGTGCCGTACGACTCGGTCTCGCGCAACCTCAAGCGCGCGATCATCGCGTCAGAAGATGCGAACTTCGTGAACAACAAGGGTTACGAAGTCGACGCGATTCTCCAGGCCTGGGAAAAGAACAAGAAGAAAGGCCATATGGCCGCAGGTGGCTCGACGATCACGCAGCAGCTCGCCCGCAATTTGTTCCTCTCGACCGAGAAGACCTATATCCGCAAGGGGCAGGAGTTGATCATCACGCTGATGCTCGAGTTCTGGATGGACAAGGAGCGGATCTTCGAGCTCTACCTGAACTCGGTCGAATGGGGCAAGGGCGTCTACGGCGCCGAGGCGGCGGCTCAGCATTACTACAAGACCACTGCCGCCAAGCTGTCGGTCGGCCAGTCGGCGCGGCTGGCTGTGATGCTGCCACGACCCAAGTATTTCGACGAGCATCGCGGCGGGGCGTATTTGACCAGCCGCGCCGGCGTGATCGCCCATCGGATGGGCGCAGCCGAGCTACCGTCGGACAAATAGCCGCATCGCTGCGACTCTGCTGTCCCCAGATTATCGGACGTGCGGCACCTCGGAGCCTGGAAGGCGGGCGCGGAACCCCTCTCCCAGCACCGCTCCGCACGGGGGCCTTTCGGGCCTTCCCGGCCTCTGTCCGGGATTTTCCGCAAGTCTTCGCTCCCCCGATCCCATATTCCAAATATTTCTCCTAAATGGCCGCGCAGGTATCGTGCGTTGCTGGCATGTTGTCGTTCATTGAATGCCGCATCGCAGCAATTCCCATTAAATGAGAGTGCCATTCAGATATTGAACATGTGGATCGACGGACCTACAATCCGCCGCAAGCGCACTTGAATGCTTTGAGTGCGCCCCGCGCGAAGCGCCCACCGGGGCTTCGCAGAGCACAAGAAGATTGGGAGACACCACGACTGGCCAACCCCCGCGCGCATCGCTTGACGATCGCGCATCGGGTTTCCCGCCAGCGTGCAGACCGGATCAACATGGATAAGTCGCTGAACACCGCCGGCTCCAACGGGCAGGCTGCCGACCGGATATTGACCGACGTTGCGTCCGAGTTGGCATCGGATATGGCACCCGTCAAAGGCGCTGCATCCAGCCCGGCAGGCGCCGCCTCAGCCGCCGTGCAGACGCCGTCCACGCTGCTCGACGCCACGCCCCAGCAGGCCGGCACCCAGACTTTGTTACGTGGCCTGGCGATTCTCGAAGCCGCGGCAGCGGGTGTGCGCGATTTGCGGACGTTTGGCGCCGCGCTCGGCACGACCCGTTCGACGACCCATCGCCTCGTGAGCAGCCTGGTCCAGGCGCGCTATCTGCGCCAGGTCCAGGGTGGCTACTTGCTTGGCCCGAAGCTGATTGAGCTCGGCGCGGTCTCGCTCGAACAGATGCCACTCTCGACCGTGGCGCGCCCGCATCTCGAGCGTCTGGCCGAAGCGACCCGCGACACGATCCACCTCGGTGTGCGCGAGGGCGGCGACGTGCTCTATATCGACAAGATATCCGGCACGCGTGGCCTCGAAATGCGCTCGCGTGTCGGCCATCGCATGCCGCTCGCGTGGACCGGTATCGGCAAGGCGCTGATGCTCGATCTGTCGCCGTCGGCATGGGAAGCGCTGTGGGATGCCGCACGCCGCAACCCCGACCACGCCGACCTGGTGCCGACGCCTTACACGCGAGACACCTTCCTCGACAAGATGACAAGCTACGCCACGGCAGGCCACACCTTCGATCTCGAGGAAAACGAACCCAGTATTCGTTGTGTCGCCGCGCCTGTGCGCGACGCATCCGGATTGATCGTCGCTGCGCTCTCCGTCGCGAGCACGATCCCGTATATGCCGACCGAGCGCATGCATGAGTTGGTCTCGGTGATCCAGCGCGAAGCCCGCGCGATCTCCGAGGAACTCGGCTGGCGTGCGCCGCAACCCACCACCCGACGGATCAAACGATGAGCGAAGTAAGCAGTGTCGCGCTTGCGGGCGACGCCAGCCATGGACAGACCGCGCCCGGCGACCTGGCCCAGGCGGTATTGATCGCCTTCGACTGGGGCACCAGTTCCCTGCGCGCCTACCTGTTCGGCGCGCAAGGCAAAGTATTGAGTATTCGCAGCCTGCCCTGGGGCGTGATGAAGCTGCCCCGCAGCGCCGGGGAGGGCGGTTTCGATCTGGCCTTCGAGGCTGCCTGTGGCGACTGGCTCGATGCCCGGCCCGAGTTGCCCCTGATCGCCTGCGGCATGGTCGGCAGCGCGCAGGGCTGGGTCGAGGCGCGGTATATCGATACGCCGGCCGATGCGAACCGGCTCGCCGCTTCGCTGGCTGAAGTGCGCACGGCGCGCGGCGTGACCCTGCACATCGTGCCGGGCGTGTTGGAGCGCGGCACGCTGCCCAATGTGATGCGCGGCGAAGAAACCCAGATCCTCGGTGCGATGCTCGATGAGTCGCGCAGTGCCGATAAGGCACACGCGGCAAACCAGACCACGCTGGTCGGGCTGCCCGGCTCGCATGCCAAGTGGGCGATTGTCGAAGGCCGCCGCATCGAACGTTTTCATACCTTCATGACGGGCGAGACGTTTGCCGCGCTGCGCGACCACACGATTCTCGGCCGCACCATGCGGACCCCGGAAACACCTGATAGCGAAGCGTTCCTGCGCGGCGTCGCAGTCGCGCGTGGCGCTTCGGAGGCGGGCATGCTCGCGACGATTTTCTCGACGCGCACGCTCGGCCTGACCGGGCAGCTCGCTGCCGAGCAGCAACCCGACTATCTGTCCGGCTTGCTGATCGGGCATGAGCTGTCGGGCCTCGAAAAATTGCTCGCCGCCACCGGCGCGAGCTGGAATTCGCAACCCGTCCTGCTGATCGGCGAGCAGGCGCTTGTCGAGCGTTACCGGCTCGCCCTGGCCCACTTTGGCTGCAGTCATGCGCAGACGGTCGCCAACGCGACCGAGCGCGGGCTTTGGCAAATCGCCACGCAAGCCGGCCTGGTGGCGGCCTGAGGCGGATGATGTTCGCCCGCCCGGCTGCCTCGAACTGAAACGGATCTGAATACGACGCTATGAACGCACCTGCCATCACCGCCATTCCTTACCACCCGCATGCCGGCCTGAGCGCCGCGATGCAGGCTTGCCCGCTGGTCGCGATCCTGCGTGGCGTGAAACCGAGCGAAATCGTGGCGATCGGTTATGCACTCGTCGAAGCCGGTTTCCGCGTGATCGAAGTCCCGCTGAATTCGCCGGATCCGTTCGACAGCATCCGCGCCTTGCGCGATGCACTGCCGGACGACATCCAGGTCGGCGCGGGGACGGTGTTGTCGGTCGAGCACGTCTATGAAGTCGCGCGCGCCGGCGGCACGCTGATCGTCATGCCGCACAGCGACCCCGCGGTGATCCGCGCTGCGAAGGCCAAGGGCCTCGCGAGCGCACCGGGTGTCGCGACGCCGACTGAAGCATTCGCAGCCCTCAGCAATGGCGCGGATGTGCTCAAGATGTTCCCCGCCGAGCAGCTCGGTGTCGACGTCGTCAAGGCGTGGCGCGCCGTGGTGCCCAAACATGTGCCGCTGGTACCGGTCGGCGGTATCACGCCGACGAATATGGGTCCGTTCCTGAAGGCGGGCGCCACGGGCTTTGGCCTCGGCTCGGCGCTCTTCAAGGCAGGCAACACGGCCGAGGAAGTGGGCGCGAATGCGCGTGCCTTCATCGCCGGTCTCGCGGCCGCGCGTGTCGAGGCTGGGCTGAAATGAACCGTCTCGACGGCAAGGTTGCGATCGTGACCGGTGCCGGCCAGGGGATCGGCGCGGCGATCGCGCGGGCCTTCCTGCGCGAGGGCGCGGCCGTCACGCTTGCCGAGCGCAACATCGAACAAGCCGAGGCTTATGCCCACGCTTTGCGCGAAGAGATGCCCGGTGTGCGCGTACTGGCCGTATACACCGACGTGACCGAGCGCGCGACGCTCGACGAAGCGCTTCGGCTCACCGAGCAGGCGTTCGGCCCGCTCGATGTGTTCGTCAACAACGCTGGCATCAATGTGTTTCGCGATCCGCTGACGATGAGCGACGAAGACTGGAAGCGCTGCTTCTCGGTCGATCTCGACGGCGTCTGGAACGGCTGCCGCATTGCCTTGCCGGGCATGGTGGAGCGCCGTCGCGGCGTGATCATCAATATCGCTTCGACACACAGTTTCAAGATCATTCCGGGCTGTTTCCCGTATCCGGTCGCCAAGCACGGCGTGATCGGCCTGACGCGAGCGCTCGGTATCGAATACGCAGCACAGGGTGTACGCGTCAATGCGATCGCCCCCGGTTATATCGAGACGCAGTTGGTGCTCGACCATTGGAATGAACAGCCGGATCCGGCGGCCGCGCGCGAGGCGACCTACGCCTTGCAGCCGCCTAGACGGATCGGTCGGCCGGAGGAAGTGGCGATGACGGCGGTGTTTCTCGCGAGCGATGAAGCGCCGTTTATCAACGCGAGTTGCATCACCGTGGATGGCGGCCGTTCCGCGCTGTACCACGACTGAAGCAGGGCAGGGGCAGCACGAACGAAATGGATCGAAGCCGTCACGCGGGGTGTGCGGCCGAGATTGAAGTGAATGTCAGATGGATTGGCCGCGCCCGTCAGACGAAACCGAACAAGCGGCCAACTACCTTCTCGTAAGGAGACACAAAGAATGCAACGCAGAATGTTTGTCAGCCTGATCGCCGCCGCCGCGGCACTGAGCTTTGGCGCAAGCGCCGTGCAGGCTGCAGAAGAAGTCAAGATCGGCTTTATCGTCAAGCAACCGGAAGAACCCTGGTTCCAGGACGAGTGGAAGTTCGCTTCGCAAGCCGCCAAGGAAAAGGGCTTCACGCTCGTGAAGATCGGCGCGCAAAGCGGCGACAAGGTGATTACGGCGATCGACAACCTGGCCGCACAAAAGGCCCAGGGTTTCGTGATCTGCACGCCTGACGTCAAGCTCGGACCGGGCATCGTCGCCAAGGCGAAGGCCGACAACCTCAAGATGATCACGGTCGATGACCGTCTCGTCGACGGTACGGGCAAGCCGATCGAAAGCGTTCCGCACATGGGCATTTCGGCCACCAAGATTGGTGAGCAGGTCGGTGTGGCGATCGCTGCGGAAATGAAGAAGCGCGGCTGGGATCCGAAGGAAACGGGCGCGATCAAGGTCACGTTCGAACAACTGCCGACGGCGCATGACCGCGTCGCAGGTGCTGTCTCGGCACTGACCGCAGCCGGCTTCCCGGCGGCCAACATCGTCGAGGCGCCGCAAGCCAAGACCGATACGGAAAACGCCTTCAACGCCGCGAACATCGCGATCACGAAGAACCCGCAGTTCAAGCATTGGGTCGCATTCGGCCTGAACGACGAAGCCGCACTCGGCTCCGTGCGCGCAGCGGAAGGCCGTGGCTTCAAGGCCGACAACATGATCGCTGTCGGTATTGGCGGTTCGGAATCGGCTATCAACGAGTTCAAGAAGCCGAACCCGACGGGCTTCTTTGGTTCGGTGCTGATCAGCCCGAAGCGTCACGGCTATGAAACCTCGGTCGACATGTACGAGTGGATCACGCAGAACAAGGAACCGGCCAAGCTGACGCTCACGAGCGGTGCGCTGATGGAACGCGGCACCTATCAAGACGTGCGCAAGCAGATGGGCCTGGAATAACCCGCATCACACGCGCGCAAGTGCGTGGCGGCATGCTTTCGCAGCAGCTTGAGTGAAGGTGTACCGCAGGCCGGCGCCCCGTATCTGGGGTGCCGGCTGTCTGACGTACTACCCGGAGCGCTCATGTGAACGCGCTGAATACTCGGATTGGATGGAGGCGACGTGACCACGACGCTACGTTTTGACAATATCGGCAAGGTGTTTCCGGGCGTGCGCGCACTGGACGGCGTGTCGTTCGAAGTGAATGCAGGTTCGGTTCATGGCCTGATGGGCGAAAACGGCGCGGGCAAGTCGACCTTGCTGAAGGTGCTGGGCGGCGAATACCAGCCTGACTCCGGCCGCGTGTTGGTGGACGGCCAGGAAGTGCGCTTTTCGAGCGCGAAAGATTCGATCGCGGCCGGCATTGCCGTGATTCACCAGGAACTCCAGTACGTGCCGGACCTGACCGTGGCCGAAAACCTGATGCTCGGCCGCTTGCCGAACTCGGGCGGCTGGGTTCACCGGCGCGAGGCCAAGCAGTACGTGCGCGAGCGACTGCATGCGATGGGTGTCGACCTCGACGTCAACAAGAAGCTGCGCCAGTTGTCGATTGCGCAGCGGCAGATGGTCGAGATCTGCAAGGCGCTGATGCGCAACGCGAAGGTGATCGCGCTCGACGAGCCGACCAGTTCGCTATCGCATCGCGAAACCGAAGTATTGTTTAAGCTGGTGCGTGACCTGCGCGCCGATGGCCGCGCGATGATCTATATCTCGCACCGGCTCGATGAAATCTATGAATTGTGCGACGGCGCGACGATTTTCCGCGACGGCCGCAAGGTCGCTTCGCATGAAACGCTAGATGGCGTCTCGCGCGACACGATGGTGCACGAGATGGTCGGGCGCGAAATTTCCGACATCTGGGGCTACCGTCCGCGCAAGGCCGGCGAGGTGCGTCTCGAAGTGCGCAATATCGAAGGCTCGAAGCTGGTCGAGCCGACCAGCTTCAAGGTGCGCGCCGGTGAGATCGTCGGCTTCTTCGGGCTGGTCGGTGCGGGTCGCAGCGAACTGATGCGGCTGGTCTATGGCGCCGACAGCAAGGATGCCGGAGAAGTGCTGCTCGATGGCAAGCCGCTGAAGATCCGCCGGACCGGCGATGCGATTCGCCAGGGCATCGTTCTGTGCCCGGAAGACCGAAAGGAAGAAGGCATCATCGCAATCGCTTCGGTCTCGGAGAACATCAATATCAGTTGCCGCCGGCATTTCCTGCGCGCGGGACTGTTTCTCGACCGCAAGAAAGAAGCACAGACCGCGGACAAGTTCATCGCGCGTCTGAAGATCAAGACGCCGAATCGCCACCAGAAAATTCGCTTCCTGTCGGGTGGCAATCAGCAGAAGGCGATCTTGTCGCGCTGGCTCGCGGAGCCCGAGCTCAAGGTGGTGATTCTCGACGAGCCGACGCGCGGTATCGACGTCGGTGCGAAGAATGAGATCTACAACGTCATTTATGAACTCGCCGAACGAGGCTGCGCGATCGTGATGATCTCGAGCGAGCTGCCCGAAGTGCTCGGTGTGTCCGATCGGATCATCGCCATGAAGCAGGGCCGTATCGCGGGTGAGCTCGCGCGCGCCGAGGCCAACGAGGCGAGCGTGCTCGACCTCGCGCTGCCGAGTGGTCATCCGAAAAAAACGCAGGCGGTGGCGGCCTGAAGGCCGTGACCGACAGATCCGCCGATCTGGTTTGATTCACGAATCGCACCAAATTGCCCCAGTCAAAAAAGCATTGCAGGAGCCCATCATGGAAGTGAGAGAGAAACTGGCCGAGACCCTCGTGCCGCAAAAGAACGACAAGCAGCGCTGGCTGCAGCAGCTGACCGAGTACAGCCTGATCGTGATCTTTATCGTGATGTTCGTGACGACGTCGATCTTCGTCGATCACTTCTTCTCGATCGAGAATATGCTCGGCCTCGCGCTGTCGGTCTCGCAGATCGGCATGGTCGCGTGCACGATGATGTTCTGCCTCGCCTCGCGCGACTTCGACTTGTCGGTCGGCTCGACCATCGCCTTTGCGGGCGTGCTCTGCGCGATGGTGCTTAACGCCACCGGCAGCACGACGCTCGGCATCATCGCCGCGGTTGTCGCGGGTGCGGCGATCGGCTGGGTCAACGGTGCGGTGATTGCGTATCTGCGCATCAATGCACTGATCACCACGCTCGCCACGATGGAAATCGTGCGCGGCCTCGGTTTCATCGTCTCGCACGGCCAGGCGGTCGGCGTATCGTCGGATACCTTCATTGCGCTCGGTGGCCTGTCGATGCTCGGCATCTCGCTGCCGATCTGGGTCACGCTGCTCTGCTTTGTCGTGTTCGGTGTGCTGCTCAACAACACGATCTACGGCCGCAACACGCTCGCGATCGGCGGCAATCCGGAAGCCTCGCGGCTCGCCGGGATCAATGTCGAACGCACGCGCGTCTACATCTTCCTGGTGCAGGGTGCGGTGACGGCGCTCGCGGGCGTCATTCTCGCGTCGCGCATCACTTCGGGTCAGCCAAATGCGGCTGAAGGCTTCGAGCTCAACGTGATTTCGGCGTGCGTGCTGGGCGGCGTCTCGCTGCTCGGCGGCCGGGCGACGATTTCGGGTGTGGTGATCGGCGTGCTGATCATGGGCACGGTCGAGAACGTCATGAACCTGTTGAACATCGACGCGTTCTACCAGTACCTCGTACGCGGCGCGATCCTGCTTGCCGCCGTGCTGCTCGACCAGTTGAAGAACCGCGGCGCGCGTGACTGAGTGTGGCGCCGGCCGGGCCCGTTCGTGGCGCGGCTCTGCCTCGGGGTTGTCACCCCGGGGCGCTACCTTGCAGCATGGGACCGGCCATCACAGCGGGCACGCTGCAACGCAACATCGATTGGCGTGCGCCGGCTATTGTCAGCGCACGCCTCATTGCCTCAAGCTTCAGTCTGCTGAACCCACCCAACACCTAACCCAATAAGGGACTTCGATGTCGTCGTCACCATATGGCCAGTTTCCGAGCCTCGTCGATCGCACCGTGCTGATTACAGGCGGCGCGACCGGCATCGGCGAGTCGTTCGTCGAACATTTCGTCGCCCAGGGCGCGAAAGTCGGTTTTCTCGACATCGACCAGAACGCCGGTGAGGCGCTGGCGGAACGTCTCGGCGACGCGCGCCACAAGCCGCTGTTCCTGCGTTGCGATCTGACCGACATCGATGCCCTGAAGAAGGCCATCGCCGATGTGCGCGCTGCCTTTGGCCCGATCGGCGTGTTGATCAACAATGCCGCGAACGATGTGCGCCACTCGATCGAATCGGTTACGCCGGAGAGCTTCGACAAGGGCATCGCGGTCAATCTGCGTCACCAGTTCTTCGCCGCTCAAGCGGTGGTCGAGGACATGAAGTCGCTCAAGGGCGGCTCGATCATCAACCTCGGTTCGATCAGCTGGATGCTCAAGAACGGCAACTATCCGGTCTATGTCTCCGCCAAGGCGGCGGTCCAGGGTCTCACGCGCGGTCTGGCACGCGACCTCGGTCCGTTCCAGATCCGCGTCAATGCGCTCGTGCCGGGCTGGGTCCTGACCAAGAAGCAGCGCGAGATGTGGCTCGACGACGAAGGCCGGAAGGACATCAAGAAAGGCCAGTGCATCGACGTCGAACTGATGCCCGAGCATATTGCGCGCATGGCGTTGTTTCTCGCCGCGGATGACAGCAGCATGATCACCGCGCAGGATCTGGTCGTCGACGGAGGTTGGGCGTGAAAGCACAATTGCTGCTCGACACGAAATGTACGCTCGGCGAAGGGCCGATCTGGGACGCGCGCGCCGAGGCGCTGTTCTTCACCGATATCGAAGAGTGTGTGCTGTACCGCTACGAGCCGGCGAGTGGCAACCTGCGGACCTTCCCGATGCCGGAGCGGCTGGCGACGTACGCGATGTGCGCGGATGCGCGCTATATCCTGCTGGGTCTCGCCTCGCGACTCGCGTTCTTTGAAATTGCGACCGGTGCGGTGCGCACGATCGAGGAAATCGAAGTGGGCATGGCCACGCGTCTGAACGACGGCCGGCTCGACCGCGAAGGTCGTTTCGTGTTCGGCACCAAGGACGAATCTGGCGTACACAAGACGCAATGCGCGTTCTATCGCCTGAACGCGGACCTGAGCGTCGAGCGCCTGCCGTTGCCCGCCTGCGAGATTTCGAACGCCCTGGCGTTCTCGCCGGATGGCCGCACGATGTACTACTGCGATACGCCGACGCGCAAGATCCGCGTTTGCGATTACGCGCTCGATGGCACGATCTCCAACGATCGGGAATTTCTCACGCTGTCCGATGACACCGGCTTTCCCGACGGTGCGGCGATCGACTCGAAGGGCAATCTCTGGAATGCGCAGTGGGCCGGTCGCCGGGTCGTCTGCTATGACCCGAGTGGCCGCGAACTTCATCGTATCGAAGTGCCCGTGCTGCAGCCGAGTTGCCCGGTGTTTGGCGGCACGGACCTCGGTACGCTGTACCTGACGACCGCTCGCGAGAACATGAGCGAAGAACAACTGGCGGCCGAGCCGACCACTGGTGGCTTGCATATGGTCGAGCTTGGCGTGGTAGCCGGCGTGCGCGGTCTGGCCGATACGCCGTTTGCCGGACGCCCGGTTTCGGCGTCGTGAGACGGGTAACCGGTTCGTGGTGAAGAACGCTGGCGTTTTGTCCGATCGCACTGCTTTGTCGGATCGCATTGAGCTCGCCACATCGGCTTTGCGTGTCGAGCTCGCGCCCGCTGTCGGGGGCGGCATCGCCCGTTTCGACTGGCTGTGCGGGAGCCGGCCCGTGCCGCTGTTTCGCGCAGCCGGCGCGGGTCCGCTCGCCGATCCGGATGCATTGGCCTGCTTTCCGCTGTTGCCGTTTTCGAACCGAATCGGCGCGGGCCGCTTTGAGTTCGATGGCCGCACCGTGAAGATCGCGCCGAATCGCAAGGGCGAACGCTATCCGCTGCATGGCACGGGCTGGCAGCGCGCCTGGCGGGTGGAGCAGGCGTCGGCTGCCCGTGCCACGCTGTCGCTCGATGAAAACGGTCAGCCATACGCCTATCGCGCGACACAGGAGATCGAACTCGTCGACACGACGCTGACGATCCGGATGCGCGTTGAAAATCGCGGCGACGTGGCTCTGCCATTCGGCTTGGGTCTGCACCCGTTTATCGCGCGCGGAAGCGATACCTTACTGGTCGCGCCGGCCCAGAATGTCTGGCTCTCGGGGCGCGACTGGTTGCCGACGCGACGTGTGCGTGTACCCGCGGCTTACCGGTTTGGCATTGCTTATCCCCTGCCGCGTCATGCAGTCGTGAATCACGCATTCACCGACTGGGAGGGTCAGGCGCGCGTCATTTGGCCCGAGCATGGACTGGCCCTCGAAATCGAGGCGGATGTGCGCGACTATGTGCTCTACACGCCGGCAGGAGCGGACTGGTTCTGCTTTGAACCGGTCGATCACCCGATCGACGCGGTCAATCTGCCGGGCGGCGCGGTCCGACATGGCATGACGTCGCTTGCGCCGGGCGAAGACCTGACGCGCACGTTCCGCTTCAAGGTCGATTTGTTCGGCGCGCTGCCGACCTGGCAGCCGCGTTCGCACTAGGGGGCTCGAGGCAGGGCTGCGCGCCTTGGCTACAATATCGCCCTGATCGCTTCATTCTCGTTTTATCGGCGCCGCCGCGCGGCGCCTTTCTCCGGCCCGCCATGTCACTCGCCCAGTCTTTTACCCAGTCTCTTGCGTCCGCCTGGGCGCGCTCAAATTCGCTGTTGTGTGTCGGTCTCGACCCGGAGCCCAAGCGTTTTCCCGCTCATCTTGCCAATCGGCCGGATGCGATCTTCGAGTTCTGCCGTGAGATCGTCGATGCGACTGCGCCTTACGTATCGTCGTTCAAGCCGCAGATCGCCTACTTTGCATCGAATCGCGCCGAGGACCAGCTTGAGCAGTTGATCGCGCATATCCACGCGAATCACGCCGGCATCCCTGTGATCCTCGATGCCAAGCGGGGCGATATCGGCAGCACCGCCGAACAATATGCACGCGAATCATTCGAGCGGTATCGGGCCGATGCAGTGACGGTCAATCCCTATATGGGTTTCGATTCGATCGAGCCGTATCTCGCGCATCCGGGCAAGGGTGTGATCGTGTTGTGCCGTACGTCGAATCCGGGCGGTTCGGATTTGCAGTTTCTCGACACGCACGGGCGGCCGCTCTACCAGCACGTTGCACAGCTTGCGGCGCAGGAATGGAACGAGAGCGGGGAACTGGCCCTAGTGGTCGGCGCCACGTTTCCTGCCGAGATTGCGCAAGTGCGTGCGATTGTCGGTGAGATGCCGCTGCTGATTCCGGGCGTCGGTGCACAGGGCGGCGACGTGGCGGCGACGGTCGGCGCAGGGCGCACGGCCGATGGCACGGGCATGATGATCAACTCATCGCGAGCGATTCTCTACGCGGGGCAGGGCGAAGATTTCGCGACCCAGGCGGCGCAGGTCGCCCAGGCCACGCGTGACGCCATCAATGCGGCGCGGCAGCCCTAAGCGTCACTCTCTTCAAGCATCGCCAGCACGCCGCGTAGTGCGTGCGCGGCAGTCTGAATCCGGATCTGCCGGCGGTCACCCTTGAGCAGCATGGTCTGGCTGCTGGTGCGGACCCGGTCGCTCCAGGCGAACCACACCGTGCCAACCGGCTTCGCTTCGGAACCCCCACCGGGCCCGGCGACGCCGGTAACGGCAACCGCCAACTGAGCGCGGCTGTTCCGCAAGGCGCCTTCGGCCATCGCGCGCGCAACGGCTTCGCTGACCGCACCGTGCCGCTCGATCATCTCCGGCGGCACACCGATCATCTCGGTCTTCGACTGATTCGAGTAGGTCACATAACCGCGCTCAAACCATCCGCTACTGCCCGAGATATCGGTGATTGCACTTGCAATCATGCCGCCCGTGCACGACTCGGCGGTGCTGAGCATGAGGCGCGTTTCGCGCAGGCGGTTGCCCGTGCGGATCGCAAGCTGGTGCAGGGTGTTGTCATTATCCATAGTACGAGTGCGCCAGCGCGAAAACGAGCAAGGTCATGAAGGCCGCGACGATATCGTCGATCATGATGCCGAAGCCGCCCTTGAAACGTTGGTCGAACCAGCGGATCGGAGGGGGTTTGATCATATCGAATAACCGGAATACAACAAATGCCGCGAGTTGCTGCGAGAAGCTTGCGGGTGTCACGAACAGCATCACCAGCCAGAACGCGACAATCTCGTCCCAGTTCACCGCGCCCGGGTCAGCCGCGCCAAGCCGGCTCGCCGTGAAACCCGTGGCCCAGATGCCAACGACAAAACCGGCCACGATGAGCGCGATCCAGCCCGCCACCGTGAGATAGGGGTTAAGGACGATGAACGAGACCCAGCCGAACACCGTGCCGACCGTGCCGGGCACAAGACGCGACAGGCCCGTGCCGAAACCGAGCGACAACAGGTGCGCAGGATGCGAGCGCATGAACTCGGCCGTCGGCCGATTGCCTCGAGCCTTGCCCGGTCGGATGCCCGGGGCACCGTTGGCTGTGGCTCCGGGCTGCGCCGCTCCGGGTGGCGCAGCGCCGCTGCCCGCCGCGCCTGGTGCGGCACCGGCATCGGCCCGGCTCGCCCGGTTGCGGAAATAGCCGAAGCGGCCCCCGAAACGGGTACGCAACTGGGCCGAGCGTTCGGCCTTGCGTTCCGGGTCGGCGTCGAGAATATCTTTAGGGTCAGTCATCGAAGTGATCGAATCCGCGCAATGCGAGTGCCAGGGACTCGCCGCCGGCATCGGTCCAGGTGATGCGCGGCTCGCTGGCATGCGCATCGAAGGCCGTAATTGTACCGACGCGCGTCACACGCGTACCGGTCGTGCGACCGGCGGCGAGTACAGTTTCACGCGCTCGGGATGAAGCGGTGAAACACAACTGGTAATCGTCGCCGCCGGCGATCGTGCACTGACGCTGGATCTCGGGACGTTGCCGGGCGAGCGCCGCCGAACGCGGCAGGGCGTCGACATCGATGCGGGCGGCCACATCCGATCGTTCGAGGATATGACCGAGATCGCCAGCGAGTCCGTCTGAAATGTCGAGCGCCGCATGAGCGCAGCCGGCGAGCGCGAGGCCGAGCGCGACCTGGGGTTCAGGCCAGTCCATCGCCCGCCGTGCCTCGGCGAGCTCGGTGGGGTTCAGGGTCCACTCACTGCGCAGAGCCCCGAGCGCGAGACGTGCGTCGCCCAGCGTTCCCGAGATCCAGACATCGTCGCCCACACGCGCGGCATCGCGTCGCAACGCCTGACCGGCCTCGACGTCGCCGAAGACGGTCACGCACAAGGTGAGCGGCCCGCGGGTGGTATCGCCGCCGATCAGTTCGCAACCGCACCGGTCGGCGAGCGCGAAAAGTCCTTCGGAAAACGCCGCGAGCCACGCTTCGTCGATCGCCGGCAAGGCAAGCGCCAGCGTGAACGCACGCGGGCGGGCGCCCATCGCGGCGAGATCCGACAGGTTGACGGCGAGGGTCTTGTGACCCAGGGCAAGCGGCTCGGCGCCTTTGAAGAAGTGCCGTCCTTCAACCAGCATGTCGGTGGAAATCGCCAGCGCCTTGCCCGCCTGCGGTACGAGCAAGGCGCAGTCGTCGCCGACTCCAACGAGGGCCCGATTGTCACTTTGCGAGGGCCGCGTGAAATACCGGCTAATCAGACTAAATTCGTTGAGCATGCGAGAAAAAGGGTGTCCGGTACCGGTTTTGTGCGGCGTTGCAGCATAGGAATCCCGCTATGTGGCAAGGAAATTGGCCTCCCTTCGGCGCTACAATGGGATAGACAAACCATTCTAATCCGCCTAGCTTTAAGCGCCTCCATGTCCTCTCCTGCAGATAAACTTCGCGAAGCCGCCCTCGATTATCACGAGTTCCCCACCCCCGGCAAAATTGCCATTGCGCCCACCAAGCAGCTCTTAAATCAGCGCGATCTGGCGCTCGCGTATTCCCCGGGCGTCGCCGCCGCCTGTGAAGAAATCGTTGCCAATCCGCTGAATGCGGCCCGCTTCACGGCGCGCAGCAATCTGGTCGGTGTGGTCACCAACGGCACAGCGGTGCTCGGTCTCGGCAATATCGGCCCGCTTGCTTCGAAGCCTGTCATGGAAGGCAAGGCGGTGCTCTTCAAGAAGTTCGCCGGGATCGATGTGTTCGATATCGAGTTGAACGAGAGCGACCCGATGAAGCTCGTCGATGTGATCGTCGCGCTCGAGCCGACCTTCGGCGGCATCAACCTCGAAGACATCAAGGCGCCGGACTGCTTCACCGTCGAGCGCGAATGCCGCAAGCGCATGAAGATCCCGGTGTTCCACGATGACCAGCACGGCACCGCCATCGTGGTCTCGGCTGCGGTCACCAACGGGCTCAAGGTCGTCAACAAGGACATCAAGAAGGTCAAGCTCGTGACCTCAGGGGCGGGCGCCGCGGCGCTGGCCTGTCTCGACTTGCTGGTCGATATCGGCCTGCCGCGTGAAAACATCTTCGTGACTGACCTCGCAGGCGTGGTCTATGAAGGCCGCACCGAGCTGATGGACCCGGACAAGGCGCGCTATGCGCAGCCGACCGAGGCCCGCACCCTCGCCGAGATTATCGAAGGCGCCGACATCTTCCTCGGCCTTTCGGCGGGTGGCGTGCTCAAGCCTGAGATGGTCAAGATCATGGGCGACCGGCCGCTGATTCTCGCACTGGCCAACCCGACCCCCGAGATCCTTCCTGAAGAAGCGCTGGCCGTGCGGCCGGATGCCATTCTCGCGACGGGCCGGACCGACTATCCGAATCAGGTCAATAACGTTCTCTGCTTCCCGTTCATCTTCCGCGGCGCGCTCGATGCCGGCGCGACGACGATCACCAAAGAGATGGAGATCGCCGCAGTCAATGCGATCGCTTCGCTCGCTCGTCAGGAACAGAGCGATGTGGTCGCGACGGCCTACGGGATCCATGACCTCTCGTTCGGCCCGCAATACCTGATTCCGAAGCCTTTCGATCCGCGCCTGATCGTCAATGTCGCGCCGGCAGTCGCGCAGGCCGCGATGGACGGCGGCGTGGCGACGCGCCCGATCGAAGACATGGACGCCTACCGCCAGCATTTGCAGCAGTTCGTCTATGCCAGCGGCACGATCATGAAGCCGATCTTCCAGGTCGCGCGCAGCGTCGAGGCGGCTCGCAAGCGCATCGTGTTCGCCGAGGGTGAAGAAGAGCGCGTGCTGCGGGCGGTGCAGATCATCGTCGACGAGGGCATCGCCACGCCGATCCTGATCGGGCGTCCGGCAGTCATCGAACAACGGCTGCAGCGCTACGGTCTGCGCCTCGTTCCGGGGCAGGACTTTACCGTTGTGAACCCCGAACACGACGAGCGCTACCGCGATTATTGGCAGACTTACTTCAAAATGATGGCCCGAAAGGGCATTACTGCGCAGCTCGCGCGGGTCGAAATGCGGCGGCGCACCACGCTGATCGGCTCGATGCTGATCCACAAGGGCGAGGCCGACGGCATGATCTGCGGCACCATCAGCACGCCGCATCGTCACCTGCACTTTATCGACCAGATCATCGGCAAGCGCGAAGGCTCGTCGGTGTATGCGGCGATGAATGCATTGATCCTGCCGGGCCGGCAGATCTTTATCGCCGACACGCACGTGAACGTCGATCCGAGCCCCGCGCAGCTCGCCGAAATCACGATTCTTGCGGCCGAAGAAGTGCGCCGTTTCGGTATCGAACCGAAGATCGCCTTGCTCTCGCACTCAAGCTTTGGCTCGAGCCCGGCGCCAAGCGCGCAGAAAATGCGCGATACGCTCGCCTTGCTGCGGGAAATCGCGCCGGATCTCGATATCGACGGCGAAATGCACGGTGACGCCGCGCTCGACGGCCGGCTGCGCAAGGAGCTGATGCCCGAATCGACGCTCGAAGGCGATGCCAACCTGCTGATCCTGCCCAATATCGACGCGGCCAACATCTCGTACAACCTGCTCAAGGTCGCTGCGGGCAACAATGTCGCCATCGGGCCGATCCTGCTCGGCGCAGCCAAGCCGATTCACGTGCTGACCGCCACCGCGACGGTCCGGCGCATCGTCAATATGGCCGCTCTGGTGGTCGTCGATGCGTTCGCCGCCAGCCGGGAATAGAGACGGTGGGCGGACCCCGTTAGGGAAAGTCCGCCCCTGGGCGAAACATCGTCTGAAGTTGCTTTGACCGTGTCCGTGGCGTGCATGCGGCTGCGTCCGTATCAATCCAGGCGCGCCAGACGGGCCGCGGTGTAAGCCGCGGCCCGCCTCATTTTCAGGCAATTCAGCGCCTATTCCTTTGAAAGTCAAACCCTTACACATGCCAATCCATCGTTGATTCTGGGCGCGGTTAGGGATAACCTTACGCCTTCAGTGGTCGGCACACGTCCGTTACCGGCCCTGTTTGCTCGGGGATTCGGGTTGACGGTTCGACAGTGGCTCTCGCGCGTGGCGCGATCGCAGCCCTCTTGCGAGGGGCGGTCGGAACCCATGCGCGGTGCACGATCGGCGGCTCGCGTGGTGGCGCTCGCTTTGGCGCTCAGCGCGTCTTCGTCGTGGTTCGCAGGCGATGTGCAGGCGCGCAGTTCGAACGTCGACACGCCGCTCAGCGAGCCGGTTTCGCCGGCTCAGTTGCCTCGCGAAGCAGCCCAGGTGCTTGATTCGATTCGTGCAGGTGGCCCGTTCCAGTATTCGAAAGACGGTGTCGTTTTCAAGAATTTCGAGCGTGAATTGCCTGCCCGTCCGCGTGGCTACTACCACGAGTACACGGTGACGACGCCTAGCTCGCGAAATCGCGGCGCGCGACGTATCGTGTGCGGCGGTCCGCCCCGAAGTGTGGACGACTGCTATTACACGGGCGATCACTACCAGACCTTTCAACGGATTCTAGAATGACCATGAGCGACAACGTTCTAGCGCATGACGCCGGTGTCGCGAACGACGTGTTCGGGATGAGCGACAACACCAACCTCTTCCAGCGAGTGATGTCGATGCGCGAGGGCGGCCGCGAGCGGTCGAGTCGCGAGCTCCAACCCGGCGAGACGACCATGACGCTTTTCAAGACCGTCCGCCCGAATATCGTCCAGTCGATTCGTGCGTTCCGTGTGCCGGAGCTTGCCGAAGAGGCGGCTCGGCTGGGTCATCACTTTCTGTATGCGTGGTGTGCGGGCGCGCAGTCGAAGGCCGAAGTGCTTGAGACGATCGCGACGCAATTTACGCTGCCCAAACATTTCGGCAAGAACTACGACGCGCTTTACGACTGCCTAACCGATATGGTTCACAAGGCCGGCGCGCAGCCGGGCTTTGTCATCGTGCTCGAAGGCGTGCCGACGGCGCTAAAGTTCGACAAGGATGCGCGCGAGACGCTGCTCGATGTGTTCCGTGAAGCGGCCGAATTCTGGGCCGAGCGCAAGGTTGCGTTCCGCGTCTTTTATTCGTTTGCGGCCTGAAGCGCACGGAGTCGCACTGGGTGGTTGACTCGTTTGGTCGCTCGACCGCGCGACGTTTCGGTCGCGCTTCAAGTCCGCTGCTTACCATCCGCTCCAGCGGGTCGCCAAGACGGCGAGCATCGCGAGGCTCGCAGTTTCGGTGCGCAAGACTCTGCTGCCGAGACTGACGGGCAGATAACCGGCCGCTAATGCGGCCGTTTCTTCGTCTGGCGCCAGGCCGCCCTCCGGGCCAATCAGGATTTCGACCGGGCCCGCGGGCGCCGCTGTTGGCAACGATTCAAGCCCGCCGGTGCCGCGCGGTGACAGCATCAGCCGCAATGGCGCGTCGGACGAGTCGATCCAGCGGTTGAAGTCGGTCGGGGCGTCGATGTCAGGAACGCGGTTGCGCCCGCATTGCTCGCAGGCCGCGCGTGCGAGCGCGCGCCAATGCTCGGTGCGACGTTGCGCGCGTTCACCGCTGAGGCGGACGACCGAGCGCGCCGTTGCCAGTGGCACCACGCGTTGCACGCCCAGTTCGATCGCCTTTTCCAATAGCCAGTCCATCTTGTCGCCACCGGCGATGCCCTGTGCGAGCGTGATGGCGTAAGGCGTCTCGGCTTCGCGCGGTTCGTGCGGACCCAGCGTTGCCGTGGCGTGGCGTTTGCCGATCTCGCCAAGCGCCGCCGGATACTCGCCCCCCGTGCCGTCGAACAAGGTGACCGAGTCGCCGGCCTGCAGGCGCAGCACATGAAGATGGCGCACCACCTCCTCGGGTAACTCGACGCTAGCGCCCGCGCTGAAAGGTTGCCGCTCGGCTTGCGGCGGTCTCGCGATAAAAAAACGCGGCATCGGCGTCAGGCGCTCGCGTCGCGCGGACGCCCTTTATGGGCGAGGCCCCACCGGTAGCCGTCAGGATCCTCGATCTGGCAGAAACGGTCGCCCCAGAACTGATCGCTCGGCGGCAGCAGCGATTTGCCGCCCGCCTCGACGGCCCGTGCATGGAGCGCGTCGACGTCGTTGACGTAGAGGTAGAACAATTGCGGCGCCTCGGTACCTGCCGAGCAAGGCGTCCGGGCCGTCGAGCCGAATGCGCCCTCGGGGGCAAACATGATGATCAACTGGCCTCGATAGCTCATCTCGACGTGCATGGTCGCGCCATCGTCATCGACCGCTTCACGGACTTCAAAGCCGAAGGCCTTCTCATAGAAGGTGCGGCTCGCCTGCGCGTCGCGGACTGTCAGATAGGGTGTGAGCCAGCCAACATGGGCCGGGCGCGGGTCGGCCGGAGCGGAAGAGGCGTCGCTGGCGGCGCCGAACGGGCTGCGCTCAGAATCGGTTACGGACATCGATGCTCCACAAAAGCTCGCAGACTCTAGTTTGCCATGCGAGGGCGTGAGAATCAGCCACCGGCCTCGCCGCGACGGAGAGAGAGGGGCGAGACTGCCGCGCCGCAGGTCGGCTCGTTCCTGAGCCCGCATGGGACGGGACACGCGGCGCGACACTCCCCGGTATTTTCTCGATCATCGTGGTGACCCCGTAAAAAACATACCGGTTCGCCCCCTCAAAGCGCAAAGCGCCGCCATACCCATCTGGTAAAATCCAACGCTTTGCCGCGCTTCCGTTTGGGTTCCGAGCGCGCCGCGGCGCCCCGTCCTCCGTTCCGTTCCGGGATTCCCGATATGACGACCACGTCCCTTAGCCCCTCCGCCCCCGTCGCTCCGAGTGCTCCCACGCGCATGGCCAACGCCATCCGCGCTCTCGCGATGGATGCCGTGCAGCAAGCCAATTCAGGCCACCCCGGGGCACCAATGGGCATGGCCGACATCGCGGTGGCCCTGTGGCACCGCCATCTGCGCCACAACCCGACGAACCCGCACTGGCCCGACCGCGACCGTTTCGTACTGTCCAACGGCCACGGCTCGATGCTGTTGTACTCGCTGCTGCACCTGACCGGCTACGACCTCCCGATCGAGGAGCTCAAGCGTTTCCGTCAGATGCATTCGAAGACGCCGGGTCACCCGGAATACGGCATGACGCCGGGCGTCGAGACGACCACCGGCCCGCTCGGCCAGGGTCTCGCGAATGCGGTCGGCATGGCGCTCGCGGAAGCCCTGCTCGCGCAGGAATTCAACGACGCCGACACGAAAATCGTCGATCACCACACCTATGTGTTCCTCGGCGACGGCTGCCTGATGGAAGGCATTTCGCATGAAGCCTGCTCGATCGCCGGCACGCTCAAGCTCTCGAAGCTGATCGCGCTGTACGACGACAACGGCATCTCGATCGACGGTCATGTCGAGAACTGGTTTGCCGACGACACCCCGAAGCGTTTCGAAGCCTATGGCTGGAACGTGATCGCTCATGTCGACGGCCACAACATCGATGCCGTAGACGCGGCGATCCAGGCCGCTAAGACCGCCGATCGCCCGACGCTGATCTGCTGCAAGACGATCATCGGCAAGGGCTCGCCGAACAAGTCGAATAGTCACGACTCGCACGGCTCGCCGCTGGGCGTGCAGGAAATCGCGGCGACTCGCGCCGCGCTGGGCTGGGAGTACGAGCCGTTCGTGATTCCGCAAGACATCTACGACAGCTGGGACGCGAAGGCCACAGGCGCCGCATTCGAGAAAGAATGGACCGAACGCTTTGCCGCCTATGCCGCCAAGAACCCGGCCCGCGCCATCGAGTTTGAGCGCCGCATGAAGAGCGAGCTGCCGCACGATTTTGACGAACAGGCGAAGGGCATCATCGACGCCGCCATCGTCAAGGGCGAAACGATCGCCACCCGCAAGGCTTCGCAGCAGACGCTCGACGGCTTGGCCGCCGCACTGCCTGAACTGCTCGGCGGCTCAGCCGACCTGACGGGTTCGAACCTGACCAACTGGAAGGCGAGCAAGCCGGTCCGCGCGGGTCACGACGGCGCGATCCAGTGGGGCAATCACGTGAACTGGGGCGTGCGTGAATTCGGCATGAGCGCCGCGCTCAACGGGATTGCGCTGCACGGCGGCTACCTGCCGTTCGGCGGCACCTTCCTGACGTTCTCGGACTACAGCCGCAATGCCTTGCGCATGGCGGCCCTGATGAAGATCCGCACGATCTTCGTGTTCACGCATGATTCGATCGGCCTGGGTGAAGACGGCCCGACCCACCAGTCCGTCGAACACGTGTCGAGCCTGCGCCTGATTCCGCAACTCGACGTCTGGCGCCCGGGCGACACGGTCGAAACCGCAGTGACCTGGACCGAGGCCGCCAAGCATCATGGCCCGAGCGTGGTGATCTTCACGCGGCAGAACCTGCAGTTCAACGAGCGCACCGACCGTCAGGTCGAGGGCATCAAGAAGGGCGGCTATGTGCTGGTCGACTGGGACGAAGAGTTCGTCTCGCGCAAGCTGATCCTGATCGCGACGGGTTCGGAAGTTGAACTCGCGGTCAAGTCGGTCGAGGCACTCAAGCAGGCGGGCATTGGTGCACGCGTCGTCTCGATGCCGTCGACGACGGTCTTCGATCGTCAGGATGCGGACTGGAAAGAATACGTCTTGCCGAAGGGCGTCACGCGCGTGGCGATCGAAACCGGCGTAACCAGCTTCTGGCACAAGTATGTGGGCCTCGAAGGCGGTGTCGTCGGCATGGATACGTTTGGCGAATCGGCTCCCGCGGGCGAGCTCTTCAAGCATTTCGGTTTCACCGTCGAGAACGTTGTCGCGACTGCGAAGCGCGTGCTCGGCTAAGTTATTGACACTCAGGAGATAAGGACATGGCAATTCGCGTTGCAATCAACGGCTACGGCCGGATCGGACGGAACACGCTGCGCGCTTTCTACGAAGAAGGCAAAAAGCACGACATCGAAATCGTCGCGATCAATGACCTCGGCAATGCGCATACCAACGCCCATCTGACGCAGTACGACACGGTGCACGGCAAGTTCCCCGGCACCATCACGGTCGACGGCGATTACATGGTCGTCAACGGTGACCGGATCCGCGTGCTCGCGAACCGCAACCCGGCCGAACTGCCGTGGGGCGAACTCAAGGTCGATGTGGTGCTCGAATGCACGGGCTTTTTCACGACGAAGGAAAAGGCCAGCGCGCACATCAAGGGTGGCGCGAAGAAGGTGGTGATCTCGGCGCCGGGTGGCAAGGATGTCGACGCGACGATCGTCTATGGCGTGAACCACAAGACGCTGAAGAAGGAACACACGGTCATCTCGAACGCATCGTGCACGACCAACTGCCTCGCGCCGCTGGTTCAGCCGCTGCATGAAAAGCTGGGTGTGGTGTCGGGCCTGATGACGACGATCCACTCCTACACGAACGACCAGGTGCTGACCGACGTCTATCACGAAGACCTGCGTCGCGCGCGCTCGGCCACGCAGAGCATGATCCCGACGAAGACCGGTGCGGCTTCGGCTGTCGGCTTGGTGCTGCCGGAACTTAATGGCAAGCTCGACGGCTATGCGATCCGCGTGCCGACGATCAATGTGTCGATCGTTGACCTGTCGTTCATCGCCGCGCGTGAAACCACGGTCGAAGAAGTGAACCAGATCCTGAAGGACGCATCGGAAGGCGAACTCAAGGGCATTCTCGAGTACAACACGCTGCCGCTCGTGTCGCACGACTTTAACCACAACCCGGCATCGTCGAGCTTTGACGCGACGCTGACCAAGGTCTCGGGCAACCTCGTGAAGGTCTCGAGCTGGTACGACAACGAGTGGGGCTTCTCGAACCGGATGCTCGACACGACCGTCGCACTGGCCAACGCGCAGTAAGCGCTGGCGGAGTAAGCAAGATCGCTGTATCCCGGTACCGGCCACGAGTGTGGCCGGTATTGTTTGTGGGAGCGATGCCTGTTGACACCCTTCCGGCAGGTGTCGATGCCACCCGCCTCGGAGGCGTTATTGCAGCGCAGGCGGGTCCGCCCCTGAAGAGGGTTCGCAGATCTCTCAAGAGGCTAACGAGCCCCGGCATATGCCAGTTGAACCGAGCAATGACCCACGGGCCGACCCGATTGACCCAGCGGGATGGCTCGGTTGCTGAAGGTGTCGTTGGCTAGCGGGAGCGCCGGGGTGGGCACGGTCGTCGCCGGTCGCATCGCCGTGGGCGTAAAAACGAGCCTCTCGTCTGCCGGGTTTGAGACTTGGCCGATGGCTCGGCTTGGTGAGAGCGATGTGGATGCAGGATGGGTCCGGCTTGCCAGTGCGCGGTGAGCGTCGACGCTCGAGATGAGGTGCTCAACCGTACCTCGAAGACAGGGGGTTTCACGAACCGTGGGTCGCGCCGGATGCGGTGAAGTTCCCCGAAGGAAGTCTTCGACAGTGCCTGGACGATTTGACGCCTCACGCGCCGTAGCTCGCGCCGGATGCGGGGAGTTCTCGCGAAGGAAGCCTTCGACCGCGCCAGGATGGATCGGCGGTTCGCGTGAAGTTCGGCGACCCGGATGCGGTCAGGCCGTGGCAAAGACATCCTGCGTTGAAGAAGCACGCCATGCGGTTGGCGTGCCCGCCTCGGAAACGGGATTTTTTTCTCTGCGACCGTCAGCCATTCGGCCAGCGTTTTCTCGCGCGCCGCGCCGAGTGACGTAGCCGAAGCGGGTGAGGGGAAAGGATAAGTGGCACCGGCTTCGCCGCACCCGGGCGATGCGTCGGGCCAAGGGCTGGACGCGGTATCGTGATCCCGGTTCCTTCGCTGGCAGACATGGCGAACTCCTTCGATGAAGAGGAGTTTTCAGCCTAGGCGATGCCGCGGGTGCTCGGTCCCCGCTGCGTCAAACTGCCGCAGGGCAATCCCTGAATGGGGTGAATCTGATCGGAATCTGCAACTTGCGGTAATTCGGCGCCGCGCCCAAACGTGCGAGACTGCGGCACCATGTCGGCATTCAGTGTTTCTTGTGCGGGCAGTGCGTTTTAGTGCAGCCGCCATAAAGTGCCAACGCATGTTCATGCAGCGCAAAACCGCGCTCGCTGGCGATGAGTTGCTGGCGGCGCTCGATTTCCGCGTCGTAGAACTCTTCGACGCGGCCGCAGTCCACGCAGACGAGGTGGTCGTGGTGGGTGCCTTCGTTGAGTTCGAAGACGGCCTTGCCTGATTCGAAGTTGCTGCGATTGAGCAAGCCGGCCTGTTCGAACTGCGTGAGCACCCGATAGACCGTCGCGAGACCGATGTCGAGTTCCTCGTGCAGCAGGTGCCGATAGACGTCTTCGGCAGTGAGGTGCCGCACGTTGCTGTTCTGGAATATCTCCAGGATCTTCAGGCGCGGCAGCGTCGCCTTGAGCCCGATATTTTTCAGGTCGGCGGGATTGGTCATGGCTAGGCATCCCTAGAGTACAATACGAGGCCCCAATCATAATGGGTTTTCCTGGGCGGCATCAAAGATCTCGCGTCAACGAACGCGGAACAATGGGTGAAATGAGTTCAACTTTCTTCAATCGTGGCGTGCGCCACGCGGGTTTCCTGACTGTCGCCATCGTCACCACGTTTGTCCTTGCGTCCTGCGACACATACAACAGCGTGACGCATAAGGTCGTAGACCGGCTGACGCCCTACCATCTGACCATCGAGCAAGGTAATTTCGTTTCGAACGAGACCGCCGCGCAGTTGCAGAAGGGCATGTCGCGCGACCAGGTCAAGACCCTGCTCGGTACGCCGTTGCTGACCGACATGTTCCATCAGGACCGCTGGGACTACGTCTTCACGTTCCGTCGCGGGCCGACCGTGATCGTCGAGCAGCGTGACCTCACCGTCTATTTCAATGGCGACTCGCTCGACCATTGGACCGGCGCTACCGATTTGCCGAGCGAGCAGGAATTGCTTGCCGCGATCGATGGCGACAACAAGGCGAGCAATCTGCTGCGGCAGGAGCGTGAGCAAAAGGCAGCGGCAGCAGCAGCGGCTTCGGCCGCGGGCGAAGCCGCGTCCGCGCCGGAAACCGCCGCCGCCAGTGCGCCGGCCTCGGGCCCGGCGCCGAACGTGGCGGCTGCGAATGCGGCCAATGCGTCGATCGATCTCACGCCGTCGCGCGACCAGAAGCCTACGCCGAATGGCTCGCAAGTGCCGCAGCCGACTATCGGCGGCAATGTCCAGACGCCGAACGGTCAACCGCAGATCAGTCTGAAGCGTCAACCGCCGCCGCAGTACCAGGGCCAGACGCAGTCCGACAGCGGGCTTGACCGTGTGCTCAGCGCGAGCGACGCCGTGCCGGGCGGTGCGCCGGCCAGCGCGCCCTCCGCTGCGCCGCCGGGATCGGGAAGCAGCAATTGATGAAGATTGCGATTGCGGGTGCGTCGGGCCGGATGGGGCGGATGCTCGTCGAAACCGTGCTCGCCGCCCCAGATGCGCAGCTTTCCGGTGCGCTCGGCCGTGCCGGCAGCGCGGCGTTCGGCCAGGATGCAGGGGCTTTTCTCGGTCGCACGACGGGCATGACGATCACCGACCATGTCGATGCGGTGCTCTCGCAATCGGATTATCTGATCGACTTCACCCGTCCCGACAGCACGCTCGAGCATCTGACGCTCGCGCGACGCCACGGCGTGAAGATGATCATCGGCACGACCGGTTTTGACGACGCGCAGAAGGCTGCACTTGCGGCAGCCGCGCAGGATCTGGCGATCGTGTTTGCACCGAACATGAGTGTGGGCGTCAATGTCACGTTCAAGCTCCTGGATCTCGCCGCCCGTTTCCTCTCGACGGGCTATGACATCGAGATCATCGAGGCGCATCACCGCAACAAGGTCGATGCGCCGTCGGGCACGGCGCTGCGCATGGGTGAAGTGATTGCCGATGCGCTCGGGCGCAATCTGTCCGAAGTCGCCGTCTATGGCCGTGAAGGCGTGACCGGCGAACGGGATCCCTCGACGATCGGATTTGCGACGGTGCGCGGCGGCGATATCGTCGGCGACCACACGGTGCTGTTCGCCGGAATTGGCGAACGTATCGAGATCTCGCACAAATCGTCGAGCCGGGTCAGCTATGCGCGCGGCGCCCTCGTGGCCGCCCGCTTCCTCGCCGACAAGTCGCACGGCCTGTTCGATATGCAGGACGTGCTCGGCCTGGCCTGAGCCGGCTTCCTGCCGTACGGCCATTTTTCAGGGAGCGGTGCATGGGTGAAACCGGCGTAATCCATTTCCTGCGTACTGGCGATGCGGTCACCCACGCGGTGGCGTGGCTGCTGCTGGCGATGTCCATCGCGAGCTGGTGTTTCCTCTTGGTCAAAGGCTGGATGCTCACCCGCGCACGCCGTCAAGCACCGCGAGCGGTCGCCGCATTCTGGCAGGCGCCGACGCTGCGCGATGGCGTGAGCGCGATGCGCAGCAAAGATGCCGAACGGGTTTTCACGCCGCTTGCCGAGGCGGCGCTGCACAGTCTTGAAGCCGATGTACCAGGAGCCCTGTTGCAAAGGGTGGAGCGCGGCGACCGGGTCATGCGCAGCCTGCGTCACGCCTTGCAACGTTCCCAGCGTCGTCTCGAATTCGGTCAGGTCCTGCTGGCCTCGATCGGCAGCACGGCGCCATTTGTCGGCCTGCTCGGCACTGTCTGGGGGATCTACCACGCGCTCGGCAGCATTGCCTCGAGCGGACAGGCATCGATCGACAGCGTCGCCGGCCCGGTCGGCGAGACGTTGATCATGACGGCCTTCGGCCTCGTCGTCGCCATTCCAGCGGTGATTGCCTACAACATCCTCGGGCGCCTCGTGCGCCAGCTCGGCGAAGACCTCGATGGTTTTGCGCGCGACCTTCATGCATTCGCCTGCGCGCCATCGGATGCGGTGGCAGTGAAGGGGGTCGCCACTGGCACAACGGGGATAGCGGCTGCGGCCGGGACCGCTGGCGCGGGCGAAGCGGCCCCGTCGCTGGCGCGCGCAGCCTCGGTACGGTCCGAGATCTAACGCCTGACCCTATAGCGCTGAACGGAGGCACCCATGGCATTCGGTGGTTTCGGCAAGGACGAGCGCAATGCGCCGATGTCCGACATCAACATGACACCACTGATCGACGTGATGCTCGTGCTCCTGGTGATCTTCATCATCACGGCGCCGTTGCTCACGCGTGCGGTCAAGCTCGACTTGCCGCGCGCGAACGCCTCCGCGTCGCCCGACACCGCGCAAACCATCGAATTGTCGATCGATGCGCAAGGTCAACTGTTCTGGGAGCGCGAGCCCCTCAGCGAAACTCAGTTGCGCAGCCGTTTCGCCGCCGCTGGCAAACAGGCATCGCCGCCGGAGATTCATCTGCGCGCCGATCGCGCCACGCGCTACGAGACGATTGCCCGTGTGATGGCCGATGCGCAGGGCGCGAACCTCACACGCATCGGTTTTGTCACGCGACCCGATACGTCGGCGTCCGCAACGGTGTCCGTCCCCACCCCGTGAGCCTCGCCGGCAAGGACCGCGGCCGCACACCGGCGAATCGGCCCACGCGCCTGACGGTATAATCGCCGTTCGCCCCAATTTTCTTTGCGCGCCTTCCTTTTTCGGCGCGTGACCCCCGCGTACCACCCGACCATCCGCCATGCAAGAAAAGTACGTTCCCGCTGACGTCGAAGCCGCCGCGCAAGCCGATTGGCGCGAGCACGACGTCTACAAAGCCGTCGAAACGCCTGATCAGACCAACAAGTTCTACTGTGTGTCGATGCTGCCTTATCCGTCCGGCAAGCTCCACATGGGGCATGTGCGCAACTACACGATCAACGATGTGATGGTGCGCTACCTGCGCATGCAGGGCCGCAACGTCCTGATGCCGATGGGTTGGGACGCGTTCGGCATGCCCGCCGAGAATGCGGCGATGGCCAACAACGTGCCGCCCGCAAAATGGACCTACGACAACATCGCTTCGATGAAGAAGCAGATGCAGTCGATGGGTCTCGCGATCGACTGGTCGCGCGAAGTCACCACCTGCAAGCCCGAGTACTACAAGTGGAACCAGTGGTTGTTCCTGAAGCTGCTCGAGAAGGGCATCGTCTACAAGAAGACCGGCACCGTGAACTGGGACCCGGTCGACCAGACCGTGCTCGCCAACGAGCAAGTGATCGATGGGCGCGGCTGGCGCTCGGGCGCGCTCGTCGAGAAACGCGAGATCCCCATGTACTACATGCGGATCACCGACTACGCCGATGAACTGCTGGCCGACCTCGAAGGCCTCGGCTGGCCCGAGCGTGTGAAGGTCATGCAGCAGAACTGGATCGGCAAGAGCTTCGGGGTGAACTTCGGTTTCCCGTACGAACTCGACGGCGAAGCCCAGCTGCTGCGCGTGTTCACGACGCGTGCGGACACCGTGATGGGTGTGACTTTTGTCGCGGTTGCGGCCGAGCATCCGCTCGCCACGCGCCTCGCGCGCAACAAGCCCGAACTCCAGCAATTCATCGAGGAGTGCAAGCGCGGCGGCGTGGCCGAAGCCGACATGGCGACGATGGAGAAGAAGGGTCGTCCGACTGGCTTCTACGTCACGCATCCACTGACGCAGGACCGCGTCGAAGTCTGGATCGGCAACTACGTGTTGATGAGCTATGGCGAGGGCGCCGTGATGGGCGTGCCCGCGCATGACGAACGCGATTTCGCGTTTGCGCTCAAATATGCGTTGCCGGTCAAGCAGGTCGTCAGCGTCGAGGGCGAGAGCTTCTCGAGCATGGTGTGGGCCGACTGGTACGCCGACAAAGAAAAGGGCCGCCTCGTCAACAGCGGTAAATACAACGGCCTCACGAGCAAGGAAGCGATCGATTCGATAGCGGCCGATCTCAAGGAGCTCGGCCTCGGCGACAAACAAGTGACCTGGCGCCTGCGCGACTGGGGCATTTCGCGTCAACGTTACTGGGGCACGCCGATTCCGCTGATCCATTGCGATCACTGCGGCGATGTGCCGGTGCCCGAGGCGGACCTGCCGGTCGTGCTGCCCGAGGATCTCGTGCCGGACGGCACGGGTAACCCGCTTGCGAAGTCGGCGGCCTTCCTCGACTGTATGTGTCCGAAGTGCGGCGCCCCGGCGCGGCGCGAGACCGACACGATGGATACTTTCGTCGACTCGTCGTGGTATTTCTACCGGTATGCGGCGCCCGATGCGACCACCATGGTCGATGCGCGCACCGACTACTGGATGCCGATGGATATGTACATCGGCGGGATCGAGCACGCGATTCTCCATCTGCTCTATTCGCGCTTCTGGGCGAAGGTCAGCCGCGATCTGGGCCTGATCAAGTTCAATGAACCGGCGGCGAACCTGCTCACGCAAGGCATGGTGCTCAACGGCACCTACTACCGCGAAGATCCGAGCGGCAAGCGCACCTGGTACAACCCACTGGACGTGGTCGTCACGCCGACCGGCACGACGCTCAAGGCGGATGGAGAGCCGGTGATCGTCGGCGGCGTCGAAAAGATGTCGAAGTCGAAGAACAACGGTGTCGACCCGCAGTCGTTGATCGACGTGTACGGTGCCGACACGGCGCGCCTGTTCACGATGTTCGCCGCACCTCCCGAGGCGAGTCTCGAATGGGCCGACTCGGGCGTCGAAGGCGCAAGCCGCTTCCTGCGTCGTCTCTGGCATTTCGGTTTCAATCACCGCGATGTGCTCATGCAGGCGAAGGTCGACCGCGCTGCACTGGGTGCCGCGCCGCTCAGCGATGGCCAGAAGACGCTGCGCCGCGAGATTCACAGCGTGCTCAAGCAGGCCGAGTACGACTATCAGCGCATCCAGTACAACACCGTCGTTTCGGCGGCGATGAAGATGCTCAACGCGATCGAAAGCGCCAAGGACACGGCCGACGGCGAACACGGCGCGGCCGTGTTGCGCGAGTCGTACGGCATCTTGTTGCAGGTGCTCTATCCGGTGGTGCCGCATATTGCAGTGAGGCTGTGGAACGAGCTCGGCTATCGCGCCGAATTCGGTACCGAACTGCTCGATACGCGCTGGCAAGGCGTGGACGAAAAGGCACTCGACGTCTCGGAGATCGAACTCGTGCTGCAGATCAACGGCAAGGTCCGCGGTGCGCTGACGGTGGCCAAGGATGCGACGCGCGAAGTGATCGAACAGGCTGCGCTCGCGCATGAGATGTTCGAGCGCTTCAGCAACGGTCAGGCCGCGAAGAAGGTGATCGTGGTGCCGGGTCGGCTTGTCAACGTGGTGGTCTGATGAACGTGCGCGCGGGCGGGTCCGCCATCGGCTTGCGAGGAGCGAAAGTGATTCGGCTTATTTTTTCGGCGGCCGCGGCTGCCAGCCTGTTGTCGGGCTGCGGCTTCCAGTTGCAGGGGCATGCGGACTTTCCGTTCAAGACGCTCTATATCGGCTCGTCGGGCAGTCATGAAATGACGGCTTTGCTCACGCGCAAGATCGAAGCGGGTAGTCAGACGAAGGTTGTCAAGCAGGCGAAGGATGCGGATGCGATCCTCAACATCACCGAAGGGCGCGGCCAGGCGACGCTGAGCCTGAGCTCCGAAGGGCTCGTCGAGGAATACGAGCTCGATTTGACGGTGGCTTACCAGCTGACCGGCAAGGACGGCGCGATCCTGATCCCGCCGTCGAATGTCGCCTTGAACCGGTCGATGACCTACAACGACGAGTTCGCACTCGCGAAGCAGGCCGAAACCGATATTCTCTATCGCGACATGGAGCATGACGCGGTCGACCAGTTGATGCGCCGGCTCGGTGTGGTCCATACGCTCGAGCCGGGCGAGCAGCCGGCAGCGCCGGCGGTCAGCCGCAGCGCGCCGCTGCCTACGCCGCCGCTTTAAGGTCCGAGCCGCCCGATGCAACTGCGCGCCGATTCGCTCGGCGGCCACCTGGCCAAGGGCCTTGGCCGTCTCTACACCGTCTACGGCGACGAGCCGCTGCTCGTTCAAGAGGCGCTCGACGCCTTGCGCGCGGCAGGCCGCGCCGCGGGCTTCACCGAGCGCAACGTCTTTACGGTCGAGCGTGGCTTCGACTGGAGCAGCTTGCTTGGGGCGAGCCAGTCGATGTCCTTGTTCGGTGACCGGCAGCTCGTCGAGTTGCGCATCCCGACCGGCAAACCGGGCAAAGAGGGCGCCGAGGCGCTGCAGAAACTCGCGGCTACCGGCAGCGACGATGTCCTGACGTTGGTCATGTTGCCGCGGCTTGACGCCGCCACGCAGAAGACGAACTGGTTCAGCGCGTTGATCGAGGCGGGTGTCGCGATCAAGATCGACAAGGTCGAGCGTGCCCAATTGCCGGGCTGGATCGGTCAGCGTCTCGCGGCGCAGGGCCAGAAGCTTGCGCCGGGCGAGCCAGGTCGCCGCGCGCTTGAGTTCATAGCGGAGCGTGTCGAAGGCAATCTGCTGGCTGCGTATCAGGAAATCCAGAAACTTGCGCTGTTGCATCCGACCGGGGTGCTCGATCTGGAGTCGGTGCAGGACGCGGTGCTCAACGTCGCGCGCTATGACGTCTTCAAGCTCAATGAGGCCGTGCTCGCCGGTGACGTCGGCCGCACGGCACGCATGCTCGACGGTCTCAAGGGTGAGGGCGAGGCTGCGGTCCTGGTGCTCTGGGCGCTGACCGAGGAAGTGCGCACGCTGCTGCGTATCAAGCGCGGTGTCGCGGCGGGCAAAGCGCTGCCCAACCTGCTGCGCGAGAATCGCGTGTGGGGGCCGCGCGAGCGGCTGATCGGGCCCGCCTTGTCGCGCGTCAGCGAAGCGGCGCTTGAGCGCGGGCTCGAACTCGCGGCGAAGCTTGATCGGCAGGTCAAGGGCCTGAGCGGCGTCGGCGTCACGCGGCGCGGCGCGGCGGTCGCGATGGATCTGCCGCCCGCCGATCCATGGGCCGGCCTGTTCGAACTGGCGATGACGGCGATGATGCCCGCAGGGCGAATCGCGCAGAAGGCTTAGAATCATCAATCCGGAGGCACGGGCCACTGGACGAATCCTGGGTGCAACGATGGGTGTGAACGAACAAGTACCGGCGCGTGAGTCGGCCGCGGCCGGCGTCGACGACTATATGGATGCACTCGGACGACGTGCCCGGGCGGCATCGCGCGCGATCGCCCGCGCCAGTACGGCTGCGAAGAACGCCGCGCTTGAGGCGATTGCCGAAGCCATCGAGCGCGACAAGCCGGCGCTGCGCGAAGCCAATGCACGCGACGTCGAGCGCGCCAGGGCCAATGGCCAGGATGCTGCCTTTATCGATCGCCTGACGCTGTCGGACAAGGCGCTCAAGACGATGATCGAAGGGCTCCATCAGGTCGCGGCACTGCCCGATCCGGTCGGCGAGATCAGTAACCTCAAGTACCGCCCCACCGGTATCCAGGTCGGGCAGATGCGCGTTCCGCTAGGCGTGATCGGGATCATCTACGAATCGCGTCCGAACGTGACGATCGATGCGGCTGCGTTGTGTCTGAAGTCGGGCAACGCGACGATCCTGCGCGGCGGTTCAGAGGCGATCGAAAGCAATACCGCGCTTGCACGCGCGATCGGTGAAGGTCTTGCCGCGGCCGGTTTGCCGGCCGATGTCGTGCAGGTCATCGAAACCACCGATCGTGCCGCGGTCGGCAAGCTGATCACGATGACCGAATATGTCGACGTCATCGTGCCACGCGGCGGCAAGAGCCTGATTGCACGCCTGATGGCCGATGCCCGCGTGCCAATGATCAAGCACCTTGACGGCATCTGCCATGTCTATGTTGACGATCGCGCCGATCTGGACAAGGCGCTGCCGATCGTCGACAACGCCAAGACGCATCGCTACGGCACCTGCAACACGATGGAAACACTGCTGGTTGCCCGTGGGATTGCGGATCGTGCCCTGCCGCTGCTCGCCCGGCAACTCGCGGCGAGCCAGGTTGAGCTGCGCGTCGATCCGGCCAGTAAGACGATTCTCACCGCAGCGGGCATCGGCGGACTCGTCGACGTGCAAGCCGAAGACTGGTCGACCGAATATCTCGCGCCGATTCTCGCTGTCAAGGTCGTCGAAGGCCTCGACGAAGCGATCGACCATATCAACCACTATGGCTCCGCGCATACCGACTCGATCGTCACGGAAGATCACGACCGGGCGATGCGCTTCTTGCGCGAAGTCGATTCGGCCAGCGTGATGGTCAATGCGTCGACGCGTCTTGCCGACGGATTCGAGTTTGGTCTCGGCGCCGAAATCGGCATCTCCAACGACAAGCTTCACGCGCGTGGCCCAGTCGGCCTCGAAGGCCTGACCTCGCTCAAATATGTCGTGCTCGGGCACGGCGAAGTCCGGCAATAGGCGGCGCCCAATGCTCTGGATCAAGGCGCTTCATATCGTTTTTGTCGCTTCGTGGTTTGCCGGTTTGTTCTATCTGCCCCGGATCTTCGTGAATCTCGCGATGGAGACCGACCCGGCAGCATGCGCGCGTCTCTTGCTGATGGGGCGCAAGCTGTTCCGCTTCATGACCATCATCGCCGTGCCTGCCTTGGCGTGCGGGCTTTGGCTTTACCTCGGGGTCGGCATCGGGCGTGGGCAGGGATGGATGCACGCGAAGCTCGGTGTCGTCGTGCTCGTGATCGGCTACCACTTCGTCTGCGGGCAGTTGCTCAAGCGCTTCGAGCGCGGCGAGAACGTCCGCTCGCACCGGTGGTATCGCTTCTTCAACGAACTCCCGGTGCTCGCCTTGCTGGCCGCCGTGATCCTCGTGGTGGTCAAGCCTTTCTGATCACGGCTTTCCCGGCGTACTTCCCGATCGTGTCCCACAGGAACTGATACACGAGCGCCGCGCTCCGGGCCGCGTCACGCGGATCGGGCGTAGCGCTGTGGCCACCCTGCGTTTCCTCGTAGTACCAGACATCGGTATGCCCCATCGCCTGCATCTTCGCGGCCATCTTGCGCGCGTGGGCGGGATGCACGCGATCGTCTCCCGCCGCGGACGTGATCAGGATCGGCGGGTAGGTCACGTCGGCCGCGACACGGTGATAAGGCGAATAGGCGGCAAGAAAATGGGAGTCTTCCGCCTTGTCCGGGTCGCCGTACTCTTCCATCCACGAGGCACCGGCGAGCAGCATGTGATAGCGCTGCATATCGAGCACCGGAACTTCGCAGACCACCGCGCCGAACAGTTCGGGATACCGGACCATGCAGGCCGCGACCAGCAGGCCGCCGTTGCTGCCGCCCTGGATCGCCAACTGCCGTGCGTGCGTGAATCCTTCGGAAACGAGCGCCCGTGCAACGGCCGCGAAGTCATCGAAGGCGACCGGGCGTTTGTCGCGGATCGCCGCGCGATGCCACTCGGGGCCGTATTCTCCGCCACCGCGGATATTCGCGACCACATAGACACCGCCCTGTTCAAGCCAGCCCATCCCGGGGCCGCTCGCATACGAAGGCTCGAGCGAGATCTCGAAGCCGCCATAGCCATAGAGCAGGCAGGGCGCGGCCTGACGCGAACCGGCCTCGATCAGCGCGCTTTTGCCGACCACCCAGTAGGGGATGGCCGCTCCGTCGGGCGCAGTGGCGCTGGCGCGGATCACACTCATGCCGGTCGCGTCGAAAGACGCCCGCAAGCGCTGAATCTCGCGCCGTTCGGCGAGGTCCGCCGAGCGCGCATCACCGAGCCAGAGCGTGGGCGGCTCGAGATAGTGGTTGGTCGACAGGAATAGCGCGTCGTCGATGAGATCGTCGACAAACCAGGCCGATGTCTCACTGCCGGCGTCAATGGGCAGCTCACGGAATTCGTGGGCGGCCGGATCGATTGCCGTGTGGCTGCTGGCGATCGCAAAGCCGACGCCGGGCATCCCGCCCGCGCCCGCGGCGCCTGCCGCAAACGCGATCGCGCTTTCCGCGGCCGTCAGTGCGTCGACGGCCGTGATCCCGTCTTCAATCACGGGTGGTTTCCAGAAGAGCGTGCGCGTATCGAGGTCGTCGGAGTAAGTAATGGCGGCCCATTCCTTGCCGGTCTCGAAACCCGCAAGCGCCGTTTTCTCGTCGGGCGTGAAAAGGGGCAGGAAGCTGCGCTCGCCATCGAGAAACGCGGCTTCGCGGATCGCGATCAGACAGCCGCCGCGATGGGTCGCCCCACCGATTGTCCAGTCGCGGCTGGGTGCCACCATCAGCCAGCCTTTCCAGGTGTAGACATCGGCATCGAGCGGCACCTCGTACCGGCACCACGTATCGCCATCGAGCCAACTGGTCGTGCCCTCATCGAAGGTGATGCTGCGAAACGCGAAGTGGCGGTGACTTTCAAGATCGTACGAGGCCGACGCAGAAATATCGCCGGGCTCGCAACTGAACACGACCGGCGCATCTTCGAGCAGGGTGCCGCGTGACCAGCGGCGTACTTCGCGCGGATAGCCCGAACGCGTCACGCTCGGGTGCGAGGTGTCGCCCTCGCTCGCATCCCATTCGAAATAGATCGTGTCGCGGTCGATCCAGCTCGCTCCGTGCTTGCCGTCGGCCTCGATATTGAAGCCGTCTTCGACAAAGCTCAGCGAGACCAGATCGAATTCGCGGATCACGATCGCATCGCCGCCGCCCGGGGAAAGGAACAGCAAAGCGCGTTCACGGTCCGGGTAGTGGACCGATGCACCGTGCCAGGACCAGTCGACCTCTTCGGTTTCGCTGAGTTCGTCGAGATCGAGCAAGGTCTGCCACTGCGGTTCGCCCGCCAGCCACGCCGTCCACTGGCAGCGGCGCCAGATGCCGAGCGGGTGGGCCTCGTCCTGCCGGAAGTCGTGTGCCCAATCGCCGTGGCGGGTGGGCACGACCAGCTGGTCGGGCGACAGCGCCTCGTCGACAAAACGCTGCACGAGCGTCTCGAACGCCTCGCCCTGCGCATAGGCCTGCAATGTACGGTGATTCTGCGCGGCCACCCAGGCCGCCACCTCGGGCGTCTCGCTCTGCTCGAGCCACCCCTGCGGATCGTCGCCCGCAGGCCACGCTGTCACAGCCACGGAGCCCGTGTCGGCAGGAGATGAAGCGCCGGGCAGCGGCGGTGTATCAGGCGAAATCTGCATTGCGTACATTACTCACGTCAGAGGGGTGCCCGACATGTTCGCATAAAGCAGACACACGGGCGTACCGGTCGTTTGGGTTAAAATTCGGGTCTCGACATCCGACAAGACCAACAAATCGATCGCGGCGAAGCGGCCGGCAAGGAGCACATTCGATGGTTTCCCCGCATACCCAGTTGCAGAAGGTCACCGCCCGCGTGATCGAGCGCAGCCGCGCGACGCGCGCAGCCTACTTGCAGCGCATCGACGATGCGCAAGGCAAGTTCCCCGCACGTGGCGCACTCTCGTGTGCGAACCTCGCGCACGGTTTCGCCGGCCTCACCGGCGACGACAAGATGAAGATCAAGGCGATCCGTCAGCCGAATATCGCCATCGTGTCGTCCTACAACGAAATGCTGTCGGCCCATGCGCCGTTCATCAGCTACCCCGACATCATCAAGCAGGCGGCCCGCGAGGCAGGCGGCGTGGCGCAATTCGCCGGCGGCGTGCCCGCGATGTGCGATGGCATTACGCAGGGCAATCCCGGCATGGAGCTCTCGCTGTTCTCGCGCGAAGTCATTGCCATGTCGACCGCGGTAGCGCTAACACACAATATGTTCGATGCTGCGCTGTGCCTCGGGATCTGCGACAAGATCGTGCCGGGTCTGCTGATCGGCGCCCTTCAGTTCGGCCATCTGCCGACCATCTTCGTGCCGGCCGGTCCGATGACCAGTGGTCTCTCGAACGACGACAAGGCGAAGACGCGCCAACGGTTCGCCACGGGCCAGTGCGGTCGCGACGAATTGCTCGAGGCGGAAGCCGAGGCCTATCACGGCCACGGCACCTGCACCTTCTATGGCACCGCCAACAGCAATCAGATGCTGATGGAAGTCATGGGCCTGCATCTGCCGAGCACGGCCTTCGTTCATCCGCATACGCCGCTGCGCGATGCGCTGACCGCCGAGTCCGCGCGGCGCGTGCTGGAGATCACGGCTGAAGGCGCGCACTACACGCCTATCGGTCATGTCGTCGACGAGAAATCCGTGATCAACGGCATTGCAGCTCTCCTCGCGACCGGCGGCTCGACCAATCACACGCTGCATCTGGTCGCCATCGCGCGCGCGGCCGGGATCCTGATCGACTGGAACGATTTCGACGATCTGTCGCAATCGACGCCGCTGCTCGCCAAGATCTATCCGAATGGCAAGGCCGATGTGAACCACTACCACGCGGCAGGCGGCATGGCTTTCCTGGTGCGCGAGATGCTCTCCGCTGGCTTGCTGCATGAGGACGTCACGACAGTTGTGGGCAAGGGCCTCTCGCATTACACGAAGGAACCAAAGCTCATCGATGGCAAGCTTCAATGGGTCGAAGGCACGCTCGAAAGCCACGACACCAAGGTGCTGCGCCCGGCGGCCGAGCCGTTTCAGGCCGATGGCGGCTTGCGCCTGATGCAGGGCAAGCTTGGCCGTGGCGTGATCAAGATCTCGGCCGTGGCGCCTGAACATCGCATCGTGCGTGCACCGGCGATCGTGTTCGATTCACAGGAAGCCGTGCAGGAAGCCTTCGATGCGGGCGAACTGAACCGCGACTTCATCGCCGTGGTGCGATTCCAGGGCGCGCGCGCGAACGGCATGCCGGAACTGCACCGTCTGACCCCGCCGCTCGGCGTGCTGCAGGACCAGGGTTTCAAGGTGGCGCTGGTGACCGACGGCCGCATGTCGGGTGCGTCGGGCAAGGTGCCCGCGGTCATCCACATGTCGCCGGAAGCCTTGCTCGACGGCCCGCTCGGCAAGGTCCGCACGGGTGATATGCTGGTTATCGATGCCGAAGCCGGCGTGCTCGATGTCGAGATCGATGCGTATGACTGGGCCAAGCGCGAAGTCGTGCGGCCCGCGCATCAGGATCTGAACGAAGTCGGTTTTGGCCGCGAGCTGTTCGGCGTCTTCCGTGCCGCTGCCGCGCCTGCCGAATTCGGTGCGTCGGTGTTCGGCCCGGTTCCGGGCGAGACCACGCCGAGTGCCTCCGTCAGGCACAACGTGACAGTCGGGCACTGATACATAGACAGCATTGACAAGCATCGTAAGGCGCGCCTGACAGTCGTTCCAGTGTTGGGCGCGTAGCGACAGAACATTGAATCAATCGGAGGAGCAAGTCATGATCAAAGTCAGCGAAATCGTTCGAATCGGTCCGGTGATCCCGGTCCTCGCCTTCGATTCGGTCGAGGAAGGTGAAGCCGTCTGCCGTGCCTTGTATGAAGGCGGCGTCAAGGTGCTCGAAATCACATTGCGCACGGCCGCCGGCCTGGGCGTGATCGAACGCGCGAGCAAGATCGCCGACGATATCGTCGTCGGTGTCGGCACGCTCACGAAACCGTCGGAAGTCGAAGCCTCCCGGCGTGCCGGTGCGCAGTTCGGCGTCTCGCCGGGGCTGACGCGCGAACTGCATCAGGCCGCGGCCGATGCAGGCCTGCCGATGCTGCCGGGTTGCATGACGCCGTCAGACCTGATCCAGGCCATCTCGTTCGGCTATGAGATCGTCAAGTTCTTCCCGGCCCAGCAAGCGGGTGGCGTCGCCATGCTCAACGCGTTCTACGGCCCGTTCCCGAACCTGCGCTTCTGCCCGACCGGCGGCATCACGCCGGAAACCGCGCCGAACTTCCTCGCGTTGCCGAACGTCGTGTGCGTGGGCGGCTCGTGGATGACACCGAAGGCCGCGGTCGCGGCGAAAGACTGGGCGGAAGTCACGCGTCTTGCGCGCGCGTCAAGCAAGCTCGGTCATCACGCCGCCAAGGCTGCCTGAAAATGGCAAGGGCGCAGGCCTTCTGCGCCTGCCGCCGGTCCGGGCCGGAGACGCCCGGGCCACTTTGCGCGGCGATCGCCGCGCATCGCCCAGAACTATAACAATGCGGGCGCCGTGCGCCCGCCGCCCAAGGAGCACCGCATGGGAGCGGTTCACGGAACCCCGTTGCTGATCGAAGCACTGGTGGCCATCATTGCGCTGATCGTCCTGATCGCGCGCTTCAAACTTAATCCCTTCGTCACATTGCTACTGGTCTCCGTGCTGCTTGCAGCGGCGGCCGGCATGCCGATGGACAAGATCGTCAAGGCTTTCGAAACGGGTGTCGGCAATACGCTCGGGCATATCGCGCTGGTGATCGGTCTGGGCACGATGCTCGGCAAGATGATGGCCGAATCGGGCGGCGCCGAGCGCATCGCCACGACCCTGATCGGCTGGTTCGGCGAAAAGCATGTGCATTGGGCGATGATGTGCATCGCGATCATCGTCGGGCTACCCGTCTTCTTCGAAGTCGGTTTCGTCCTGTTGATTCCGATCGCTTTCAACATCGCGCAACGCACCGGCAAGTCGATGGTCTTGATCGGCGTGCCGATGATCGCGGGCCTGTCGATCGTGCACGGGCTGATCCCGCCTCACCCGGCGGCACTGATCGCGGTGCAGGCGTTTCATGCGGATATCGGCCGGACCATCGCCTACGGACTGCTCGTCGGTATCCCGACGGCAATCGTCGCGGGCCCGCTGTTCGCCCTGTCGATCTACAAACATATCGACCTGCATCCTGACAACGCAATTGCCCGCCAATTCATCGGCCGTCGAGTGGGCACTTCCGCGGAAGAAGGCAAGGATGCGGATCCCGAACCGCGCGACCTGCCCAGTTTCGGTATCACCCTTTTCACCATCCTGTTGCCCGTCGTGCTGATGTTGCTCGGCAGTTGGGCGGACGTCTTCGCGCCGGCCCACTCGGGCGTGAACGATGTTCTGCGCCTGCTCGGCAACTCGGACGTTGCGCTGCTCATTGCCGTTCTGGTCTGCTTCTGGACCTTTGGCTCGGCGCGCGGCTTCGACCGCAACCAGATCCTCAAATTCGTCAACGCGGGCCTGGGTCCGATCGCCGGGATCATCCTGGTGATTGGCGCGGGGGGCGGTTTCGGTGGCATTCTTCGGGAGACGGGCATCTCGCAGCAGATCATTGCTTCGTCGAGCCAGATGCATTTATCGCCCCTGATGCTCGGCTGGCTTGTCGCTGCGCTGATCCGGCTTGCGACCGGGTCGGCGACGGTCGCGATGACGACGGCCTGCGGCATCGTCGCGCCGCTCGTCACGTCGGCGGGCGCCACCGTGCGGCCCGAATTGCTGGTGCTAGCGACCGGCTCGGGCTCGCTGATCTTTTCGCATGTGAACGATGCCGGCTTTTGGCTCGTCAAAGAATACTTCGGGATGACGATCTCGCAGACCTTCAAGACCTGGTCACTCTGCGAGACGATCATCTCGGTCATGGGTCTCGTGCTGACGCTGGGTCTCGCGACGATCGTCTGAACGTAAAGGGAGTGGTCTGATGATTCTGATAGCAATGGGCGTATCCGGCAGCGGCAAGACCACAATTGGCGAACAAATCGCGGCGCGTCTCGGCTGTGGATTCGCCGACGCGGATGAATTCCACAGCGAAGCTAACAAGAAGAAGATGCATGAAGGCCATCCGCTGACCGATGAGGATCGCTGGCCCTGGCTGCGCTCGATTCGCGAAGCGCTCGAGGCCAAGCGTGAGGCGGGCGTCGACTTTGTGTTTGCGTGCTCGGCGCTCAAGGCCGCTTATCGCGACATCCTGCGCGACGGCGACAAGGACGTGATCTTCGTCTACTTGCACGGCACGCGCGAAGTGCTCGCGGACCGGCTCGGCGCGCGCAAGAACCATTTCTTTGACCCGTCGCTGCTCCAGAGTCAGCTTGATACGCTCGAGCCGCCGACCGAAGAGGAAGCGGTCTTCGTCGATATCGACCAAAGTCCCGAGCAGATCGTCGACGAGGTCATCGAGAAGGTCAGGCAACGGGGCTAAGGGGCCGTCGCCGCGTACAATGTCGGCTTGTTCTTCGTAGCCGGATCCCTTGATGTCCTCTTTTGAATTCTTCGCACCGTGCCCGCGTGGCCTTGAGGCCCCGCTTGCCGCCGAGTTGCGCGAAATCGGCGTGCATGCGCCGATCAAGGTGGGGGCCGAGGTGCCGGGCGGGGCGCACTTTGCCGGCGAGTGGGCCGCGGCGATGGCGGTCAATCTTCATTCGCGCATTGCGAGCCGCGTGTTGCTGAAGATCGCCCAGCGCCCGTATCGCAACGAACACGACATCTTCGCGTTTGCGCTCGAGCAGCCGTGGGAGCGCTGGTTCACGGCGAACCAGACGCTGCGTATCGACGTGACGGCGATCAAGTCGCCGCTCAAGAGCCTCGAGTTCACGACGCTGCGCGTCAAGGATGCGGTCTGCGACCGGCTGCGCGATACCACGGGCGCGCGTCCGAACATCGATACCGCAGAGCCGGACGTGCGGATCTTCGTATTCGTGACGGCGACCGATTGCACGCTTTATCTCGATACGTCCGGTGAGCCGCTGTTCAAGCGTGGCTGGCGGCTCGACAAAGGCGCGGCGCCGCTGCGCGAAAACCTCGCGGCGGGCATTTTGCGCCTGACCGGCTGGGCGCCCGGCACGCCGCTTTATGACCCGATGTGCGGTAGCGGCACGTTTCTCGCCGAAGCGGTCCAGCAGTCGCTAGGCGTGGCGCCGGGTGTCCAGCGGCGCTTCGGTTTCGAGAAGCTCAAGCAATACGACATCACGGCATGGCAAGGGCTCAAGGTCGCCGCGATGGATAAGCAACGCGCCGCACGCAGCGCGAAGATCGACGACCTGAAGATCTTCGGCAGCGATATCTCGGGCGACATGCTCGACAAAGCGCGCAGCAATCTCGCCCGTGCCGGCGTACCGACGCTGGTGCTCAAGCAGCTCGATGCACGCAATATGGTGGCGCCCATCGATGAGCCGGGCATCCTTGTCGCGAACCCACCGTATGGCGAGCGCATCGAAGTGCGTGGCCGCGGCCCGCGCGGCGAAGCGCGGCCCACGCCGCGTAGCGAGCGCGATCAGTCGCGCGGTGCACGCGGCGAAGCGCGCGGCGGCTATCGCGATCGGGACCGCAACGGTGACGATGACGACGGCGGTGCACGTGGTTTCGAACGGGCCGAAAGCGAAGAACTGGGCGCGGAGTTCTTCCAGGCCTTCGGCGATGCACTCAAGCAGCGCTTCACGGGCTGGCACGCGTTCATGCTGTCGTCCGACCGCGGTTTGCCGGGGCAGTTGCGCCTGCGCGAGTCGACCAAGACGCCCTTGTTCAACGGTGCACTCGAGTGCCGCTTATTCCGCTTCGACCTGATCGCCGGTTCAGTCCGGCGCCGCGAACCGGAAGCGTGAAATAAAGAAGCGTTTGAAATGAAGAAGGGGCCCATGAACTGGGCCCCTTCTTCATGCTGGCAACGCGGTGAGCCCTTCCGAAGCACCGGCTGGCACGGAATCCCACTGGACTCCGTCGCGCCGACTACGGCGACGACGCCGACCGCGCTCACGCGCTGCTGGCCCGATGTTCCGAGCAAGGACTTACTCGACCGCTTTCATCATGGCTTCAACGACCTTCTTCGCGTCGCCGAACACCATCATCGTCTTGTCCATATAGAACAGCTCGTTGTCGAGCCCGGCGTAGCCGGAAGCCATCGAGCGCTTGTTGACGATCACGGTGGCGGCCTTATAGGCCTCGAGGATCGGCATGCCGGCGATGGGCGACTTCGGATCCTTGGCGGCCGGGTTCACCACGTCGTTGGCGCCGAGCACGAGCACGACATCGGTCTGCCCGAATTCGGCATTGATATCGTCCATCTCGAAGACCTGGTCGTAGGGCACCTCGGCCTCGGCCAGCAGCACGTTCATATGGCCCGGCATGCGGCCCGCTACCGGGTGGATCGCGTACTTGACGTCGATGCCCTTGGCGACGAGCTTGGTCGTCAGCTCCTTGAGCGCATGTTGCGCCCGTGCGACTGCGAGACCATAACCCGGCACGATCACCACGGTTTCCGCATTGCTGAGCATGAACGCTGCATCGTCAGGCGAGCCCGACTTCACCGGCCGCTGCTCGGCGGCAGGGCCACCGGCGGCCGCCGCTTCCCCTCCGAAGCCACCCAGCAGGACATTGAAGAACGAGCGGTTCATCGCCTTGCACATGATGTACGAAAGAATCGCGCCCGATGAGCCGACCAGTGAGCCTGCCACGATCAGCATCGAGTTGTTCAGCGAGAAGCCGATGCCGGCTGCGGCCCAGCCCGAATACGAGTTCAGCATCGACACGACAACGGGCATGTCGGCCCCGCCGATCGGGATGATGATCAGCACGCCGAGCGCAAACGCGATCAGCGTCATGATGATGAAGGGCAGCCACGATTGCGAGATGAAGAAGATGATGCCGAAGCCGACCATCGCAATCGCGAGCATCAGGTTGATCAGGTGCTGCCCCGGATAGATCACCGGCGCGCCCTTGAACAGCCTGAATTTGTAATTGCCCGACAGCTTGCCGAAAGCGATCACCGAGCCCGAGAAGGTGATGGCGCCCACGAAGGTACCGATAAACAGTTCGACCCGATTGCCATACGGCAGCGTCGGATCGCCCTGCGGCGCCAGACCGAAAGCCGAGGGCTCGGACACCACGGCATACGCGATACAGACCGCCGCCAGGCCGATCAGCGAATGCATCGCCGCGACCAGTTCGGGCATCTTGGTCATCTCGACGCGGTTCGCCACGAACGCGCCGATCGTGCCACCGATCACGAGTGCACCGAGCAACAGGCCGAGCCCGGTGCCGAGGGGCAACTGCATTTCGCTCGCGCGGTTATAGATCAGGGCGAGGGTCGTGAGCACCGCGATGAGCATGCCGCTCATGCCGAACACATTGCCGCGCCGCGCCGTGGTGGGATGCGAGAGACCCTTGAGCGCCTGAATGAAACAGACCGAGGCGACCAGATAGAGGAGGGTGACGACTTCGTAGCTCATTTCGCGGCCCCCGCAGCGGCCGGCGCATCTTTCTTCGGGGTTTTCTTGCGGAACATCTCGAGCATGCGGCGCGTGACCAGGAAGCCGCCGAACACATTGATCGCCGCGAGCAGCACGGCGATCGTGCCGAAAATCTTGCCTGCCGGGCTGACCGTCAGCGCAGCCGCGAGCATTGCACCGACGATCACGATAGCCGAGATCGCATTGGTGACCGCCATCAGCGGCGTATGCAGCGCGGGCGTGACCGTCCAGACCACGTGATAGCCGACATAGACGGCCAGCACGAACACAATCAAATGATTGACCAGTTCCATTTCCGATCCTCGTCAGGCGCGTCGCGCGTTGCGGATGACTTCGCCGTCGCGCGCGAGCAGGGTCGCGGCGACGATATCGTCGTTGAGGTCGATTACCAGCTTGCCGTCGGCGTCGACGATCAGCTTGAGGAAATCGAACAGGTTACGGGCATAGAGCGACGAGGCGTCGGACGCCACGGTGGCAGGCAGGTTGGTGTGCCCGACGATCTGCACGCCGTGCCGGACCACTGTCTTGTCGGTCTCGGTGAGCGGACAGTTGCCGCCGCGCCCGTGCGCTTGCTCAGGGCCACGGCCGGCCGCGAGATCGATGATCACCGAACCCGGTTTCATGGCCTGGACGGTTTCTTCCTGGATCAGCGTCGGGGCCGGGCGGCCGGGAATCAAGGCGGTCGAGATCACGATATCGGCCAGCTTGAGCCTCTCGTGAACCTGCACGGCTTGCCGCTTGAGCCAGCTTTCGGGCATCGGGCGTGCATAGCCCCCTACGCCTACCGCCGCTTCGCGTTCTTCATCCGTTTCGTAAGGCACGTCGATGAACTTCGCGCCGAGCGATTCAATCTGCTCTTTCACCGCGGGACGCACGTCGGATGCTTCGATCACCGCGCCCAGCCGCTTGGCCGTCGCAATCGCCTGGAGCCCGGCGACACCTGCGCCGAGCACCACGACGCGGGCCGCCTTGACGGTCCCCGCGGCGGTCATCAGCATCGGCATGAAACGCGGATACAGTTCGGCGGCCATCAGCACGGCGCGATAGCCCGCAATATTGGCCTGTGAAGACAGGACATCGAGGCTTTGCGCGCGCGTCGTGCGTGGCGCCGACTCGAGTGCAAAGGCCGTGAGGCCTGCTGCCGCGAGGCGAGCGGCCTGCTCGGCGTCAAACGGGTCGAGCATGCCGACCAGCACGGCGCCCCGCGCGAACAAGGGCAACTCGCGATCGAGCGGTGCCCGAACCTTGAGGACAATCTCCGCGCCCAGCGCGGCCGCCGTGTCGACGATCTCCGCGCCCATCGCCTGATAGGCGGCGTCCGGAAAGAAAGCGTGAGCACCGGCGCCGGCTTCGAACAGCACCTGGTGGTGGGCGGCGATCAGGCGCTTAACCGTTTCCGGTGTCGCCGCGACGCGCGTTTCCCCGTCCCGCACTTCGGCGGGTATGCCAATTCGCATTGCGTTCTCCTTCTTGTTTTCGGACGCCCACGCAACGGCGGCACAACCGCCCCGACGGGACCGTGAAACCTCTGGCTGCCACACTGTACCCGAGCACCGCCTGCGCGGCAGTCAGTACCGACCCCGGGGCCGGGGACGAACGGACAGGCCCACTGTACAGAAAGAGGGGCGTGCGCGCGATATGGCCGAAAAGCCAATTTTTCGTCCGCGACGCGAGAGCGCCCCGACGCGCTCGAAAGCGCGCGCGGCCCCTTGACGGTAAAATGCGAAGTGATTGAATTCTGAAGGAAAATTCCGGATGGTCGCGGGCACCCAGCCCGGCGTGCCGCACGCGGAATCTGCAAGCATATGGCGAAGCAAAAAGTGGTGGTGGGCATGTCCGGCGGCGTCGACTCGTCGGTCACGGCGTGGCTGCTCAAAGAGCAGGGCTACGAGGTGGTCGGCCTGTTCATGAAGAACTGGGAAGACGACGACGACAGCGAGTACTGCTCGACCCGGGAAGACTGGATCGACGTGGTCTCGGTGGCCGACCTGATCGGTATCGACATCGAGGCGGTCAATTTTGCGGCCGAATACAAAGACCGGGTGTTCGCCGAGTTCCTGCGCGAATACTCGGCCGGCCGCACGCCGAACCCCGACGTGCTGTGCAACGCCGAGATCAAGTTCAAGGCCTTCCTCGACCACGCGTTTGCGCTCGGCGCCGACCGCATCGCCACGGGCCACTATGCGCGCGTGCGGGAGGTTGGAAGCGACGGCCGTGTCGAGTTGCTCAAGGCGACCGATCTCAGCAAGGATCAGAGCTATTTCCTGCACCGGCTGAACCAGCATCAGTTGTCGCGCACGATGTTTCCGCTCGGGGAAATGCCGAAGACGCAAGTGCGGCGGATCGCCGAGCAGATCGGCTTGCCGAATGCGAAGAAGAAGGACTCGACCGGGATTTGTTTTATCGGCGAACGCCCTTTCCGCGAGTTCCTCAACCGCTATCTCCCGACGCAGCCGGGACCGATGAAGACGCCCGACGGCAAAGTGATCGGCGAGCACATCGGGCTGGCCTTCTATACGCTGGGCCAGCGCAAGGGAATCGGTCTGGGCGGCAGCCGCGACGGCAGCGGCGAACCGTGGTTCGTGGCGCGCAAGGCGATGGATACGAATACGCTGTATGTGGTGCAAGGGCACGATCACCCCTGGCTCGCTGCACCCGCGCTCGAAGCGATCGACGCCAGTTGGGTGGCCGGCGTGCCACCGGCCGAAGGCGCTCACATCGCCGCGAAGACGCGCTACCGGCAGGCCGATGCGCCGTGCACCGTGCTCCGTGCATCGCCCGAGGGCGGCTTCGCCCTGGGCTTTGCCGACGCGCAGTGGGCGGTGACGCCCGGCCAGTCCGCGGTGTTGTATGACGGCGAGGTCTGTCTGGGCGGTGGCATCATCGAGCGCTCGGGCAGCGACCTGGCCGGCCTGGTGGCATCGACCGCGATCGCGGCCGCGGTCTAGCTTCAGGCGGAGCACCGCACGTAGTTGACTGCGAGCGCAAATCGGCAAGCGGCGGCGGCTCTCCAGCGCCGCCACCCCAGCTCCCGCTAATCGCTCAACCCTGCGGCACTGTCTCGGCAAACGACGGCCGCTGCATGAGCTTGTCAAAAAGCCGGGCGAGGTTCGGATAGGTTTCGCGCCATTCGATCTCGGGCATCCGGAAGCTCACATAACCCAGTGCGCAGCCGACCGCGATATCGGCAAGCGTCTGATGATTCGACGCGCACCAGGCGTTTTCTCCCAGGCCCTTGGCCATCGCGGCGATGCCGTGTTCGACCTTGCGGGTCTGGCGGGCGACCCAACTGTCGCTGCGCTGGGCCGGTTCGCGCAGCATAGTTTCCTGGCGGATCAGCGTGGCGGCGTCGCAGACACCGTCGCCGAGCGCTTCCCAGCAGCGTACTTCGGCGCGTTCGCGTCCGGCCGGCGGGATCAGCTTGCCGACCGGGGTCAAGGTATCGACGTACTCACAGATCACCCGTGAATCGAACACCGCTTCGCCATCTTCCATGACGAGGCAGGGAATCTTGCCGAGCGGGTTGAATTCGTCGATCGTGGTATCGGGCGCCCAGACGTTCTCGATTACGAACTGATAATCGATCTTCTTTTCAGCCATGACGACACGAACCTTACGCACGTAGGGGCTGCTCAGCGAACCGATGAGTTTCATCATTGCGTTCTTTTTTGACCTGTAGGGGGTAAGCGACGCGTGGTTAACGCATGGGCACTGGAGAAGGATTACAACACGAATTCCTGACGACTGGCGCGACGCTGCGCGTTAGTACTTGCACACCTGGACAGCATCGCTTGAACCCGCTTTGAACCCGCTTTGAACCCGCTTTGAGTTCGTTTCTAACCCGCTTCTAACCAGCTTCGAACCCTTTTCTAACTGGTTTCCAATCCACTTCGAGCGCGTTTCGAAGCAGATCGTGCGTGCATTGCGCGGAGCGTGGGCGCAGCGGCATTAGGAGGGGTGACGGGAAGTCCGGCAGGAAGTGCGAGCGCCGATGGTAAAATCGTGGGTTACTTTCCGACTTTCCGACCGCCGCCACGTTGCCGCGCGCCAACAACGGATGCCAGGCGGTGCTCAGGCGCCGCATGCCCCGAGGTGTGCCGCCGCGCCGCCGGTCTTCTAGCTCAAGCCGATCATGTCCGAACTCCGTCCTGAATCCCTGCTCGCCCTGACTGCGTTGTCGCCGCTCGACGGCCGCTATGCGTCGAAGACCGAAGCGCTGCGCGACTGGCTGTCCGAAGCTGCCTTCATGCGTCATCGTGTGCAGGTCGAAGTCAACTGGCTGATCGCGCTCTCGCATGCCGGCCTGGCCGAGGTACCGCGCTTCTCGGCCGACGCCGAAGCGTATTTGCTCGACCTGGTCGACCGCTTCTCGACTGAGGACGCGGCGCGCATCAAGGACATCGAGCGCGTGACCAACCATGACGTGAAGGCTGTCGAATACTGGCTCAAGGAGTCGGTCAAGGGCAGCGTGGAACTCGAGCGCGCCAGCGAGTTCATTCACTTCGCCTGCACCTCGGAAGACATCAACAACACCTCGCATGGCCTGATGCTCAAGGGCGCGCGCGAGCATGTGATGCTGCCCGCGCTGCGCAAACTCAAGGACAAGCTCGTCGCACTCGCGCACGAACACGCGACGGTGCCGATGCTGTCGCGCACGCACGGCCAGCCGGCGAGCCCGACCACGCTCGGCAAGGAGCTCGCCAACGTGGCCGCGCGCCTGACGCGCGCGATCGAGCGCATCGCCGACGTGCCCCTGCTCGGCAAGATGAATGGCGCGGTCGGCAACTACAACGCCCACATGAGCGCCTATCCGGAGCTCGACTGGGAAGCGTTCTCGCAGGAAGTTGTCGAGCAGCGGCTCGGCCTGACGTTCAATCCCTATACGATCCAGATCGAACCGCACGACTATATGGCCGAGTTGTTCGATGCCGTCGCGCGGGCGAACACGATGCTGCTCGATTTGAACCGCGACGTCTGGGGCTATATCTCGGTCGGCTATTTCAAGCAGCGTCTGAAGGCCGGCGAGATTGGCTCATCGACCATGCCGCACAAGGTCAACCCGATCGACTTCGAAAACTCCGAAGGCAATCTCGGCCTCGCCAATGCACTGCTGCATCACCTCTCGGAAAAGCTGCCGGTCTCGCGCTGGCAGCGCGATCTAACCGACTCGACGGTGCTCCGCAATATCGGTGTCGCCTTCGGTTACGCATTGCTCGCCTATGACTCCTGCCTGCGCGGTCTCGACAAGCTCGAGGTCAATCCTGCGCGGCTCGCCGAGGATCTCGACAATTGCTGGGAAGTGTTGGCGGAGCCGGTACAGACGGTGATGCGCCGTTATGGCATTGAGAATCCGTATGAACAGCTCAAGGAACTCACACGCGGCAAGGGCATTACGCGCGAAGCGCTGCAGACCTTCGTGCGCGGTCTCGCTATTCCGGAGGAGGCGAAGCAGCGTTTGCTCGTGATGACGCCCAGTTCGTATATCGGCAAGGCGGCGGAACTCGCTGCACGGATCTGACGTCTCGAATGCGCTGCGTGAGTTGAAGATTGCCAAAAAAAAGCCCCGCGCGAGCGGGGCTTTTTTGCATTCATGCGAGACCGATCAGGGGCAGGGCACCATCGGCGGTGCGGGCATCGCCGCCACGACCGGCGGCTTGCCTTTGCCGGCGGGCGCCGTGGGTTTGGCGGCCGGAGCGGGCATCGACGGTGCGTCGTTGAGCGTGGTGATCACGCCGCCGATGTCGGCGGCGATCTGCTGGAGTCCGCGCCGGTGACCCTGCGCAATCGCGTCATAGCCCGAGCCGATCTGCTCGCTCACGACTGAGCGGCATGTGACGACCGCTCCGTCCTGTGAGTTCTGCGAATCCGAACGCCGCACCGTCCAGACCATGTCGATCGCGGTGCTCTGGGAGGGCACGGAGACAAAACGCCGCACATTCATCGAGACCCGGTACACCGGCAGATGGGACGGATACGACGAGCGGAACACGTCGATCGTATGCAGCGACCGGGTCAGGTAGTCCGACACCGAATGCGAGATCTCGGTCGACAAAGGCCCGATCCAACGCTGGTGTTCGACCACGGTGACGCGGCCATCGCCGAGGTCGAGCACCATCTGCTCGCGTGCCACGTCGTCGGGGATCGTCGCATCGGTCACCTCGATGTAGAACGGCGCGGCTTCGGCGGCCGACGGGTGATAGATCGTCGCGCCCTCACGGCCGCTCAGCGTATAGAAGTGGTCGGGCGGCGTGGCCGCGCAGCCCGCCAGGAGCAGCGCCGCGGCGCTGACCGCGTAGGCCGCGAGCGTCCTGAGGCGCGTCGATTGAATCGGCATCATGGTTTTTGTTCCAGTTGTTGATCCTCGGGTTTGCCCCGCAAGAGCGATTCAGGGTGACGTTCCAGATAGTCCGCGAGCGCATTGAGCGACTGCATCGTCCGGTTTAGTTCCTGCACCGCCTGGCTCACATCGGTTTGCAGCGGCGAGTCGGACTGCAGGACCTGGTTCGCGGATTTGAAGGTCTTCTGTGCTTCGTCGAGGGTCTGCTTGGCTTCCGGCCCGATCTCGGTGTTCAGTTGCGCGAACAGGGCGTTGGCGTTCTTGAGGGTCTCGTTCAGGTTGTTGCCGATCTGGTCGAACGGCACCTTGCCGAGCTTGGCGGCGATGTCGGCGACCTGTTGTTGAAGTTCGTCGAGCGTGCTCGGCGTCGTCGGCAATTCGACCGGATCCTTGGTGTAGTCGAGCGCCGCCGGTGGAACACGCGGGAAGAAGTCGAGGGCGATGTAGAGCTGGCCGGTCAGCAGGTTGCCGCTGCGCAACTGGGCCCGCAGACCATGGCGAACCATCGCGGAAAGCCGTTCGCGACCGGCCTCGGTGCCGGGGTTGTCGGCGTTGAAGTGTGCACCGAGCCGTAACGGATATAAGTCGACAGCGACTGGCATTGAGATCGTCTTGGTCGTGCGGTCGTATTCGATACCGATCGAGACCACCTTGCCGAGCGTGATGCCGCGGAAGTCGACCGGCGCGCCGGGTTGCAGTCCGCGCAGCGACTGGTTGAATCGCATCACGACGCGAGTGGGCACGCCATCGGGGTCCCGCATCGCGTCAGGCTCATCGGCCGCGAGCCGGTATGAGGTGTTCTCACCGGTCGCATCGCCGGAGGCCTGGCTGGGGGGCGACTGGAAGGCGACGCCGCCGGCTAGGATCGCCGCGAGCGACTGCGTATCGAGCTTGATGCCGTTCGCATCGAGTCGCACATCGATCCCGCTGGCCTGCCAGAAACGCGTATTGCTGCGCACGTACTGGTCATACGGCGCGTTGACGAACACGCGGACTGTCACACCGCTGCCATCGCGGTTGAGGTCGAAGCCCACCACCTGGCCCACCGTCACCCGACGATAGAATACCGGTGAGCCGATATCGAGCGAGCCGAGCGAATCACCGCGCAAGACAAACTGGCGCCCCTTCTGGTCGCCGGTCACGGCGGGCGGTGTTTCAAGGCCAGCGAATTCGCGACGCTCCTCATGTGACTTCCCTGCATCGACACCGATATACGAGCCCGACAGCAAGGTCGACAGACCGGACACGCCGCTGGCCGCGACGCGCGGCCGGACTACCCAGAAGCGGGTGTCGGAGACCGCAAAATTCTCTGCCTGCTTGGTCAGCTCGACTTCGATCAGCACGTGCGAGCGATCCGGTGCAAGCGTGATCCGCTTGACCTCGCCGATGTTGACGTTCTTGTACTTAACCTGGGTCTTGCCCGCATCAATGCCTTCGGCACTCAGGAAACTGATGGTGATCGTCGGGCCGCGGTCGGCGACCGTCTTGATGGCGAGCGTGATGCCGATCACCGCCGCCAGCAGCGGAATCAGCCAGACCAGTGACGGCAGCCAGCGGCGCCGGCGCTGCACGACAGGCTCAGGTACATCGCCGGGCAGCGGCGGCGGAACGTCGGGTTCGGGCGGATCGCGGCGCTCGCCGTTAGTCATGGTGTTGTCCTGAGTTCTCGATAGTGTCCCAAATCAGCCGGGGGTCGAATTGTTGTGAGGCCAGCATGGTCAGCACCACGACCATGCCGAATGCGATGGCGCCGGGTCCTGCATAAATCGTCGCGAGTGATTGGAAATGCACCAGCGCGACGGTCAGCGTGACGACGAAGACGTCGAGCATCGACCATCGGCCGATGAACTCCACAAGCCGGAAGAGGCGCGTGCGCTGGAGGGGCCGCCAGCGTGAGCCGGCCTGCGAGGTGCCGGCGAGCAGGCACAAGACGACGAGCTTGAGCATCGGCACCATGAAGCTGGCAATGAACACGATGATCGCGAGTGGCCAGGAGCCCGAGGTCCAGAAGTAGACGATGCCGCTCATGATCGTATCGTCCTCATCGCCGAACAGCGACACGGTGTGCATCACGGGCAGCAGGTTCGCGGGCAGGTACATGATCGCTGCGGCGATCAGCAGTGCCCAGGTGCGGGTGAGGCTGTCGGGCTTGCGCGTGTGAAGGACCGAGTTGCAGCGCCGGCAACGCTCAGTCGCCGCGCTGGGCACGTGCCGGTTCAGCATGCCGCACGCGTGGCACGAGACCATGCCGAGGCTACGGGCCGTAACGTAGTGCGTGATCGGTCCGGGCGGTGCCTCGGGCGGCCGCGGCGTGCGACGCATCCGCTCGCGCAGGGAACGGCCTCGCTTGCCTTGGGGATCGCCCGTGACGGTGGCGTCGCCCCGCTCGGTTGCATGGGGTACGACGTCTTCCAGTGCGTCCGTCGCGGGCGCTGCGGTCGTGGTGGTTCGGGGTACGGTCGGCTCCGTCATGGCTGCCTCGTCGAGGGAGGGGGGACGGGCCGGCCCTCCACGCCCGGAGGCGCGGTGGTAGCCGGGTGAGTCGAATGAGCCGGCGCAGAGGCAGCGCCGACAGAGCCCGCTGTGCTATTCACCGCGTGGCTTGCTCCGGTGGACGCGCCGCCAGCCGCTGCAGGGATACTGCTGTGAACGCGCGCCGCATGCAGGCGCATGGCCGTGAGCCGCACCAGCGTGTCGTCGGCGAGATCCCAGAGGTCACGCGGATTGAACGAGACCAGCGCGGCAATCAGAAAACTCAAGACACCGAACGCGAAGAGCGCGATCTCCGGAATGACGCGCGCGATGCTGGTCATCTTGACCACGGTGATGAGTACGCCCAGCATGAACACTTCGATCATGCCCCACGGTCGCACAGCCTGGACTGCGCGTAGCACGATGTCGAAGCCACGGGCTTTCTGGCCAAAACGCAGGGGCAGCAGCAGATAGATGAGGGCCACCATCTCGGTCAGCGGAAACACGATGGTCGCAAAGCCGACCATGACAGCGATCAGGGTTCGGTCACCGTTGACCAGGTTGATGATCGCCTCGATCAGCGTGGTGCGTGTGGTCAGTCCGTTGGTTTCGAGTTCGACGATCGGAAAGGCATTGGCGATTAGAAACACAATCAGCGCGCCGAATGCGATCGCCAATTGGCGGTCGGCCGAGCGCAGGCCGACGTGACGATACAGCGTCGAGCCACAACGCGTGCAGCGGGCCGTGGCGAGGCCCGCGAGGTGCTGCTTGTGGTGCACGGTGTCGCAGACTTCGCATGCGACGTATTTGTCTTGTTCCATGGGTTCGCGAGGGGTGACGCGTGAGCCGGGGGACGGTGACGTATGCACTGGCTTGACCGCACACCATGGTACCAAAGGCGCGGGGCATTGCGGGGCACGACGATCTAGCCCGGATAGGCCTATACTTGGCGCCGCTTGTTGACTTGTCAACGATTAACTGCGACAACCGATTTCCCTGTTTTCAAAACACGCGATCCAGTGGTTTCCCGTACCGTACTTATTCCCCTTATCGTAGCGTGTGCGCTCTTTATGGAGCAAATGGACTCGACTGTCATTGCGACGTCGTTGCCGATGATTGCAACCGATCTCGGCGAAAGTCCCATCGCGCTCAAGCTCGCCCTGACCTCGTATCTGGTCAGCCTCGCAGTTTTCATTCCCGTCTCGGGCTGGATGGCCGACCGCTTCGGCGCAAGGACCATTTTCCGGGCCGCGATCGCGGTTTTCATGGGAGGCTCGATCCTGTGCGGCCTGTCGAGTTCGCTCGGTTCCTTCGTTGCCGCGCGCTTCCTGCAAGGCATGGGCGGCGCGATGATGGTGCCCGTCGGCCGCATGGTGATCCTGCGCAGCGTCTCGAAAACCGAACTCGTCCAGGCCCTTAACTACCTGACGATACCCGCGCTGATCGGGCCGATCATTGGGCCGCCGCTCGGTGGCCTGATCACGACCTACCTGAACTGGCGCTGGATTTTCTTTATCAACATCCCGATCAGCATATTGGGCATCTATCTCGCGACACGCTTTATCGAGAATCTTCGGGTCGATCGCGTGCCGCCGCTCGACTGGCTCGGTTTTCTCTTGTCCGCGGTGGGGCTGAGCCTGGCCATGCTGGGCCTGGCGACCGCGGGGCGGCATCTGGTCTCGGCGCGTGTTTCGTTCGGCTGTATGGCGATCGGCGTGGCAGCCCTGGTGCTTTATTACCAGCACGCACGGCGCGCTGCCCATCCCTTGTTGCGGCTCGAGTTGTTCCGCATCCAGACGTTCAGGGTCGGCGTGCTCGGGGGTTCGCTGTTTCGCGCAGGGATCGGTGCGCTGCCGTTTCTGCTGCCGCTTTTCCTCCAGCTGGGCTTTGGCATGACGCCGTTCCAGTCGGGTTTGCTGACGTGTTCAGCGGCCGCCGGTTCGATGTGCATGAAGACGATTTCGCGCAAGATTCTCCGGCGCTTCGGTTTCAGGACGGTGCTCAAGTCGAACCTCGCTTTCGCGTCTGCCTCGCTGGTGGCGATTGCATTCTTTACGATTCATACGCCGCATCCGGCCATCGTGCTGACTCTTCTGTTTGGCGGTGTATTCCGTTCGCTTCAGTTCACCAGTCTCAACGCGATTTCCTATGCGGATGTCGAACACGCCGATGTGAGCCAGGCGTCGAGCATCGCGAGCGCGGTCCAGCAACTTTCACTGGGCATGGGGGTGACCATCGGCGCGTTCGCCTTGCAGGCTTCGAGTTTTGTCCAGGGACATGCACAACTGGTCGCATCTGACTTCTGGCCCGCTTTTGTGCTAGTGGGGATGCTGGCAATGTGTTCGTTGCGCTTCATCCTTCAGTTGCCAGAGAACGCAGGTCATGAAATCTCGGGAAAGACAGTGTGAGCGATGGCATGAAAGCGCGGTATAAGAAGACCGCTTCTGGCTCCTCGTCGCAGGTGAAGGCCGCAAGCCTGCGAGCGAGCGTCGGATACGCTACGATCCGCCCACCTCGCCGTCATGGCGAGCTATTTCAAGGCATTGCATGATGATTTTTCCGATCCCGGCCGTGTTGAGGCAACTGGCCGGCGCGACCACGGTTGCCGTGGCCCTGTCATTGAGTGGGCCGGCCTTCGCACAGGTCGATGCTCAGCAGAGTTCGATCGTTGCGACGGTGAGGCAGATGCATGTGCCGTTGGACGGTAAGTTCGGGCACTTCGACGCGCAAGTGGTCTTCGACCCGGCGCGGCCCGCGAGCGGCAGTGCACGAGTGAGCGTCGACATGAGCAGCTTCGACCTCGGCGAGTCGAGCCTCAACGAGCAGGTGCAGGGCAAGGCATGGTTCGACGTGGCGGACTATCCGAGCGCGCGCTTCGTCTCATCGGCCATCGTTCCGGCGGGTGGCGGCAAATACAGCGTGACGGGCCGGTTGACGATCCGGGGCAAGACGCAGGATGTGATCGTGCCCGTCAGCGTCACGGAGCAGGCTCATTCACGCGTGCTGGACGGCAGCCTGCCGATTCGCCGCCACCGTTTCGGCATCGGCCAGGGCGTTGGCGTCGATACACGGGGAATCGCGGACGACGTGGTGATCAAGTTCCACCTAGTCGTCGCGAAGTAGGGCACGCCGACGATCGGACGATCAGGCATTGCGCGGTTTTGTCACCGGCGCCTCAAAAGCAAAAGGCCGGGTTCGAATATTCGAACCCGGCCTTTTTTTCGCTCCAACCCTTCGTGTGCTTAAACCTGCGCACCTGCGTTCGGGTCGTTCGGATCGTGCTTGGTCACGGTCTGCTTGATCAGGTCTTCACGCTTGACGCCGAGCCACATCGCGAGCGCCGCGGCGACGAACACCGACGAGTAGATACCGAACAAGATCCCGATCGTCAGCGCGAGTGAGAAGTAGTGCAGCGACGGACCACCGAACAGGAACATCGACAACACCATCATCTGCGTGGAGCCGTGGGTGATGATGGTCCGCGACATCGTGCTCGTGATGGCGTGGTTGATCACTTCAGTCACGCTCATCTTGCGCTGCCGGCGGAAGGTCTCGCGAATCCGGTCGAAGATCACGACCGACTCGTTGACCGAATAGCCAAGCACCGCGAGCACCGCGGCCAGCACCGACAGTGAGAACTCCCACTGAAAGAAGGCGAAGAAGCCGAGGATGATCACGACGTCGTGCAAGTTCGCGATCACGCCGGCCACCGCGTACTTCCACTCGAAGCGGAACGACAGGTAGATCACGATGCCGATCACGACGCAGGCCAGTGCAAGCAGGCCGTTGGTCGCGAGTTCCTTGCCGACCTGCGGGCCGACGAACTCGACACGCTGGAGCTTCGCGGTGCTGTCCTGTTGGCTCAGCCCGGCCATCACCTGGTCGCTCTGCTGTGCCGACGACAGACCGCCCTTGAGTGGCAGGCGGATGATCACACTATTGGACGAACCGAAGTTCGCGACCTGCGCATCGCTGTAGTTCAGCTTGTCGAGTGTCTGGCGGATCGGGTCGGTCTGCGCCACGTGCGGGTACTGCACTTCGAGCACGGTGCCGCCGGTGAATTCGATCGACAGATGCAGCCCGCGATGGAACAGGAAGAACACGGCCAGCAAGAAGGTGATCAACGAAACGGCGTTGAACACCAGCGCGTGGCGCATGAACGGTACATCTTTACGGATGCGGAAAAATTCCATGATGAAGCTCCAGTTCAGCGCTTGGCGTTGGGCGCACGCGGCGGGGTCGGCACGTTGCTGCCGTTGTTACCTGCCGTGCCGCTCTTGGTTGCCGCGGCGTTCTTCGCCCCTGCTGCTGCGGGTGCGGCACGCTTGACCGGGCGATTGCGCTGGTCGACCACTTCGTCGGCGACTTCGACACCGGTATCGTCCTCGAGCTGGTCGATGGTCGGGGTCGCGCCATCCGGACGCCAGACCTGGCCGATCGCGAGCGACTTGAGGCGCTTCTTGCCGCCGTACCAGAGGTTCACGAGACCGCGCGAGAAGAACACGGCCGAGAACATCGAGGTCAGGATGCCGATACAGTGGACGATCGCAAAGCCGCGCACCGGGCCGGAGCCGAATGCCAGCAGGGCGACGCCGGCGATCAGGGTCGTCACGTTCGAGTCCAGAATCGTGCCCCATGCATGCCGGAAGCCTTCCGAGATGGCCATCTGCGGCGCCGCGCCGCGCCGCAGTTCTTCACGGATCCGCTCGTTGATCAGCACGTTCGAGTCGATCGCCATACCGAGCGCGAGCGCAATAGCGGCGATACCCGGCAGCGTCAGCGTCGCCTGCAGCAGCGAGAGCATCGCCACCAGCAACAGCAGGTTGACCGACAGCGAAATCACTGAGAACGCACCGAACAGCATGTAGTACGCGACCATGAAGATCGTGATCGCGGCGAAGCCATACTTGACCGAGTCGAAGCCCTTGCGAATGTTGTCTGCGCCGAGGCTCGGGCCGATCGTGCGTTCCTCGATGATGTTCATCGGCGCCGCCAGCGAACCTGCGCGCAACAGCAGCGCGAGGTCGTTGGCCGCTTCGGTCGAGGCCGCGCCTGTGATCTGGAAGCTTTCGCCGAGTTCGGACTGAATCGTTGCCACAGTCAGCACTTCGCCGCTGCCGCGCTCGAACAGCACGATCGCCATCGGCTTGCCGATGTTGTCCCGCGAGATGTCGCGCAGGACCCGTCCACCGGCCGAATTCAGGCGAATCTTGACGGCCGGGCGTTGATGTTCGTCGAACGTCGCGCCGGCATCGGTGATCTGGTCGCCGGTGAAGATGACCTGCTTCTTGAGCATCACCGGCGCACTGTTGCCTTGCGTGAACAGCTGATCGCCCGGGGGCACCGGATCGGTCGGGCTCGGGTGGAGCATGTTCGGATCGGCGAGCCGTGCTTCGAGCGTCGCGGTACGGCCGATGATGCTCTTGGCCTTCGCGGTGTCCTGCACGCCCGGCAGTTCGACGACGATGCGTTCTGGACCTTGCTGCTGGATCACCGGTTCCGCGACGCCGAGTTCGTTGACGCGATTGTGCAGCGTCGACATATTCTGTTTGAGCGCGTTTTCCTGCACCGTGCGTATCGCGGCCGGCGAGAACGTGCCGACGGCCTGAACGCCGCCCTGGCCGCTCGGACGCGTCGCCCACTGGAGTTCGGTCACGCGGTCGGTGAGCAGGGTGCGCGCCTGTTCGGCGCTCTGTGCATCGGCAAAATCGATCACCACGGAGTCGTCGACTCGATTCACACCGCCATCGCGAATTTCCTTGTCGCGCAAGGCGTTGCGGGCATCGGTTGCATCGGCGTCGAGACGTTTGGCGAGCGCACCTTCCATGTCGACCTGGAGCAGGAAGTGCACGCCGCCGCGCAGATCGAGACCGAGGTACATCGGCAATGCGTGCAGCGCGGTCAGCCATTTCGGCGACTTGCTCTGCAGGTTCAGCGCGACCACGTAGGTCGGGTCGTTCTGGTCGAGGTTGAGCGCCTTGCCGAGCACGTCGCGTGCGTGCAATTGCTCGTCGGTCGACACGAGACGTACGCGGATGCTGGCGGACGTCGCGCTGTTATCGAAGGTGATGTCGTCGGAGTGGATCTGGTTCGCGGACAGCGTGTCCTCGACCTTCTGCAGCACGCTCGAATCGACCTTGGCCGTCGCCTTGCCGCTCGAAATCTGCACCGCCGGCGCTTCGCCGAAGAAGTTGGGCAGCGTATAGAGCAGGCCGATGGCGAGGGCCACCAGCATGACGAGGTATTTCCAAAGGGGATAGCGGTTCATGGGATGGCCCAACGGGAGGGTTCAGGGCGGAGGGGGCCGGGCGCGAGCGGCCGCGCCGGAGCGCGGCCGTCGTCAGTCACGAGCGTGGTTGCGCGTTCACAGCGACTTGATCGTGCCCTTGGGCAGGATGGTCGTGACGGATGCCTTTTGCACGGTGATTTCGACGCCATCGGCGATTTCGACACCGACATAAGCTTCGCCGACCTTCGACACCTTGCCCACGAGGCCGCCGCCGGTGATGACTTCATCGCCCTTTGCCATGGCCGAGAGCATATTGCGATGCTCTTTCTGACGCTTCATTTGCGGGCGGATCATGATGAAGTAGAGCACCGCGAACATCAGCAGCAGCGGCAGGAACGTCATCAGGCTGGACTCGGTGCCGCCACCGGTAATGCCTTGCGCGTACGCATTCGAAATAAACACTCAGGTCTCCATCAATCGATGCTGAAATTAGCCGTGCATTCTACCACTCCCGGTGGGGGGGCAATCACGCTGGCTGTTCGGCCGAGGCCGGCGCGCCACGTTCGCCCGCAGGCCGCTCTGCGGCGGGGTTTGGCGCGCAATCGTGAGGCGCGAGTGAATGCTGCGCTTGCAGATTTCGCGCGCGCGACGGCATGCGGCAGTGCATCAGCCGGAATGTGACAGCCAGGGCGTGCCTCGGAGCGTACTTTGGGTTTTCAGATTCCTCTGAAGTCCCTTATGTTGATCTATAGCGTGGCCGCGAGTCCGCTCGCCCTGAATCACTCTTTGGCGCATGCCTTTTTCCCCACCTGGGCGCGATGGCGTCCGATCCGTTGCTGTCCGCCGCCGGAGCGCCCAGGCGCATCCGTGTGGTGCTCGAAGACTCCGTGGTGCGAACGATCCATGATCCCCGTCACTACACGGGCCCGGGCGCACCGTTCGACCCGCCCGTCGCCATGCGGGTGAGCCGCGCAGGGGCGAACGAGCGAGCGGCTCCGACGGAGTTTGCGTTCCCGGCCCCGGCCGCTCCGCGGCGCGGCCAGACCCGCTGCCGACACCCCGACCGCAGGAATCTCGCAGAGGACTACCTCGTCTCGGGGAGGCCGTGCCCGCGTGTGCTCCGTATGCAGGTGCAGGCGTTATCGGGGAATGAGGTGCGCAAGGAAAACGGCACGACGCTGACGCTCGATGGCGCGCGGGGGACCCTCAACCGGGTCCGCATTGCGCTGCCTCAAGGCGTTGGGTCGTCACAGTGAGCGCCTCGCGCGCGCAGGGTCAGATCAACATGAACCTGTTGTCCGGCGTGTCCAACGACCGTCAAAATATCTTTAACTGCGATCGGAACGGCGTTGGGCATCGTTGCGAGATCCATGCTGGCGATGGATTCGCGTCCGAGAAGCGTTTTCTCTCCGTGATGCGCTCCTGCGGCAAGGGTCGCACCGAGCTATCCGTGTCGACTCCCGATGGCCAGCTTCTGCAGACATGTGAGCGGATCGACGATAGCAAACGCGCGAGCAGGGCTTGTCGGATCGACAGGCAGACGTTCGGCAACGCGGATCTGCGGCGGCTGATCGTGACCTTGCGCGGCGGCGGCACCGTCTTCAGCGGCGTGAGGCTCGATATGAAAGCGCTCGCGCCTTATCCGGAGACTGTCGTGTAAGTTGCGTGGAGTTTGCCGGTGCCCCGCAGCGCCGGCCTCGCTGAGTGGCGCGGCGTCTGTTTATCAGGCGCCGCGCTGACGATCCGCGTGGAAGCGCTGTCGGAACGCCGTGAAGGCGTGCGTCTCGACCGCCTCGCGAATCTCGCTCATCAACTCGAGGTAGTAGTAGAGGTTGTGAATCGTATTGAGCTGCGCGCCGAGGATTTCGCCGACGCGGTGCAGATGGTGCAGGTAGCCACGCGTGAAGTTGCGACATGTATAGCAGCCGCAGTTTTCGTCGAGCGGGCGCAGGCTGGCCTTGTGCGACGCATTCTTGATCTTCACGTCGCCAAAGCGGGTGAACAGCCAGCCGTTGCGCGCATTGCGCGTCGGCATGACGCAGTCAAACATGTCGACTCCCGATGCAACCCCGGCCACCAGGTCTTCGGGGGTGCCGACGCCCATCAGGTAGTGCGGCTTGTCGGCTGGCAGCTTCGGCCCGATGTGCTCGAGCACGCGCATCATGTCTTCCTTCGGCTCACCGACCGACAGGCCGCCAATGGCGAGGCCGTCGAAGCCGATGTCCGCGAGGCCGGCCAGCGATTCGTCGCGCAGGTCTTCGAACATGCCGCCCTGCACGATACCGAACAACGCGTTCGGATTTTCAAGCTTGTTGAACTCGTCGATCGAACGCTGTGCCCAGCGCATCGACATGCGCATCGAGTCAGCCACTTCCTGATGACCAGTCGGCACGCCGTTGGTGGCATAGGGGGTGCACTCGTCGAACTGCATGACGACGTCGGAATTGAGGACCCGCTGGATCTGCATCGAGATTTCGGGCGATAGAAACAGTTTGTCGCCATTGATCGGCGACGCGAAGGTCACCCCTTCCTCGTTGATCTTGCGCAGCTCGCCGAGGCTAAACACCTGGAAGCCGCCCGAGTCGGTCAGGATCGGCTTGTCCCAGCCCATGAAGCCGTGCAGGCCGCCGTGTGCCGCGATGATCTCGTTGCCCGGTCGCAGCCAGAGATGGAAGGTGTTGCCGAGCAGGATTTGTGCGCCAATTTCCTTGATTTCGCGCGGCGGCATCGCCTTGACCGTGCCATACGTGCCCACCGGCATAAAGATCGGCGTTTCGACCACGCCGTGGTTCAGCGTCAGCCGGCCGCGTCGCGCGTGGCCGTCGGTGGTCAGGAGTTCAAATTTCAGCATGGTCGGAAGCCTCGTGGGCCCGGGTGGGGCGCCGCGGAATGGTGAGGGGCACAGGAGCGAGACGGGGCGCGCTCATGGCGCGCGCCGGTCTGAGTCGACCTCGGTAGGCCCAGTATTGCGGGTGAGCAGCATGGCGTCGCCATAGCTGAAGAAACGGTAGCGTGCGTCGATCGCGTGGCCATAGGCGGCGCGGATCGTGTCGTAGCCCGCGAAGGCCGAGACGAGCATCAGGAGGGTCGATTTCGGCAGGTGGAAGTTGGTGATCAACCGGTCGACGACGTTGAAGCGGTAGCCCGGTGTGATGAAGATATTCGTTTCGGCGCTGCCTGCGTGCAGGAGCGGCGCGTTATGGTCACCAGCACCAGCAGGGTTCGCCCCGTTCGCGCGAAGCGCGTCGCGTGCGGCCGCCTCAAGGGCGCGCATCGACGTCGTGCCGACCGCGATCACACGGCCACCGGCTGCGCGGGTATCGGCGACGGCATCGACGAGCGACTGCGGGATCTCGTACCACTCCGTGTGCATCTGATGATCGGCGAGATTCTCGGTGCGCACGGGCTGGAAAGTCCCCGCGCCCACATGCAGCGTGAGCGTCGCGCGACGCACCCCGACCGCATCGAGCCGCGCCAGCAGCGGGGTGTCGAAATGCAGGCCGGCGGTCGGCGCGGCAACCGCGCCGGGGTTGGCCGCGTAGACCGTCTGGTAACGGCTCTCGTCGGTCGCGTCGGCCTCGTGCGTGATATACGGCGGCAAGGGCAGCCGGCCATGGCGCTCGATCAGGGTCAGGCAGTCTTCCGGGAATTCGAGCGTATAGAACGGCTCGACCCGGGGGCCGACCGTTACATCGAACGCGTCGGCCAGGCGCAGCGTGCTACCCTCGAGCGGACTCTTGCTCGCGCGGATCTGCGCGAGCGCAGTGCGTGCGCCGGTCAGCCGCTCGATCAGCACTTCGATCTTGCCGCCACTTGCCTTGACGCCCGGGAAACGGGCCTTGAGCACCTTGGTATCGTTGAACACCAGCAGGTCGCCCGGCGCGATGCAGCCGGGCAAATCGGCAAAATGGCGGTCGATGAAGGCGGCGGTCGTGGCGCCCGGCTGTGCGGCGTGCGCGCCTGAGCCCGCGACCTCGAGCAAACGGCTGGCGGTGCGGTCAATGAGCGCGGTTTGAGCGATCAGCTCGGGCGGCAGATTAAAATCGAAGTCGGAAAGCGTGTACATGCAAGCGGGGATGTCGCGCGCGGAGGGTCCGCGCGCAGTTCGGCGCGGTTTCACGCGAAAAACCGCTATTGTAACGATGCCCGTGCCCAAACCGACGACTGCCGATCTGCCCGACGCTGCAAGCGGCAGCGAACCGGCGCAAAAAACCGCAACTCCAGCCGCCACTCAAGCCGCGAAAAGAGCCCCAGGAAAAGCCGCGAACACGCCTTCCAAAAAGCCCGCGAAGAAGAGTGCCGCCCCCGAGACCACGGCCGACAAGCTCGCCCGCATGGGGCTCGCGCGCGACATCGACCTCGCGCTTCACTTGCCGATGCGCTACGAAGACGAGACCGAGCTCACGCCAATCGGAGAATTGCTGCCCGGACTGTCGGCGCAGGTCGAGGGCGTGGTGCTCGACAACGAGATCACCTTCCGGCCGCGGCGCCAGATGATCGTCAAGATCGTCGACGAGACGCAGGAGATCTTGACCCTGCGTTTTCTCAACTTCTATGGCAGCCAGACCAAGCAACTCGCCATCGGGGCGCGCGTGCGGGCACGCGGCGACGTGCGCGGGGGCTTCTTCGGCATGGAGATGGTCCACCCGGCGTACCGGATCGTCCACGAAGGCGATCCGCTGCCGCAGGCGCTCACACCGGTTTACCCAAGCACGGCAGGGATCACGCAAGCCTATCTGCGCAAGTCGATCGACCAGGCGCTAGCGCGCACGCCATTGCCCGAGATTCTGCCGCCACCCGTGGCGGCAGCCTATCTCGCGCCCATGAAGGTACCCCCGCTTGCCGAGGCGGTTCGCGTCCTCCATCACCCTGATGCGCATGAAGACGAGAATGCGCTGATGGACGGCTCGCATCCGGCCTGGTCGCGCATCAAGTTCGATGAATTGCTCGCCCAGCAGTTGTCGCTGCAGCGCGCTCACCAGGCGCGGCGCGCGCGGTCGGCGCCCCTGCTTGCGCGGCGCACCGATGATCCGCAATCGCTGGTGGCGCGTTTCGAGCGGGCGCTTCCGTTTAAGCTGACCGGTGCGCAGCAACGTGTCTGGGCCGAAATTGGCGCGGAGCTGACGGCGCCCCATCCGATGCAGCGCCTGCTGCAGGGCGATGTCGGCAGCGGCAAGACCATCGTCGCTGCGCTCGCGGCGGCCCAGGCTATCGACGCGGGTTTTCAGGCTGCGCTGATGGCGCCGACGGAAATCCTCGCGGAACAGCATGCGCGCAAGTTGCGCAGTTGGCTCGAGCCGCTCGGCGTACAGGTTGCGTGGCTCGCCGGCAGCCTCAAGGCGCGCGACAAGCGGGCCGCGGTGGAAGCGGCTGCGAGCGGCGCGGCGCAACTGGTTATCGGTACACACGCGCTGGTCCAGGACACGGTCGAGTTCGCGAGGCTCGGGCTGGTGATCGTCGACGAACAGCATCGCTTCGGCGTGGCCCAGCGCCTCGCCTTGCGCGCGAAGGCCAAGCGGGGCGGCGCCCTGGCGGACACCGACGGGGCTTCCGGTGTACCCCCCGATGTGCCGCCCGGGGCGGCGACACCTACCGAGCCCGACGCTGCCTTCCAGCCCCACCAGCTCATGATGAGTGCGACGCCGATCCCGCGCACGCTGGCGATGACGTACTACGCCGACCTCGACGTCTCGACGCTCGACGAGCTGCCGCCGGGCCGTACGCCGGTGTTGACCAAGCTCATCTCCGACAAGCGCCGCGCCGAGGTCATTGCGCGAGTGCGTCAGGCCGCGCTAGCGGGGCGGCAGGTTTATTGGGTCTGTCCGCTGATCGAAGAAAGCGAGGCGCTGCAATTGCAGACCGCTGTCGATACCCATGCGATGCTGCTCGTGGCGCTGCCCGAGCTCCAGGTCGGGCTAGTTCACGGCAAGCTGCCGCCGGCGGAGAAAGCCGCTGTCATGACGGGCTTTATCGAAAACCGGGTCCAGTTGCTGGTCGCCACGACGGTGATCGAAGTCGGCGTCGACGTGCCGAACGCCTCGTTGATGGTGATCGAGCACGCCGAGCGCTTTGGTCTCGCCCAGCTCCACCAGTTGCGCGGCCGGGTCGGCCGGGGCAGCGAAGCCTCGGTGTGCGTGCTGATGTACGCCAATCCGCTGTCGCAGACCGCGCGCGCGCGTCTTGCGACGATGCGCGAGACCACCGACGGGTTCGAGATCGCGCGGCGCGACCTCGAAATCCGCGGCCCCGGCGAATTTCTCGGCGCGCGCCAGTCGGGCGCGGCGATGCTCCGCTTTGCCGATATCAACGAAGACGGCTGGCTGATCGAACCCGCCCGCAGCGCGGCCGAGCGGCTCCTGAGCGACTTCCCGGAGGCGGCGGACGAACACCTGAATCGCTGGCTTGGCGGCCGCGAACATTATCTGAAGGCGTGAATTGATCGGACATCTATCGGGCTTTTCGGCTTCTTGGCGAAGCCATCGCCAAGGTGTATAAGAGAGAAAACCTATCGACGTGCATTCCTGATAACAATGACCCTTACCGAATTGAAATACATCGTCGCCGTCGCACGCGAACGCCACTTCGGCCGGGCGGCCGAGGCTTGCTTCGTGAGCCAGCCGACGCTGTCGGTCGCCATCAAGAAGCTCGAAGACGAATTGAACGTCCAGATTTTTGAGCGGGGCACGAGCGAAGTCAGCGTGACGCCGATCGGCGAACAAATCGTCGCCCAGGCGCAGCGGGTGCTCGAGCAGACGCTCGCGATCAAGGAGATTGCCAAGCAGGGCAAGGATCCGCTGGTCGGGCCGCTGCGACTCGGTGTGATCTACACCATCGGGCCGTACCTGTTGCCGACCCTCGTGAAGCAGATGATCGACACGTACCCGCAGATGCCGCTGATGCTGCAGGAGAACTACACGCTCAAGCTGATCGAGCTGCTCAAGCAGGGTGAGATCGACGCGGCGATCATGGCGCTGCCGTTCCCGGAAACCGGCCTAATGGTGCGTCCGCTGTACGACGAGCCCTTTGTGGTGGCGGTGCCGGCGGGGCATCATTGGGAGTCGCGCGCCTTTATTGACGCCGACGATCTCAAACAGGAAACGATGCTGCTGCTCGGTTCGGGACACTGCTTCCGTGACCATGTCTTGGGTGTGTGCCCGGAACTGATGCGTTTTTCGCAGAATTCGGACGGCATCCAGAAGACCTTCGAAGGCTCCTCGCTCGAGACGATTCGCCATATGGTCGCAAGCGGCGTGGGCATCACCGTGTTGCCGCGCACCTCGCTGCCGGCCGCCAGCATGCTGGCCGACGGCTCGGCCGCGAAGACCGACGTCGGGCTGCTACGCTACGTGCCGTTCCGCGAGCCCGTGCCCGACCGGCGTGTGGTGATGGTCTGGCGCAAGAGCTTCACCCGGCTGCCCGCGATCGAGGCGATCTTCGATGCGGTGATTGCGTGCAATATGCCCGGCGTCAAACGGCTCGACTTGCCGGCCAACGTCAACTGAATTCCTGCGTCGACACGCGTGCGCCGCAGACGGCGCGCCGCGCCTGACGGGCGCAAGCCCGTTTTGGGCGAACCCCGCGCTTCGGCTAAACTACCTGCCTCTGCCAAATATCGCTCCAAGGAGTCATCATGGCCAAAAAAGACGTTACCCCGAGCACCCAGACCATCAACATCGGTATCAACGACAAGGATCGCAAGAAGATCGCTGACGGGCTGAGCCGCCTGCTTGCCGATACCTATACCTTGTACCTGAAGACCCACAACTTCCATTGGAACGTGACGGGTCCGATGTTCAACACGCTGCACCTGATGTTCGAAGGGCAATACAACGAACTGGCGCTGGCCGTCGACTCGATCGCCGAGCGGATCCGCGCGCTGGGTTTCCCGGCACCGGGTACCTACAAGGAATTCGCCAAGCTCTCGTCGATCCCTGAAGCCGACGGTGTGCCGTCTGCCGAAGACATGATCCGCCAGCTCGTCGAAGGCCATGAAGCCGTGACGCGTACGGCGCGCGCGACCTTCCCGCAAACGGACGAAGCGGCGGACGAGCCGAGCGCCGATCTGCTGACGCAACGCATGCAGATACATGAAAAGACGGCCTGGATGCTGCGCTCGCTGCTCGCCTGAGCGACGCCGCCGGCCCCGCGGGCACGCTCGTTCCGTAAGATCGACCGTGCTGCCTGATCGACGCCTCGCTTGTGCGGGGCGTCGTGCTTTCTGTTTCACCTTATGACTACTGCGACCTTCACTGCACGGCTGCCGCTCTATCTGCGGCTGATCCGGATGGACAAGCCGATCGGCAGCCTGCTGCTGTTGTGGCCGACGCTCAATGCCCTGTGGATCGCCTCACACGGACGCCCGTCGCTGACCCTGATCGCGATCTTCGTGATCGGCACGGTGCTGATGCGTTCGGCCGGTTGTGCCATCAACGACTATGCCGACCGTGATTTCGACTTGCATGTGAAACGCACCGCGCAGCGTCCGTTGACCTCAGGCCGGATCCGCGCCTGGGAGGCGGTGGCGATCGCGCTGGTGTTGTCGCTTCTCGCGTTTCTGCTGATCCAGCCGCTCAATGGGCTGACGAAGTGGCTGTCGGTGGTCGCGTTGTTTGTCGCAGGCAGCTACCCGTTCATGAAGCGTTTTTTTGCGATTCCGCAGGCCTATCTCGGTATCGCCTTTGGCTTCGGTATTCCGATGGGTTTCGCGGCCGTTGAGGGCACGGTGCCCGCGCTGGCGTGGGTGATGCTCGCGGCCAATGTGTTCTGGTCGGTGGCCTATGACACGGAATATGCGATGGTCGATCGCGAGGACGACCTCAAGATCGGCATCCGAACCTCGGCGATCACCTTTGGCCGCTTTGATGTGCTCGCGATCATGGTCTGCTACGCCGTGGTGTTTGCGATCTATGCGGGCATTGGCGTGCTGCTGCGCTTCAAGCTGCCGTTCTGGATCGGACTGGCCGGTGCGATCGCGTGCTCGATCGTGCACTACCGGATGATTCGCGCACGCGAACCGGCGGCCTGCTTTGCGGCATTCCTTCACAACAACTGGCTCGGCGGCATCCTGTTCGCCGGAATCGCTGCGCAGTACTGGTACTAGGCGGCCTGCCCGCGGCGGCGAGTTCCTCCGCTTCCATCTGCCGCTGGCCTTGGCAGCAAGTGCCGGCCGCCAGCCCCGCAGCAAGCACCGGCCGCCAACCCTGCAGTAAGCATAAGCACCGGCCGCCCACGCTGCCGGTGGTGCCACTTCTACCCCTGGCCGAATTCCTCGCCCATCTCGAACGCTCGATTCCGCGCGGCCGAGGTGCCGCGCACGATCGCTTCTGCGATGCCCGACTCCATGAACGAAGCGATCGCTGCCGCCGTCGTGCCGCCCTTGGACGTCACGCGTTCGCGCAGCACGCTGAGCGGCTCGTCCGACTGGGACGCAAGTTCCGCGGCGCCAGTGAACGTGCCGACCGCGAGCCGGCGTGCCTCATCGGCCGGAAAGCCGAGGTTCTGTGCGGCAGTCTGCAACGCTTCCATGAAATAGAACACATAGGCCGGTCCGCTACCCGAGAGCGCGGTGATGCCATCGATCTCGGCCTCGTTGTGGCACCAGACCACCTCGCCGACAGCCTCGAGCACCTGCGCCGCCAGCATCCTGCCATCGTGAGTGACGCTCGGCGAAGCGAGCAGTCCCGTCACGCCAAGGCCGACCAGCGCGGGCGTGTTGGGCATCGCGCGCACCACCAGCGGGTGGTCGCCGAGCCAGCGCGCGACGTCGATGGAACGAATCCCCGCGGCAATGCTGATCACCATCTGACGCCCGACGATAAACGGACGGATGCCCTCGGCGGCTTCCTTGAGCGTCTGGGGTTTGACCGCGAGCACGATGGCATCGTAGTCGGCCAGCTTGCCGCTCGCGGCTTCGGCCGTGACGATCCGGAACGTTTTTTCGAGCCGGTCGCGGGTTTCTGCGTTCGGCTCGATGGCGTAAAGGTAGCCGGCTGGCGTGCCTTGCTTGATCAGGCCACCGATCAGCGCGGAGGCCATGTTGCCGCCGCCGATGAATGCGATTTTCATGGTTGGGGGTCTGTGTGCGAATGAAAGGGGAAAGGGATTGAACCTGTCGTTACGGCCCGCCGGGACGAGGTGACGCAGCCGGCGCAAGCGGCGCGCCTGGCTCACGCGGCACGCTCGATGGCACGCAAAAGGGTCGGTTAACCGGGGCGCCCGCGAGCGGCCTAATGGGTCGCATAGTCGCGCTCGCCAAATACCGCCGTGCCGATCCGCACGATGGTCGCACCTTCGAGCACCGCGGCTTCGAAATCGGCGGACATGCCGATCGACAAGGTGTCGACGTCGAGCCCCACCGCGCGCATCGAATCGAGCAGGGCGTGGAGCCGCCGGTGGGGCAAGCGCTGGGCTTCGAGCGTAGCGGCCGGTTCCGGGATCGCCATCAGCCCGCGCAGCCGCAGCCGCGGCAGGGGGGCGATGCGGGTGGCGACCTCCACGACTTCCTCGGGAACCAGGCCGCTCTTGCTCGCCTCGCCGCTGATATTGACCTGCAGACAGATATTGAGCGGAGCGAGTCCCTCGGGCCGCTGGGCCGAGAGGCGTTCGGCGATCTTGAGCCGGTCGACCGAATGGACCCAGTCGAAGTGTTCGGCGATCGGCCGCGTCTTGTTGCTTTGCACAGGGCCGACGAAATGCCATTCGAGCGTCGCGCGCAGGTCCTCGAGTTCGGTCATTTTCTCGAGGGCTTCCTGCAGATAGCTCTCGCCGAACAGGTGCTGACCGTAGCGATGAGCCATGCGCACATCGGACGCGGAAAACGTCTTCGATACCGCCATCAGGCTGATCGATGCGGCGGGCCGGCCGGCCGCCTGCGCAGCGTCGGCGATGCGCCGCCGGACCGTGTCGAGATGCTGGGCGATATCAGACATGAAAAAGCGCAGACATTAAAAGCGTGGATGACCTGGGAGCAGCGCGCCGCGACCCGATGTCGTGCGGCTTTGATACAAATTATACGGGTGCGGGCCGCGCTATCGGATCATCCGGTCGACGAGTTCGATCCAGTGCATCACGGGGGTCGACGTGCCGCTTTGCAGATGGGCGATGCAGCCGACATTGCCCGAGACGATGGCCTGAGGTTCAGTCGCGCGCAGCTTGCCGAGCTTCTGGTCGCGCAAGCGGTAGGCGAGCGCCGGCTGCAGCACCGAATACGTGCCTGCCGAGCCGCAGCACAGGTGGCTGTCGGCCGGTAGCCGGACTTCGATGCCGAGCCCCGCCAGCAGGTTCTCGACGGTGCCGCGCACTTGTTGACCGTGCTGGAGCGTGCACGGCGGGTGATAGGCGACGACGTGAAGATCGCGCCGCCCGGCGCGTTCGGCGAGCCGCTCGCTCAATTCGTCTTCGTAGGCGGGCAACAACTCGCAGACGTCGCGGGTCATCTCGCTGACACGGCGGGCTTTCTCCGCGTAGCGTGGATCGTCGCGCAACAAGTGCCCGTATTCGCGGACCGTCGCACCGCAGCCCGAGGCATTCATCACGATCGCCTCGATGCCCGATTCGATATACGGCCACCACGCGTCGATATTGCGGCGCATGTCGTCGAGCGCCTCGTCGTGGTAGCTCAGGTGCAGACGGATCGCGCCGCAGCAGCCGGCCGCCGGGGCACTGAGGAGCTGGATGCCGAGCGCGTCGAACACGCGCGCGGTGGCGTTGTTCACGTTCGGCATCATCGCGGGCTGAACGCAGCCGTCGAGCATCAGCATCTTGCGGGTATGCGAGGTGGTCGGGCGCACGCCGGCGTCGCGTTGCGCCGGCAGCTTGTCGCGCAGCTTGCGGGGCAGGACATGGCGGAATTTCTGACCGAGCCGAAAGGCGGGCGTGAACAGCGCGGGCTGCGGCAGGATCGTCGCCAGTGCCCGGCGCAGCAGCCGCTGGCCGAGCGGCCGCGGAACCTGCGCCTCGACCTGTTTGCGGCCGATCTCGACGAGGCGCCCGTACTGAACGCCCGAAGGGCAGGTGGTCTCGCAACTGCGGCACGTCAGACAACGATCGAGATGGGTCTGGGTGCTGCGCGTGACGGGCGCGCCCTCGACCATCTGTTTGATCAGGTAGATGCGTCCACGTGGGCCGTCGAGCTCGTCGCCAAGCAACTGGTAGGTCGGGCAGGTCGCCGTACAGAAACCGCAGTGAACACATTTGCGCAGGATCGCCTCGGCTTCTTCACCGTCGGCCGTCATCCGCATCATTTCGGCGAGATTCGTTTGCATGGGTCAGTCAGTTTGGCTCGATCGATTTCAGGTTCAGACGCGCGTGCCCGGATGAGTTCAGAACTCCGGGTAGAGCCGGCCGCGGTTGAAAATATGGGCGGGATCGAAGGCCTGCTTGAGCCGCCGATGGATGTTCATCAAAGGGGGCGCGAGCGGGGTGAAGACCCCGACCTGCTTGTTGCCGCCACGGAACAGGGTGGCGTGGCCCCCGGCCTGGCGCGCGTCCATGCGCACGCGCTGCGGGTCGGCATCGGTGATCCACCAGCGTTGCGCACAGCCCCATTCCATCAGGCGTTCGCCCGGCAGAGTGGCCGGCTCGGCGACCGGGGGCACCGCCACGCGCCACAGACCGAAGCCTTCGGGGAGGGTCGCGAAAAACGGGTCGGTCTGTTCGCGCAGGCCTTCCCAGAAGCGCGTCGCCTCGACTGCATCGACGCTCTCGCCGCCGAGCGTCGTGCGCGCGGCCTTGACCGCGGCTTCGGCGCCCGCGAGCCGGATCGCCATCACGCCGCTGCGCCAGGCGGTCGCTGAAATCGGCAGCGGCCGGCCTGCCCATTCGTTGATCTTGCGGACCGCATCACTCGCATTGCATTCGAACTTGAGGGTGTTCTCGGCGACCGCCACCGGCAGCACCTTGACCGACACCTCGAGGATCAGGCCCAGCGTGCCGAGCGAGCCGGCCATCAGCCGTGCGACATCGTAGCCGGCCACGTTCTTCATCACGCGGCCGCCGAAATTGAGCAACTGGCCCCTGCCGTCGAGGATCGTCACACCGAGCACAAAGTCGCGAATGGCCCCGGCGAACTGCCGCCGCGGCCCGGCCAGGCCCGCTGCCACGCAGCCGCCCAGGGTCGCCGCCCCGCCCGAGCCGAAATGGGCGAAATGCGGCGGCTCGAAGGGTAGTGTCTGGTTGTGCTCGGCGAGTTTCTGCTCGATCTCGGCGAGCGGCGTGCCGCAGCGCGCCGTGATGACCAGCTCGGCCGGATCGTATTCGACGATGCCGGCATAGGCACGAGTGTCGAGCACATCGCCTTCCAGCGACTGGCCGTACCAGTCCTTGCTGCCGCCGCCACGAATGCGCAAGGGGGCGCGCCGCGCGGTGGCGCCGGTAATCTGGGAGCGAAAAGTATCGAGGATATTGGCCTCGGGAATTTGGGTGCGTTCCATCAGCGCCGTTCCATCACGTCAAAACCTCGGCAAATCGGGAAACGGCAACTGCCCGCGCACGATATGCATCTTGCCGTAGTCGGCACACCGCGCACGCGTCGGAATGCCTTTGTCCGCATTGAGCAAACCTGCCGGATCGAAGGCACGCTTCACGGCAAAGAAGGCGTCGCGCTCTTCGGGCGAGAACTGCACGCACATCGAATTGATCTTCTCGATGCCCACGCCGTGCTCGCCGGTGATCGTGCCGCCCAGTTCGACGCAGCATTCGAGAATATCGGCGCCGAACGCCTCGGCGCGATGCCATTCGTCGAGGTCGTTGCCGTTGAACAGAATCAGCGGATGCATATTGCCGTCGCCCGCGTGGAACACATTCATGCAGCGCAGTTCGTAGCGCTGTTCCATTTCGGCGATACGCCTGAGCAGCAGGCCGATGCTTCGGCGCGGGATCGTGCCGTCCATGCAGTAGTAGTCGGGCGAGAGTCGGCCTGCCGCTGGGAAGGCATTCTTGCGGCCTGACCAGAAGCGCAGCCGCTCGGGCTCGGAACGCGAGACCTGGATACGGGTCGCGCCGTGGGCGCGCAGCACCGAGGTCATCCGGTCGATCTCTTCGGCGACTTCCTCGGGGGTGCCGTCCGACTCGCAGAGCAGGATCGCGGCGGCATCGATGTCGTAGCCCGCTTCGACGAACTCCTCGACCGCGCGGGTCGCCGGCTTGTCCATCATCTCGAGGCCGGCAGGGATTAGTCCAGCGGCAATGATCGCGGCCACCGCGCCGCCGCCTTTCTCGACGTCGTCGAAGCTGGCCATGATGACCTGGGCAGTCTGCGGTTTGGGGATCAGGCGAACGGTGACTTCGGTGACGACGGCGAACATGCCCTCGCTGCCGATCAGGACGGCGAGCAGGTCGAGGCCCGGCGAGTCGGGGGCGAGCGAGCCGAACTCGACGACTTCGCCGTCCATCATCACGGCGCGCACGCGCATCACGTTATGGACGGTCAGGCCGTATTTGAGGCAGTGCACGCCGCCCGAATTTTCGGCCACATTGCCGCCGATCGTGCAGGCGATTTGTGACGAAGGGTCGGGCGCGTAGTACAGGCCGAACGGTGCGGCGACTTCGGAGATCTGCAGGTTGCGCACGCCGGGCTGGACGGTGGCCGTGCGCGCATAGGGGTCGACTTCAACGATATTGCGCAGTCGCGCGAGCGAGAGCACGACGCCGTCGCCGATCGGCATGGCGCCGCCCGACAGGCCGGTGCCGGCACCACGTGGCACGACGGGTACGCCCAGGCGGTTGCACACCTGGAGGACCCGCTGGACCTGAATTTCGTTCTCGGGCAACACGACGGCAAGCGGCACGCGCCGATAGGCGGCCAGGCCATCGCATTCGTAGGGAACCGTGTCTTCGTTGCGATGCAGGAGGATGCGCGGCGGCACGACCGCACTGAGTGCGGCGACCACTTCGCGCTGACGCGCGGCAAACGACTCGGCGCTTAATTCGCCGGCAAGCGCAGTATTCATGGGCGCTCGCGTTCGAGGCTGAACATCTTGCCTGGATTCAGCAGGTTGGCGGGGTCTAGCGCTCGCTTGATCGCACGCATGACATCGAGCGCGTCCTCGCCATGTTCCTCGTGCATGAAGCCGATCTTGTGCAGACCGATGCCGTGTTCGCCGGTGCAGGTGCCCCCGAGCGCGAGGGCGCGTCGCACGATCAGATGGTTCAGGCGCTCGGCCTCTTCGTATTCGGCGGGCTGATTGGGGTCGACCAGGATCGCGACGTGAAAATTGCCATCGCCGACGTGGCCGACGATCGGACAAGGCAGCGGCGAACTTGCGAGGTCCTGCTCGGTGCCGGCGATGCATTCCGCGAGGCGCGAAATCGGCACGCAGACGTCGGTGGTCATCGCGCGGCTGCCGGGTTTCAACTGGAGCATCGCGAAATAAGCGTTGTGCCGTGCGTTCCAGAGACGGCTGCGATCTTCGGGACGCGTGGCCCATTCAAAGCCTTCGCCATGATGATCGGCGGCAATCTCGCTGACGGTGCGCACCTGTTCTTCGACACCGGCCTCGGTCCCATGGAACTCGAAAAAAAGTTGGGGCGATTCCTTGAGGCTCAGGTGGGAATGCATATTCAGCGAGCGCGCGGCGAGCGCATCGACGAACTCGACTCGCGCGATGGGCACGCCGAGCTGGATGACCTGGATCACCGCGTTGACGGCGTCGACCATGCTCGGGAAGCTGCAACTGGCGGCGCTCACGGCTTCGGGCAGGGGATGCAGCCGCACTGTCGCTTCCGTGATCACGCCAAGGGTGCCTTCGGAGCCGACGAACAGCCGCGTCAGATCGTAGCCGGCGGACGACTTGCGCGCGCGCGTGCCGGTGCGGATCACGCGGCCATCGGCGAGCGCGACCTTGAGACCGAGAACGTTTTCGCGCATGGTCCCATAACGGACGGCATTGGTGCCCGAGGCGCGGGTCGCGCACATGCCGCCCAGGCTCGCATCGGCGCCGGGATCGATCGGAAAGAAGAGCCCGGTTTCGCGCAACGCGTCGTTGAGCTGTTTGCGCGTGACGCCAGGTTCAACGGTGGCGATCAAATCTTCGGGATCAATCGAGAGGATGTGGTTCATCCGCGAGAGGTCCATCGAGACACCGCCGTTGACGGCGAGGATATGGCCTTCGAGGGAGGACCCTGCACCAAAGGGAATGACCGGCACGGCGTGCTCGGCACACAGCCGCAGGGTGGCACTGATTTCGTCCGTGGTTTCGGCAAAGACGACCGCGTCGGGCAACCGGGGATCGAAGGCGGATTCATCGCGGCCATGATGGGCGCGCACGGCTTCGGCGGTCGACAGGCGCTCGCCAAACACCAGACGAAGTGCGTCGAGCAAGGCGGGGGGCAAGACACCCCGCGATGGGGTCTGCATGATCGAAGCGGGTGCTGCGGGATGATTCACGACTGCCTCCTCCCTTGTGTCGGACGACGTGGGGTGTTGTTCGTTTTTTATATTGCAGTGCGTCATAGCGCCTGCGGTGTGAATCGATTCTACTGCCGATTGGCGGCGCCGGGCGGGCTTGATGGCGATCCTATAATGGGGTCGCGGGATTGCGTTGTGAATGCGTTGCGCAAGGTGCGCGACGTGAGCGAGGGCTTGACGTGACGAGCAGGAAGCAACGAGGGAAGCAATGATGGCGAATCGGCTGAGCAAGATTGCCACGCGAGTGGGTGACGATGGCACGACGGGGTTGGGCGATGGTCGGCGGGTGAGCAAGGGCGATGCGCGGATCGCGGCGATCGGGGATGTCGACGAGTTGAACTCGAACCTTGGCGTGTTGTTGTGCGAGGGATTACCGGATGACGTACGCGAGGTGCTGACGCGGGTTCAGCATGATCTGTTCGATCTCGGCGGCGAGTTATGCATGCCGGGGCACACGATTGTGAGGGAGGGGCAACTGGAGCGCGTGGATGCGTGGCTGGAGACCTATAACGGTACGCTGCCGCCGCTCGCGGAATTTATCTTGCCCGCAGGCTCGCGCGCGGCGTCGCTTTCGCATGTTTGCCGGACGGTTTGCCGACGCGCCGAGCGGGCCGTGGTAGTGCTTAATGAGGCAGAGGGCGCGGGCGGAAGCCGCTTGCCCCGGCGCTATCTGAACCGGCTTTCCGATCTGCTGTTTGTGCTGGCCCGGGTGTTGAACCGGGTCGATGGCGGGGCCGATGTCTTATGGAAAAACGAGCATCGCCGCGAGGACGCCTGAAACGCGCCAGAGCTATCGCCCGCATAAATTCCTTCTATGATGCAGTTTTCACGCATTTTGAGGGGTTGCTACTTGCGTTACTCGCTTGTAGTCGGTATAAAGCGACACCAGCTTAAATTTCGAATACCCCAGTCCATGTCCACCGCCCGCTTCCATTTTTGGTTTTATGCGTTTCTCGCACCGCTGGCGGATGGAGAGGGTAGCTGACGAACTGAAGCGACCGACACCAAAAAAACCGCCAGCCCGCCTGGCGGTTTTTTTATGCCCTGAATTTTTTGCACCGACGCAGCCGACGGGTCGCCCCCCGCTGAGCGACTCGCACTAAGGAGAATCCGATGGTCCCGCACAACACCGACGACGTTCGGATCCGTGAATTGAAAGAACTGACGCCCCCCTCGCACCTGATCCGCGAACTGCCCTGCATCGACTCGTCCGCTGAGCTCATCTACCACTCGCGCGATTCGATGCACCGGATCCTGCACGGCATGGATGACCGGATGATCGTCATCGTCGGTCCGTGCTCGATTCACGATCCGAAGGCGGCGCTCGAGTACGCGTCGAAGTTGGTCGAGATGCGCAAGAAGCTCGCGGGCGAGCTCGAGATCGTGATGCGTGTCTATTTCGAGAAACCGCGCACGACGGTGGGCTGGAAGGGGCTGATCAACGATCCGCACCTCGATAACAGTTTCAAGATCAATGAGGGTCTGCGAGCCGCGCGTGAGCTGCTGGTCGGGATCAATGAGCAGGGCCTGCCGGCGGCGACGGAATATCTCGACATGATCAGCCCGCAGTACATCGCCGACCTGATTTCGTGGGGTGCGATCGGCGCGCGGACGACGGAGTCGCAGGTCCACCGCGAACTGGCGTCGGGGCTGTCGTGCCCGGTCGGTTTCAAGAATGGCACAGATGGCAATGTGAAGATCGCGGTGGATGCGATCAAGGCGGCGTCACAACCTCACCATTTCCTGTCGGTGACGAAGGGTGGCCACTCGGCGATCGTGTCGACAGCGGGTAACGAGGATTGCCACATCATCCTGCGCGGCGGCAAGGCGCCGAACTACGACGCAGCGAGCGTGGAGGCAGCCTGTGCGGACATCTCGAAGGCGGGCCTCGCGCCGCGTCTGATGATCGACGCCAGTCATGCGAACAGCCAGAAAAAACATGAGAACCAGATCCCAGTCTGCGAGGACATCGGGCGGCAGGTCGCGGGCGGGGATGCGCGGATCATCGGCGTGATGATCGAGTCGCACCTGGTCGGCGGCCGTCAGGACCTGGTGGAAGGCTGCACGCTGACCTATGGTCAGAGCATCACGGATGCGTGCATTGCGTGGGACGAGACGATTCCGGTGCTCGAAGGTCTTGCTGAGGCGGTGAAACAGCGTCGTTTGAAGAACGGCCAGGGCAACTGAAGCCCCGGCCGTCTTTCACGAACGCTTAAGGCTCAGGCCGTGCCGCCGACCGTCATCTTGTCGATGCGCAGGGTCGGCTGACCGACGCCCACGGGCACGCTCTGGCCTTCCTTGCCGCAGACACCGACACCGGTGTCCAGCGCCATGTCGTTGCCGATCATGCTCACGTACTTGAGCGATTCGGGGCCGCTGCCGATCAGGGTGGCGCCCTTGACCGGGTAGCTGATCTTGCCGTTCTCGATCATGTACGCCTCGGAGGCCGAGAACACGAA
>JAMFSK010000042.1 GCA_026225235.1 Burkholderiales bacterium
GTCATTCAGCAAGGCGAGTAACTCGTGAGCTTCGACGCCGACTTCAAACGCCTACTGTCCAAAAGCGAGTTCCCTCGGCTTCCGGGGTGACCCACGACGCATTTCCGCAGATTTTAAGATCATGATCTCGTCGGCCGCCATAACGTGGAAATGATACGGGGTGGTGAAAATCTAGAAAGATCAAGGCCCTGCGGCGAAAGCAAGGGCCTTTTTTCATTTTCGTGTCCCCGCTTTCGGTCGCTGGACAGCAGACTCGGAGCTCTTCGCAGATTCGAGGACTTCTCTCGCGAGTCGCCCTTGCTCGTCCCCGACAGCAGCGGCACTCGGGGACCCGCCGTCACTGTCCGGGGCGTGCGTGCGGTGATGGCCGAACGCGCTACATGAAGTTGCGTGTGTGCAGCGATGCAAGCTGCTTGGCGTGCGAGCGTTCGAATCCGAGTCGCACGAGTCTTGTATAGCGCCCGTCGCCCATGTCGCGCATCAACTGCTGCACGTGGGTGTAGCCGCGCTTCACACCGGCCGGGGTGAGTTCACCTGCGGCGACAACGATCAATGCATCGAATACATCTTCATTGAGCCCAGCGGTGGCAGCCAGCGCATCGTGCCGACGTTCGACCGCCTGCGCGAGCCGCCCTCGCAAAGCAGGTTCGCGCTCGAGCCGGTACAGCAGGTGCGACATGCCGAGGGCAACGTGACGCGCTTCGTCACGCGCGGCGAGACGTGCGATCTGCCGGGTGAGGGGGTCTGGGGCATAGGTCTGGAGAAAATGCAGTAGCGTGACGAAGGTTCCCTCGCCGAGCACCGATAGAAGAAAGCTCGCGATCGAGAAATCGGGCTCGTCGAGCAAGCTTTTGAGCGAGGCCTGCCCACCTGCCGTCGACAGGAGGGGTTCGTATCCCTTGCAACGAATGCGCCGCGTGAACACCTCGATGTGGCGTGCTTCATCGGCAACTTGGATGGCAAGTGCGGCCTGGAGCTCGCGATAGTGCGGGTGAAGTTGTCCGAGGAACCGCGCAGGCACGATGAGCGCTGCGTTCTCGTTCTCGACCATATACGTCATGATCTGTACGACTGCCGCTTCCACTGGCGGAGAGTTGTCGAATGGAACTTGCCAGTCGATCGCGTCATCGGGGTTCCACTGCGCAGCGACCGCCTGTGCATACAGGTCGGCGGCGTTGTCTGCCCAGATCTCCTGTTTGAAGTCGAGCCGGAACGTGTAGGTGGGCGAGCCAGCTTCCACATGCGCGCCCCGTGCTGCGAGCCCCCAGGCTGGTAGTGCGTGTTCTGCCACCGCATCTGGCGCGTGAGGGTCACTTTGCCCAGCGTGCGACGCATCGCGCCAGCGGCCGTATTCTGTGTCGCGCGTGATCAGGGCGAAGCGGCATGCTCCGTCCATCGATTCCCATTGCAGGGTGTGGCCTTGCTTGCGGCACCAATCTCCCAGTTGCACTTCCCAACCGGGTGCCGTCCCGATGACGCGCAGCAATTGACCCGGAGCGAGTGCGGCGAGCGCATGCCTGACAAGCACATGAGCACCGGCATCGAAGCCGACCGCCTCAATATCGATAAGTGGGGTCGGTGATGCGTCCTTCATGGTCATAGAAGCCTTCCTCCGTCACTGCGCGGTCGAGCAATGAGTAGCCGCTCGAACGGCCTGGCCGCCACGCCTTAAGGCCTTCCAGCTCAAGCAGGGGGCGTACGCGGGCATCGTTCCAATCCATGGCGAACAGGACCTCGCCGAAGCGGTGGGCGTCGTCTTCCGACACGCCAGGGCTGACGGTCATGTTGCAGTGATCGAAGGCGTCCGTGGTACTCACGATGCGCGTGGCACCCGCAGGCAGCGTACCCTCGTTCGCGAACGTGTGGTAATTGCCTGCGATCATCCATGTCGCGTCGATCTCACCTCTCACGAGCGCATTCGCGGCATCGCGCTCACCGCCGATATGATCGCCGTGCTTGCCGCCGAGCAGGTCGAAACGGCGCGCTTCGTAGTCACGTCCGGCTACCAGGCCGCCTTGGTGACGTAGATGGTCCAGTGGAATCAACGTGGCTTGCGGTGAATCGACCGAGCCGAAGCCGACTGTCTTGCCCCGAAGGTCGCCGAGATTCTGAGCCGCGCTGGTGGTGAGGACGACGAGGACCGAATGGAGGTCGATGTCGCTATCGCGCATGGCGAGTGGCCACACGCGCTGGCCCCTCGCCTGGGCCATACGCTCGGAGCGCACCCAGGCAAGAGGAGAGTTCCATGCGAATGCAATGTCACCCGCGAACTGGGCTTCGACCTGCCGTTCGTAGTTCGAGTAAAGAAGATAGTCGAACGCGCAGCCGCGCTCGGCAAACCAGGCCTTGAAGCCTTCCCAGATGGTTATGACTTTCGGCGCATAAGCGACTGCGCCGAGCATGAGCGTAGCGTTAGTGGGCATAGGACCGTTTCGGGTTGAGAGGTTTGGTGACTCAGGCTAGCGGCATATCGCAGAGCACGCGGCCGATGAACTCGTACAACACATCGGACGTGGGCGCCATGATCGAGGCAGCGCGTGCGTCGCGGAACATGCGCTCGATGCCGACTTCCTTGCGAAAGGCCGCACCCCCGCAGATGCGCATGGCGGTGTCGGTCACGTCGAGCGCCGCTTCCGCGGCAGCGGCCTTCACCTCTAGCACACGCAGCATGGTGTCGGCGCGGCCGGCTGCCATGGCGGCCAGCGTGTCGTCGCGCAACGTGCGGGCCTGGTCGGCGCGAAGGCGGGCACGGGCAAGGTAAGCGCGGATGGTCGGCAGCTCTGCGAGCGTGCTGCCGCTCTCCGCAAAGCGGCTGGCGGTGATGTGTGCAGTGGCGCGCTGCAGCACGCCGTCCATCAAACCGATGGAGCTCGATGCGACGAGCGCGGCGAACACGGGCAACGCGTCGCCGTTCATGATGTCAAAACCCGCGCCGTCCAGTCCGAGCATGGCGCCAGCCGGAATGCTTACGTTGTCCGCGTGGATAGGAGCGGAGGCGTTACCGCGCAGCCCGAGACCGTCGAAAGGCTTTGGGCAGTGGAGCCCGGGCAGACGGCTGTTGACTAGCCAGAGCGTGCTTGCGCCCTGCGCGGCAAGCGCTGGCAGCGACGACCAGATGTAGGAATCGGCTTCTTGCGCGGACGTGACCATGCTTTTGCTGCCGTTCAGCACGAAGCCGCCGTTTTCCGATTGTGCGGTACCGAGCGGTGCCCAGAAATGGCTGCGTGTGCCAGTTTCGGACCAGGCGAGCGTCGTGAGATGGCGGCCTTCCGCGATTTCGCGTCTCACATCCGGTGGACCGTATTTTTCGACGAGCGTCGTCGCCGTGTAGTGCATGGTTACGACCATTGCCGTGGACGGACAGTCTTGAGCGATACGCTCGACAACCCGGCATGCATCGGCGAGGCCCAAACCCATGCCATCGATCTCTGTCGAGCTGAGCAGGCCGAGCAGACCGCTCGTGCCAAGTGCATCAAGGGCGGCGCGCGGAAAGCGCGCGAGTTGATCGGTGTCCTGGGCGGCGGGAGCGATCAGTGTGTGAACGATATGATTCAGCGCTTCAATGTAGGACATCGATCCGGCTCCCGTGTATTGAGGCAGGAGCGTGTTGATCAGTCGTGCCGAGACGACGTGCCGTAAGCGCAGCTCAGAGCGAAGCGCAATCGCTGCCCTGGAGTGAAACCGTCGCATGCAGACCTGCAACAACGACTCTTGCACATCAAAGAAAGCCCGTAGCACGTCACGGCCTCTACAGGCCCGACGAGTATTGCACGAAGACTGGAGTGTCTGCATTACGGCTTTGTCTGAGGGCGCCAAATCAACCGTTTAGATGCTCGGCCGACTGCAACGATCTTGCTGTCCACGGTGATAGTGAGGATTATCTTCATTGAAATAGCGCTCGGAAACCCAGGCTGAGCGCTCTGGAAAGCTCAACCCGGACCTCGTCCGGCCCGAGCGTGGTGGCAGAGGCAATCGAAGGGGGGGTAGTTGGGGCTAAGCAGCCCTTCATTTGCGACCACGGAGAGGCCGGTGGCTCGTTTGGGTCGCTGGGCGGGACGTCTTCGGCGCGGCTGCCGCGTTTTGGAGGGCGACCGAACGCTGCGGCGATAGTCAACGAGTGATGGCTGCGGGAGACGCTTGGTAATAGGACAGGGGCCGGCGGCATGATCGGCTCGCTGTTTCGACGATCCCACTGTTCGGCATTGGCGCTCGAACAGATGCGAGGGGGAGCCGCCCGAGACTCGGCCAATTTCCACCCGACCTTTTCCCGAGAGATTCGTCGTCACTGGGTAGCGTTCAAAACTCAGGGTGAGGGTTGTTTTTGACATGCTCTTCCCCGTATTCCTGCTTGCCGGCTTCAGGGTCACTGACCCGCTGCGGCGCTGGGTTCGCGTTCCGGATACCAGCCAGTGAATTTGACCGCTCCGACCAGTGCCAGCACCGTCGAGACGATCGAAACCGAACGTGGCAACGCCGGCAGATAGATCAGCGCGAGATCCGCGATCACCATGACCGCGAACGCCGCGGTCCATGCGGCCGTTATCACATAGTTAGTCCGTACGAACTCCGGGCGGCCCCACAGATCGGATGACACCTCCTCCCGGGCGTATTGCAGCGTGAAGGGACGGCCTATCGCGATCGATGCCAGCACGATCAGCAGCAAGCCGGCGTCGGCACGCAGGCGAACCGCCGCGATCGACCATTGTGCCGCGCCCGGCAGCAAGGCAATTACCGTCAAGCCGCCGAATAGCATGAAGGTGCCAATCTCCAGCACCTTAACGTGCCGCGTACGGCTGACCGCATCTCGCAGCAACAGTGCTGCAGACAGGAGCGCACCGGCCGCGAGGCCTGCGGGTACGCCAACAAGGCGCTCGATGACGACAAACGCGAGAAACGGCGCAAAGGCCAGCAGCATTCCCATGTGGACTTCTCCTATGGATCGCAAAGTGCGAAGGCGGTAATGTTTCCATTGGAAAGATTTTGACGAAACCGTGAAGATGAGTCAAGATATTTTTACATTGGAAAGATATCAACGGCTAAATGACTGATCGAACCGCTTCCAGCGCCGCCGGCGCCCGTCCTGGCCGTCCCGGTAAGGCTCGTCCCTATCACCATGGTGGCCTCCCTGACGCCCTGCTTCAAGCTGCCGAAACCGTATTGAAGCGTGACGGGCTGCGCGGGCTGACGCTTCGTGCGATTGCCCGGGAGGCCGGTGTGTCGCATACGGCGCCTCAACACCATTTCGGAGACACGGCCGGTGTCCTCAGCGAACTCGCTGCCACGGGACACAGGCGGCTTGCCAAGGAGATGGAAGAGCATGCGCGCGGCGCCGTATCCGGCAAGTCGCGTCGAAAGGCGATCGCGCATGGCTACATCGA
>JAMFSK010000043.1 GCA_026225235.1 Burkholderiales bacterium
CGGTTTCAGACGGCTCCCGTTCCTCGAGGTCCGACACGGGGCGCTGACAGGTATGTCAAAGTACGGCATTTCCACGAGTGGAGCGATACCCTCATGAGCAGCTTGCCGATTGCCGACCGCTGGTTTGAAGTCAAACGCATCAACGACGACATCACGCTGCTGTGGGAGCCTCATGTCGTACCGCTCATGCGTTGCAATATCTGGCATGTGCGCGGCCGCGACCGGGATCTGATGATCGATACCGGCATGGGTATCGCCAGTCTTCGAGATGCCGCCCAGCATCTCATTCACAAAGACATCACGGCCGTGGCGACGCATACCCACTCGGATCATGTCGGCGGACATCACGAGTTCGCGCACACGCTGGTTCATGAACTGGAAGCCGACAATCTGCGAGCGCCGGGCGATGCCGGCACACTGCTGGCCTCAGTGCTGGGCGGAGATCAGATTCGCCGCTATCACGATGCCGGCTATCCGTTTGATGGCGACTTGATCACCGCGCTGCCCCACGCCGACTATCTGATGTCCGACTATCGCGTACGGGCTGCCACGGTGACGGAGATCGTCAACGAAGGCAATATCGTCGATATTGGGAATCGTCATTTCGAAGTGCTGCATCTGCCAGGGCATTCCCCGGGCAGCATCGGACTATGGGAAGCCGCCTCCGGCACCTTGTTCTCCGGCGACGCTATCTACGACGGCCCGCTGCTCGATGAAGTCGAGGGGGCGGATATCCCGACCTATGTCCGCACCATGAAGCGATTGCGTGAACTGCCCGTTCAGGTGGTCCATGCCGGACACGACCCGAGCTTCGGGCGGGAACGCCTGATTGCTTTAGTCGATGCCTACCTGGCTAAACGCACCTGAAAAAACCGGCCGCAACGACGACGTGTGCTCGAAGAAAGGATCCAGCCGGTCAAACAGGACCGAGAATTCCTCCGCCGGCAGCGGGCGCGAAAATAGATAGCCCTGCCCTGTCTGGCACGACCATTCCCGCAGCAACCGGGCCTGTTCGTTCGTCTCGATGCCCTCGGCGGTCACGGACAGACCGAGAGACTGTGCCATCGAGATGATGGCACGCACGATCGCATCATCCTCGGTGCTCTTGCCGATGCCCTGGACAAAAGAGCGGTCGATCTTCAGCACGTCGAGCGGCAACCTGCGCAGATAGCTGAGCGACGAATAGCCCGTGCCGAAGTCATCGACGGCGATCGTGACACCGAAGTCCTTGAGCCGGCGCAAGGTCTCGATGCTCTTCTCGGTATCGCGCATGATGAGCCCTTCGGTGACCTCCAGTTTGAGCGAGCCCGCGCTGATCCCCGCGTTCGCCAGGGCGGCGGCGACATCGTCAACCAGGTTCGGGTCGTCGAACTGACGCGGTGAGAGATTCACGCTGACCTGCAGCGGAGGCACGCTGGGAAACGCTTGCTGCCAACGGGCGAGTTGCTGGCAAGACTGCTCCAACACGTATTGCCCGAGGGGAACGATCAGTCCGCTTTCTTCCGCGATCCCGATGAACTCGGACGGCGGCAGCAAGCCGCGTGTCGGATGTTGCCACCTCACCAGCGCTTCCATTTCGCGAAAGCCTTCAGTCTGAAGCTGAACGATAGGCTGAAAATACACGCGCAATTCGTGGTGCTCGATCGCGTGGCGCAAATCCGTCTCGATCTCCAGCCGTTGGACGGCGTCCGTATGCATGTTTGCTTCGAACACAACATAGCGGCCTCTTCCGCCATTCTTGGCCCGATACATCGCCACATCGGCATCGCGCAACAAGGCCTCGGCATCCGTACGTACGCCCGCGCTGCGTGCGAACGCAAGACCGATACTCGCGCTGACGAAGTACTGTCTGCCACTGAGATCAAAAGGCTGGCCGAACTGGCGCAGGATATTGTCGGCCACCCGCGTCCCTTCGCTCACTGCGTCGCTGCCCAGATGTTCGAGCAAGACAACAAATTCGTCGCCCCCGAGCCGGGCAACCGTATCGGTCGGGCGAACACATTGCTCCAGGCGCGCCGACGCCGCGACGAGGAGCTGATCTCCCGCGTGATGACCCAGGCTGTCGTTGACCCGTTTGAAATTGTCGAGGTCAACGAAGATCACACCGACCATCGCATTGCGCGGATGTCCACGCGCCGCTGCGTGACCGATGCGATCAAGCAGGAGCGCGCGGTTCGGCAACGAGGTCAGCGTGTCGTAGAATGCGCGCCGCGAGAGCTGCGCTTCGAAGTCTTTTCTTTCGGTGATGTCGCTCGCTGTCGCCACGATCGCACTGACCGCCGGTTCGTCTAGCAGGTTGGTGAGGGTGAGCTGGATGTAGCGCCAGTCATCGCCCTCGCCTCGTGTACGAAGTTCGATGGACTTCGTCGAATGCGGCATCGAGGAGACCGCCTGCAACACCCCTTGGAGCGTCGGGCGATCCGCGGGATGGACGGGGTCCGCGAGGTTGGACCCCACCAGATGGCCGCGCTTTTTCAGAGGATCCGGGCCTTGAGTGGGCGCTTCATAAGTCACCGTGCCGTCGACATCGCACACCAGTATCGCGTCCGATGTGTTGGCGACGAGTGCCTGCAGCCGCTGCTCGCTCTCGCGCAGCGCCTCGCCCGCGGCGGTATCGGCTTCCAGGCGTATGCGCCGCAGCATGCTGAGAAACAGCAAGGCGAGCCCGACACCGATCGCCAGCGCAATCGGCGTCGAAATCAACACAATCCGTTGCACGCCGACCAGACGGTCGAGTTGCCGGGTGGCATCCTGACGATGCCCTGCAGCCGCGATCAGGACTTGTCTCTCGATGTCATCAAACAAGGGGTCGGCTTCACGTTCGTCGATCTCATTGGCCCTTGCAATGTTGTGGTTATCGACGGCCGCGAACATCTGCTTCGCCATGGCCCGATATTTCGCATGTTTCTCCAGCAACCCGTGGAGCATCACGGCGCTGCCTGGTTCGAGCGCCAGTGCTTTTTTAAGCGCGGCGTCGAGCGACTCGCCCGCTTCGCGGTGCTCGTGACACACCTCCAGACGTGAATCCTGAAAGTACTTGCGTTCGGTCGACTCCTCCCACGCAACGCTGTAGCGCGCCTCTTCAAACGCGTTGTTCGCATCGTTCGCGGCGTGCGCCGCAAACCCGGCACTCAAACTTTCGTAGGCACCCCAGAAGGCCAGCAAAGGCATGCTCAAGGTGACGAGGACGAGCCCGAACACGGCAGATCGCCGTGCCGAATGGAGGTGCGGGGAGACATGCGTGAAGTCCGGCATCCCCGACTTGCCGCGCCATCGATAACGGCGCCCAGGGTTGGCTTGCTGTTTGGTCACGATTGCTCCGATGTGGAACGCAATAACAGGGTTTTGACCCGATCCACGTAACGCCGGATTTCATCGTATTAACGGCAACGCCAGTTTCTTCTAAAGATCACCTTGAAAAAATTTCAGGACACTCGATAAGCAGCGCGATAGGGACATCTTGCCACTGATCCCCATTTGGAATGGCTCATACCCGATCTCAAATCTTTTCGAGCTCAGGGGGAATGGATAAATCCACCTCAACGCCACCGGCTTTCAGTCAAACGTCGCGCCGACGCTCAGCAGACCGCCCGTGCCTTTGGGCCGGTTTTTCGCCGCGAACTCCTCGATCACCCGGAATGTGGCATTCACCGGTGTCTTCCCGAGTTTTCCTGCCCACGTCACCATGGGCCCGGCGCCAACCGAGTAGCCTTCAGCACCGTCGACAATTTGCGCGAGGCCGCCCGTGTCATTTCCCAATTGTTGAATCCAGCCGACGACGCCACCCACCCCCCATCCACTTTCAAACTGCTTGGTTGCCGCGACATCCAGCACGCTCAAGGGCGCATTTTTGTAGTGCGTATCGCTATTGGCGGTATAGAACTCGATGCCCCAGTTCGCCGTCAACTCGACGCCGTGCTCCCAGAGGTGGGTGTAGGTTATCGTGGGCGTGAAGGTCCACGTGTTCTGTCCCGCATTCGCGAGCTGGCTCGGATTGTAGGCACCCGTCGGCGCATAGATTTGCACCGAGAACGCAATGTGGTCGTCTTTGCTGAGGTGGTAGCCCGCGATAATCGGCGTGAAGAAGAGATCGGCAAATTGCGTGGCGCTGTCGTCCGGAAGACGATGGTTGAAAGACGACACGTCGGTGTACTGGAAGGGCACCCCGAACGACGAAGCAAAGTTCCATCCGTCCAGGGTCACGCCCCATGTCTTCACCGCGTTCGCCATGTTGTACGACACATGGTAAGTGAGGCCACCGGAAATGGTGCCGGCAATCGGGATCGTCTTCGACGCCCCAAGATCGCCTTCATAGTAAATGGACGAGAACGAGACAATCCAGTCAGACGTCGGTGGCACCACACCCGAATAGGGCACCACCTGCATCCCTGTAATGGGGCGCCCGACCCCGCCTTCGGTCGCATGGACGAGCCCGGGACACACGGCGCCCAATGCCATTAGCGCAGCACAACGCAAGCGCGCACCGCGCGCCCGAAGAGTCGTTCGCCCCATAATCGTATCCATTTCATTTCCTTTCCGAAGTCAGGTATCTCACGACTCAACGAATTGACGCTTGATGCAGGCTTCAGCCTCTGCGGGGTTCCGGAAACTTCCACTTGCCATCGAATACCTCCTGACCGGGTCCGTAGATCCGCATGATCAGGTCATAGGCCCCTTCGGGTGCGGGCAGCCAGTTCGCCTCATGCTCCGCGCCGGGTGAGGTGTGCTGCACGTAGACATCGAGCGATCCATCCGCGCCGTAGGTGAGACCTTTTGTCCGGTCGCCGATGGAATACCGTTTGATCGGGTTCGCCACCAGGTGCCGGTCCGGCAAGCTGTACATCGTCATCGACCAGAAGAACTTGGCCGGAGGCAAGTCCTTCTTATCGAAATGAATCACGTAGGGTAAGGAACCGACGAGGGGTTCGTGATCGCCATTCAACCGAGTTCCAACGTAGACGGCCTCCTCCTTCGTATTGCCATAAATGCCCATCGCGGCAGCTACGGCGCGCGTGGTGTAGTCGTCGTGCAGATCCTCGCGGCTACCGAAGATATTGAACGAACTGGTCGTGTGCTTTTCGGCACCCGCCAGAGCGGCCTTGCCATCCGCCAGGCCCTGCTTGATGGCCACTGTCAGTTCGGGACTCAACTTCCCGGGTTCGAACGGCACTCCCGGAGCAATGCCGATTCTTGCGAAGCGCGCCATGAGCCCAACTTCTGAGGGTGCCGGTGGCTGCGTGAACTGAAGCAGGAAATTCAGGTATGAAATGAACTCAATCGAATTCGCCCTCGCTTCATCCCACTTTGGGAAGTTCACCTTGGGCACCGGTACAGGCGGCGTCGTGCGCTCGAAAGACCAGAGCGGCGTGAGCTTGTAGCCTTTTTGAATCGCCTGGACGTTTTTGACGTCCGAAGGTCCGTTGAGCGCCGTGCGCCCCAACGTCAAAATGATGTCGGTGTCGGAGCGGAACACCTTGTCGATTCCCTTGGGCGTCTCGCCCCGCCAGTTCGGTCCGGCGAACAGGTAATGACCTGCTTTGTTACCCGTGGTACGGGAGCCGACGTAGGCGAAGTTATAAGTGAACAGGTCGATCCATTGGAGCACGTAATAGCGGTCGTTCTTCACGGCTGGCACCGTCAGCACCCAGGGTCCGCGCGCAGATCGAGCCACGCCCAGGAGTAAGGCGTGTCGTTGTTCGGCGTGACGATTCCCTTGTTTTCGGGGCCATAGGGCTGCGAGTAGTTTCGAAACTTCCCAAAGCCCCCGACATAGGATTTCGATGCCGGGTTGAGCACCTGCTCATAGAGCGTCTTGTAGTTGTAGAGCATCGGATAGGCGTAGAGATACGCATCTCTCGCAATCCCCCGCGCCTCGTCTGGCGGCGCGACCACATCGCTCGTCTGAGCGTTAGCGATCGACAATACGCAGGCCAGAATGCTGGCGCCGACTGCGCCTGCCCAGCGACGTTGCGCATCTCTCATATTTGCCTCGAGCTCGCTATTTCACAAGGGTCATATTCAATCACCCAGATGCGGTGACATGCCAATCCGCATTTCGCACGATTTAGTAGCGGACTTCACATATCCGGTCTCAGGAGAATAATCTGGACGATAAATTATAGACAGCCGCTCCACCGCAAACGTCAGGGCGTTATTATAGATTTCGGGTGCAATAGCAATGCCACGAACCATTCGGATGCTAGCAAATGCTTTCAAAAGAATGCAAAAATATTTTGTAACCGATGGGGAGAGTTCGTTTTTTCTGCGGCGCACTCGACATAAATTCGAAGACAAAGCGCCAGGACGAGCGCAAACCACCATTTCCGTAACGCGATAATCATTCGCGCTTTAGTCGAATGGGCATTGTCGTGCGTAGCCAAAAACCCATAGACTAAAACTTACGATAAAAGATTTGTGCCGGCGAACATCGTATGCGCAATAAATCATATCGATATAAAAAATCGAAAGATGATTAATACATTAGCCCAGAACATACTCGGCAAACCGGGCAATAGTTTCCACTTTGAATACTACGCAATCGACTTGTGCAATCTGTCATTTCAATTCATTCGGAAGGAGCTCGGCATGAATACGAGAAAGAAATTGATCTGTGCGATGTGGCTGGCAAGCTCGGTCGTTGCCGGTTCGGCATGGTCGCAAACTGCGTCGGATGCGGCGGCCGAACCGTCCAACGACCCGTTCGTTCAACAGCGCGATACCATTCAGGCGGCGAATCAGACCTATAAGGAACGGGTAGCCGTGGCGCAAAAAGAGTTCGATCGCAAGGAAGAAGCCGCCAGCAAGGTGCTAGACGAGAAGGTGGCGAAAGCCCGCGCTGAACGGAACAAAGCGGTGGCCGCAGCCAAGGGCGGCTGAACTGCGTGGTGTTGAAAAGGACGGATGCCCCGCGGCAACGCCTGCCTCAACGTCGCTGCATCCTCACTTCACACGAAGAACGGGATGCAGCGCGAGGCACATCCAGCGCTGCCTTTCGCACCGTTGCAGCGGCGCAATGGGACGTGCGCTCGCCCACCACCCCATACTCCAGATAGTACGCAATAAGCCCTAGGGCGCTCGGGAGCGAAGCGATTTCCGGACGCCGCATGAGCAGGGTAAGAAAGAACCGCAAGTCTCCCCGGCCGTAACGCGCGACAAACTGAGAGACGATGGCGAGCAGCTCAGCCAGCAAACCGCGAGGCGGCGACAGACTCGAGATGCGTGATGACGCGGCCTCAAGCGCGAGGGCGTATTCATCCTCGCAGCGATTGAGCGCGATAGCGTCATTGAGTGAATTCGTGGGCATCATGTCTTCGGGCAGCACGTTGAACTTCACGTTGGTCATGGCGGCGCTGAACGACTAAGCGATCCGCGAGGGCTCGCACTATGCGACAGAACGATCGAGTCCGCAGCGCGTCACGCTTCTGTCATATCAGTCGCGGCAATGGCTCAGCGTTCCCACGCATGAGCCGTCGCACCCTTGGCAATATCGCCGCTCGCGTGCCGCCTCGCCCAACGGTATGACGTTTCCGTCCGATGGGATGCGCGTGCCGACCGTACGGCCATTCTCACTGGCGAAGAAGGTCGGCTCCCCGCGTTTGCCTCGTGCGATGGCATCGTCAATGCCACTACCGAACTCAGCGCGCATGGCCGCCACAAAAGCCGCCACCTCCGGCATGGGGTGCGCCTTTCTGACTCGCATATCCATCTTCGTCTCCCAGCAGGGGTAGGAAAAAGGGACCGCTCGCCGCGGCGTCTTCCCATTGACGATACTGTACATCCATACAGTATTTTACGCCATGCCTGCTTTTAGAAGGGAGATCGACTCCGGGCCGGAATGGGCTTGTCCGAGCCCAGCTCGCAAGGGTTGAGCACACCCCAATCTCAAGCGCGGGCTTTCCGTGCGCCGACGCGAGTCGTTTTTTTTGCCGCGGGGGCCGGCGGCCGCGCTACGGACTCGCGCTCGACCAGAAGGGTGGGAACAAAAACCCGCGCACGTGAGCGCGCCTGGTCTTCAAGCTTCGGCTCGATCGCACATTCGACCATCGCGCGTGCCATGTCTGCCACGGGGAGTTGCACGGTACTCAGCCCGGGATTCGACAGCGCGGCCAGGAACAACCCGTCAATGCCGACGATTGATACGTCTTGCGGCACGCGCAACCCGGCCTCGCGCAAGCCCGCCATCAGACCCAGGGCCATCAAATCATTGACCGCGACGATGCCGGTAGGTCGCGCCGGTTCCGCGGACAGCCGCAGTGCGAGTGCGCGGCCGACCTCGCTCATGATCGAATCCCCGTATTCGTCCAACAAGCCACCGTTGAGAATGACGGCCGTTTTCTGCAACCCGTTGCGGCTGGCCGCCGCCTGGAAACCCTGAATCTTTGCACTGCGGCTCATGGTCATCCCGGCCACCGTGGCAAACGCCAGTCGCTTATGGCCGTGCGCTATCAGATGTTCGGTGGCCAGGCGCGCCGCTTCGAAGTTGTCTGGCGTCACGTGTACGACCTTGGATGTACGCCCCTTTGCCGCACCCCGGTCGTAGCTCACTACGGTCATCCCGCGCCCGACCACGGTCTCGAAGTGGCGTTCGTCAGCGAGAGACGAAATGACGATCACACGGCTCACGCCGTGTGCAAGCAGGTCCTCGAAGAACGTGGCTTCTTTCTCCTTGTCTCGGTATGTACTGCCAATGAGCACACGGTGCCCATACTGTTCCTGCGCGAAGGTTTCGATCTCTCGGGCGATAGCGCCATACATCGGGTTGGCCAGTGAAGGGACCAACAAGCCGAGCAGTGGAGCCTGTCCGGTTTTGAGCCGCCGGGCAACGGCGTTAGGTCGGAACTTGAGCTGACCGATTGCTTTCTCGACGCGGGCCAGCGTCTCCTTGCGCATGCGGCCGGTGCGTCCATTGAGCACGTTGGAAACAGTGCTCACTGACACCCCGGCATGGTGGGCGACGTCCTTGATTGTGTTCACGAAACCTTCTGCAAAAGCTGACGGGCCGAGCCGAGTAGGACGCCGGAGGCTAAATGAGCGCAAGACTACCAGCAAGATCGGCGTCGCCACAAGCATCGACGACACCGTTGATTTCCTTCCTTCTGCCAAACGTGACAGAGTCATCGTCGGGCGAGTTCTGACGCGCGCAAGGCCCCTTCACGATGTGTCGATGAACGTCGAAACCGGCAGTGACGATACTAATATGCCAGTTATCAAGCGTGTCGAGGGCCACTACTGCGCCGCTGTCGTATGCACCGATCCAATAGGGTTGTTGCTAATCGACCCGTGTCTTCGCATAACGTAAATTCGGCGCGGTGTAACGTTACACCAAAAAAATTCCTAAAACCCTCTGCCCGATGTCAGGAACCTCTATGAATAAAAAGTCCGGCATTTTGTTGGTAGCCCTCGCGGCCGCCGTCACGAGCGCGTTTGCTCAGACGACGCCCAAGATCGGCGTCACGATCTACAAGTTCGACGATACATTCATGTCCTACGTGCGCGGCAAGATTGAAGGGGAAGCCAAAGCCGCTAACGTGACCATTTCTGTCCAGGACGGTCAGGGTGATCAATCCAAAGTGAACGACATTCAGGATCTGTTCCTGACGCAGGGCTACACCAGCCTCGCCATCAACATGGTCGAACCCACGGCCGCCAACGTCGTTATCCAGAAGGTCTCGGCCAAGAAGGTTCCGGTCGTGTTCTTCAACCGTGAGCCCGATGCATCGGATATCGCCAAGTACCCGATGGCCTACTACGTCGGCGCCAAGGCTCAGGCTTCGGGCACGCTCGAAGGCGAAATTGTCGCAGCCTACTGGAAGGCTCATCCTGAAGCGGACAAAAACCATGACGGCAAGCTCCAATACGTGATGATCATGGGCGATCCGGCCAACACCGACGCCAAGTACCGCACCGAGTATTCGATCAAGGCCCTCACTTCAGCCGGTATCAAGGTCGAAAGCCTGGCTGAAGACACCGCCATGTGGAACCGCGGCGATGCGCAGAACAAGATGCAAGCGTGGCTCTCCAAGTTCGGCGACAAGATCGAAGTCGTGTTTGCCAACAACGACGATATGGCCCTCGGCGCCATTGAAGCGCTGAAGGCGGCCGGCTACTTTGCCGGTGGCAAGAAGTACATTCCCGTGGTCGGCGTCGACGCGACACCTGCAGGCCTCGATGCGCTCAAGCAAGGCACGCTGCTCGGCACCGTTTTGAATGACGCCGACAAGCAAGGCAAGGCCGTCTTTGATCTGGCGGACCAGCTCGGCTCAGGCGCAAAGACCCTCAAGACGGTCGTTCCGATGGCCAACGCTGACGGAACGCCGAATCCCGCAGGGCACTATGTGTGGATCCCCTACACCAAGGTCACCAAGGATAACTACACGCAATTCGTGAAATAAGCTCCTGCTTGATCGAAGGTTGCGAGACACCCGAAGCACGGGTGTCTCGTCATTTTAAAAACGGGAGCCTTGCCTCATGTCCGACACACCCCATCTCCTGGAGCTTCAAGGCATCCGCAAAGGCTTTCCTGGCGTCCAGGCCCTGGACAATGTGACGCTGAAAGTTCGCTCGGGGACCGTTCACGCCCTGATGGGCGAAAACGGCGCCGGAAAATCCACCTTGATGAAATGCCTTTTCGGCATGTATCAACCGGACGCAGGGAGCATCGTCCTCGACGGCAGTGTCAGGGAGTTTGCGAATTCCAAGCAGGCTCTCGATGCCGGTATCTCGATGATCCATCAGGAACTGCATCCCATCCCCTACCGCAGCGTGATGGAAAACCTTTGGCTGGGACGCTATCCCACCTATGGCATCGGTCCGTTCCAGTTAGTGGATCACCGCAAGATGCTGGCCGAGACGATCAAGTTGTTCGCCGAACTCGAGATGGACCTCGATCCTAATATCTGGGCGACGCATCTTTCGGTGTCCAAGATCCAGTCGCTCGAAATCGCCAAGGCGGTGTCTTACCAGTCGCGCATCATCATCATGGACGAGCCCACGTCCAGCCTCTCAGAGACCGAGGTCGGACACTTGTTCCGGATCATCCGGAAGCTCAAGGCCGACGGTGTAGCGATCATCTACATCTCCCACAAGATGGAAGAGATTCTCCAGATCGCCGATGACGTCACGATCATGCGTGACGGACGACAAGTGGGAACCTATCCGGCCGCCGATTTGACGACTGAGCTGATCATCAATCGCATGGTCGGCCGTGATCTGACGCACCGGTTTCCGCCACGCAGCAATGTGCCGGGCGAAGTCCTCATGCGGGTCGAGAACTACACCTCGCCCAACCCGAAGTCCTTCAAGGACGTGTCCTTCGAATTGAAACGAGGCGAGATTCTTGGGGTCAGCGGTCTGGTCGGCGCCCAGCGAACTGAAGTGATGGAAGCGATCTTCGGCATGCGCCCGGTCGAGTCTGGAAAGATCTTCCTGAACGGCAAGCTCAAGTCGATCAAACACCCCTTCGATGCGCAACGCAACAAGATGGCGCTTCTGACGGAGGAACGTCGAACTACCGGCATCTTCCCAATCCTCCCAGTCTTCGAAAACACCTTGATGGCTCATTGGGGGCACTACGTCAGAGCTTGGGGACTCCTCGATCTGAAGAAAGGCGAAGACGATGTGCAGAAGAGCATTCGCGCGCTGAGGGTGAAAACACCCTCGAGCAAGACGCTCATTCAGAATCTCTCCGGCGGCAATCAGCAGAAGATCGTCTTCTCGCGCTGGCTTCTGACTGAGCCCGACATTTTTATCCTCGACGAACCGACCCGGGGCATCGACGTCGGCGCCAAATTTGAAATCTATACGCTGATCGCCGAACTGGCCCAGAGGGGCAAGGGCATCATCATGATCTCGTCCGAGCTGCCCGAAATATTGGGCATGTCCGACCGGATCATGGTCATGTGCGAAGGGCGTATGACCGGCATCGTATCGGGCGCTGAGGCCACGCAGGAAACCATCATGCATCTCTCGACACAATTCATGACACCAGGAATAACGAATGCCAGCCATTGACCCCATTGCAAAACGGCCTCTGGGTACCCGGCTCAAGGAGATCGCCACGAAGCGGGCGATGCTTTTCGTCCTGTTGGCCCTGATCGTGGTCACCGGCATCGTTCAGCCGTCGTTCCTCGATGTTTCCAACGTGATCAACGTGCTGATGATCTCGTCAGTGTACGTGATACTCGCGCTCGGCGAAGGCCCGATTCTTTTGACCAAGGGCGTCGATCTGTCCGCGGGTCGGGTGGTGGGGCTGACCGCGTGTATCGCGGCGTCGATGCTGCAGCGGATCGATTACCCCACCAAGGTCTTCCCCGACCTGTCCTCGATTCCCCTGCTAATACCAATCCTCCTGGCGGTGGCTGCAGGGATTCTGGTGGGCATTCTGAACGGGTCGATCGTAGCCTTCCTAAAGGTGCCCCCGTTCATCACCACCCTGGGAACGATGGTCATCGTGTACGGCGCCACGTCGCTGTATGTCGATCGTCCTCCGCATGGTGCAACGCCCATCGGTGGACTTCGCGACGACTTTACGATGATCGCCAACGGGGCTATCGACATCTCCGGGGACTTTCGATTACCGTATATCGTCATCATCGCTGCGGTGGTGGTCTTCTTGATGTGGGTCCTGTTGAACCACACCCGAATGGGCAAGAACGTTTATGCCATCGGGGCGAATCCTGAAGCCGCGACCGTGTCGGGTGTCAACGTCAACAAAACGCTGATTCTGGTCTATGTCATCGCAGGGGCGCTCTATGGCTTGGCGGGCTCCCTTCAGGCGGCCCGCCAGGGCAGTGCAACAAACAACCTGGGGTTCACCTGGGAGCTCGACGGCATTGCCGCTTGCGTGATCGGCGGTGTCTCGACCTCGGGGGGGATAGGAACGGTGGGCGGTATCCTGACAGGGGTGCTGATTCTGACGTTCCTGAACAATGCCCTGGTTATCCTTGGGGTGTCGGTCTACTGGCAACAGATTTTTAAAGGGCTCATCATCGTTGCCGCCGTTGCCATCGACATCCGGAAATATCTGAAAAAACGTTGATCGAACTTGGTGAAACGGGCCTAGATGCCCAATGGAAAATCAAACTATGAAATTAGAAGGGTTCGATGTCGGTGCACCCGACATCGTGGGATCAAGCACCCCAACGGAGACGGGATTCGATGTGGTGGCGGGCGGTACGGACATTTGGGAGACCAGCGACCAGTTCCATTTTTTTTGTACCCCGCTGGCAGGTGACTTCGACTTGCGGGTGCGAGTCGAGTCTGCCGAATTGACGCATCCCTACACCAAGATCGGGGTGATGGTGCGGGCAGACTTGCAAGCAGACGCCGTTCACTTCATGCAATGGGTGTTTGCCGACAACCGGGCACGCAATAACAATAGCGGAGGTTACGAGGCGCAGTACCGCCAGGAAAAGGGCGGCGTCTGCGTGGCGATATACCCCCCCAACAAGGGCGCACTTCCGCCCGATTTTCCCGTTGAGTTCCCTCACGCCTGGCTACGCGTTGCGCGGAAAGCCGACGTTTTCACCTGCTGGGCCAGTAAGGATGGGGAGCATTGGACGGTCTACACCCAGACTGAACTGCAACTGCCGCAGTCCGCATTCGTAGGTCTTGCAGTCACATCTCACGAAGCGCACACGCCCACGCACGCTCAATTTCGGGACTTTCAACTCGTGCAAGCGAACTGAAGGGTCGCGTAGTCAACGACAGGGGCTTATCCCTGCCCGAATTTTCAAAAGTAGATTGTGGCAATTCGGTTGCCGTGCCGGGCCGCGCCAGGAAGGCCAGACCATCGACATGACCAAGATCTACCTCACCCATACACCCGAGGCGCGCCAGAACTATTACGGTGAACGGGCGCTGGCCGAACTCCACATGCTGGGCAACGTGAGCGTCAACGTGCTTGACCGGCCGCTGACGCTCAATGAGTTCGCCCTGGCGGCAGCCGGCCATCACATCGTGGTGGCCAGCCGCGAAGCGGCGGCGCCCGAGGCCCTGTTCGAGCGCCTGCCCGATCTCATCGCGTTCTGCCGGGTCGCGGTGGACATTCGCAATATCGATGTGGACGCAGCAAGCCGCCATGGCGTACTCGTGACGCGCGCCACGCCGGGTTTCGATACCTCCGTCGCCGAATGGGTGATCGGCGTGATGATCGATCTGAGCCGCGGTATCAGCGCGGCGGCTGCCGCTTACTGGCAACATCGCACGCCAGCCATTGCAATGGGCCGCGAGTTGCGCGCGTCGACGCTGGGGGTAATCGGCTATGGCTTCGCCGGACGACGTCTGGTGTCACTGGCCCGTGCGCTGGGCATGTCGGTCATGGTGTGCGATCCGTATGCGACCAGCGTGGAAGCGGAGGTCGAACAGGCGCCGTTGTCGGAGCTCCTTACGCGTGCAGACTATGTGGTGTGCCTTGCAGCGGCCACGACCGAGACCGCCAATCTGTTCGATGCCGATGCGTTCGCCAAGATGTCGCCACATGCATATTTCATCAATGCATCGCGCGGTGAACTCGTCGATGAAGACGCGTTGTTCGCTGCACTCGAGCGCGGCGTGATCGCGGGAGCGGCACTCGATGTCGGACGGGCTGCCGACCAGATGCCGAGCGCCGCGCTCGCGGCCCACCCGAAGGTGATCGCCAGTCCGCATGCGGGAGGGCTGACGCCGCCGGCGATCGAACATCAGGCGATGGACACCGTGCGCCAGATCCGGGCCCTCCTTGAAGGCGCGCGACCCGAGCACGCCGTCAATTTCGACCACGCGACGCGACTTGCGCGATTAGCCGGTTTTTCGGGCACCCGGATCACAAGCGACGGATGAGTGGCTGACCAAGGGGTTCCAGGCGCTGCGGCCTGGCGAAACGCCCCCTCAGGCTCCGTTTGCGGCAAACTCTGCCGCCTTGTCGATCAGGACTTTGAGCTTGTCATCGAGCTGCAGACCAATCCTGCCGGTCTCCGGATTGCCAAAGCTTCCGAACAGGCTCGACGGCAGATCGAATTCCACTCGCGCAGTTTTCGAGTCGACCTCGAAGACGATCAGGGTCAACGGCGCATAGAGCGCGGCACGAATGTCGTGTCTCGTCATCGTGTAGGCGATCAGCGGATTGCCGACGTGATAACGGAACGCCTTCCCCGCCTTCCCGTCCAGCGCGAACAGAAAGCCATGGTCCAGCTTGGCGAAGATCATCAGACCCTGCTCGCCCTGCATGGCCTGGATCTTCTCTCGCGTCTCGTCCGCCCCGGTCAGCCCCCGAAGCTGGCTGGGGTCGAAGCGCCCTGCAAGCCGTTCAAATTCGCGCGTGAAAGCATCGAAGGACGCCATGACCTCTGTCGAACAATGAACGATCGGGACCTGGCGCGACGCGTAGTTTTGCATTGCCTTCCTCCTGGCTGTGTGTGCCGTGGGGTCGATTCCTGCATCCTTCGCGGATGGCTCGGGAGAGTCGCCCTGTAGCAGCGTAGCGCAAAACCGCGCAGAGGCTAGAGGCTGCGGGAACAGCATTCCACCTTTTCAGTCAGCCCCGACGATGTCAATTCGTCCGGATCCTGCTCGCCACCGCTACCCGTGCCACCGGCCTCAGCCCTAAAAGGAGGGAAAGCGCCCGAGCTGCAGCGTGCTTTATGTTCCTTCACAATCCCACTTGTCCTGTCGCCAGCGTCGAAGTGACAGCGGGCCTTCGGAAAGGAAACGGCTCCCCCTCGCGGCGTTGCAATCGCAAGCGCCATCCACAGAGACGTTTAGGTAGAGACCATGACAGCACCGTCGGCCCGCGACTGGATGTTTTCGGTGAAGACGTTTATTGCGTCGATGCTGGCGCTCTACATCGCGCTGAAGATGCAATTGCCCCGGCCGTACTGGGCCATGGCGACGGTCTATATCGTCTCGAACCCGTTTGTCGGCGCCACCACGTCGAAATCACTCTACCGCGCGTTTGGCACCATGCTCGGTGCCGCCGCAGCGGTGGCCATGGTGCCACCGCTCGTCGATACGCCCTACCTGCTCAGCTTCGCCGCCGCGTTGTGGATGGGTGTCATGCTCTACCTTTCGATTTCCGACAGGACCGCGAAGTCATACGTCTTCCTCCTCGCCGGATACACGCTTCCCCTCATCGCCTTTCCGACCCTCTCGGATCCCGGCACGATTTTCGACGTGGCCATCACGCGCACGGAAGAAATTCTGCTGGGCATCGTGTGCGCCACCGTCGTCAATAGCGTGCTGTTTCCGAGCAAGCTCGCACCCGTACTCGCCGAACGAACCGCAGCGTGGTTTCGCGATGCCGCGTTCTATGCCACCGAGGCCTTGACAGGTCGCCCGCTGGCACCGGAAGTGACGGCAAGCCGGCAGCGCATGGCCATGACGATCAATGGGCTCGAACTCCTGCTCAGCCAGCTCGCTTACGACGGTGTGAGACCCGACATTGTTCGATCGGCCATGGAGTTGCGCAGCCGGATGACCGTGCTCGTCCCGATCATATCGGCGGTGGCCGATCCGCTTCGCGTGTCGCTGAGCGAGCCCACCGAGTCCAACGAAGCGCTGGCCAAAGTCGCCAAAGACATCGCTACGTGGATCGAGCAGACCCGCGAGCATCCCACTGCGAACCCCGAAAGCGACGTGCGACGAATCGCTCAACAGCTCAGGCGGGAAGTGGCCGCGCTCGAGCCGGACAAGCAAGCGCTGCAAAGCTGGCAAAACGCGCTGCTGTCGAGCGTGCTGTGGCGACTGAAACTGCTCGTCGAGCTGTGGGAAGACTGCATCACGCTACAGCATGCGATTTCGGCCGACGAAACAGGCAGCTGGACGCCGCGGTTCACGCACTGGCGGCTTGACGCCATCAGTCCCTTCTTCGATCGAAGCATCATGCTGTTCTCCACGGGCTCCGCCATCGCGTCGGTGTTTGTTGCCTGCGTGCTCTGGATCGAGTCGGGATGGACCGACGGTGCAGCGGGCGTGTCGCTGGCTGCCGTATCGTGCTGCTTTTTCGCCGCGCTCGACGATCCGGCTCCCATGGTCCTGCGCTTCTTCATGGCATCGAGCGTTTCCATTCTCGTCGCCGGCGTGTACCTCTTCGTGGTGCTGCCCAATCTGCACGAATTTCCGATGCTCGTCATCGTCTTTGCAGTACCGTTCATCTGGGTGGGGACACTGATGCCCACCCCGCGTTTTGGTCTTGTCGCGACCATCGTTGCGCTCACTACCGCGACCTTCCTGAGTATCCAGAGCGTGTACGCGGCGGATTTTCAGGTGTTCGTGAACAACAACCTCTCTGGCCAGGCGGGCCTGCTGTTCGCCTACCTGTGGACGCGCGTGACGAGACCGTTCGGGACGGAACTGGCCGTGCGCAGGTTGATCCGGTCAAGCTGGGAAGACCTTGCCGAGGCTGCAAGCCCCCAGTCGGTGGATGCTAAACGTGAAATGGCGGCGCGCATGCTCGACCGGCTGATGCAGCTGCTGCCGCGGCTCGGATCGACCGAGGCGGCGCATCATCCCGCCGTCGCCAGCTTCAGGGACCTGCGGGCCGGGCTCAATGCCCTCGATCTGCAAGTCGAGAAAACAAAAGTCGCCCCGTCGCTGCGAATCGATATCGAGCGTGTTCTGGATGGGGTTCGGGCGCACTTCCTGCAATGCGCGGCACGCAATGCTCGCCAGACTCCGTCTTCGGAGCTCCTCCGCGCGATCGATGAAGCCTTGCGCAATACGGTGCGAGATGCGTTAGGAGAGGACCGGATTACCTCGACCCACGCGTTGGTATCAATGAGGCTCGCGATCTTCCCCGAGTCGGCTCCGCCTTCGTCCCTGACGTCTGCTCCGGGGCAGGCAGGCCAATAGGGAGGCGCCGCGGCAGCCGTCTAGCTCCGTCGCCAGTGGGCGATGAGATCATCGGCCACCGGGATCGCGGCGAACAGCATCAGAACCGACGCCAACGGCACGGTCGAAATGAAACCAAACTGCTTGAATCCGATCGCGCCCACGATTCCGCCCGCGAAGAACATGCCGAGCAAGGACGACAAAAGCGCCAGTCGACGCTTGTCCGAGCGCACGAAACGGCTATCGTCGGGAAGCATCCCCCGGTTCCAATAGCCCGCCTTGCCCAATTCGATGCCGATGTCGGTGACCAGGCCGGTGACGTGGGTCGTGCGAATTTCCGACTTCGAGATCTTGGTGATCATGGCGTTCTGAAGGCCCATGACAAAACACAGCAAAGCCACCGCGAGGGGCACATACAGCACGCGATGCTCGTCGAGACGCGCGCCGATCAACCCAAAGCAGAGAAGCAGCGCGGCCTCCAGTACCAGAGGCATCGCATACACGCTTCGCGCCTCATGCTGACGACCCCAGTTGATAAAGATGGCCGAGGTCGCCGCGCCACCCAGGAATGCCGCTACCGCGCAGGCGGCGGAAAGGACAAAAGCCACCTGCCCTAGTGCGAGATTGTCTGCCAGCGAGGACACGATGCCCGACATGTGCGAGGTGTACTGCCCCACCGCGAGAAAACCTCCCGCATTCGCGGCGCCCGCGACAAAAGCGAGCGCCCGACCCAGTCGTCGATTGGCTAGATCGGTCCGTTCTGGAGCAGTCAGGCCGCGGAGGTAGTTGATCGGCATTGCGGTTTCCAGGGCGGGGCGATAGAAAATGTCGCCCTCAGACGACGTATTGTATGCAGGTTACTTCCCGTCGCCGTTCTTTTGCACTGTGCTCCCCGCGGCTGGCGACCCATTTCCCGACGTCTGGCGCTTCGCAATCCCGAAATAGATATCAGAAATCGTTGGTTGGGACCGCTGTCCCGCATCGCTAGACTTCGATGATCTTGTTATAACAAGCACAACGTGGCCAAGCCAACCCCCACTCCCTCGACGGTGTCGTCGCTGCCGCTGTACACGCAGATCAAGGATCGACTGCGCGCAGGCATTCTCGACGGCACCTATGCCCCGCTTGCCCAGGTACCGTCCGAGTACGAGCTTTGCGCCATGTTCGGCGTGAGCCGGATCACCGTACGCCAGGCACTGGGCGACCTCCAAAAGGAAGGGCTCCTCTTCAAGATTCACGGCAAGGGGACTTTCGTCTCCAAACCCAAGGCATTTCAGAATGTCACCTCACTGCAGGGCTTTGCTGAAGCGATGTCGTCGATGGGCTATGAGATTTTCAACCAGCTACGCAGCTTCAGGACCGTCAAGGCCGATCGTCAGGTCACGGATCGCCTGAATCTCGAGCCGGGCTCGGAGGTCGTCGAAATCCACCGCGTGCGCTTGCTCAACCGGGCACCGGTGTCGCTCGAAATGACCTGGCTCCCCGCATCGCTTGGCGAACGGCTCGTAAAAGCCGACCTCGAGACGCGCGACATCTTCCTGATCCTCGAGAACGATTGTGGTGTTTCGCTCGGGCATGCCGACGTGTCGATCGATTCGATCCTCGCGGACCACGATATCGCCGAGGCGCTTCAGGTAGAAGAAGGCAGCGCAGTGTTGCGCATCGAACGCCTGACCCACGACGCCGAAGGTCTGCCGGTCGATTACGAATACCTCTACTTCCGCGGCGACGCATTCCAGTACCGGCTGCGCATCGACCGTGAGAAATCTCGCAAGAACACAAGGAAGACGCGATGAATACCCAGGTGCTTGAATACGATGTGGTGGTGGTGGGCGGCGGCACCGCCGGGCCGATGGCTGCGGTCAAGGCAAAGGAGCGTGACCCGAATCTCAAGGTTCTCCTGATGGAGAAAGCCCATGTAAAACGCAGCGGTGCGATTTCAATGGGAATGGACGGACTGAACAACGCCGTGATCCCGGGACATGCGACGCCCGAGCAATACACGAAGGAAATCACGATCGCCAACGACGGCATCGTCGACCAGGAAGCCGTCTACGCGTATGCCAAGCATAGCTTCACGACGATCGAGGAACTCGACCGCTGGGGTGTGAAGTTCGAGAAAGACAGCACGGGTGACTATGCGGTCAAGAAGGTCCACCACATGGGCTCCTATGTGCTGCCCATGCCCGAGGGACACAGCATCAAGAAGGTGCTGTACCGACAACTCAAGCGCGCCCGAGTCGCGATCACCAACCGCATCGTGGCCACGCGTCTGCTGACTGACGCTACCGGACGCGTGTGCGGCGTGATGGGGTTTGACTGCCGTACCGGTGACTTTTATATCGTGCGTGCGAAGGCCGTGATCCTGAGTTGCGGCGCCGCTGGCCGTCTTGGTCTGCCCGCATCGGGTTATTTGATGGGCACCTACGAAAACCCGACCAACGCAGGCGACGGCTATGCCATGGCTTATCACGCAGGGGCCGCGCTCGCCAATCTTGAGTGCTTCCAGATCAACCCGTTGATCAAGGACTACAACGGCCCGGCCTGCGCCTATGTAACGGGTCCGCTCGGTGGCTTCACCGCAAACGGCAAGGGCGATCGCTTTATCGAATGCGACTACTGGAGCGGCCAGATGATGTGGGAGTTCTACCAGGAACTCCAGAGCGGTAATGGCCCCGTGTTTCTCAAGCTCGACCACCTTGCCGAAGAAACCATCCAGACCATCGAACAGATCCTGCACACGAATGAACGACCTAGTCGAGGACGCTTCCATGCGGGGCGCGACACCGACTATCGCACGCAAATGGTCGAGATGCATATCTCGGAGATCGGCTTCTGCAGCGGACACAGTGCCTCGGGTGTCTACGTGAACGCACGCGCAGAAACGACGGTGCCCGGTCTTTATGCAGCAGGCGACATGGCTGCCGTACCCCACAACTACATGTTGGGCGCGTTCACCTATGGGTGGTTTGCCGGGCAGAACGCCGCAGAGTACGTAGCCGGCCGCGAACATGCGCCGCTCGACGACGAGCAAGTCGAAGCGGAGCGCCGTCGAATCTACGCACCGCTCGAGCGAGAGAACGGTCTCTCGACTTCGCAGGTCGAATACAAACTGCGCCGCATGGTCAACGACTATCTCCAGCCGCCAAAGGTCACGCGCAAGATGGAAATTGGCTTGCAACGGTTCGCCGAGATTGCCGAGGATATCGAGTTGATCAAGGCCGACAACCCACACGAACTCATGCGTGCCGCCGAGGTCCGCGCGATTCGGGACTGCGCAGAAATGGCCGCGCGCGCGTCGCTGTTTCGCACTGAAAGCCGCTGGGGTCTTTATCACCATCGTGTCGATTTCCCTCAGCGGAATGACGCGGACTGGTTCTGCCACACCCATCTTCGCAAGGATGCATCCGGTCGAATGATCAGCGAGAAGCGTCCGGTCGAGCCTTACGTCATTGCACTCGACAAGAACGAAAGCAGCGCATACGAAAACTTGCGCATCGGCGAGCGCTCGCTCACCCCTGAACCCGCCTGAATGGAACAGCCATGTCATATACCGCTCACGACATCTTCCAGCGCAGCGCCGCCCCCGTCACCATCGACGAAGACAAATGCATCGCCGACAAGGGCTGCACTGTCTGCGTCGACGTCTGTCCGCTAGACCTGCTTGCGATCGATGTCAGCAAGGGCAAGGCCTTTATGAAGTTCGACGAATGCTGGTATTGCATGCCCTGTGAACAGGATTGCCCGACTGGCGCCGTGAAAGTCGACATCCCTTACCTGCTCCGGTGACGACAGACACATCGTCCACCCTGTTCGACAGAACAGTCCAAGCCGTGCCTTCTGCCCTGCCTCACAACGATCCAGCCCATGACTGCACCACCGCTTCTGAGTTACAACCCCGACACACTGGATCCGATCGCCGCGGCACTTTTGCCGCGTCTCTCCGACACCGACCCTGTCGTGCGTCGCATCGCCCTGCTCGAACTGGCGGATCTCGAGGATCCTGCGCTCGTGCCGGCGCTTGTTTACGCCCTCAAGTACGATGCGGCCGCCGACGTGCGTCGGGAAGCAGCTATCGTGCTTGCGGCTTGGGAAGGAGAGGAAGAAGTCGTCGAATTGCTGTGCAGTGCGCTACTGGATACCGACGAAACGGTCCGCCTCGCCGCCGCACAAAGCCTGTCAGAACTCAAGGAACCTGCTTCGGGCCCGGGGCTTGAACCGTGGGCGGCTCATGCCGACTTTTTCGTACAGGCCTCAGTACTGCGTGCACTGCGCGAATTACGTTACCCCGGTGCGTTTGACGTCGCGTTGCGATCACTCTCGAGCGAACAGGCAGCGGTGCGCTTCGAAGCAGTGGGCGTGCTGGGCTGGCTCAAGGACGAGCGGGCGCTCTCGTCGATGGCCATGCTCGCAAGGAGCGACACGGATGACGAAGTGCGGCGCGGCGCCGTAGGCGCGCTCGGCTTCGCGACCTCCGACCATGCCACGGCGCTTTCCTCGCTGCTAGCGGCACTCGCAGACACAGCCTGGCAAGTGCGTGAAGAGGCCGCCACCACTCTGGGGAAATTGCGCGCGACGGGTGCGCTGCAGGCACTGGTCGCGGCACTCGACGACCCTTACTGGCAAGTGCGGGTACGCGCAGCGCGTTCACTCGGCAAGCTTGGCGACAAGGAAGCCGCTCCGGCGCTTGCCCTCGCGCTGACGCATTCCATCAGCAATCTACGCAAGGAAGCGGCGCTATCGCTTGGCGAGTTGCGTGACGCACGCACCCTTGTCGCATTGCAGGCCGCACAGGACGATCGCGATCCGGACGTCCGCAAAGCCGTGCGCGTCGCTTTGCAGCAGATCGGAGACGTGGCGTCATGACCGCACCCGAGCGCATCGAACTCGATGCGACCGCACGCACACTCACGCTACACTGGGCAAACGGTCAACGCCAGTCGATCACCCACGCAGCCCTTCGGGCGGGCTGTGCGTGCGCGTCCTGCAGACGTCAGCGTGCGAATGGCGCCGTCAAGAGCTCGCGGTTGAAAGAAGACCGCGAAGTCTCGGTTCTTAACGTCGTGCCAATGGGGTATGGCGTGCAACTGATCTTCAGTGACGGGCACGATCGCGGCATCTTTCCTTGGCCTTATCTAGAGCAGTGGGAAGACGCACCCCACGCCGACGCGATCGGTCCTCTCCCTGCCTAATGTCAGCTTGAATTTCGCGCTTACGCGCGACCCCGCCACGGGACCAGCCGACGTTCAAGCGCTCGCATGCCGAGATCGAAGGTCCAGGCAATTAACCCGATCAGTACGATGCCCATCACAACGACATCGGTCCTCAGAAAGCTCGACGCGTTGAGCACCATTTGCCCAAGGCCGGCTGTCGCCGCCACCATCTCCGCGGCAACGAGGGTCGTCCAGCCGAACCCCACCGCCACGCGAAGTCCGGTCAATATCTCGGGTAAAGCCGCCGGCAAAATGACATGCCGCACCGTCTGTGCGAAGCTGCCGCCCAGCGAATAGGCTGCGTGAAGTTGCTCCACGGTCGCGCTGCGCACACCGGCACGCGCAGCGATGGCAATCGGCGCAAAGCACGCGAGATAGATAACGAGGATCTTGGCGGTTTCATCGATGCCGAACCAGATCACCACCAGCGGCAGATAGGCAAGCGGTGGCAAAGGTCGGTAGAACTCGAGCGGCGGATCAAGCAGTCCGCGCGCCACCCGGTTCACGCCCATCAGGATTCCCACGGGCACACCCGTCAAGGTCGCCAATGCGAATGCGCCGAACACACGGATCGCGCTCCACAGCAGATGTTGAGACAAAGGCAAGCCGCCCTGGATACGGCCGTTCCAGGCATCGATAAAAGCGGCCCATACAGCTTGCGGCGACGGCAGGAACAAGGGAGGGACCCAATGCCATGTCGACGCTGTCCACCATAACAAAGCGAATACAACCACCGATACCGCACTCAGCCACAGCGTCGAGCCTTCGCCCGGAAGTCCTCGTACCGTGTGTCGCTGCTTTTTCTTTTGCTTTGTCACGACGGGGCGCGAGACAGTTTCAATCAAACTCATCGGCTCACCTCTGCCGGACTATGCAGACGATGGACGAGGCGCTCCCGCCACGCGATGAACTCGGGAGACGATTTGACTGCACGCGCGTCGCGCGATTCGAGAAATTGCCGCGCAAAAGGCAGGTCATGCGTCTCGGCGATACGGCCCGGACCCGGTGTCATCAAGACCAGGCGGGTTGAGAGAAAGAGCGCTTCTTCAACGCTGTGCGTGATGAAGAAGATGGTCTTCCGCGTGCGGCCCCAGACATCCAGCACCAGTTCCTGCATCGATTCACGCGTGAAGGCATCGAGCGCGCCCATCGGTTCATCCATCAGCAAGACCTGCGGATCGCTGGCGAGCGCACGCGCAATCCCGACGCGTTGCTGCATACCGCCCGACAACTCATAGGTTCTCGCATGCACATGCGCCTCAAGCCCCACGAGTGCCAGCGTCCGAAGCGCGATTTGCCGACGTTCCTGCTTTCCAACGCCTTGAAAACGCAGACCCAAGGCCACATTGTCGACGACATCCAGCCAGGGCATCAGAGCGTACTTCTGAAACACCACGCCCCGCTCGGCGCCAGGCCCTTCAATCAGCTTGCCGTTTAGCAGCACCTGGCCTTCAGTAGGCTGCACAAAACCGGCGATGCAATTCAGCAGGCTGGTCTTGCCACATCCGGACGCGCCAAGCACGACGACAAACTCGCCACTTTCGATCTGCAGATTGACGTCCCAGAGCGCGGCACTCGCCGCGCCCTCGTAGCTCAATTCCAGCTGACGGATTTCAAGCGTGCTCACCGAGCGGCTTGCTGCACGAAGCGAGGATCGACCCCGACCGAATAGTCCGGCAGGATGTTCTGGATCGTTCCCTGGGTCTTGAGAAACGCGGCAGTGGCAGCGAGCGATTTGGCCGCGCCGGATTGCGCGCCGCCGCCCAGCCATTCCGGCGAGGCCTGTTGGGCCGCCGTCGGGAAGGCATACAGCGCGAGACTCGCCGGCACGTCCGCCGGCGTCGCGCCCGATTCGGCGGCGACCGCATCAACCTGCTTCGAGCCAACAGACCAGTCGCTCTTGTGATCGCGATACTGCGCATCCGTGGCCGCCAGCACGCGCACGAGGTTCGCCACGAACGCGGCATTTTCCTTGTCGTCTGCAAATTTGCGCGACACGACAAAACCGTCGAAAGTGGCCTTGCCCGAGTCTCTTGCAACCTGCCCGGAAGTAATCAGCACCTTGCCGTTTTTCTTGACCTTCGAGAGTACGGGGTCCCAGATATAGGTTGCATCGATATCGCCACGCTCCCAAGCGGCGGCCACTTCTGGCGGTCGCAGGTTGAGGATTTTTACGGTCGAGGGGTCTACGCCCGCATCTTGCAACGCAACCAGGGCGTGGAAGTGCGAGGTCGAAACGAAGGGAAGCCCGATCTTCTTGCCCTTGAGGTCGGCGATCGTGTTGACCCCCGAACCATCGCGTGCTACGAGCGCTTCGGCATCGTTGATGTTGTCGAGGATCCAGAACAGCGAGATGTCGACGCCTTGGGACAGGCCCGCTGCAATCGGGCTCGAGCCGGCTTCACCGAGCTGGATCGATCCTGAGGCGAGGGCGCGGATCACATCGGCCCCTCCGCCAAGCTTGCGGTAAGTCACCTTGTATCCCGTTGCCTTTTCGACTTCGCCGGTGGCCTGAGCGTAACGCCATGGCACGACCATGTCCTGATAGCCGATCACGACCTCATGCGTATCGGCATGAGCGAGTGGCGCGGCGAGAGCCACCATCGCCAACGACAAGATCTGCAGACGCAGCGAACGGAAGGAGTACTTCATCGGGAATCCCATAAGAGTCGGTTGGAACAACTCGGGAACTATAGGGAATTTGCGCTCGAGCGGTTCTAACGATTTATGCAATGCAAATTACATCATCCGGGCATGAGAGTTCGAACGAGATCGCGAGGTCTCGAATCGGGGATTTCATCGGTCCAGGAAGTTCACGCGAAAGTGACGGCGAAAGTCGCTCTTCAATTTTTATATCACAATGACATACAATAACGCGGTTGCGCCTTTTTGTTCCGAGCAGGGTTGCCCACGAATTTCGACGACTGCCGACGTCTCATCCAGAAAGAATGGTCCATGAAAAACCCTCGAAGTCTGAGCAAAGCGGACTTCTCGCAGCTTTCGGAATTTCGCTACCAGATGCGCCGTTTCGAGCGGTTCTCCGAGCAGGCGGCCCAGGCTGAGGGCATTACGCCGCTGCAATATCTGCTGCTTCTGCATGTAAAGGGATACCCGGGGCGTGACTGGGCGACCGTGGGTGAACTCGCGGAGCGTCTGCAGGCGCAGCACCACAGTGTGGTTGCTCTGCTCACTCGCTGCGAGTCGCTCGAACTGATCCGGCGGCAGGTCCGCGAGACTGATCGGCGACAAGTGGAAATCCATTTGCAGCCCAACGGAGAGCGCGTGCTCGACCGCCTTGCCGCATTGCATCGCGCTGAACTGAAGTCGCTGGAAAGCGCCTTCAAAGTGCCCCAAATCGATCTTTGACCCTAACGAACCCAGCTGATGACTGACCACCACAAACGCGACTTCGCCGCCAACACGCGCTTGCCCGGAATTGCCGCCCTAGCGGCGGTGATCGGAGTCGTGGCGACGCTTGCAGCCTTCGTGCTGCTGAGCCTGATTCATCTGTTTACGAATCTGTTCTTCTTCGGAGCATGGTCTTTTGCCGAGCGCTCGCCCTCGCATCATGCGCTTGGCGCATGGGTGATTCTCGTGCCTGTCGCCGGCGGCTTGATCGTCGGCTTGATGGCCCGTTTCGGCTCGGAGAAGATTCGTGGGCACGGCATACCTGAAGCGATCGAGGCCATTCTCTTTGGCAAAAGCCGGATGTCGCCGAAGGTTGCGGTACTCAAGCCCCTGTCTTCGGGGATTGTGATTGGCAGCGGCGGACCGTTCGGCGCCGAAGGCCCGATCATCATGACCGGCGGTGCGCTCGGCTCATTGATCGCGCAATGCGTGAAACTCACCTCCGCCGAGCGCAAGACGCTTCTGGTGGCGGGCGCGGCGGCAGGTATGACCGCTGTGTTTGGCACGCCCGTGGCAGCAGTCCTGCTTGCCGTCGAACTGCTTTTGTTCGAGTGGCGGCCGCGCAGTTTTCTGCCCGTGGCTGTCGCATGCGCAGTCGCGGGTTTCGCTCACGTCGCAGTGTGGGGTGCCGCGCCGCTGTTTGCACTGGAGACGGCGCCCCCCGATTCGCTCTCGTTGCTGTCGTGCGTAATCGCGGGCCTTCTGTCGGGACTGCTCGCATCGGGTCTGTCCGCAGCCCTTTATAAGGTCGAGGACCTGTTCGGCAAGCTGCCGGTCCACTGGATGTGGTGGCCCGCGCTCGGTGGCCTCGCCATCGGGATCGGCGGCTGGCTGCAACCTCGCGCGCTCGGCGTGGGCTACG
>JAMFSK010000199.1 GCA_026225235.1 Burkholderiales bacterium
CGCGAGCCAGCGGCAATAGCGCGGCGACGTCGAGTGCGACCCGCGCACATTGGTCAGCAAACTGGAACAGCGATGCGTGCTCGGCGCGCAGGTGGATTCGCAGATCAGCGGCACTACTGCCCGAAAAACCATACTGTTCGAAAGTCCCCATTGCTGGTCTCTTAATGGTTGATGGACGGCAAGGAGGCAAAGTCGCCGCCTGAGCAGCAGGCTACACCTGCTGCGGCTTCAGTTCTTTCAGAAACGCCTTGAGTCGTCCAGCGTCGCCACGACCGAGTAGCTCGCGCTCGCTCGCGTAGCTATGCTCGGTGCGGATAAAAAATTCCGTCGGGCTCGCGAGCGTCGGGATGCGCCCGAACGCGGCGAGCAGCGCGGTGAGCACCGACTTCAGGTACGCCTCGAGGTTCGTACACAACAGCGCGATGTTGACCATGCGGCCGGCGCTGTGCACGATATCGAACTCAAGAACGATCGTGCATCGCATGGCGGCTCCTAGTCTCGTAGTTAGGGAGACGATACCCTTCCGTGCGCCTGTCTCCCAGCCTTTTTAACGGCTTCCTTCAACACCCGCTCCAGAGCGGCATGTATTCGTTTGGCTCGGCCTTGTCCGCCGTCTTGTGATCGGGCGTTGTTGATGCCGGGGCTTTCGGCGTCAACGTGGGCGCTGGCTGAGCCTACGCGCTCGACGCGGCAAGCACCTGGCTGGCGTGCAGTGCTGAGTCGGTCAGCAAAGTCGTGCCGAACGCGACGTTCGGGACTGGCGTCACGGTCGCCGACGATCCCGTCGGTACGAGAGGTGCTGCCACTCCCCCGTCGATACGAGCAGTAGAACGATGAGCAGAGCACGGTGCAGCATTGAAGTTCCGTTGTTTGCGCCGCAATCTCGCAGGGCGGCTCGACGGCCGACAGTATGAGCATCGGGCTTACTCACAAAAGGTCGATGTACACTGCGAGCAGAGGCCTGGCCGGGCCTCAACTACCGTCGCTGATCGACTCAGATTGGGAGGCCAGTCTATGGCAAAGATCGGGCGCAATAATCCTTGCCCTTGCGGCAGTGGCAAGAAATACAAACGATGCCATGGATCGATTGAACATCTTTCCCGCATTCAGCAAGTCATGGCGCATGCCGACAGGATGCGCGGCCGCGCAGAAGCAGACCATGTCCAGCGGCAACGTCAACAAGGATTAGGGAAACCGATCATCTCGACCGAGGCAAACGGGTATCGCGTCGTCGCCGTCAAAAATCGGCTGCACTACTCTGATAAGTGGAAGACTTTCCATGACTTCCTAGTCAACTACCTACCATCGGTACTCGGGCGAGAATGGGGAAACGCACAACTAGCGAAGCCGGCAGACCAGCGACACCCGATCCTCACTTGGTATCAGATGCTTTGCGAGCAGCAACGCATCACGATTATGGAGCCCGGCACAGTGTCATCGGCGACGATGACCGGCGCTGTCGCCGCCTACATGTACCTCGCGTATGACTTGTACGCGCTAGAGCACAACGTCGAACTGCAGGCAGCGCTGGTTGCTCGTCTTCGCAATCACGATAAATTCACCGGTGCGCGTTATGAGGTCTACATCGCGGCTATCTTCATACGTGCCGGCTTCGATCTTGAGTTCGAGAACGAGGCCGATGGCACGACGACCCACTGCGAATTCACCGCGACGCATCGACGTACAGGACGGAAATTTTCAGTGGAGGCGAAACGACGAGAAGGGAATCGCCCGCGAATCGGACGATTGTTCAACGACGCGCTGTCCAAGCGCGCGAATCACGACCGAGTGATCTTCATCGACATCAACATGCGGGATGACCTAACCGGCAATGAAGAGCCTTCGTTTCTGCAAAAAGCGCTTCGCAGGCTCCGAGAGTTCGAAGGCATGCTGCTCAACGATATCCCTCGCCC
>JAMFSK010000044.1 GCA_026225235.1 Burkholderiales bacterium
ATGACCAAAAGTGGTTTGCTGCGAGCGCGCTTGAATGGACCGATGCCGAGCCGACCAAAAAGACGTTGGCTATCGACAAAATTCTCACGTCTCTGGAATGCACTGCTATGTGGCTTGAGGGTGGCTGTAATCCTCTTCATGCTGCCGAGGAGTTACGGATGAATATTGCGGCAATCAAACGATTCAAGGCATCGGCATGAGCAAGGTCATCCTTCATCTAGACGAGCGCGGCAAGCTCGCTGGCATCGATGAGAAGCAGGACCGCGCGTATGCACGGTTCCGCGCCAAGATCGCCAAGCTGCGCCCGGGCGATACCTTGTCGTTCGATTTTCGCATCCCGCGCAGCCCGAAATTCCATAGATTGCACTTTGCCATGCTCGGCGCGTTCTTCGCGGTGCAGGAGGTATTCGACGATGCCGAACGCATGCGCAAGTGGCTTGAAACCGGAGCGGGGCACGTTGAATTCCTGCCGGGGCCGACTGGCGAGTTTATCGCCATGCCGAAGTCGATTGCCTATGAGTCGCTGGAAGACTCCGACTTTCACGATGTGCACGAAGGAATCAAGGCGTTTCTGCGCCAGCCGCACGCTTATCGGTATCTGTGGCCACATCTGGACGACGCCGGACGGGAAAGGATGGTTGAGGCGGTACTGGAGGAATTTGAGAGATGAGCAAAGTCCGCGCAAAGCTGCACGAAGAATTCAACGTCGAGTTGATCGCCCAATCACTGGCTTCGGAGCAGACGCAATTCATGCTGTTCGGCCACGGCTACAAGGCCGGGATGGAGGCGGCTGCCGCGCTGCTGAAAGCTGAATGGTTCAAGACGCAGGCGGATTGCGCTCAGGCGATTGAGCGTGCGGCGGGGAAGCTATGAGTTACCCAGTGGAAGAGTGGCGTGCAGTGCCTGGCTATGAAGACCTATACGAGGTCTCTAGCTTTGGCAGGATAAAGAGCCTCCAAAGAACTGTCACAAGGGGAAATGGGCGCCCTTACACCGTTAAAGAAAGAATCCTCAAGGGTTCCCCCAGTAATGGAATGAAGTTTTCCCTTCATGACTCTGGCGAGGCGGTTGCCGTAAATGCGGCCCGTCTCGTGTATTCGGTATTCGTAGCAGATCCAGATCCACATCTTCTCGTTCTGCATAGAAATGGCGATGGTAATGATTGTGGAGTTGAAAACCTGTTTCTTGGGACGCAGGAAGTTGCAGAAGACATGAAGATAGCTAGGTCAGCAGAGACTTGCGCCACGCGGGAGCGCGGCATTCAAGATATCGAGTGGCGCACGGACGGCGAAGGGAATCGAGTGTGGAGAGGTGCGGCATGAAGCGCTCAGGATTCGGCCCCCGTAAAAGCTCACTCAAGCGTTCGCCATTCGCCCTCGCTACCGCCAAGACGCAGATGAAGCGGACGGCGATCCGGGCGCGAGTGAAGAAGCCGACCGTTGCCGAGGGCTCGAAGTATCTAGCTGCGTGTCGCGGCGAGCCTTGTTACCTGAACGTGAAGTGCCCTTGGACCGATTGGGAAGACCCGACCGTCGTCGATTGCCATTCCAATCAGGAGAAGCATGGCAAGGCTGGCGGACTCAAGGCGAAGCACTGGTTCACGGTTCCCGGCTGCGACAAGTGTCATGAATGGCTGGACCGTAGTGGTGCGCCATGGGAAGAGAAGTGCGCGGCGTTTGATGATGCGCTGGCTCGGTGGGAGCCGCGTCGAGCGAGAAAGATGGGCATTGAACATAACGAACTGGAGGAAGCATGAGCGATGAGATTGTGGAAGTTGAGCCCGCTGAATTCCCGAAGAAGGGCCAATCGGGAAATGGTACAACGCACGGCTATACCGTCGAGGCTCGATACACCGGCCACGATCATGTCGTGATCAACGACGTCGTCTACACGGACAAGTGGAAGCAGGTCAATCCAGACCGTGCGGCAATTGGCGTTCCGGCTCACCGACCCTTTGAATCCTGGCTGGATCAATGCAATTTAATGAACTACCCGGCAGCGCAAGCTATTCGTTGGTGGTTTCACGCTATCGCCGAGATGGACTTCCACAACATCTGTCTTGAGACGAGGCTGATTAAGCATGAAGTGCGGTACTCGTTCAGCGAGACGGACGTGTCCGAGCATTGCCTGATCACTGGCGAGGATCGGTCTAGTTGTATGCCGGACTGGGGCAAGAAATGATCGATCTCGACGAACTTGAGAGGTCGGCGAAGGCTGTCGGCGGTTGCGCGTGGACTCCAACTTATGCAACGCGCACAGACCTCGCCCGTGTCTGGCTGCCGGATGGCGACGCAGTATGCGGATGCTATGGAAATATCGGGCATCTTCCTGAGCCGATTGATGCTGACGATGTAGCGGAATTCATCGCCGCATCGAACCCCGCAACCATCCTCGCCCTAATCACCGAACTCCGCACTCTGCGCGCCGGCGCGGCTCGTTATCAATGGCTCAAGCCACGCTTCAGAACGTTCTCGCTCGATATGGGCGGTCAGCATACGTACTGCGCGACGGGCGAGATAGGCCGAATTCGCGGCCCGAATCTGGATATGGCGATTGATGCGGCTATCGCGGTGCGGCAGAAGGAGGGCGTGTGATCAAACGAAAGCAACTCTTCAGGCACCGCCCCGACGAAGGAACCATCGGCGATTGTCACCGCACTGCTATTGCATGCCTTCTCGACCTAGAACCGGAATCTGTGCCGCATTACGGCGAGCAGTATTTTGATGAGCCGGTGCTCTTCAATGCTGCTTTCGAAGGCTGGCTGAAGCGCGCCGGTTACAGAACGATAGTCATCGCTTATGACGATACGCTTGAGAACGTGCTGGCGTCCATCAACCATCAGAACGGCGGCGCGTACTACTTGCTCGGCGGTACCAGCAAAACAGGCGTGAATCACACGGTCGTGTGCTGCGGCAACGAGATTACACACGATCCATCGATTGACGATGCTGGTATCACCGGGCCGTGCGATGACGGGTATTTCTGGGTGACGTTTCTGGTGCCGAATTTCATGTACGCGAAACAACCGGAGCCAGCATGAACCAACTTCTCTTCGAGCGCTGCGCAGGCGATGCCGGGTGCTGGTTCACGTTCTGGCCTGCAGGCGAGCTGCGCACGTTCCGCGACCAGGCGGCTTGCGAGAACTTCGCCAAGCGGCAGGGATTTACGGCGAGGTTCATGGCGGTTGAAGATTTTCACGATGGCTCGGAGATTTAGCGATGAGCAAAAAGCCATACGCCCATCGAGGCAAAGAAACCGGCTCTACGCCGTTTGGCGCCCGCCTCAAGGCTGAGCGCATTCGTCGAGGCTTTCAGGTGCACGTGTTCGCCGATCTGGTCGGTTGCTGTCATAGCCAGATCACGGGCGCTGAGAACCGGGGAGTTATGCTGAATTTTGACACCATCATCGCGATCGCCCAAGTACTGGAATGCTCGATTGATTGGCTTGCAGGAATAGAGGACTGACATGATCTGCCTAGCCTGCATCCTAATCGGCATGGCCCTCGGAATTTTCGCATGCGCTCTGCTATGCGGCGTAATCCTCGCCTTTCGCCCGACACCGCCAACAAAGTATCGAAGGCAGAAGCCGCCAGAGGTGGCGCAGATGCCGGTGGTGGAGGCGGGGTGTGTTTCGTATCAATTTCTAGGCGGAGTGACCGGTTTGGAGGATGAGTGAAAGCGCCACCGGTCCCGAAGATTTACGAATTCTGGCGCCCAGACGATTGGGTTATCGCCGTCGACCCGCGCATCCAGTGGCCTAACCTTGTTCGCGCAGAGAGCTTCTGGGCCATCCGTTGGGCAATGGAGGCAGCGGGGATATTCTGGATCGTGGGCGATGAGAAGAAAGTGCGATAGAAAGGCTATGCAAAGCGGTAATAATGTGCTTTGTAGTACGAATTAATGTAAAATGTCGAAAGCCGATTTCGGCACATCTGGAGCGGATCATGACGGATCAGGAACTCGGTGCTTACTGCCAAGAATGGGCGTTCTGGGCACGAACTCGACGCTATCTCGCACCACCCGTACCGCCGAGCATCATGGCGAAACTTCAGGTCACGGATCGCGGCGATTGGGAGCCGGACGGCCCGATGAGCGCGGACCTGTCGTTCTTCAACATGGCGCTGCACCGTATTGCAGATGATGACCCTGACGGGGGCGCATGCTTCGCGCTGTTCTACTTTCACCGCGCGAAGAACATCAAGGCGCTGGCCTACGATCTCGGGATCGGCCGCCAAACGTTCTACGACCGGATGCACCGTTTTGCTCGACTCGCGATGAAGTGGACTCCGACGATCAAAAAAGTGCACCTGGCCGCAGTTTCGCAAGTTGAAGACATGGCGATGGCGGATTAAGTGTACGGATTTACCCGTACATTTTAGTTCCGGGCATAAATGTAAGTTCTGATACGATTTTGGCTACAGTGGCAGTAGTGCCCCAAGCCCGAATCGGATCACACCGGTTTGGGCTTTTTGCGTTTCTCGGAGCCGTGATGCACGACATGACCGCTACCGAGGAAGCGATTCTCTCCGAGTTCAGCCGCGACATGTTCGATGCTGCGGTGCGTGCGGGATACGTTTCGCCGCCGATGCGCCTGAGCCGCGAAAGTTACGTCGGGCTTCATGAGCTATTTTTGTTCGGCTTTGACGCGGTGCAAGCTGCCGAGGCCATGTACGCAGTTAGGCATTAAATGACCCCAACAGAAGCCCTCGCGGCAATCGACAAGATCGAGCAAATGATTCACCTGATCCGCAACATGGACGGCGGTTTGAAGAATTCGCTCGTCGCTGAGTTAGACCGGTTGCGCGGATTCGTTGGGCAGAAAGAAATAGCGTAGTCCCTTGCTCCCGCCGTCAGTGCAGGTCGGCTGCATAGCGTGATACGGATGGCGCGAGCACCTAATTGAGAGAGAATCATGAGCAGACCGGTCGCTATAAGCTTCGATGAGTTTGTCGAATACGGCAGAACCACCATGAAGCCCGAAGAATTGGTGAACGGTATGCCGTGGGCATTCACGTTTATGGGCCATCCCGTGACACATGAAAACGACGATCTCTATCTGGTCGGCAATGGATCGCTTAAATTCAGCCGGGGCACGTTTATGGTCGCAACCGAGAAGAATATTGTGTTTCTCGCTGACTGAGAAAGCCATGATCGAGTACCCGAGCATCTACCTAAACGCTTGTGCGCGCTGTGCATGGCTATGGATGCTGGCGCTGGATGAGGCTAGTGAGGCGTTGGCGGATTGAACATGCCGGGAGCAGAGACCGGACAAACGGGTGCCTCCTACCCGATTGGGCTCTTTGAGCTATCAAGGGAGCGAACAACGGCAACAGGCAGGAGCAATCGGGTGAAGCCGCCCGGCCCTCAGGGTCCGAGTCTCAGGTGATGCGCCAGTTCATAAGCCCAAAGCGCATCCGGATCCTCACGAAACGAGGGCTTTCACGTAGAACAGTTGGGGAGGGGTAGCCGGAACACTGGAAAGTAAAGTCCCGAGTACCTAGCTGTTCGCCGTGAGGGTTTTACAGCCGCAATCGACCCAACGATGTCCGCAGGGTAATAGTTCCCAGATCTGGCCAACGCCTAGCCCGGGGTAGAGGACATTGCCGCATATGATGTGGCTCAATAGATTGCGCCGCCGCTTCTTAGGTTATGACGCGAAATAACGTCAGTGCCGTTTTCGGCTTCCCTCGCCTAAATCTCCTCGCAAGTGGCACTCACCGCTTGTTTCCTCGGTTTCGGCCGAGGCTTTTATTAGCTTCTTACCCGGCAGAGATGCCATCCCACTAGGACTAGACCATGCTTTATTTAAAACTGATGTCGAACCAAGATTTGCCCGATTCCGACGCGGCGCATGACTTTTCGTTGGTCCAGATTGCCGATGAAGAGCAACTTGATTTTGTACGCGAGACTGTATCGTCGGGCGGCCAATGCCCCGATAGCATTATGGTAAAGGCTGTTATCAATGGCCCGAGCCGTACACGAGAAATTCATCTCACGGGGAACGCCTACGTGCTCAACGCGCAGGGCAAGACAATCGCCAGTCGCGCATCGTATTAACTCGCGCAGACCCGGCGTGCTCGGCCGCTTCGCCAGCTAGGCACAGGCCACAACACACGCCGCTGCCCGGTCAAGCTGCGCAGTGACCGCTAACAACGCCAGCCGCGCGCTACGTGTCGCTACCGGATGCCTTTCTCCGGGGATGGGCGGCGGGAGCGCGTAACACGAACATTTGAGTGAATTCCACTCACGACTCGCGCCCTTGGAAGAAACGATCGCGCGTAGGACTGCTAAATCCTGAGTGGAAAGTATGCGCAAGAAGCCAATTCCAATCGAAAATATGCGGCCGATGCCGCCTGACTTGTTGTTCGACGAGAACAATTGGGCGAAACAGTTTGTGCCGGCAGACGGAATTGAGGAATGGATAGCTCGCACGCTGATGGACGAGAGTTCACCTCTGTACAACCCTGACCACGCACATCTTCGCGACGCAGACATCGAGTATTTGTGGGCTGCGGTCGAGAACAAGCGCCAGATGCGGCGTGTCGTCGGGCAGTGTGAAGAGGTTACCTTCCGCTCTGGTGCTTGGCAGAAGGGACGGCAAGAGCAGCAGATGATCGAATGGTTTGGGCGTGTCCCTGCTTATTTGATCACCCTGGACGCCATGTACGCCCGCGAATGTTCCGACGCTGAGTTCTGCGCGTTGATAGAACATGAGATGTACCACATAGCGCAAGAGAAGGATCCCTTCGGCTCACCAGCCTTTACCAAAGACGGAATGCCTAAGCTCGGAATCCAGTCGCACGACGTGGAAGAATTCGTAGGCATCGTGCGTAGGTATGGCGTTGGTGCCGCTGCGGGCAAAACAGCGGAACTCGTTGAAGCATCCAAGCGCGCTCCGGAGATTGGTCAACTCAATATCTCGCAGGCTTGCGGGACATGCATATTAAGGGCGGCATGACTTGGACGCCGCTTGGAAGGATTCGATTAAATGGCGGCTCTCTCAGATCCGGTGAAACTCCGCATCGTTCAGGCGCTTGCGTGCTTTGACACACCTTCGCAGGCATCGAAGGACATCAAGGCAGATTTTGGTCTGGATGTCACGCCGCAGCAATGCGAAGCGTATGACCCAAATAAACGAAGTGGTAATCGTCTGAGCGAGAAATACCGGCTGATCTTCGCCGAGACCCGCAAGACATTCCTTGAAGACACTAGCCTGATCGGGGTTTCCCATCGGGCGGTCCGACTGCGCACGCTTCAGAGAATGATCGAGCGCACGGAGAAGCAAGGGAATTTAGCGCTAACCGCCCAGTTGTTGGAGCAGGTAGCGAAAGAAACGGGCGATGCATACACCAACCGGCATCGTCTAGAACATACAGGCAAGGACGGCGGACCAATCAAGACGCAACCCGTTCCGGTCGATCTGAGCGATTTGACCGATGATGAACTTGCAGTCCTCGAACGTCTCGCTGCCAAGTCTGGCGCAGATCAAAGCGGAGAAGCTTAGGCGGCTCCGTGTAAAGCTGGAAGCCGATCACCTGGAGTTCACGAAGCACTTCTTCAGGATTCGGCAAGGCATCGATTTCCGCGTCAACTGGCATCACATATATATAGCCGACACGCTTGAAAGGGTGATCCGCGGCGAGATCAAGAACGTTGTTTTTAACGTCTCGCCGGGGTCATCCAAGACTGAAGAAGTGGTGATTAACTTCATCGCGCGCGGACTGGCTCTGAACGCACGAGCTCGGTTCCTGCATATCTCGTATTCGGATGACCTTGCGGTCCTGAACTCCGAGACGGCGCGCGAGGTGGTCCGGTCCGAGGAATACCAGCAGCTTTGGCAGCGCAAGATAGCGAGCGACGCAGACTCGAAGAAGCGTTGGAATGTCGAGGATAACGGCAAGAAAGCCGGCGGTGTCTACGCTACGTCCCTTGGCGGCCAAATCACCGGCTTTCGTGCTGGGCATATGGCGGAGGGCTGGCAGGGCGCGATTCTCATTGATGACCCACTCAAAGTTGAGGATGCGTACAGCAAGGCGAATCGCGACAAGGCGAATCGCAAGCTGATTTCGACGGTCAAGAGCCGCCGGGCAAATCCCGACACGCCAATCGTGCTGATCATGCAGCGCCTGGCTGAGGAAGATCCAACAGGGTTCATTAAGTCCGGTGGCGTGCCGGGTGAATGGACATTCATCGAGATTCCGGCGCTTATCACGGATGAGTATGTTGCGAATTTGCCGGAGCATATTCAGCCTCTGGTGGATAGTTCGGAGCGCGATGCGGATGGGCGTTTCAGCTACTGGCCGTATAAAGAGCCGCTGCATGAATTGTTGGCGATGGAAAAGGCTGACAAATACGTGTTCAGCGGGCAGTACATGCAAAAGCCCTCGCCTCTTGGCGGCGGCATTCTCCGCGGCGAAGCGTTCAAGCGGTATGTCCAACTCCCCAAGATTCAGCACATCAAGATTTATGCTGACACGGCACAAAAAACGGCTGAGCGAAACGACTACAGCGTGTTTCAGTGCTGGGGGCTTGGGTACGACAACCACGCCTATCTGATTGACCAAATACGCGGCAAGTGGACTGCACCACAGCTCCGGCAAAAGGCGATCGACTTCTGGAACAAACACAACGTGGGCGGTAAAGATGCGCCATCGTTGCGGAAGATGATGGTCGAGGACAAATCCAGCGGGACCGGATTGATCCAGGACATACAGGCGGCCGGCGGCATTCCAGTTGAAGGCATTGAGCGCAACAAAGACAAATTGACGCGCGTCATGGACGTAGTGAGCTTCATAGATTCAGGACAGGTCTGGGTTCCAGCGGAGGCGGTTTGGGTTTCGGATTTCATCAACGAATGCGAATCCTTCACGCCTGACGATACGCATGCTCACGACGACCAGATTGATCCAATGGTCGATGCTATAAATGATCTGCTTGGTGGCCGCCGCGGCATAGCCATGTGGGAGAGGCTAGGTAAATGACCGCAAAACGAAGCGTCAAAGGCGTGGCTCAACGCGCCAGCCGAGAAGAGAAGAAGATCGTCAAGTCTGCCACTGGAGATTCGTTCCAGAACTTCCAGGCTCGGCTTGGTATGGGCGCCGACAACCTCATGTCGGCGAGCCAGTACGGCTTCAACCCGATCACACGAACCCGTACTCTGCTCGAATGGGTGCATCGCGGCTCGTGGTTGGGAGGCGTTGCGGTTGATGTCGTCGCCGATGATATGACGCGCGCCGGCGTTGACCTAAAGGGGCAGTTGCATCCCGATCAGGTTGAACAGATTCAGGAAAGCGCCAATGAGCTCGGCATCTGGAACGCTATCAACGACACGATCAAGTGGTCGCGCCTGTATGGCGGCTGCCTGGCGTTCATGATGATTGATGGGCAAGACCCGTCGACGCCTCTTCGACTGAACACAATCCGCAAAGGTCAGTTCCGTGGACTGCTAGTTCTCGATCGCTGGATGGTCGAACCACATCTGCAGGACCTGGTGACGGACATGGGTCCGGAGATGGGTCTGCCGAAGTTCTACACGATCACGGCCGATTCGCCTGCTCTGCCGCTCAAGAAGATTCACCATTCCCGCTGCTTGCGCCTGGAAGGCATTCGCCTACCGTACTGGCAGCGCGTGATGGAAAACATGTGGGGCATCTCGGTATTGGAGCGTCTGTACGACCGCATGATTGCGTTCGACAGTGCTACGACGGGCGCCGCACAGCTCGTCTACAAGTCGTATCTGCGCACGTTCAAGGTGGAAGACCTACGCGAAATCGCGTCTGCCGGCGGCCCAGCGCTTCAGGGCTTGACGCAGTACGTGAACATGATGGCGCGGTTCCAGTCGATCGAAGGCATCACGATGATCGACATGAAGGATGACTTCGTGGCCGAGACGCACGGCGCATTCACCGGCCTCGATCAAGTCATCCGGCAATTGGGCGAACAGCTTTCTGGTGCGCTTCAAATACCTTTGGTCCGTCTATTCGGTCAGTCTCCCGGCGGCATCGGCTCGGATGGCGAATCAGCCCTTCGCACGTATTACGACAACGTAAAGAATCAGCAGAAAGCGCGGCTCGGCGTGCCAGTCACGCGCATCTATCGCGCCATGGCGGCATCTGAAGGAATCAAGTTGCCTGACGGCTTCTCGGTTGACTTCCGGTCGCTCTGGCAATTGACCGATCTTGAGAAGGCCGATATCGCCGGCAAGGTTGCTGAAGCCGTGGTGAAGACCGACGGCGCCGGCATCACCACACCGAAGATGGCGCTCGAAGAACTTCGTATCAGCAGCCACACGACCGGTATCTTTGGCTCGATCACCGATGAGGATGTAGCCAAGGCAGCGGACGTGCCGAGTGCGCCGATGCCCGAAATGCCTGGCGATAAGGAAGACCCGGATGCAGCCCCAGGCGAGAATCAGAAAGACGAGTGATCGCAGCGTTGAATCATTCATCAAGAAGAAATCGGATGAACGGTTTCTGAGTGGGCGCAAGGCAGAGCGGTCCTATTCCCGCCAGCTAAGAAGCGTTGCGCGGCAGATCAACTCCATCGTCAAGGCTTTCGCGCCTGATGGAAATGTTGATGACATGAACGGCATGACGTCGACGCTCAACCGCTACGCGGAGATCTTGCGGCCGTGGGCGCGCGCTGTCGGCTGGGGCATGGTCAGCGAGGTTTCCCGGCGCGACGAGGCCGCATGGTTCGCTCACGGCAATGAGATGGGTCGGTTACTGCGCGAGGAAATACGCACCGCACCGACCGGCGAGTTATTGCGTGGAAGGCTGGATGAACAGGTCAGGCTGATTACGAGTCTGCCGATCGATGCGAGTCAGCGTGTGCATAGGCTGACTACTGAGAGCCTGATCAACAGCTCGCGCGCATCCGAGATCGCAAAAGAGATATTGCGCAGCGGCGATGTGAGCGAATCCCGCGCCACGTTGATCGCGCGAACCGAGACCGCTAGAACGTCAGCATTATTGACACAAGCGCGCGCTGAGCATGTTGGATCTGAAGCCTATATATGGCACACGGCAGAGGATTCTGATGTCAGGCATGACCACCAAATATTAAACGGCAAGATTTTTAAATGGAATGACCCACCCATTGCCGATGTTCGGACTGGCATTCGAGCACACGCCGGCTGTATATGGGCATGTCGATGTTGGGCTGAGCCACTGATACCAGATTGAGTTTCAAGTTGTGCTGCGGCTAGGATGGCCGTCCGAAAGCAGGTTCCCCTGACCTGTTGCCGCAGCCTCTGATTCAGGGTTCATCTTTGGGAGATGACATGAATTTCCAGATTGAGTTAGGCCATTCGAATTACCCATATCCGAAGGCTGGCCAGTTTTCCGATGAGTCCACTAAAGAGGATTTGCTCAAGGCCATCGCGCTTTATGAAATGTACGTCGACAGTGCGCATGCCGATTTTCAGGAGCGACTGCGGCATGCGACAGATGGAAGAAATCATCTGGCATATGCAAATATCACATCCCGAGCGATGCAACTTTCACGCAGGAATGTCGAACTCTCAAACGCGTGCCATACGTTGATCGCAAAGACTGATGAGTTGAGTAAGAAGCTCAAAAGATGCAGAAAGACCTCTTTGGGCCGTCTGCGCAGGCTGAAAAGTTCAGTTTCAACTCCGGCACCCGCCGGCCACCCTCCCCAGGAGATTTGCAAATGAAGTTGTTCACCCGCATCGCCCTTATCGGCGCCGCGCTTCTGGCTGTGGCCGGAACTGCGTCGGCACAGTCGTTCAACACCGCAACCGCTGTCTTCCCGATTACGCAGCGCACCTACGAAGCAACCATTGTCGGTCTCGTGCCTGCCGCCTCTGCCACCGATCTGTTGACGATCACTGGCGTTGCCGGTCACATTGTCCGCGTAACGCGTGCGGAATGCACCGGCACGGCTACCGCTGTCGGCGCAGCCAATCTGGTCGCACTGGTTCGCAGTACCGCAAACTCGGCTGGCACATCGACGAGCCCCGCGGCGATTCCTGCTGATCCGAGCGACAGTGCTGCGCTCGCTGTGGTGAAGGCATACACAGCCAATCCGACGGTCGGCACGGCTGTCGGCCCTGTTCGCGCCGCAGTGCTTGTGCTGACGCCTACCTCGTCGACCACGATCGCAGAAGACCCCGTGAACTGGACATTCGGCAACAACGCTGGCACGCGCGCCGGTGTCGTGCTGCGCAGCGCGAGCCAAGTGTTCGCGCTCAATGGCAACGCCGTCTCGTTCCCTGCTGGCAGCGCCCTGAACTGTTCCATCGAGTGGACAGAACAGTGACCTTGTGTCACGTCTAACGAGCCCCGCTTCGGCGGGGTTTTCATTTGAGGCTCTATGGCTCTCGCTGCAATCAATCCAACAGGCCAGGCATCCCTTACGGCCGGTACGGTTTCGTCCAACGTCGCCATTTCCACGACCGGCACGCCGACTCAGGTATTGGTGCAGAACCTCGGCAGCCGGGCTGCGTTCGTCGTGCTTGGCGCTTCGAATACAGTGGTAGCCACAGTTGCAGGCGGAACTCCCATCCTCCCATGCCCAAACCCCGGCATTGTGCTGACGCTCGGCGCTAATACATTCATCGCGGCTATCACTGCAGATGGATCAACGCCTCTGCGCGTTACCGCTGGAACCTGATTTATGGCGCTCCGATTTTATACGGTCGAACAGTTAGGCCCGAAGCAGAGCTTAACGCCCGAGGGGTATTTGCTGTGTCTTGACGTGCCCGCCTCGCGCACAGGCCAGATGATATATGGCCCAGATGAAACGCCCGTCAAGGCCGATGGCGAAGAATTTGTGCGCATCAACCGTACCGACGAAGAAGTGTTTCGCACCGATGCGATGGCGAGCCTGAATGGAAAATCGGTTACCGATGACCATCCGGACGCTGATGTCAGCCCCGGCAACTGGAAGGAACTCGAAAAGGGTGTTGTGATGAATCCGCGCCGCGGCAAGGGCGCAGAAGACGACCTTCTCTTCGTGGATCTTCTCATTAAAGACCCTGCCACGATTCAAGCCGTGCGTGACGGCAAGCGGGAAGTGTCCGCAGGCTATGACGCCGAGTATTTCCAAACCGGACCCGGTCAGGGCGAGCAACGGAACATCCTATTTAATCATGTCGCGTTGGTCGAGAAAGGTCGCTGTGGCCCGCGATGCGCTATTGGCGACCACGCATCAATCCCCCAACTTTTGGAGAAACCCCAAATGGCTACGACGAGCAAATGGCTGAAGCGCATCCTCGACCGCGCGCACGCTGCAAAGGACGAGAAAGAACTTGAGGCGGTTGCGAAGGATGCGGCTGAGGAAGAAGAACGCGAAAAGAAAGAGGCGACCGACAAAGCCCGCGATGAGGCCGAGAAGGAAGCTGAAGTGGCCAAGAAGAAGGAAGGCGAATCCCGTGATAAGGCGCGCGATGCTCGCCTGGATACGCTCGAAGAAGGCCATAAAAAGATTATGGACAGTCTTGAAGACCTGAAAACTAAGGTCGGCGATAGAGCCCGCGACTCTGAAACTGAAGAGGAAAAGGCCGCTCGCGAGAAGAAGGAAAAAGAAACCGCTGACGCGAAGGACGCGGAAGCTGTCGAAGGCGAGTTGGCTGAAGAAGCCCCTGCCGGCACCGCTGATCGCGCACGCAAGGCCCGGGACTCGGCATTCCTCGAAGAATCGTTTCAGGACACGGTTGCCATGGCCGAAATCATCGCGCCTGGCATCGCCATTCCGACCTTCGACCGCGCCGATGCACCGATCAAGTCTCTGGACATGGTGTGTTCGTTGCGTCGCAAGGCGCTCGATCTGGCCTACGTCCAGGTCGAAACCCGCAACATGATTGATGAAGTGCTGGCCGGCAAAGACTTCGATCTGAAGGCCATGAAGTGTGACCGCGTGCGCGATCTGTTCCGCGCTGTCGGCGCCCTGAAGCGCAAAGCCAACAATACTCCGGTGCCGCGAGGGTGGGCACGTGATACCGGCGAAAGAGTAGTACCGAAGACGCTTGCGGACATCAACAAGATGAATCGCGAACGTTTCGCCGCCAAGTAATTCCGCCCTCCCTTCGCGTATTAATTGCCCACTTCGGTGGGCTTTTTCATTTGGAGATGTACATCATGTTTTTGAAAAAGATGCTTCGAGCCATTCTGGCGACTTTCGAGCCGAAGCGCGCCCCCGGCATTTACATGGGCCACGCGCGCACTTGCGATATCTCGTTCGGCTATCGGATGGGCGCAGGTTTCCCGGGTGACGTGAACCGCACCCACCCGGCGAGCATCGAAGCTTGCTTGGTGGATGTCAATGCGCCCCCGACGCTCTACGGTCAAGCAGTTGTTGTCGATGCGACCACGCAAGGCGTTCGCCCCCTCGTGGCTGGCGATTCCGCGCTGAACGACATCTACGGTATCACCGTGCGTCCGTTCCCGATCCAGCAGCAGGCAGCCACTAACTACGGCGCTAGCAACATCGGCGCAGGTACGCCGCCGACTTCGCAGCCAATGGATGTGCTTCGCAGTGGACATCATGGCAACTCTTTCAGGTTCGACTGCAGCGGTCAAGGGTGGCGCCGTGTACGTCTGGGTTGCAGCATCGACGGGGTCGCATATCCAGGGCAACTTCGAAGCAGCGGCAACGGGCGGCAGCACGATCCAACTGGGTCTCAAGACGACGTTCAACGGTCCAGCTGATGCAACCGGCGTCTGCGAAATCGCTTACAACATCTAAACCATCGCCACACCTTCAGCGGAGTAGTAAAAATGAGTAATCTGATTCTTCCGCGTCGCACGGCGATGCGTTCGGCCGTCGACGAGCAATTCGGCGCGCGTTTTGCGGGGCGCATGAAAACCCGTGATGCGATGACGTTTGACCAAGCGCGCGCCATGGATGGCAGCGGCAATCAGCGCGGTCAGTCACTTGGTGCGCAGTATCGTACGCACGATGGGCTGCAAGATGTCGCTGGCGGTCGTTACCGCACGGTTGACTCGACGGGCGCATTCCTCGTTGGCGAACTCGAACGTCTGGACATGACGCTGCACGAGCCCCTCGTGTCGGTTACGTGGGGTCGTGACATTGATCTGCGCGAAGACGTCACGCTGGCTGACGAAGTGTCGAGTTATACCGTATCGACCTATGCGTCGTCGGGCGGTCTCGGCGCTGGTAACAGCATCGGCAATGGCAAGGCCTGGATGGGTAAGAAGACCAATCAGGTTGCGGGCGTTGGTGTGGATATCGGCAAGGTCGTCCAGCCGCTCACGCCGTGGGCGCTGGAGCTGGCCTATACCATTCTGGAGTTGGAATCGGCAGCCAAGACCGGTCGCCCAATCGACGTCCAGAAGTACAACGCGCTGAAGCTCAAACACCAGATGGACATCGACGAACAGGTGTACATCGGCGATACCAGTCTCGGCATGTACGGCTTGTGGAACTCGAACAACCGTACCGGCGTGGATCAGGTCACGAACGTATCCAACGTGGTGGCTGGCGCATCCGGTCAGACGCAATGGACCGGCAAGACGGCCGATGAAATTCTGTCGGACTTCAACGCGCTGATCGTGTCCGTGTGGGCGGCTTCCGGTTATGCCCTGATGCCCGGCAAGGTTGCATTGCCGCCGGTTCAATTTGGCTACATCTCGACTGAGAAAGTGTCGCAGGCTGGCAACGTCTCGATCTTGAAGTACGTCAAGGAAAACAACGTCATGACCGCGGAAACGGGCAAGGAACTGGATATCGTTCCGAGCAAGTGGCTCGTTGGCGCAGGCGTTGGGGGCACCATCGGCACGCTGGGCACCGTTGATCGGATGGCGGCATACACGCAAGAGAAAGACCGTGTGCGCTTCCCGATGACGATGCTCAACAGCACGCCGATCCAGTACGACTCGATCTATCACAAGGCCACTTATTACGGCCGTCTGGGTGTGGTGGAAATTGTTTACCCGGAAACGATCGGGTACCGCGACGCCATCTGAGCGTCGTCCGCTCCGGGGTGGGAGAACTTCTATCCCGGAGCAATGAGGAATTACGATGAATCAACCTATGAAAGGGCCGATGGATGTTGCGGCAGCGGGCGAGCCGATCGTAACGGCGATCGTTCCACGCACGTTCATCCTGACAGTCGCCGACGGCACTCCCGTCCGGGTTCCGGGCGGCATCCACGAGATGCCCGAGTCGATTGCCAGTCACTTCTACTCGAAGGCCAATGGCGTGACGATCTATGTTCCAGCCAAACCGCCTAAGGCTGAAAAGCTGGTAGTGGCGCGCACTCTGGATGATGAGTCTGCAGCGAAAGATGCAGACTCAGCGCGCCCCGTGCTGTCCGTGAAGAAGTAAGGATCAAGGAAAAGCATGAACCCCACTATTGCGCTTACCGCGCCGGCCGCAGGGTCATTCCTGCTCGCAGGTTCGTCGGTCATGCTCAGCGCATCTGCCATGGCCGTTGCGCCAGCGACAATCGCAAGCGTGGCGTTCTATGTCAATGGCGTTCTGTTGTCGACTGTGACCGCTGCACCGTATCAATATGCGTGGACGCAGCCATCGGGCGGGGCGTATTCGCTGACGGCGATGGCCACCGATAGTGTCGGGAATGCGACGACGGCGGGATTGTCCGTTACGTTGATCGGCCTTCGCGCCGACTTTCCGGAGTTTTCCAGCACGCAAAGCTATCCTGATTCGACTATCAACTACTGGCTGAACGTCGCTGGCTTGATGCTGAATCAGTCGCGATGGGGAACGATGCTGAACACGGGCATTGAGTTGTATGCAGCGCACAATATCGTGCTCGAAGCGCAAGCCGCGATGACGACTGCAGTCGGTGGCATACCTGGCGTTTCGAAGGGACCTGTCAGTGGCGAGAGCATCGACAAAGGTAGCGTCTCATACGATTCAGTGACCGCTTCCGAGGCCGGCGCCGGAAATTGGAATTTGACCACGTATGGAGCCCGTTTCATTCGCCTTGCAAGAATGTTCGGTGCCGGCGGCATTCAGGTCGGTATTGGATATAACCCCAACCCGCTAAACGCTGGCGCATGGTCAGGCCCTGACTGCACTCCTGGCTTCACGAATTTCGGAAGCTGAGCATGAAATCCGGCGCGAAGATGACGAAGGACTCCATGGGGGCGCTTCGCAAGTCCATTGAGGCTTTATCGAAGAAGCGCGTTCTGGTTGGGATTCCCAGCGAAGAATCAACGCGCGTGAATGACGATGGTTCCGTGTCGCCTATCAACAATGCGGCGCTCGGATATATTCAAGAACATGGCTCGCCGGCGAATAACATTCCCGAGCGACCCTTTCTCGTGCCCGGCGTGCAGGACTCGCGCGCAAAAACCGACTCAATGTTCGGTAAAGCCGGTGCAAAGATGCTTGCTGGCGATGAGTCGGGTTGTGACATGGAATTCGATAAGGCAGGCCTGACTGCCGTCTCTTCGGTCAAGAAAAAGATGGCGGCAGGACCGTTTCAAAAATTGGCGGATAGCACCCTGGCAGCGCGCGCGCGTCGCGGAGTAAAACGCACTACCCCATTGGTCGATACGGCCAATCTTCAGAATCATATTACCTATGTCAAGCGGACGAAATAACCATGCCGATGCTCGACATTTCAACCGCTCTGACGAGCCTGATGTTCGTCGACGTGTTTCAGGTGACGCGCCGTACGGAAGTGATTGATCAATATGGCGAATCAACCATCACTACGCAGACTTTCTTCCCTGTCTATGGGTCGGTTCAGGCGGCAAGCAACAACGATTTGAAGCGACTCCCCGATGAGCAGCATCAAGGCAAGAACGTCAGTATCGTGACGAAGTTTCCGTTGCAAGGTGTGGCACCGGGCATGCAGCCCGACCTGATTCAATGGCCGATGAACAACGGCGGCGCAAACGCTGATAACTTCGTGGTCGCGTATCTGGACGACTACTCGCAGTTCGCTGCCGGGTTTATCCAGGCTATCGCCCATTCGATCGATATGGTTGACTTCACCCCAACGTCGAACTGACCATGCCAGATTCAAGTACCGGCGGATACCTAGCACCAGCGTCCAGTCCCGCACCTCTTGAAGGTCAGGCGCTCAACCGGTTCCTGCAGCAAGTATGGGTGGGCATCACAGGATTAGACGGAACGCTAGTGCGTCCGCGCTGGCAACCTGAGCCACCCGCGATACCCGCATTCGGTACGGACTGGATGGCTTTCGGCATCACGCGCCGTCCTGGCGATACGTTTGCTTCGGTAATTCATAACGCAGACGGGTCGGACACAGTGTACCGGCAGGAAATCCTGCATGTGCTTTGCACGTTCTATGGCCCGAATGCAGACAATTACGCTTCTCTGTTGCGCGAAGGATTGTCGGTAGCACAGAACCGGGAAGTCCTGCAATTGAACAATTTCGGCCTGGTTGAGGTCGGCGATCCGGTTACGGCACCAGAATTCATCAAGGAGCGATGGACTTATCGCATCGATATGAATGTCGTGTTACGCCGCTCGATAGAACGTACTTATGCTGTCCTAAACATCCTGTCTGCCGAAGGAACGGTCGATACCGATCCTTACACCGTACCGTTTTCAGTAACCGACGACTAACCTCTACATCACGATGTTTCCAAGGCCGCCATTGAGCGGCCTTTTTCTTTTGGGATCGCACAATGACGACGGCTCAGCTTCCTATTTCACGGCTTATCACTGGGACAGTTAACCTGTCGCCTAACGCGGCCCAAGCGCAAAACCTGAATACCGAACTGATCATCGGCTCTTCGAATGTGATCGATGTGGTTTCACGGATGCGCCAATACCTGAGTGATACGGCGGTTGCAGGAGATTTCGGCACCGCCGCACCGGAGTATCTGGCGGCCGTGGATTGGTTCGGTCAGACCCCCCAGCCACCCTCGGTATTGATCGGCCGCTGGGCACAGACCGCGACCGGGGCACAACTGTTCGGCGCGTCGCTCTCCGTCGCAGCGCAGCTGATGACCGCATGGACTGTCATTACGGCGCCCGCGTTCTCGATCACAATCAATGGAACGCCCTACACGATCTCGCCGGCCAGTTTCGGCACGTCGACGAACCTCAATGGTATCGCTGCACTGATCCAAACTGCTCTGGCTGCAGCTGTGGCCGGATCAACCTGCGTGTGGAATTCGAGCTTTGCCCAGTTCCAGATCACCGATGGCACAACCGGTGCGACCTCGGCACTCAGTTTTGCGAGCGCGCCGACGGCGTTTGGCAGCGTTACCTATTCAGTCAACCTGACCGCAGCCGCCACCGTCACGATCGGCGGCACGGTGGTGACCTATGTCACAGCCATCACGACCGGCGCGCAAATCTTGATTGGCGCAACGCTTGCGGCTACTTTGGCGAATGCCGTTACGTTCCTGAACCAGTCGGCAGATACGAATCTTTCGAAGGCTGTTTACTCGGTCAATCAGGCTGGCACGGCACTCCAGATCGCCTACAAGACGGCCGGTACCGCGGGCAACACATTCACCCTCACGGCATCGATCGGAACTGCCTCGGGCGCGACTCTGTCGGGCGGCTCGGGCACGGACATCTCCTCGATGCTTGGCATGACTTCGGCGTCTTCTGGAGCCTATGTCGCCCAAGGCATCGCAGCAGAATCAGCCGTGTCCGCTGTCACGATCTTTGACAATCTGTTCGGGCAGCAATGGTACGGACTGACGGTGTGTGGTGCAGCCGATGCTGACCACCTCGCCATCGCACCGTTTATCGAAGCCTCCACAAACAAGCACTTCTACGGCGTGACCACGCAGGAAGCGGGCGTACTGGTTTCGTCGGTTACCACCGACATTGCGGCAGAACTTCAGGCGCTCGGCTTTAACAAGACCTGCGTTCAGTATTCGAGCAATAGCCCATACGCGGTGAATTCCCTGCTTGGTCGGCAGTTGACGGTGGACTACACCGGCAACAACACGGTCATTACCTTGTTCTACAAGCAGGAACCCGGGGTTCAGGCGGAAACACTCAACGCCACTCAGATCGCTGCACTCGAAGCCAGTAACTGCAACGTGTACGTCGCCTACAACAACAATACGACCATCATCGAGCCCGCTGTCGTGTGCTCGGGTCAGTTCATCGACACGATCGTCGGATGCGATGCGCTGGTGATCGACGCGCAGACGGCACTGTTCAATGCGTTATACACCGCCGCGACGAAGATTCCGCAGACTGACGCGGGCATGCATATCCTTGCGCTCCAGCTCGAAGGCATCTGCCAACAGTACGTGGACAACGGTCTCGGCGCGCCGGGCACTTGGAACAGCGGCGGATTCGGCACGTTGAACCAAGGTGATTACCTGCCCAAGGGGTACTACGTCTACCAGCCCCCGGTCGCATCGCAAAGCCAAGCCAATCGGGCCGCGCGCAAGTCGGTCCCGTTCCAGATCGCATTTAAGTTGGCTGGCGCAGTACACACAGCCGATTTCGCAATTTCCGTGAATCCCTAATCGAGCAAAATATGACCACTTATTCTTTTCTCGACTTCTCGATGACGATAAGCGGGCCTGGTGGCTCGATCTCGCTGGGCAATGTCGCGGGCGATGCCAAAGAGGGCGTGACCTTCGAGGCGGTCGAGGACGTCAACAAGATGACCATCGGGGCCGGAGGGGACGCGATGCATAGCCTGATCGCCAGCAAAGGCGGCAAAGCTACGGTGCGCCTGCTGAAAACTTCTCCGACCAATGGCCTGCTGATGGCCATGCTGAGCTTTCAGCGCACGAGCTCAGCGAACTGGGGGCAAAATAAGGTTGCCGCTTCGGATGTCGTACGCGGCGATCAGTATTCGTGTCAGCAGGTTGCGTTCGCCAAGGTGCCAAGCAACACCTACGCTCAGGAAGCCGGCATGATCGAATGGAATTTCGATATCGGCATCATGGATCAAGCTTTGGCAACGGGGCTATAAACCATGAGTGACATCGTTGAAATCAGCGGCCAGAAATATCGCATCGGGAATATGGGCGCGCGCAAGCAGCTTCATGTTTCGCGTCGGCTTGGCCCGGCCATGCTGGGGCTGCTCGCATCGTCGCAGACAAAGAATTTCAATATTACCGCCATGCTCGGGCCGGCCGTTGACGCTCTCTCCAAGATGAGCGACGAAGATACTGATTATGTGATTGACCATTGTCTGGATGTTGTTCAGCGTGAGCAGGACAACGGTCAATGGGCGCGCATTCGTGCTGGCAATGGTGGACTGATGTTTCAGGACATCGGTTTGTTGCAGATGCTAAATCTGACGCGCGCGGTGCTCGCGGAGAACCTGAAGGATTTTTTTCCTACCGCGGCTCAGGGCTAGAGCCGCGAACAATCGATTCGATTGCTCTAGCTTCCTTGCCTGATGGCGAGGACTGGCTAATGAGGCCTGTCCTTGAGGGCCTATGCAAGTACGAGTCTTTGCTCGACGACACACTGACGTTGGGTGACATCGCCCTTATGAATGATGCGCTCAACGTGCGCGCAGAAAATCAAATAAGAATCCAGGAAGCCGCTGAACGGAACAGACCATGAACGAAGACGTTTTGCGGGAGTTTTTGGTCAGCCTCGGCTTTCAGGTCGACGAAACCGGGATGAAGAAATTCAACACGGCTGTCGAAAGTGTCACCAAGGGCGTTGAGCGCGCGGGGCTCGTAGTCGCTGCGACGGCAGCCGGATTTGCTGCGGGCGTGTCGATTATCGCCAGCCAGATGGAGAAGTTGTACTACGCCTCGCAGCGCACCGGAGGGACGGTTGGCAACATCATGGCCTTGCGCTACGCGGCCAGTCAGATCGGCCTAACGGCTGAGCAGGCCCAAGGCGCGCTTGAAGGATTTGCACGTACGTTGCGTCTGAACCCAGGTACAAACAACCTACTGCAATCGTTGGGCGTAACAGGCAAAGACCCGACCGAGAAATTCGATAGCTTCATTGGCAAGATGAAGGGTATGCAGCCATATGTGGCTGCGGCATATGCTCAACTGTTCGGCATTGATCCGGACACTCTGCTGATGCTTGAGCAAGGTCAGGACCAGCGTCTGGCTGATGAGGCGAAGTATCGCGCTAAACTCGCTGCGTTCGGTATTGACCCGGAACAGGCTGGCAAAGTTGGCAAGGATTGGAATAACGCACTTCGTGACGTAAAGACCGATTTTGAGTTGCTGTGGGTTGTTATCGAATCCAAGCTTTTGCCGGTTCTACTTCCGCTTGTTGACAGGTTCGAACAATGGTCGGAGACGCATGCCGGCGATGTCGCGCAGGCCATCGCAGATGGCGTACAGAAGCTCGCTCATTGGATCACCACGATTGATTGGGACCAAACGACCAAGGATATCAACGAGCTCGTTGGTGGCGTGAAGAGCCTGGTTGGATCTTTGAAGGAACTGGCCAATACGAAGTTTTCCATTGGCGGGAATCAGGAAGACTGGGTTGAGTTGAAAAACATGTTGTCGACCATCGTCAATACGGCGCATGCATTAAGCGCCGTTCTGCATGGCGACTTCAAGGGCGCCGATAGTTTCGCTGAAAAGGCGCTGAATGGCCTGAATGCGGTCATCGACCAAGAAGTGGGCGTGCATCGCGTCAACGGCGCTCCGGTGAGCAATGACACTCCCGATAATTCAGATTTTGGATCCATCATTGAGTTGCCTCCCACGATCCCTGCAAGCGGTGACGATGGCAAGCAGCCATTCGGCTCTATCGTTGAGTTGCCGTCCGAAAATTCAGCGGGGCGGTCGCCACACGCACCGCGTGGCATCCGGAACAACAATCCTGGGAATATTAAGTCTGGTCAGTTTGCTAATCAGCATGGCGCGACCGGGACCGATGGCGACTTTGCAACCTTCGCATCGATGCAAGACGGCATACGTGCATCTATCGCGTTGCTCCATAGCTATGCGTCGCGTGGGTACGATACGATCCGCTCGATTGTGTCGCGATGGGCGCCGGGCAACGAAAACAACACTGCCGCGTATATCGCGGACGTGACCAAGCGACTCGGAATTTCCGCAGACCAGCATCTGTCGGGCGATCAACTGGATGCGGTCGCGCCGGCGATATTCGGGCACGAGAACGGCCGCGCATACGGGAACATCAACTCCCTCATGCAAATGTCGCAAGGGGCTCGTCTGGGCGCGGATGGAATGATGGCTGGCCGTTCAGTGACCATCAACCAGAAAACCGACATCAATCTCACGGGTTCGTCCGATCAGCATGGCACTGCGCGTGCTGTAGCTAGTGAGCAGAGCCGCGTGAACGGCGATCTGGTTCGCAATTTTGCTGGGGCGGTGGCATGAGCAACATTTTTGGGGTGGCTGCTGCAGCCGGACAGTTTGCGCTACAGCTCGCCATCATTAAGCCTGACCGCAGTTTTTCGGGATCAGATGGAACCAGTATCGTTGCTCAGGTCACCGTCGAAGAAATGCACGACGACGATACGGAAATTACCGATCACCCGGTTGAGCAAGGCGCGACTATTTCGGACCATGCCTTTGTCATGCCGTCGGGGTTGGTCGTCACGGCGGGATGGTCTGATAGCCCCAATAATTCGAGTGTGCTAAATCAATTACTGGGCGCTGCCGCCAATACGAGTCCAGTGATTCAAGCTGTTGTCGGGGCGGTAGAATTCATCGGCGGGGCGATCAACCTGTTGAGTGGCAGCCAGAGCGCAGTCAATTCCGCCTATCAAGCGCTGCTGACTGCGCGCGCCAATAGGGTGCTGTTCTCGGTATCGACGGCACGCCGAAACTACCAGAACATGCTTATCAAAGGGCTGACGCTGACGACGGATAAGAACACCGAAAACGCGATGCTGATCCGCATCACGTTCCGCCAGATTCTCATGGCGACGACGCAGACCGTGACGGTTCCGGATTCATCGGTGATGGCGAACCCGGAACAGAATGGCGCGACGCAGAACATGGGCACGACCTATCCGGTTCCGGCGCCCAACATCAACGTGTCGGCACTTCCATGAGCACCTATTACGAGATCCCGCTATCGCCCGATCCGCAGCAGTTCAACATCACGCTGGCCGGTGTGGAGTACAAGTTCCTCGTGACTTGGAACGTTGTCAACACGTCATGGATGATCAATATTGCAGACGCAAGCGGCGAACCCATGGTGTCGAGCATTCCCATGGTGACGGGCGCAGATCTTTTGGAACAATACGGTTACTTGGGATTCGGCTTCCAGCTTGTTGCGCAGACCGACAATGCGCCTGATGTAGTGCCGACGTTCGAAGACCTAGGCTCAACTGGTCACCTATACGCCATCGTCGGCTGACGGCCATTCGATCACGTTTGGCTGGTGATGCTCGATGCGGTCCGTCCCATCGACTCGCTTCAAGCCAGTCACATCGAAATTCGGGCACCAGTCGCATCCTGCATCGACGGCCATCGCCTGTAGCTGATCCTGCGCACTGGAGGGATGCAGCCGACTGATTTTCCAGACTGGCCAACGGGCGGTTATCAGGCTGCACGGCACGAAGTAATCAAACCCGTCCTCTGGGTTGCGAACAACGCGAATGCAGTGCGCGCGCGGGTCATTGCAAGACAGAGATTGAACGTAGCACTTGAGCGATTCGTAAAGCCGCCACACGTCAACCAGTGGCAATCCGCGCGCATAGAAGCGCGCCGCGGTCATCGTATTGGCGTAATTCGCAACGGCCAGTGCGCGCGATATCTGCTCGGGAGTTCGCCCGAATGCTGCGAAGTGGTACAGGAGTCCGCTGGTTTCATCTTCCCAGTACCGGTCTGCACCTTTGCAGATCACGACGATAGACGGGTAAGCAGTCGCCTTGCTCTTTGGGAACATGACGCCCAGCACATGATCTCTCGATACCTGAGCGATTTCAAAGCTGACGGTGACGAGGCCAGTTTTCACGGAACGATATGGCAAATCAATTTGGTCGGCAGGCAAGCCTGATTGTTAGTACGGGGACACAAGGTCTCGACCTGTCGGAGATGCGGTTCAAATTCCAGACGCGTAATGCGGACGAGCAGGCCCCAAACACATTGTACGTCCGGATCTACAACCTAGCCGATTCGACGGTAAAGACGATCCAGAAGGAATTCACCACCGTAACATTACAGGCTGGTTACGAAAACGGAAACTACGGGATTATATTTTCCGGGACGATCAAGCAGTTTGCGACTGGGCGAGAACGGAACATCGATAGCTATCTGGACGTGTGGGCCGCAGACAGTGACGAATTTTATAATTTCTCTGTCATTGGTCTTTCGCTAGCCGCCGGGCAGACGCCACAGCAGGTAATCCAGGCCATTCAGAGCGCGCAGTCCGTGAATGGCGTCGCGCCACTGCCTTTCGCCACCGATGCAAGCGGCCTGATTGCCGGTGCGGGCGCCGGAACTGCGCAGACTCTTTCGCGTGGCAAAACGATGTTTGGCATGACAAGGGATTACGCCCGTGACTGGGCACAGAAGTACGGTTACCGCTGGTCAATGCAGAACGGCCAGTTTGTCGTGGTGCCGATCACTGGATACAGGCCAGGAGAGGCTGTCGTGCTGTCATCGACGACGGGGCTTATTGGAATTCCAGAGGCAACCAATGATGGCGTAAGGGCGCGCGCGCTACTCAATCCATTGATCCGGATCGGCGGTCTGGTGCAGATCGCGCAGTCCGACATTAACCAGATCACGCTGCAACAGCAGGGCCTTCAATATGCCCCTGCTGTCGCGACTGTAACCACGGCAGCAGGGTTTTACAAAGTACTGGTGGCCGAGCACTCCGGAGACACTCGCGGGAATGACTGGTACGTCGATGTGACGTGCCTTGCAGTCGATGTCTCAGCTAGCAACCAGAACAATTCTGTTCAAGCGTTTGGCTAGTGCCCGACCATAGCCGGGAGCGTAACACCTGAAAATGGTTGACCATTGGGCAGCGTTCCTGACACTACGGGAACGTAGTTTCCCTTCTGCACGGTCATTGGCGTGCCAATCGGCACGAGTGCGCACCCGTAGCCCGACGGATTCGGCTCTGCGCCAAGGTCTTCCCCATTCATCAGAGCCATCTGCCGACGAAGTTCTGGCGGAAGTGATAGGCGAGCATGCCTTGCCTGATTGATTTTCGTGGAAATGTAATCCGCCATATCAAGTGATCTACATACGATCGCCCCATCGACCAGATCAAATCCTTTGGCAACAAACCGATCATCGGCATTTGCATGTGTCGATACGGAAACAAGCAGCATAAAAACGATTCTCTTCATTTGGACTCCATAAATGGATCAGCGCGAACGCCTTGATTCGCCAGATGAGGCGCTCAATGCCGTCCTCGACGGCAGGCAGGCGCAAATCTGGACAACGATGCCGGGCATTGTCGAGGCCGTCAATGGCAATGGTACGCTCAACGTACAACCGGCCATCAAGTGCCAGGTTCGCGCTCCGGACGGTTCGACGGTATGGACTGTTCTTCCATTGTTGCTTGACTGCCCGATTGTCTATCAGCGCGGCGGGGGTTGCACCTTTACGCTCCCAGTCGCCCAGAACGATGAGTGCGTTGTGTCGTTTTCCTGCCGCTGCATAGATGCATGGTGGTCTGCAGGCGGCATTCAGGTGCAATCCGAATTTCGAATGCATGACCTTTCCGATGGATTTGCATTCGTCGGGCCGTTCTCTCAAGCGACGTTGATCGGTGGCATCAGCACGACCAGCGCGCAACTGCGCAGCAACGACGGATCGACGTTCATTGATCTGAACCCGACCACGCAGAAAGTGACGATCACGGCACCGGGTGGATTCACGGTCAATGCGCCGACGTCTAATTTTAGTGGCGCAGTGATCATTCAAGGTCTTCTGTCGTGGCTAGCTGGCATGACGGGCAGCATCGTGAGCGGCGTTGCATCTAGCATCACCGGCGCGGTCAACTTCTTTGGCTCGATCACATCGAATGGCCACGCTATCGACAGTTCACACCAGCACACCAGTTCGGGCGGTTCCGGATTGGGTGGGCCGCCGCAATGAGATAAGACATGCGCTATCGAACTCTTGATGCCAATAACGACTACACGTTTGGCCAGAATGGAGCCAACTTCCTCATAAACAGCCCAGCCGCAGTAGGCCAAGCAGTCCTCACTCGCCTCAAACTCATGGCTGGCGAATGGTTCCTAGACCAGACCGCCGGCGTTCCTTACGGCACAAAAATCCTCGGCACAGGTACTGAGAACACGCGCGACCTCGCCTATCAAACGACGATTCTCCAAACGCAAGGCGTAAGGGCAATTGTTGACTATGCCAGTTACCTGAACCCGACGACGCGCGCCTTTGTGGTCGCCGCGACGATAAACACGATTTACGGCATCACCACCATTTCGACGGGCTCCTGATGGCGACTTACCCTTTGGCGACGCTGGCCTGCACAATCAGTTCAACCGGCATTTCGGCACCAGCATATTCGGATATCTTAGGTTCGCTGACCGCATCGTTTCAGAGCATCTATGGCACGGACATATACATCGATCCAGACAGCCAAGATGGTCAGTGGCTTGCTACGCTGTCCCAGATGATCAACGACGGCAACCAAGCTGACGTGACCGTGTTCAACGGGTATTCGCCGACTTACGCGCAGGGTGCGCCGCTTTCTAGCCAGGTGAAGATCAACGGCATCCGTCGTGAAGCATCGAGCAATAGCACCGCGGTTGTGAACCTCGTTGGGCAGGTGGGAACCCCGATCAATAACGGCGTGGTTCAGGACTCGAATCAGAACCTGTGGAATCTTCCGGCGTCCGTAGTTATCCCATCGGCTGGAACTATCGCCGTTACTGCGACCGCGCAGCAACCGGGCGCGATTACAGCCATCGCTGGCGCGATCTCACAGATCAACACACCGACGCAAGGCTGGCAATCGGTAACGAATCCGCTTCCTGCAGCACCGGGCAACCCTGTCGAGATGGATGCCGCGCTTCGCCAACGGCAGAGCGTATCGACATCGCTTGCTGCGCTCACGCCATTGCAAGCTATCAGCGCAGCCGTTGCAAACACGCCGGGCATCGGCCGTTCGCAGGTCTATAACAACCCGACTGGTGCGGCGGATGCTAACGGCGTTCCTGCTCACTCAATCGCTGTAGTGGTCGAGGGCGGCAACATCGTCACGATCGCTCAGGCAGTTGAGGCGAAGAAATCACCCGGAACCGGCACGTATGGCACTACGCCGGAGACGGTCCTCGATCCGTCTGGCGTCCCCGTGACCATCAACCTGTTTGTGTTGAGCGAGATCAATATTTTCGTTCAGGCGACACTCGTGCCTCTTGCCGGTTATGTGTCGACGACCAAGACAACGGTTATCAATGCGTTGGTCACGTACTTGTCTACCTTCGCTATCGGGCAAGACTCCTTGCTTGGCAAGTTGTTCGGCCCTGCGAATCTGTCGGGCGATGCAGCGACTTCCAGTTCGAGTCTGACGCAACAGCAACTTGACGCGCTCAGCAATACCTATAACCTGCCGATCTCCAATCTGTACCAAGGGCGCTCGGACATGCTTGTGACGGGCGGTCCGTATGCCGCTACTGCAACAGTCATCAATGTCGGGAATGTCGCGAGCATCGCATCCGGAAGATCGATTCTCGTCACTCAAAGCGACGGGTCGCAACTGGCAGCCGTCGTCACGGGCGTAAGTGGTTCGGCGGTCACGTTCACGCCGGCGGTTGCAGCCGGGAAGACGATCAATACTGGAGCTCAGGTTCTGGTGAATGGTGATTTGATTCTTGCGTTTAATGAGGGCGCGCAGTGTAGCGCCACGAACATAACCGTGCTCCCGTAATGACCGTTCAAACGTCGCAATACACGTCGCTAATTACGTCTGAGCACAACCAGCGCCCTCGTTTCATGGCGATGGTGACGCTGCTGGCGCAGTGGGCCGCAGACCGGCAGAACATGCTGGCATCGATCCCGGGGTTATACGACATCGATAATGCCGTCGGCTCGCAGCTCGATGCAGTTGGTCAATGGGTGGGGATCACCCGCAAGCTTGCGGTTCCATTGACGAACGTCTATTTCAGCCTCGATGTCGCTGGACTTGGTCTTGATCAAGGCGTCATACAAGGGCCCTTTGATCCAACGACTGGCTTGGTATCACTTCCTGATGCTCAGTACAGAATTTTGCTTTACGCGACGATCGCCGCCAATAACTGGGGCGGCACTGTACCGGGAGCGTATGCGGCATGGAATACGGTGTTCCAGCCACTTGGCTACCAGATCCTGATTCAGGACTACCAGAACATGACGATGGGCATTGCGCTCATCGGCGTGACGCCTGACCCGGTGACGTTGGCCTTATTTAAGGGCGGATATTTGAACCTTACGCCGGCCGGTGTTGGGATTGCCTATTACTTCGAGCCCTCCATCGTCGGCGCTCCCTTGTTCGGGTTGGACGTTGAAAACGCGTCAATTGCCGGTCTGGACGTGGGCGCGATGGCGCTGATTGTCGGTCCATAACAAACATCCGCACTCATTTAAGACGCCTCTGGGCGGCTTTTTATTATTCACTCGGGACGCACATGGCTGCAGAACAAGACTTTCTCCCCTATGCAGTTGGCGGCAGCGCGAACGTATTGAGCCAGACTGCATACGCAGCGCTCACGACGCTACTGCAGAACGGCCTTACATCGGGCATCGTTCCGTCGAATGAACTGAATAAGATCATGCGGCAGCCGAGCATCATGGCATCGGTACTGGCGCAGTTCATCGTTGCTCAGACAGGACAGCCGGCGATCGACGATGGAACGACGGCTACTCTTCTTGCCAACCTTCTGGCGGCGGTTAACCTGACGTCGGCACCGGTTGGCGCAGTGCGTAACCTCTCCATGAGCGTAACCGCGGCCTCGGCGTCGGGTACGCTGACTGCCGATGAGATTGTGGTCGAAACATCTCTTGGCGGACTAACCTACAAGCTCGCATCGTTCAGCAAGACCATCAATCTTGCGACGACGGGCGCAGGCGGCATGGATACAGGGTCGCCACCGGTAAGCGGCGCTGTCGCTATCTACGCGATTTACAACCCAACAACAGGGACAGGCGCACTCCTAGCCCAAAGCAATGTCTCAGTGCCGACCAGTGTCTACACCGGCGCCGCGATGCCAGCCGGATTCACCGCTAGCGCTCTTGTGAGTATCCGGCTAATAAGCGGCAGTCAATTCACTACTGGGTTTCAGCAGAATCGGAAAATTACGATTCCGTTGACCAATCAAAATAGTTCCTCTGCAGTCGTCACAAATCAGTTGCTTGTAATGGGCGTCCCTTTGGGAACGATTGGGGTTGATATAACCCTACAGATAACCAACGCAACAGCATCGACGATGGGGCTCACAATAAAGGCCGATACTACCAATGGTTTTGGCTCTCGCTCGGCAGCTGTGAGTTCCGCAAATCAGTCGGTCGTGGCTATTACGGATTTTCGATTGCTGACACAGCAGTCTCTTTGGTTCAGCACTACAAACTCAGCCGGAACTCCGTCATATTTGATTCAACTTATCGCCTACACGTTCTAAGGACAACATATGCAAACCGTGTATGTAACTTTTGCAAGCGACAACGCAACGATCATCGCAGCTTATGCCGTTCAACAAGCGGCGCTGGCAGATGAAATCGAGGTGGATGACCCTCGATGGAAGACCTATTTCGATGCATTGCCGACTGGCGCCCAAGAGGGATGGCCTTCGCCGGTTACAGTCCCTTGATGATTGGCGCAATAATATCCGCCTCGCGCTGCGCCTTGATGGCGTAGAGCGCTTGTGACGGGTGCACGCCGTCACTTGAGAGGCTTTCCCAATTTGGAAGCGACTGGATATAGGCGAACTGCTGAACAAGCGCGACGCCTTTCTCTTGCGTAACCGAATCAATCACCGCGATGTAATTCGGAAGCTGCGTGTTGTTGAATGATTGCAGCCACGCCGCTGTAACTACGCTGCTGACCGGGTTTGGTTCTTCGATAACCGGGATCTTTCCCGCCGCCCGAACGGTGTCCACGAATGCTTCCAGACATTGCTGAAACTCGGTCGGCGTCTCGCTTCCGCTTACGGCCGGGTTCGCGTCGTTCATCCCGAAGTTTTCGAGAACGATCTGCGCGCCGTCAGCCTTTAAATCATCTGCTAACTTCGTGGTGTAAAGGCCGGTACCGTTCATGCGCATGCAAAGCGTGGCGCCGGAGACGCCATTGTTAGTGGCGACAATCTGGAAGCCATTTCCGAGCGCGGCCTGAAGGTCAGCCTGAAGCAATTGTGGATCTGATGGGTTAGCCAGCACGGGTCCGTTCGCGGTCGTGATATACGACTTCATTGTGGAATCGCCTTGAGCGTCGATGGTGAAAGCTTTCGGGGTGGCTGGGACGGCCGAGGTAGTCGGCTCGCTACTGCCACCGCCACCACCGCCGCATGCGGCGACTGATAGGCAGACTAAAGCGCCTACCAAGCCTCGGCCTGCAGTTCCGCGTAGTACCGACCATGCTCCCATGATTCGTACATATCGGTCCCGGGCGCGTGCGGGTTCTTGATCAGGTCCGGGTAAGACCGGTAACCCGCTCGATACGCGGCCGGACTTTTCGAGTTCTTCTCGAAGTTCCGAGGTAGCATCAACGGATCCGGTTTCAACGCCTCGAAGATCGAATTGAAGATTCGCCTGATGAGCATGCCACCCTCCAGAGTTGAATTGGCCGATTGTAGGCGTTTCACTCGCTGTCGCGCATGCACTCAGTCCTGCCGCGAGTCGGATTCGCCAGTTGTGGACAGGTCGATTGTGACTCCCGCTTTGCGCATCCGCTCGATCACGCGATTGACGGTCGCTTCGTCCAGCTCGATCCGAGCCATTGCATAAAACATCATTTGCATGCTCATCGGGCGTGGCTGTTGACCGCCCGTATATTTTCTCCACTGATGATCGCCCGCCAGACCGAACAGATCCGCCATCTGGGCCCCGGTCAAATTCAAACTGTGCTTGAGCGTCGCAAGGTCTTGCGTTGACGGTGGTTTGTAGTTCATGGGAAGCCTGCGCGAATGCGCGTTTGATAGACATGATCATTTCCTTTCGGGATGGCGGGCTGCGCACTGCGCGCTACCCAATGACGCGAATTTAGACCCTTTGGGTCTATCCGTCAAGAAAAGTTTCAGTATCACCACCAGCCGCCCTGTGCGGCTTTTTATTGTCTGGACCGCATGGACGACCACACGATGACCGTCACCAACGAAGCGCTACAGGCACAGATAACCGGCCTCGACAGAAAGGTTGATCAACGGCACGCCGACAACTCGAAGTCGCTCGAAGACATAGCGAAAAAGATGGACACGCTGATCGAGTTGAATCTCGGGCAGAAATTGCAGGCTCAGTTGATCGGTCAGATTAGCGAGAAATTGAAGGACCACGACACGCTGTTTGGCGAGCTGAACAAGCGGCTCGTCAATGCAGAGGCATCCATCAAGGTGCATGCGTGGACATGGAAGATCGTCGGCGCCGTGCTGCTCGTATCAATCGGCGGCATAGGTTGGATGCTCGACCAGATGAAAGATTTCTATCAAGAGTTCGGGCACGTCCAAGACAAAGTGTCGACGCTCGAGTTTCTCGTGCAAGGGCGCACGACGCCAGTTTTGCCGCCAGCACAAACATCTTCCGGAAAGTAGAGGTTGATATGCAACTCACGACTTCGATCATTGCCGCGGGGTGTGGCGCATCGGTCCTGCGCGCGGCGCAATGGGTTCAGCCGCTTCAGGCGGCATGCGACATGGGCGAGATCAATACGCCATTGCGCGCGGCCGCGTTCCTCGCGACGTGCGGCGTCGAGTGCGCACGCCTCACTGCGTTGGTCGAGAACATGAATTACAGCGCGCCCGGCCTAGAGGCGACGTTTGGGAGGTATTTCACTGTCGCCGAGATTCCCGCATTCGCCAATCAGCCACAGATGATCGCGAACCGGGTCTATGCCAATCGTAATGGCAACGGCGACGAGGCGAGCGGCGACGGATGGGCCTTTCGTGGCCGCGGTGTCATCGGAATAACTGGGCGAACGAACTACACGCTCTGCGAGATGGGCGTCAATCTCGACCTGACCAACCATCCCGAGCTGCTCGAACAGGATGCCAATGCGGCGATGGCCGGGGCTTGGTACTGGGATAACCGGAATCTGAACTCGCTGGCTGACACGGGCAACTTTCTTGGCGTCTCGCGTGCGGTGAATCTTGGCTCGGCCAACTCGACCGGCACGCCCGGCAGCTATTCCGAGCGGCTCGCTTTGTACACGGCAGCCAAGGCTGCGCTCAGCATCTAACACCCCGCACCACCAAATATCCCAGCCACCCATTGCGGTGGCTTTTTGCGTTTACGAGGGTTGAATGGCCTATAGCAAGTGGTGGGTCATTACCAGCGGCTCAACTGCCGTAGTCCCTCTGGACATGAATCCGGCAGATAACCTCGCCAAAGCTTACGGCCCTGGCGGCGGCGGCTG
>JAMFSK010000200.1 GCA_026225235.1 Burkholderiales bacterium
CCTGGAAACCCGGCACCACCATCGCGACGTGACGCTGGCGACCCTCGGCCGCCAAGGCTGTATCAATGGGTCCCTGCACATACCCACGCCGTGAGGCGGAAACATGCGGCCATTTGACAAACTGCGCCACGTCAACGCGCCGCTTTCGGGCCAATGGATGACCCGAGCGCACCACGCCTACAAATCGCGCCTTGAGCAACGATCGACTGTGGATCTCGGGCGCGGGGGCGCTGAGCACGCCCAGATCAAGGTCGACCTCGCCGCTTCGCAACGCCTCCATACCCTTGTCAGCGCGCGGCATAAAACGCAGCCGGACTGAGGGCGCGTCAATCGCCATGCTCGCCGATAGCCGGGCAGCCCAGGCTCCTACAAAACCATCATTGGCACGCAGCGTCAACGTGCGATCGAGGCTCGCGAAATCGATGATCGACGGCGCCATGATCCCGCGCACATCTTCGACTGCCGCCTGCACCCTCTCGCGCAGAAGAAGCGCTCGCTCCGTTGGCACGAGGTTTCGTCCGGCGAGCACAAAGAGCGGATCGCCCAGGGCCTCGCGCAAATGAGAGAGCCTTCTGCTCATCGCCGACGCACTCAGGCTAAGACGCTGCGCCGCGCCGGTGACGCTGCCTTCAGCGAGTAGCGCTTCGAGATCTATCAACAGGTTGAGATCGAGCTTAGACATGGCATTCGTTTCCTTTTGGACGCATGCAAGCCATGCATTCGTTCCTTCGAATCATTGCAGTTCTCGATATGGTCTCACGGCCGAAGAATGGCGACATCGCGTTTTATTTTAAGGTGTGCTCGCCATGAATCGTTATATCCGTCGCTCGTTTACTGACGCATCCACCCCACTCTCTCTAGCTGCGTTTGCACCGCTTGGCGCTGTGTTGATATGGTCAGGCAATACGATCGTCACAAAGGCTGCGGCCGTCGCCATCGATCCGGGTTCGATCGCTTTCTATCGTTGGTTGTTGGCTTTCTTGGTGCTGACGCCATTCGTCGGGCGAGCGGTGTGGGGCTACCGTGCGATCGTTATGTCGCACTGGTCAAAACTGGCGTTGCTCGGAACCCTGGGCATGGCGACCTATCAGGGACTGGCCTACGAGGCAGCCCGGACGACTTCAGCGATCAACATGGGCGTGATCGTCGCGCTGATGCCGTTATTGTCTTCGTTGCTCGCGAATGCGCTTGGGGGAGAGCACCTGTCCCTGCGTCGCCTGATCGGGGCGATCGTGTCTGTTTTGGGTTTGATCATTCTGACGACACGGGCACGACCTATGGACTTACTGCATGGGAGCGTGAAGATAGGCGATGCCTGGATGCTGGTGGCTGTTTCCGCTAACGCCTTGTATGGCGTGCTGCTCAAGCGCTGGGCCGTGCCGCTGTCGACCTGGCAGCAGCTGTACGTGCAGATCGGCTTTGGCACTGTGGTGCTCTTGCCTTTCTGGATTGCGGGCCCGATGTCACCGCTGACTGCCGCTAACGTCCCTCTGATTCTGTATGCGGCCATCCCGGCTTCCATGGGTGCGCCCTTCTTGTGGATGACGGGTGTCAAACACCTCGGCGCGGCACGCACGTCACTCTTTATGAACCTGCTACCGCCGGTTGTCGCGCTGATGGCGTGGGCGGTGCTCGATGAGCGCATGCATATGTATCACGTGGTGGGCGGTCTGGTGGCGCTGGTTGGAGTGGGGATTGGGTTGAGGGGTGCTGGAGCGGGGAAAGGGGCAGTGAGGTAGATCAGGGCGGGGCTGCTTGAGAGCAGCTGTACGACGAGCGCCGGTGCCGTTGCGGTTCAGAAATTTTCAGGAACCGCTAAGGACTTTTGTTTGCCCGGCGCGCAAGATTATCCTGCGCAAAGTCCATCGAGCTGTCGATATTCGACAGATGGGCAGTCGGGGATCATCGGCTAAACATCATGGAGATAGGTATGCGGTGTGTTTGCCCGTCGCTTCGTGCAGATAGGGTGCGGTGACATGAAAGGCGATGACATGACTAAAACACCGGGCACTCCGACCTTTGTGAATGCCATTCTTGAATCACCCTGGACCTGGCACCTTGCGCGTGTCGGCTTGGTCAGTGCGTATGTGATCGGCGGCATAACGAAGGTGTCTGACATTCCCGCGGCCATCGCCGAACAGGAGCATTTCGGCTTTCATCCAGGCTGGCTATGGGCATGGCTCGCGATCATCGTCGAGCTGGGTGGGTCTGCGCTCATCCTCTCTGGACGGATGGTCTGGCTAGGTGCGGGGGCGCTTGGGGTGCTCACCGCGTTTGCGACGTTTGCAGCCGATCCCTTCTGGACCTTGCATGGTCGTGCCGCACTGATGGTTTTAAATACGTTTTTTGAACATGTCGGGTTGATCGCGGGATTTGTGCTCGTTGCCATGCACTCCGGGATTGCGCGACATACAAACCACGTCTAGCGTCACGGCTCGTTCAAGACCTCGCGGAAGCTGACCCGATTCGCTTGAACGACCAGCGAATCGGTGTTGCCCGTCAGCGTATTGCAGAGGTGGTGTTGCTCATGCGCTTGAGAACTCTGCCTGCGTTCGCCGCTACCCTCCTCTTATGCCCAAGCCGGTACCGACTTAACTCGACGCGGTTGCGCGACCGGATGGGCGGCAACAGCCGGACGTGCGTCCAGCTTGAACATTGAAACCGAGGCCTTCAAGTCGCTCGCTTGTGACTCAAGCGAACTTGCGGCCGCCGCTGCCTGCTCGACCAGGGCCGCGTTCTGTTGAGTGACTTCGTCCATCTGCGTAATCGCGTGGCTCACCTGGTTAATGCCCTTGCTCTGTTCCTGCGACGCAGCGGTAATCTCCCCCATGATGTCCGTCACGCGGCGGATCTCTCGGGTGATTTCGCTCATTTTCGTACCTGCGTCTTTGACATGACCCGCACCGGATCGCACCCGCTCGACCGAATCCTGGATCAAGTCCTTGATCTCCTTGGATGCGGTCGAAGACCGCTGTGCCAATGAGCGAACTTCCGAGGCCACCACAGCAAAACCACGACCTTGCTCGCCGGCCCGTGCAGCTTCAACCGCCGCATTCAGCGCCAGAATATTGGTCTGAAAGGCGATGCCCTCGATGATCCCGACAATACTGGCGATCTTGTCCGAGCTCGCGTTGATACCGTCCATCGTGGCTACGACACGTGAAACCGCCAACCCACCCTGTTCTGCCACTTCAGCGGCTTGCGCAGCGAGCTGGCTGGCCTGACTCGCATTGTCGGCATTCTGACTGACCGTGGAAGTGAGTTCCTCCATGCTGGCCGACGTTTCCTCAAGCGACGCGGCTTGCTCTTCGGTTCGCTGCGAGAGGTCTTGATTGCCAGCCGCGATCTGATGCGTCGCCGTGGCGATTGAGTCGGCGGAGATCTGGATCGAGCCGATCGTGTGCGTCAGTTGCTCCTGCATGCGCTTCATCGAATACAGCAGGCTTGAACGGTCGTCAGGCATCGTCCTGACCACGGCCGTCAAATCGTTACTCGCAATCTGGTTCGCAATTTCTGCCGCATAGGAGGGCTCGCCCCCTAAGGACCGAATGATGCCGCGGTTGATTAAGATCACGAAAAGCGACAGCGCCCCGGCCAATACAGTCAAAATCCCCAGGCTCTGATAGAGCGTGGTCCGGAACGCCGCATCGACGTCATCGATATAGGTACCTGTCTGAAGAATCCAGCCCCACGGCCGATAGATCACCTCGTACGACACTTTCGGCACGGCTCCGACGGATCCGGGCTTGGTAAAGGCATACGAAGTAAAGCCATGACCGTCGCGCTGGATGACTTCGACAGTCTCTTTGTAGAGGTAGACGCCGTTAGGATCCTTGAACTCACCGACGTCCTTGCCGTTCATCTCCGGCTTGATCGGGTGCATCAGGACCGTGGGGTGCAAATTGAGGATCGTGAAATATCCGCTTTGTCCGTAACGAATATTCCTCACTGCGTCCATTGCCTGCTTTTTGGCGTCCGCCTCAGACAGTGTGCCTGCGGTGACCCCATCGCCAACTGTAGTGACCACGCTGAGCGCGATATCCGCCGCGTGCACCAGGTCTTGCTTGCGCTCCTGCAGTCTGATCTCTCGGGTCCGATAGGCGTTGTAGACGGATATGGCAGCGAGACAAACCAGGCTTAGGATCAGCGGCAACCAGAGCTTCTGGACAAAAGACAGCTTCATGCTTGGCTCCAACGTCTGCGGCAGCGGGCTGGGAAATATGCCAAAACCGATAGGCATGGGTATCTTCTTGAATTAACGGCACATTGCGCGGACTCTTGAGCAGGAGATCGGCGTTGGGCTATTCGCGACAAGAGGTCCCGAGCACGAGCTTCGTGACTGCCAGAAAGTCGTTTGAGTGAGGTAACCGAGCCACACCACGATCATCGCTCTCACAGCCGCTCTGATGGGTCGGACCTTTCCGGCCTTGCAAACAACGGCAGTTTTGGTACGCCCGGTATTTCGACGCACGGTACACTAGCCGCGAAATTACCAGGAACCTCCCTTGGCAAAAGTATCCACGATCCGCGACGTGGCCGAATTGGCCAACGTATCCAAGGCGACCGTCTCGCGTTACCTCAATGGCACGCTCACGCTGCCGACAGATACGAAGAAGCGCGTCGACGACGCTGTGGTTGCCCTCAGTTATCGACAAAACAGCCTCGCACGGCGCCTGAGCATCGGCCGCAGCGAAACCATCGGCCTTGCCATGCCAGATGTGGCGAACCCGTTCTTCGGCGAACTCGCCGATGCGGTCGAGGAAGCGGCCTCCGAAGGCGGCTTCGGTCTGTCGCTGTGCATCACCCGCAACCGGCTCGAGCGCGAAGCGCTCTACCTGAGCTGGCTCGACACTCAACATCTCGACGGTCTTCTCTTCGCCACCAACCGGCCCGATGATGGCTCACTCAAAAAGCTGATCGGCGAACGCAGCAACATCGTTCTGATCGACGAAGATGTACCCGGCGTCGATGTGCCCAAAGTCTTCGTGGATAACGTCGAGGGCGGCTATCTCGCTACCCGGCATCTGATCGAGATAGGTCATAAGCGCATCGCTCACGTGACCGGACCAGAAGCGCTTTTCACGGTCCGTGAGCGCCTCGCAGGCTATCGCCGCGCACTCGGTGAGGCCGGCGTCCCCTTCGACCCGTCGCTGGTCCGGTTCGGCGCCTATGATCGCCGTTTCGGGCAACTAGCCGCGGCGGAGTTGATCGCGCGCGAGGTGCCTCCCACGGCTATCTTCGCCGCCAGCGACTACCTCGTGGTCGGCATGCTGGAAGCGCTGCGTGACCGGGGTCTCGACGTGCCTGGCGACATGTCGATCGTCGGCTTCGACGATATGGAGTTCACCAGCCTCCTGATGCCGCCGATTACCACGATGCGGCAGTCGGCTCGCGAACTCGGCCGCGCCGGCGTCGCCCTACTGCTCGCCATACTCGCGGGCGACAGCGCCATCCCCGCCACCACCCTGGCCTCGGCCGCTACGTCCGGCAAACCCGTGCACCGCCTGCCGGTGCAACTGATCGAGCGGGCCTCAGTCGCGCCGCCCTACGAGCGCTAGCCGGCCCTCCTGCGGGCTTCGCGCGGCTCTTCTCCCCTCTCCCCGCCACCCGCTTCTCCCCGCCGCGCCCCCAAATCTTTATTGAACAATTGACAGCCCAATATTCGCCGTTTAATTTTTATAAACCGGTTTACAAGAAGACGGGCGCAATGTCGGTTGCGTCTTTGAAAGTCCTTTCCAATTCCGGGGCAGCGCCATCCGGCGCGGCGCTCCGCTTACTCAGAAAAAGGGATTCCGATGAACGCAGCACGACCCGCAGCACTGCCTTTACGCAAGCTCGCCGCTACCCTCCTCGCGCTGTCGATGTTCGGCGCCGTCGGGACCGCGTCGGCCGCGGACGCAAAGAAGATCGCCATGGTCCAGATCAACCAGGAAGCGCTCTTCTTCACACAGATGGATGAGGGCGCGCAGAAGGCGGCGAAAGCGGCCGGCGTCGACCTCGAGATCTACAATTCGAACAACGATCCGAACGCGCAAAACAACGCAATCGAGACGTATATCCAGCAAAAGGTCGATGCCATCCTGGTGGTGGCGATCGATGTCAACGGCATCAAGCCCGCCATCGCCGAAGCGAAGAAAGCGGGCATTCCCGTGGTCACGATCGATGCGATTGTGAACGGCGACAACGCCGTCCAGGTCGGCGTCGACAACAAGAAGGTCGGCGTGGACATCGGCAAATACACGGCCACGTATATCAACAAAAACTTGGGCGGCAAGGCTCAGATTGGCGTCGTGGGCGCGTTGAACTCCTTCATCCAAAACGTGCGTCTCGACGGTTTCAAGGAAGGCGTGACAACTGCACCCGGCGCCAAAATCGTCTCTACAGTTGACGGTCAAAACGTTCAGGATCAGGCGCAAACTGCGGCTGAAAACCTGATCTCGGGCAATCCTGGTCTGCAGATCGTCTACGCAACCGGAGAACCTGCGCTAATCGGTCTGGTGGCGGCTGCCCTCTCACAAGGCACGACGGATCACCTCAAGATCGTCGGCTGGGACTTGAGTGCACAAGCCATCAAGGGTATCGACGCAGGCTTTGTCACTGCCGTCGTTCAGCAGGATCCGGAAGGCGAAGGCAAGGCGGCCGTCGGCGCTGCGCTCAAGCTGGTTGCCAAACAACCGGTCGAAAAGAACATCTCCGTCCCTGTCACGATCGTGACGAAGGCGAACGTGGACAAATACCGCGCTGTCTTCAAGTAGTCAGCAAGCGTAGGTCATGGGATCGAGCCCGGTCTGTGCCGGGCGCGATCTCTTCATCAATTTTTGCAAGGCGTCGTGCAGCGTTGCAGGCACCAGGTCGCCGGATTGTGGGTAGAGGACATGCAGATGAACAGCAATGCCATCCCTCCACGGGTACGCATGGAGAACATCACCAAGAGCTACGGCGCGGTCCAGTCGTTGCGCGGGGTGAATCTGGAAGTGGCCCCGGGTGAGGTGCTCGGTCTGGTCGGTGACAACGGTGCGGGCAAATCCACGGTCTCGAAAGTGCTGTCAGGCGCCGTCATTCCGGACAGTGGCCGGATCGAAATCGATGGCAAGCTGGTGAGCTTCGAAGATCCCGGCGACGCCCGCGCCCATCACATCGAAATGGTTTATCAGGACCTGTCGCTCTGCGATACGGTCGATGTAGCCGGCAATCTGTTTCTCGGCCGTGAACCGTTACGACGTGTGCTCGGTGTGCCGATGCTCGATCACGCGAAGATGCATCACGACGCGCGCGCCATGCTCGATGGACTTGGCATCCGTATCCCGAGCACTCGGCTCGATGTCGAAAACCTCTCGGGTGGCCAACGGCAGGCGATCGCCATTTCACGTGCGGTCTCGTTCGATCCGAAGGTCCTCATCATGGATGAGCCGACCGCGGCACTCGCCGTGGCGGAAGTCGAAGCGGTGCTCGAGCTGGTGCATACCATCAGCCGCCGTGGCGTCAGCGTGATCCTGATCAGCCACCGTCTGCAGGACTTGTTTCTCGTCTGCGACCGCATCAGCGTGATGTATGAAGGACAGAATGTGGCAGACCGCAAGATAGGAGAAACGAATCTGGAAGAGATCGTCGATCTGATCGTCGGACGAAAATTCAGCGCGCGCTCGGCGCGAGCGCTCGCGGAGCACTGATCTTGGAAATCGTCATGCAAAAGGACCCGAAAGCACCCCGCCGCCCGTTGCGGCACCTGCTCGGCGGCAATGCTGGCGTGGCCAGTATTGCGGTCTTCTTTATTTGCTGCGCGATAGCATTCAGCGTGGCGACGGATACCTTTCTCACTACAGGCAATCTACTGAACGTGCTGCGTCAGAGCGCCCCGTTGCTCATCGTGGCGACCGCCATGACGCTGGTGATCACCACCGGCGGCATCGACTTGTCGATCGGCTCGACGCTTGCGTTGGTCGGCGCACTGGCGGCGATTGCGCTGCACGCCGGCGCCCCAGATTCACTCGTTCTGATAGGCGGCATCGTACTCGGTGCGCTGATCGGTGCAATCAATGGTTACTTCATCGCCTGGGCGGGCATGCCTGCCTTTATCGTGACGCTCGGCACACTGTCGGTAGTACGCGGCTTCGCCTTGCTCATCACGCAGGGTTACTCGGTGCCGATCGAAAACGATGGCTGGTTCGTGCAACTCGGACGCGGCCACCTGTTCGCGATTCCGATGCCTGCGGTCATTTCGATCCTCACGCTCCTCGCCGGCTGGTTTGCGCTGCGTCATATGCGCTTCGGGCGTTACGTGGTCGGTATCGGCACGAACGCCGAAGGGGTGCGTCGAGCGGGCGTCAATGTGCGTCTTGTCACGCTGAAGGTCTACATTCTGAGCGGCGCGGCCGCAGGCCTCGCTGGCCTGATCACCACCGCGCGTCTGGGTAGCGGCTCGTCGAATCAGGGCGTCGGCTTCGAACTCGCGGTGATCGCGGCCGTCGTGCTCGGCAGCACCAATCTCTTTGGCGGCCGTGGCACCATTCTCGGCACGCTGCTCGGCGCGCTGACGATCGCTGTGCTCGGCAATGGGTTGATCCTGATTCACGTGTCACCGTTCTATACACAGATCATCCAGGGCGCCATCATGCTGCTTGCGATCTGGATGAACACGCGCATCTTCTCCCCGCAACGTGGCCGCAAGGGCTGAGCGATGACGTCGATTTTCCGCCATGTTTCTCCCTTGCCAATCGGTGTGGACAGCGGCCATGTAATGACCGTGCTTGGGCCTTTACCGGTCGAGAAGATGGGCGTGACGCTCATGCACGAACACATTCTGCTCGATGCGTCCGGCAAGTGGGTGCCACCTTCGTGCTGTGGCGACCGCGATATCGGTGAGCAGAAGGTCCATATCGGCATTCTGGGTGCGCTGCGGATGAACCCGCTGATGAACCGCGACAACTGCCAGTTATTCGATGTCGAGGCCGCGATCGACGAGCTGATGCGCTTTCGGGAGTTAGGTGGCGACACCGTTGTGGATCCGACGAATATCGGCATTGGCCGCGACCCGGCAGCGTTGCAAAAAGTTGCGCGACGGACGGGCCTGAACATCGTCATGTCGACCGGGTTCTATCTGGAGCCTACGCATCCCCGCTTTGTCAGCGAGCGATCGGTCGACGATCTGGCCGAGCAACTGATCTTTGAAGTCGGCGGCGCCGACGAAAGGCCTGAAGTAATCGCCGGCATGATCGGCGAGATCGGTGTATCGGCAGCCTTCACGGCCAATGAAGAAAAGTCGCTGCGCGCTGCGGCGCGCGCGAGCGCGGCCACCCGCGTGCCGCTGTCGATCCATCTGCCCGGCTGGGTACGACACGGACATCGTGTGCTGGATATCGTCGAGCAAGAAGGCGCCAATCTGCGTCATGTGGTGCTGTGCCATATGAATCCGAGCCACCTGGATACGCCATACCAGCATTCGTTGGCGCAGCGCGGAGCGTGGCTCGAATACGACATGATCGGCATGGACTACTACTACGCCGATGAAGACGCGCAGTCGCCCTCCGATGAGGAAAATGCGCGCGCCCTCAAGGCGCTGATCGATGCGGGGTTCATCGACCGCGTGCTGATGTCGCAAGACGTCTTTCTCAAGACCATGCTGACCCGCTATGGCGGTTTCGGCTATGGCTACATTCTCAAGCACTTCGTGCCACGGCTGCGACGCCATGGCGTGACAGATCAGCAAATCGAAACACTGATGATCGCCAATCCGGCAAAGGTCTTTTCGCGGCAAAGCTAGGCGTATATGTGCGCGTAACTGCGCCTGTTCGCCATGCTTGCCGATCCAACGGTAAACCGGTTTAACGCTGCGTGTGCCGCCGCCGACACGGCTGGCCGCGTGCTTACAGGAGATTCGCATGACCCAATCCGTATTGCTTGCGGGGGAAAGCTGGAGCAGTGCGTCGACGCATATCAAGGGCTTCGACCAGTTTCCGACGGTGACGTATCACAACGGCGCCAAGCCGTTTCTCGATGCGCTCAAAGACAGCCCCTATGCCATCACGCATATGCCCAGTCACGAAGCGCAGGAAGCGTTTCCCAGCACGCTTGGGGGCCTGCTTGCGTATGACGCCATCATCCTGTCCGACATCGGCGCCAATACCCTGCTATTGCACCCCGATACCTGGGCCAAGAGCCAACGCACGCCGAACCGTCTCAAGCTGTTGCGCGAGTATGTGGCGACCGGACGCGGACTCATGATGATCGGTGGATATCTAAGCTTTCAGGGCATCAACGGCAGCGCGCGTTTTCGGGCCACGCCGGTCGAAGAAGTGTTGCCGGTAACGTGCCTGCCCTACGACGATCGGGTCGAAGTGCCCGAGGGATTTACGCCGCAGGTGGTCGATTCCTCGCATCCGCTAGTCGCAGGTCTCGGCACGGCATGGCCCCATCTGCTCGGTTACAACGAGGTCCAGGTCAAGCCGGGCGCCACGGTCGTCGCAACCGTGCCGGAAACGGGTCACCCGCTGCTCGTCGCAGGGGAGTATGGGAAGGGCCGCACCCTGGCATGGACGAGCGACATGTCGAGTCACTGGCTCCCACCGGAGTTCTCCGACTGGAACGGTTGTGCGCAGTTGTGGTTGAACTGTCTCGACTGGCTGACATCGTCAGCGCAATAGACGTAGACCCATCCATCATGCCTCTACTCGACCCCATCGAACTGACTCGCGCCCTTGTCTCGTTCGACACGATCAACCCGCCTGGCGACGAGGAAGCAAGCGCGCGGTATCTCGCGAAAATCCTCGCGGCTGCGGGGTTTGAAGTGAATTTGCAGCGCTTCGGCGAGCGGCGTTTCAATCTGGTCGCAAAGGTCGCAGGGGTTCAAGGAGCTGCGCCGCTAGGATTCACCGGTCACCTCGACACGGTGCCACTCGGCACCGCTTCCTGGACGCACCATCCGCATGCAGGCGAAGTGGCCGACGGCCGCCTCTACGGACGCGGGTCGAGTGATATGAAAGCCGGTATTGCCGCGTTCCTGGTGGCCTGTTTGCCGATGCTCGATGCCTTGCGCGCGAGCACAGGCTTGCACGTGATCCTGACGGGCGGCGAGGAGACCGGTTGCGACGGTGCGCACGCATTGACACGGGCGGACCCCGCGTTGCTCGAACCGCTCGGAGCGTTGATCGTCGGCGAACCGACCAGCAATCGTGCCGTGATCGGTCATAAGGGTGCGTTGTGGTTGCGGGGCATCGCGCGGGGCGTGACCGCGCATGGCGCGATGCCGCATGAGGGCGTGAACGCGATCTATAAAGTCGCCGAAGCGCTACGCAAGATCCAGCATTTTGAAGTGGGCGCATCTCACGCGGCTATGGGAGCACCGACGCTTAACGTTGGCACAGTTCAAGGCGGCCTGAACATCAACTCCGTGCCTGATCGCGCAGAGTTTTCGATCGATATGCGAACGGTGCCAGGCATCCAGCACACGTGCGTCACGGATCGCTTGCGCGGCCACCTCGGCAATATCGAACTCGAACCGGTCATTGATTTGCCGCCTGTGTACTCCGACCCCGAAGACTCGTGGATTGCTCGCGTCACGGATCTCGCCCGAGCACGCGGCGCTTCGTCTTCAGCCCCGCGCACAGTGCAGTTTTTCACGGACGCGGCAGTACTCGGGCCAGCGACGGGCCGCCCCCCGACGATCATTCTGGGCCCAGGCGAACCGGAGATGGCGCACAAGACCGATGAGTATTGCCGCGTGGACCGGCTGCTCGAGGCAGTCGATCTGTACCGCGACGTTCTTGCCGACTGGATCGCACGATGATTGAGACGACTGCAGCAAACAGCCCTCGGGTACGCGTCAGCGTAGTCGGCAATGCAGCGATAGACCTGAGCCTGCGCGTGGGGCGCTTGCCTCAGCCCGGCGAAACCTCGCTCGCACTGGAGACCGTATCCGACCTCGGAGGCAAAGGTGCCAATCAGGCGGTCGCTGCAGCTCGCGCAGGTGCGTTGACCCAACTCTTTGCAGCCGTAGGCGATGACGCCGACGGCGACCGGTTGATCGCGCAATTGAACGCCGAAGGCATCGACACGCGCCACGTCATGCGTGTGGGCTGCCCGACCGATTTGTCGATCATCACAGTCGATGCGCAAGGTGAGAACACCATCATCACGCGCAACGAAGCCGCTGCACGCTTCCGGCCCGAACCGGGCGCCCTCTTCGATGCCGCCCGCGCAGGTGACTGGATCGCACTGCAAGGCAACCTGAGCGCGGAGGTCACGGCCGACGTGCTGCACGCGGCGCGGCTCGGAGCGGGCCGCACCTTGCTTAATCCCGGCCCCGTACGCTTCGATTGCGTGCCCTTGCTAGGGGATGTCGACATTCTGGTGGTCAATGAGGTCGAAGCCGCGACGCTTACGGCACTCGACGAACCGTCTCTCGCCGCCACCGAACTGCATCGCGCGGGCGCCCGCGATGTCTGCGTAACACTTGGCGCCGCGGGCCTGCTCTGGTGCAACGACAGCGGTACGCAACACCTTGCTGCGGTGCGCACCACCGCCATCGACACCGTCGGTGCCGGCGACGCCTTTTGCGGCACGCTGCTTGCCGCATTGGCGCAAGGGCTTGCCATGCCGCTCGCGCTACGTTGGGCCCAGGCCGTCGCCGCCTACGCTGTCGCGCGACGCGGTGCGCAAGCCAGCTTTCCCGACCGTGCAGCAACATGCGATTTGCTGCATTCGTCAACCTCTCCTTCTCAGGCACATTGAATCGATATGGAAACTTCTTCTGGTGTTGGCCGTGGACGCACCGACTCCGTTCAGCAGATTTTTGGGCGCCCGCGCGGTGTCGTGATCGGCGTGATTCACTGTCCGCCCTTCCCTGGCTCACCGCGCTTTCAGGGCGCGTCGAGCGAAGCCTTGTACGAGGCGGCGCTCGCCGATGCACTTGCCTATGCGGCCGGCGGCGTCGATGGCCTGATCATCGAGAATCACGGCGACGTGCCCTTCTCGAAGCCGGACGATATCGGTCATGAGACCTCGGCGTTCATGGCGGTCACAGCCGATCGCATCAAGCGGGAAACAGGCTTGCCGTTCGGCATCAACGTGCTGGCAAATGCGGCGATTCCGGCCTTGGCCATCGCGGCTGCGAGTCAAGCTGCCTTCGTGCGCGTAAATCAATGGGCCAATGCGTATGTCGCAAACGAGGGGTTGATCGAAGGCGCGGCAGCCCTCGCGCTACGTTACCGGGCACGTTTGCGGGCCGATGGCATTCGCGTGTTTGCGGATGCACACGTCAAACACGGCGCGCACGCCATCGTGGCAGACCGGTCGCTGGAAGAGCTGGTGCGCGACGTCGAGTTCTTCGATGCAGACGCGATCATCGCCACAGGCCAGCGTACGGGCGATGCGGCGAGTGCCGACTACCTGCGACAGATGAGGGCAGCCACGACGCTGCCCTTGCTGGTCGGCAGCGGCTGCTCCGAGCGCAACGTGGCAGAGATCCTCTCGATCGTCGACGCGGTGATCGTCGCGAGTTCGTTGAAGGTTGGCGGCGTCTGGTGGAATCCGGTTGAAGAAGCGAAAGTGCGCGCGTTCATGAAGGCAGCGCGCTAGTACTGACACCCTCAGTGCTGGCTTCTAGATCAGATCCACCCCGTCATCCGCCGGGAAGAACCGATCATTCGCACTTTGCTTATCGACCTGACGAGCGCGGTCCTGCACCGAATGCGAAGCGGCGCCGATAAGGAAATAAGAATAAATTGGTTCAGACACGGTAGCTCGCGGCAGGAAAATCAAGTCGCATCGCGATTGACTTTTCCTGAGGAGGAATTCCGTGCTCGCTACCCGATCCTGGCCCCCGCGCCTTGTTACTGTGCCCGGGCTGCATGGCAGTGAGGATGGGCATTGGCAAAGCTGGCTCGAGCGGCAGTATCCGCGCTCGCTGCGCGTCGAGCAGGCCGACTGGGAGGCCCCGGAGATCGATGCCTGGTCGCGCGCAGTCGCGAGCTTCCTGGATGATCTTCGCGCACCCTGCGTGGTCGCCGCACACAGCTTCGGCTGTCTCGCGACCGTGCAGGCGCTCGTGCGTCATGCCGAAAACGTGGTCGGCGTGCTGCTCGTGGCGCCGGCAAGTCCATGCAAATTCAATATCCAGGATCTGAACCGCAACCGCTTACGGGTGCCATCGATCGTGGTCGCCAGCGAAACCGATCCCTGGATGACCGCAAACGAAGCGCGCCAGCTCGCCGTGAGCTGGGGCAGCAGCTTCGTGAACCTCGGCGATGCCGGGCATGTCAACGTCGCATCTGGCTGCGGTCCGCTCCCGCGCGCCAAGCATCTGGTCGATGTGCTCGTACAAAGCGCAGCGTCGCTACGCTTCAGGGACACGAACGCCTCGGCGCACCACTGAGGTCGGACAAAACGGGCGACCCAGGATATGCGAGAGTGTGACGCCTCGCACACGCCGGTCCTGATCGCCTGACCCGTCGACGCCTACCTGCGCGCGCCGGGCGAGAGCCGATGCCCCAACGGCAGTTCACACGCTTGCCAGCGCCTGATCGATATCGAACAGCAGATCGTCGATATGCTCGATGCCGATCGACAGTCGCACGGTTTCCTCGGTCACACCCGCTTTCACGAGTTCTTCTGGCGAGAGCTGCCGATGCGTGGTCGACGCGGGATGTGCCGCCAGCGACTTCGCGTCCCCGATATTGACCAGCCGCGTGAATAGCTTGAGTGCGTCCTGAAACCGCGCTCCCGCGGGACGACCGCCTTTGACGCCAAACGTCAGAATGCCCGGCGCCTTTCCTGATAGATACTTGGCTACCAGCGCGTGGTCCGGATGATCGGGAAGGCTCGAATGATTGACCCATTCGACCTTCGCATGCGATTGCAGATGCTTCGCGATGCGTGCCGCGTTCTCGGTGATCCGGTCGATGCGCAGGCCCAGCGTCTCGATGCCCTGGAGAATCAGGAAGACATTGAACGGCGAGATCGCCGCACCTGTGTTGCGCAAGGGCACCACGCGCGCACGGCCAATATAGGCCGCCGGCCCGAAGGCTTCGGTGTAGACAACACCGTGATAGCTGACATCGGGTTCATTCAGCCGGCGAAACCGCTGCTTATGCTCAGCCCACGGGAACTTGCCCGAATCGACGATCGCACCGCCAAGGCTTGTGCCATGACCGCCAAGATACTTCGTCAGTGAATGCACCACGATGTCCGCGCCGTGTTCGATCGGCCGCAACAAGTATGGCGTGGGCACCGTGTTATCGACGATGAGCGGAATGCCGTGCCGATGCGCGATATCCGCCAAAGCGCGAATGTCCGTGATATTGCCAAGCGGGTTGCCCACCGTCTCGGCGAAGATCGCCTTGGTCCGATCATCGATCAACGCTTCGAACGAAGCGGGATCGCGCGGCTCGGCGAAGCGCGTCGTAATGCCGAACTGCGGCAAGGTATGCGCGAACAGGTTGTACGTGCCACCGTAGAGCGTGCTGGCTGACACGATATTGTCGCCGGCCTCGGTGATCGTCTGGATCGAATAGGTGACTGCGGCCTGCCCCGACGCTAGCGCAAGCGCTGCCACACCGCCCTCAAGCGCCGCGAGTCGCTGCTCGAGCACGTCCTGCGTGGGGTTCATGATCCGCGTGTAGATATTGCCCGGAACCTTGAGATCGAATAGGTCGGCACCGTGCTGCGTGTCGTCGAAGGCGAACGCGACCGTCTGATAGATCGGTACGGCTGCGGCCCGTGTGGTCGGATCGGGGCTATATCCCCCATGCACAGCGATTGTTTCAAGCTTCCATGAGGGATTTTGATCTTGCGACATGGCGGCGTCTCCGGTTGTTGTTTGAGGCTCTAGCGATTATAGGAATGTGTCGGCATTCCCTTTGGCAGGGTTTGTCATATCGTTATCAAGCGGCGAAGCAAACAGCCGGAGCAAGGGATGTCGCCAGCCGTCGCTCTGTGTCATGTCGTATCGGCGGGGAAAACCCTGTCGCGAACCTGCAAAGCTTAGTCGTTTGAAATCGTTGTGCGGTGCCATTTGCGATGCTCAAATGCTTTCCGACTTATCGAGGCAGCACCCGCTACGACCGCAGAATTCGGACCGACCTCCAATCGACAAAAGGGATCACCATGGGACACGTACCGCCACAAATCTGGTATAGCCGCTCGCCCGTAGTCTCACCGCTTGCGGTTGCAGTGCGCACAGGAAAACTCCAGCAGGCCTTCGCGCAGGAGCAAATCGAGATTGCCTCCACCACCGAGCATGCTGACGAAACCATCCGCAGCTCGTACTTCAATCATCATCTCGCCTGGTCGTTTCGACAGGGCGGCAACGTACCGGCCTTATGGGCGCGTTCCCAGGGTGCGGCGACGAAACTGATCGGCCTTAGCTGGAACACCGAGTTTCAGGCCTTGATCACGTTGCCCGACCGTGGCATCAGAAACGCGAAAGACCTGACGGGTCGGCGATACGGCGTGCCTCACTTTGCGCCGTTTGGGGTTGATCTTCTCGCGCCGTTCGCTCTCAAAGGGCTCGTATCCGCGCGCGCGGCTGAAGGACTCGACATTGACGGCGTCGAACTGGTCGATCTGCCGGTCGAGACACGTGTCAAGCCGTACGATCCGAATAAAGGCGATGGACTCGGCAAGTTCAGTCTCGGAGGATTCGGAGCCAATCCACAAATTGCCGCGCTGTTTCAGGGGAAAATCGATGCCTTCTATGTCAAGGGCGTGGAAGGCGTCGCGCTCGCGAACGCGATTGGCGCCTCGCTCGTGTCGGAGTTCGGTTCACATCCCGATCTGTGGGTGCGTCTCGGTGCGGGCAACCCGCGCCCTTTGACTATTGGTGACGAGTTCGTCGCGACGCGACCGGACCTCGTGGGCGTCTTGCTGAACACGGTAAGGAGCATCGGCCCTTGGGCTACAGGCCACCGCGAGGATGCGATCCGCGCGCTAGCCGCGGACCACAAGGCCAGCGAAAACGCGGTACGCGTTGCGCTTGGAGAGGATATCGGCGCGCACCTCGGCATCAGTCTCAAAGACGACGAGTTGGAGGCTTTCGAGCGCTATCGAAACCTGCTGAAGGATTGGAAGATCATTGAAGGCGATTTTTCTCTGTCCGAATGGGTGGCGCCAAAACCGCTCGAGCACGCCCTCACGTCTCCCCTCGCGCAATGGGCCCGGGACTGACAGTACAGTCTTAAGCCTCCCCGCCCGAGGCACCGCGAGCCTCGGGCGAGCACCCGCGGCACATTATTCGAATCTGCCCCTTCCCTCATTCCGCCTCGCCCTCCGATTGCTACGACTCGGTTAAGTAACACTTGTCGTCGTTTCGACTAGACTGCTCTGGATTGTTTTTTTCAATCCACCCAATCGAGTCTGACCTTATGAGCTATGTCGTGGCAGTGATCGCACCGGGCGCAATGGGAAGCGCTATCGGGAAGCGACTTTGTGAAAACGGCGCCAAGGTCCGCACCTCTTTGAAAGGCCGCGGAGACGCCTCGCGTGCACGTGCCGATGCGTCAGGCATGGAAGATGTCGAAGATTCGCTCATCGCAAGTTCGGATTTCATCCTGTCGGTTGTGCCTCCCGCCGAAGCCTTGGGACTGGTCACGCGGCTCGCCCCGGAATTGGAACGGGCAAAACGCAAGCCGATCTTTATCGATTGCAATGCCGTCAGCCCGCAAAGCGTCGCGGCGATCGGCGATGTTGTCGCCGCTAGCGGCACGCCCTTTGTCGATGGGTGCATCATCGGCTCCCCGCCGAAACCAGGTGCTCAAAGTCCGGCGTTCTATGTGTCGGGGCCTTCCGCACGAGATGTCTCGGTGCTCACCCAACTAGGACTGGACATCCGGCATCTCGAGGCGCCCATTGGCGCGGCCTCGGCACTTAAAATGTCTTACGCCGGTATCACCAAGGGGCTGGTCGGACTGGCCGCAGCCATGATTCTTTCTGCCGACCGAGCGGGTGCAGGCCCCGCTCTCCGGGAAGAGCTAGAGAGAAGCCAACCTGCGCTGCTCAAAAGGTTCATGACCACATTGCCAGAAATGTATCCGAAGGCTTACCGATGGGTCGCGGAAATGCAGGAGATCGCCCAGTTCGCCGGAGACGACCATGCGGCGCAAGCGATCTATAGCGGCTTGGCCTCTCTCTATGCGCAGTTAGCCCAGGACCAAGAGACAGATCGGACTGAAATTGGCTCGATCGACAGGTTTCTTGCTTCTCGCTAGTCGAATTGAATCGTCGGCTTGACTCATCGGCGTGACTCGGCGCCTTGACCGCTTGCCTCGACCCGTTGGCCGTCCGTGACTTGCGAGATTTTCGCCACGCAGTGAAGTCCTTATATCGATATCGCTATCCGATATAAGGCGCTACCTTGACGTCCCTTAGTATCGACGACGGCGAACTACTCGAGGCCCAACGAACATCGAGCAATCACGGATTTTCCCGACTTTAATGAACTCTCCTATGCGTGACAGCGTTTTCACGCGCATGCGTTTGCGCGGCAAACGCACTGCCGCAGCGGCGACGCTTGCGATTTTCGCTTCTGGCTTTGCCTCGACGATCTTGACCTCTGTGCCCGCGCAAGCCGAGGGGAAAATACGTGTCGCGGAGCAATTCGGCGTTGTGTACTTGCTGCTCAATATTGCGCGCGACCAGCAATTGATCGAGAAGGAAGGCAAAAAGCTTGGTGTTGACGTCAACGTTGAGTGGACCCGCCTTTCGGGCGGCGCCGAGATCAACAACGCCCTGCTTTCGGGCGCGATCGACATCGGCGGCGCGGGGGTCGGTCCGCTTCTGACGATCTGGGATCGCACCTATGGCAAACAAAATGTCAAAGGTGTGGCCTCGCTGGGCAGCTTCCCCTACTACCTCATCTCGACAAATCCGGCCGTGCACACCATCGCGGATCTGAGCGAGAAAGACCGCATCGCGTTGCCAGCGGTTTCGGTCTCGGTCCAGTCGCGCATCCTGCAGATGGCAGCCGCTCGTCAATGGGGCGACGCGCAGTATCAGAAGCTCGACAGCCTGACACTCGCGATCTCGCACCCCGACGCCGCCGCGGCGATCATCGCCGGGGGGACAGAGATCAACGCTCACTTCGGCAATCCCCCGTTCCAGGAACAGGAGTTAGCCGGCAACCCCAAGGCGCATATCGTACTGAGCTCATACGATGTACTCGGTCGCCCGGCATCGGCGACGGTGCTCTATGCGACACAGAAGTTTCATGACGACAACCCGAAGACCTATCAGGCGTTCGTTGCCGCGCTTGCCGATGCGGCGCAGTTTGCGAGCGCCCATCCTGATGAAGCGGTGGACATCTATCTGAAGGTCAATCAGGCAAAACTCGACCGGGCGTTGTTACTCAAAGTGCTCAAGAATCCCGACGTACATCTGACTGTGACGCCCCAAAACACATTCCCGCTCGCGCAATTCATGGCGCGTGTCGGTGCGATCCATACGAAACCGAAGACCTGGCAAGACTATTTCTTCGCGAACCCGCTGCTCGGGCAAGGTGGCTGACCGCTGTACGCTAACACGACGCGTACCTTCTACGGTGCGGCCGTTCTCTTGGGTGGGGTGTCGTGATAGCGCCCCCACACGCGGCGAAAATCACGTACCGAAGCGAATCCAGATTTTTCCGCCACGCGCTCTATCGTCAGTTCCGAGCCTTCCAGGAGTTGCTGTGCGCGGGCTACGCGCAGACTCTGTTGATAGGCCAAAACGGTGGTTCCCGCGTGTTCCGCGAACAATCGACTGAGATGCCTGGGGCTGACATGTGCGGCCCGTGCGAGGTCGGCCACATTCCACGGACGGGCGGGATCTTGAGAGATGGCATCCTGCGCCAGATGTACCGCCGGATGTAGATGGTTTCGATGAGCAAGCCACGGCGACATTTGGGTCGCTTCGCCAGCGCGGCGCTGATAGACCACTTGTCGACGCGCGACATCGGCAGCCAATTCTCCGCCGGCGTAGTGTTCGATCAGATAGAGCGACAGATCGATGCCAGCCGTAATGCCGGCGCTTGTCAGCACATCGCCTTCGTCGACGAACAGACAATCGTCCTGAATTCGAGCCATGGGCTCAACGCGCCTGAGCAAGTCGACCAAACCAAAGTGCGTCGTGCAGCGCCGGCCTGCAAGGCGACCCGCGCGGGCTAGCAGCACTGCGCCCGAGCAAATGCTGGCGATGCGCGTATCGGCAGTCGGTACGGTTTTGAGCCAATGCGTGACTGCGTCGTAGGGTTCGCTCGTACCGGGTTCCGGCGTTTCGGTCGTTCCCACGACTATCACCAGACTATTCGGGGGCAACTTGTCCGGAAGAGGAGCGAGCCCATCGAGTGCTATGCCGACGGATGTCATCGCCCTGGGAAGCGGCCCACAATGATGCAACTCAAACGGTGCGCCCGATTCCGCTGCCATACGCAGGGTCTCTGCAGGGCCCGCATAGTCGAGCATCAACACGGGGGGCGTGAGCACGAACCATACGGAGGTTTTCATGCTCATGCGGCCCGTCGCGTTTGCCAGCCGGTCAGCGCGTCATCGACGCTGGCGATTCGTGCGAAGCGCTGCGCCAATACCAGTTCCGTGTGCGCCTTGATTTCCCCAGGTGAATACACGCGGCCGGTAACGGCGTGCGTCATGGGAAAGGTAAGCGTCGCATCGGTCACGTAGTCCACGGCGTAACCGATGTCCGACGCGACGCGTGTCGTGGTCTCGCAGCACTGTTCGGTGCGAATGCCGGTGATGACGAGATGCCCGATATGATGGCGACGCAGCCAAAGGTCAAGACCAGTATCGGTGAATGCATTGTGCGTGTGCTTTTCGAATACGGCATCTGGCGCGTCCGGCAGCCAGTCGAGCGGTCTGACAAGGCCGGACTCCCGGGTGAACGAGGGAAGTTTGCCGACATGAAAGACGTGGATAACGGAAACCGCGTTCTCGCGTGCGCCGCGTTCCAGGCGCAGGACTGCGTCCCTGAAGGCCGGCAAATCCGCTTCGGACCAATCGGGTGTATGACGAAACGATTCTTGTACATCGATGACGATAAGTGCCGACTGGGCGGCGTTGAGCACGGACATTTCTTGAACTCCCCAGGTAAGAGAATTTCATCATAGATGCAGATATGATTGGCATCCAGAGCCTTTGCAGACAGGAAGAGGACAAAATCGGCCACGCTATCGCAACACATTGGCGAGCTTTTTACGAGCCGCCCACAGGTAGGGTGGCCTCATCTCAGAACGGATATAAAGCAGAGGGGCGCTACTACACGCGTCTCATGCACGGGCAAAAAACTGTCGCCCAGAAACGAGGTCGAGCTAGGAAGGCATCCATCTTTTTGAGGAGAGAACCATGCAATTGCTGTCCACCGCACCGGACAAAACCTTCCATTCGGTGCGCTTCGTCCTTACGGACATGGATGAAACCCTGACCTATCAGGGCAGGTTATCCGCCGCGACTTATACGGCACTCGAACAACTACAAACCGTCGGCATCAAGGTTATTCCCGTCACCGCCGCGCCCGCGGGCTGGTGCGATCAGATGGCAAGGATGTGGCCGGTGGACGGGGTGATCGGCGAGAACGGCGGTCTGTTCTTCCGGCGCACGCCGAACGGGCACGGCATCGTGCGCACGTTTTGGCACGAGCAGGATCAATTGTCAGAAGTCCGCGACACACTCCATGCCATCGGTCGCCGCGTGCAAGAGCAGATACCCGAGGCCACCTACGCGGACGATCAGCCGTTCCGGCTCACCAGTCTGGCTTTCGCCCAGCCGCAGGACAAGGGCGTTGCACAGCGCCTGGTCGAAGCGCTGCGAGCCGAAGGCGCAGAAACGACGATCAACAACCTTTGGATACTGGGATGGCTGGGCGGCTACGACAAGCTGGCGATGACGCGGCGTGTCATGACAGAGACTTTTGGCATCGATATCGACACGGATCGGGGTGCCGTGCTCTATACCGGTGATTCGACCAACGATGCCCCAATGTTTGGCTTCTTCCACCACACCGTAGGCGTCAGCACGGTGCGACAGTACCTGTCGGACCTTCCCAAACCACCGAAGTGGATCACCGCCGGACCCGGTGGCACAGGCTTCGTCGAAGCGGCGGAAGCTGTCATCGCCGACCGCCCGCACCGGGCCGTCTGACCCCGCGCATCGGGCACAGGATGGCTCCATCAAGCGGCACCGATCGCCGCGCAGCCAATGAGTCCGCGCACGCATCGATATGGACCCGCGACTGAAAAGAATTCCCGAAATGCGCATTTGCGAATTCCGTCTGCGGTGACTAGATTAACTGGTCATCCCTCTCGCGGAAGGTCCGGCAATGCAAAACCTTTTAGTCGATCAAGCCTCATCGCTATTCGCGCGCATGCAGCGCTGGTTGCATCTCGATGCTCTCGACGATCATATGCCACCATGCCCTTGCGACGTCGCCACTGCAGCGAGCGCGTCAGCCGGTGAGTCGGATCCACACGCCAGCCGCGATCATGACCGGATCGAACGCGCAGCGATTTATGCAGTCGGTGGCTACTTCCATTCAGGTTTTCCTGCCGATGCGTTTGTCCACTTTTCCGACATCTGGCTCGACGGCGATGGCAAATACTGACCCCACACAACATATGGTTTTTGGATCGTCCGAGGAGAGCGAGCATCATGAGTGAAGTCGTCAGCAATGTGACCCGGAATGTGGCTCAGGCCGTCGAGGCTGATCTGAACTATCTGGCGTCGAACAGCGCACACCCGGTCACCTATACGTACGAACCGCCCGAGGGAATACCGGAACGGACCGGCGAATATCGCCTGTTTCGCGTGCCAATCACCAACGCGCGCATCACGCCTCCACCGGGCGGTTTTTCACTGGATCGCAATGGATTTGAATTGCATGCGCATGCGAGTGAAGTCACCGTCTTCTCAGATCCGGCAGTCATCGAGGCCCGCTACTATCCCGAGACCGATGCCTTGCTCAAGCGATTGACCGGCGCCAGCAAGGTGGTGATCTTCGATCACACCTTACGCGACGGCGCCGCCGATCGACGCGCGCAGGGCGTAAGAGAGCCGGTCAAGTATGTGCATAACGATCAGACATTCGTGTCTGGGCCACGGCGCGTTCGGGATCACCTCCCGCCCGAAGAGGCCGAAAAGCGCCTGAAAGGTCGCTTTGCGATCGTCAATGTCTGGCGTCCGATCGGCGAGGTCGTCGAATCGTCACCGCTCGCGCTTTGCGATTCGAGGAGCATTTGGCGCAGTGATCTGGTGCCCTCCGATCTCGTCTATCGTGACAAGGTCGGTGAAACCTACGCCTTCAAATTCAATCGTGCGCACCGCTGGTACTATTTTCCCCGTCTCACGCCCGAAGAAGTCCTGCTGCTCAAGATCTATGATTCGGACGAAAAGGTACAGGCGCGCCTGACCGCTCATACAGCGTTCGATGATCCGACCACGCCAGCGGATGCTCCACCGCGACGCAGTATCGAACTGCGTGCGTTGTTGTTCTTCTGAGTGTTCTTCCGAGCGAAGCGAAATCTTCCGCACCGCGGGCGCTGCTGAATGACCATCGCCAACGTCCTCTCCAGCCCGAGTGGGCTTTCGTTCGCCGCGACAAAGTGAGCCACAACCGAATCCATGAGTCTCGATCGACGCCTGTTCCTCCAACGCACCCTATGGACTTGGGCCGGCCTCTCGGCCGGCATCACTGGATCGGCCCGGGCTGAAACGCCCACGAAGGGCGGCACGCTGGTTCTCGCACAATATCCGGAACCCCCCACCCTCACAAGCGCGCTAACGACCGCTGGCCCCACACAGTCCATTTCCGCCAAGCTGTTCGACGGTCTGCTTCGCTACGGACCCGACCTCGCTCCTCAGCCCGGATTGGCGACGCATTGGGACGTGAGTGCGGACTATCTGAGCATTACGTTCAAGCTGCGGCCAGGTGTACGCTGGCACGATGGCACGCCCTTCACGTCTGACGACGTTGCCTTCTCCTTACTTCAGGTCTGGAGGCGATACCATAGTCGCGGGCGTTCGACTTTCGCGAATGTGGTCGCCGTCGATACGCCGGATCCGCTGACAGCAGTGCTGCGGCTCTCAAAGCCGGCTCCGTATATTCTCAGCGCGATGATGTCGGTCGAGTCCCAGGTGATTCCAAAGCACCGCTACGCAGGCACTGACATCCTCAACAATCCCTTGAACAGCGCGCCCATTGGCACCGGACCGTTTCGCTTCAAGAGTTGGACCCGCGGTAGCAATATCGTGCTCGAGCGCAATCCGGACTACTGGGACCCCGGCAAGCCACATCTCGACCAAATCGTGTTTCGGATCATGCCAGAACCCGACGGCGTAGTGGCCGCGCTGGAGACGGGCTCGGTCCATCTGGCCGCGGCCGGCACCATCCCGCAAAGCGCGGTCACACAGCTCGGCCACGAGCCCTCTCTGACGTTGATCACACGCGGCACTGACTTTTCGGTGGGCCTCAACGCGTTCGAATTCAACCTCGACCGCCCCTTCTTTCGCGATGTACGCGTGCGGCAGGCCATCGCACATATGATCGACCGAGACTTCATCGTGAAGAATATTCTGTTCGGTTATGGCGTTGCCGCACAGGCCCCGATCCCGCCACAAATGACAGGGTTCTCCACCGACCAGGTCCCGCACTATCCGCACGATCCGCGCCGTGCCGAGGCACTCCTCGATGCGGCAGGTTTCCAACGCGGAGCCGATGGCGTGCGGCTGTCGTTCACCCACGATGCGCTGCCGTCGAGCGGCTTCACGCAAACCGCGCAGTTCATCCGCGCCTCGCTCGCGCGGATTGGCGTCAAAATGGAAATTCGCTCGACCGACTACGGCGAGTTCGTCAACCGCGTCTACACTCAGCGCGATTTTGATACGACACTGTACGGTGCCACGGCGGGCCCCGATCCGGCGATTGGCACGCAGCGCTTCTACTGGTCGAACAACTTTCAGCCGGGTGTCGCTTTCTCGAACGGTGCGCACTATCGAAACACCGAAGTCGACCGCCTGCTCGAAACCGCACAGATTGAAACCGATGTCGTCAAACGGCGTGCGTTGTATGACCGCTTCCAGGTCATTGCACAGACCGACTTGCCGAGGATCCCGATTGTCTCGGCCTCCCTCTTCCTTTTATCGAGTCGGCGGGTCCGCGATGCAGTGACGTCGTTCGATGGCTTCTACGGCAATTTTGCCGACACGACGATCGCAGCCGCCTGAGTTACCCGACCACAGGCCGCCTCCCACGGAGCCCATCAAAAGGAAAGCGACGCGCAATCGCGCGTCGCCTTCGATTGAAGCCGCGACCTCCGTGACTCAGGCAGCCTGAAGCAGTTTGATCTCCTTCACCAGATGCTGTGCGATCGCCAGCGGTTCCCGAACGATCCACGCGTCGTAGTCAAAGTCCGCAGCCAGAAACCCCTCTTCCAGCAAAAACTTTTTCTGAGCAGCAAGACCCGTCAGATAGAGATCAGACAGCTTCGGCACGAGGCTGCGGTGCAGCGTATCGCCGAAACCACGGCGCACTTCCTGCTCGTGCGCCCCCGTCTCCGCCGCGATCGCCGTCACCACTTCGGCCGGATGGTGTTCAGCCCATTGCGCGGTACTCAGTAGCACCGCGAGGTAACGCGCAACGAGTTCCGGATGCTCGATTGCGAGCTTGCGGTCGACGGTGATTGGACGCGGCGTGCCTGCGTTCACGCGCACGAACGGATCCGGGTCGGCGTTGATATCGACGATCGGACGCAGTCCGTGCTCGGCAATCAGCGTTGCACCCACCGCGCCCTTTGCGTAAATGGCGTCGACCGCGCCGGACAGCAGCGCTTCAGCCACGAGATGGCGTCGCTTCGGACGCTGGCCCTGCTCACGCAGATCGAATTCGGTATCGTCTTTGACCTCGACAAATTGCGCATCGCCGCGCTCGAGACCACCCAGCCGCAGAGCGGTCAACAAGCCGCGCAAATCTTGTGCGCGCCCTACGTCGACGAGCCGCGTCGCGTGGCGCGGCAGGCCGAGTCGACGGCCCTTCAGCGTTGCGACGTCCTGGATGTCGCTGTCGGGGCGAACCAGAATGACCTGCTCCTCGTCGACCCACGTGATGCCCACCACGACAGTGTCCTGGCCGTTTGCGCGGGTCCAGATCGGCGGTACGTTGCCGCCCTCGCGAAAGCTGTTCTGCTGCGAATGATCGAAATGAGAGTTGCGCACCGCCTGGTCACCCGCGGCGCGAATTGATTTCAGTTCGATCCCCTGTCGCGCGAACTCGTCGTGCAGCCAGCGAAAATGCTGCGCAATGCCTGAGGTCGTCGGCACCGGGCAACGCGTATACCAAAGCTCGGAAATCGTCTCTTGGCTCATGTCTGTCCTCTAGGTGAGTCTGCAAGGATGCGTCTGCGAAAAAATACGTCAGGCCGACAGGCTCGTCGACGGCGTCCCACTGTGCGGCCAGCCGAACGTCAGTTGTAACTCACCCCCCTGGGTGAATGAAGAACACCTGCGAGCGCCCCATCCCGGTCACGCCGGCTTACGCCGCCGCTTCATCGTGCTCGGGAATCATGCCATCGGACTGCCGGCTCCATAGCCGCGCATAAACACCGTTGCGTGCCAACAGTTCGCGATGTGGGCCGTCCTCCACAATGCGTCCGTTGTCGAACACGAGAATTCGATCGAGATGCGCGATAGTCGACAAGCGGTGGGCGACGACGAGAACCGTCTTGCCATCCATCAGTGTGTCGAGACTGTCCTGGATGGCTTTTTCGGTCACGGAATCGAGGCTCGAGGTTGCTTCGTCCATGATCAGGATCGGCGCGTTCTTCGCGATGACCCGTGCAATGGCGATGCGTTGCCGCTGGCCACCAGACAGCTTGACGCCGCGCTCACCGACCATTGAGCTATAGCGGTTCGGCATAGTCGCGATGAAGTCATGCGCGTAGGCCTGCCGTGCGGCGTCTTCGATCTGTGTCTCGTCGGCGTCGAGCCGGCCATAGCCGATATTTTCGTTGAGCGTGCGGTGAAACAGACCTGGATCTTGAGGGATCAGACTGATCTGCGAATGCAGGGAGTTTTGCGTCACGGCACAAATGTCGGCTCCGTCAATCGTGATCGATCCGCTCTGGGGTTCATAAAGACGCAACACCAGATTGATCAGCGTCGATTTTCCGGAACCGGAGAACCCGACCAGACCGACGCGTTGCCCGGGCTGAATCGTCAGGTCGAGATGGCGGAACACAAGTCGCTCCGGAACGTAGCCAAAACTCACATCCTGGAAGCGAATTTCGCCGCGACTTACCACCAGACTACTGGCATCGGGTTCGTCGACCACCTCGTGGGGCAACACGATCGTATGCACACTGTGCGCGATGTTGCCGATGTATTCGAAAAATTCGAGGAAGCGTCGACTCAGGTTGCGTGCCTCGTTAATCACAAGTATCGACAATCCCATACTCATCACGAAGCCTCCTACATCGATCCGGCCACTGCGCCACAGCATCAGCGCGAAACACACCGTGCCGATCTTCAGCGCCGCGGACGCGGTGAACTGGAACCCCGCAGTGCGCTCGTTGCACAGGAAGTACGCGCGCGACGTCGCGCGTTCCTGGAGCAGGAATCGTCCAATGCGCTTCTGCTCGAACGACAGTCGGGCGAACAAGCGCACGCTCAACAGATTGCCGATAGCATCGACGATCGCCCCCGTGGTGTCGCTGCGCGCCTGGGCGTGCAGCGCCGAATAGGGTTGTGCCGCGCGCGCGAGCAAGAAAGACACGCCGACGAACACACATGCCCAGGCGAACAGCAGCGCGCCGAACAACAGATTCGTGTGCGCAAGCAAAGCGATCGCGACCAGCAGCGTAACGGCAATGGGCAGAAAGTCGAACACGATCGCCCACACCGCCATGTTGACGCCCATCGCCGCCTCCGAAATGCGGTGTGCGAGCGCGCCGGCGAAATTGTTCGATATGAAACGATGTGAATGATGCTGCAGGTAGCCATACAGCGCTTCAGAAACGATCGTCCTCTGAACGGGCGCAATGAAGACGCGACAAAGCGCGGCGGCCCGCCCCACCACCAGGTCGATCACGTTCAAAATAATGAAGAGCCTGAGGGGCCCGAGAAGCGGTCCGGAAAAGAACGGCGCGACGTTGGATACCCCATGCGAGAGCGCTCCGACAATCCCTCCGAGCGCATACGGCGTCGCGATGCCTGCACCGGCCGATATCGCTTCGAGCAACATGGTCAGCAGAAGCCAGCGCAAATTCCGACGCACGAAATACAGGATGAAGGCAAAGGGCTGGGTCGGCAGCTTGGGGACGGAAACATCACCCGTGGGAGAGAGAGGGATCGACATGATCCTCAAATTATAAGTACCCACCTGTTGCGAAATCGCCCCAATCGTTCGACTTTTTCTTGCAAAGCATATTCGTAGCGTCCTTTGAAACATTTCGCCAGTTCATGTTTTGTTAAGGGCCGCCAGATCGCTAATATTGTTTGCTGAATTTTCTCCCTGCCCCGTCTACCCCCCATAAAAACGAAAAATTCAGCCTGTAAAAAAGGGATCTGCGAAAGATCGGCGCCGTTGGACGGACTGCATGTTGGCTCCGGGTGCATCGCCCAGACTCCCCCTGGCTTAATTCAATGTGGTGTCAGTCAAATATGTACCCCTTCCTAGAACATATGTTTCGAGGTCTTCTCTTGCTTGCGCTTGCCTCGATCTAGCGCCGATCACGGATGCTCCGATGCTTATCAGATTACTTATTTAGCATTCCATCAAAGATTTGTTACGCCGACATTTGGGGATGGATAAAGTTCAGTCCAGCCAAATATCGTCACCTCATCAGGATAAGAACATGTCAGCCTCGCAACACGGGAAGTCGAGAGTCAAATTAGAAAAGAGTGTGGTTAGCCGGCCGGGGCTGACAGCAATCGCACTCGCAATCGGCGCCATGTTCAGTCATGGTGTCGCGCTCGCACAGGTCGCTACTTCACCCGACGCATCACAATCAGATACCCCGACCAACCAGTCCTCCGGGACGGCCAAACCCACTGCAAAGAAGCCAGCGGCCAGCACGGCTCAGTCGGCCAACTCCTCGTCGGGCTTTCTGGGTGACGTGCAGGACGTCGTGGTAACGACGGGTACACGAGGCGGTGGCAGCTCGGCGGAAAAGAGTATCTCGCCTGTGGACGTTGTCACGGCGGACGACCTGACCCGCACCGGCAAACAGAATCTTCGCGATGCGCTAAACGATCTATATCCTTCGTATACAAATGTTGCGGGCTACCAGGGGCAACAGGGCGAAGGGGTCAAGGTGGCCGCACTGCGCGGTCTCGATCCGAACGACACGCTCGTTCTCGTCAACGGCAAGCGCCGTCACCAGACGGCGCTCTACCTCAATGGTCAATCACCGACCGATCTGGATCTGATCCCTATCAGCGCGGTGGACCACATCGAAGTGCTGAAAGACGGCGCCGCAGCCCAATATGGCTCGGACGCGATTGCTGGCGTGATCAACATCATTCTGAAGAAGGACGCCGAGGGAGGATCGGCCAGCGTCAACTATGGGCAATATGGCTCAAGTGTGGGTCCGTTCGATGGCATGAAGGGCAAGACCGGGACTGCCTCGCTCAATCAGGGAATCGCACTCGGCCAGACCGGTGGCTTTTTGAATCTGAGCGCGACGGTAGACCTTCAGCGACCGACAAACGACTACGGTCCGTACCCCCTGACCTCGCGGATTTATCCAAAACTGCCAAACGGGCAGCTGGATCCGCGCGAAACGAGTCAGTCTCGCTACAGGCAAGTCGAAGGCCAGCCGGACGTACAGAACTACGCGTTCGCTTATAACGCCGAGCTGCCCATCACCCCGGATCTGAAGGTCTATTCCTTCTCGACCTACGCGCACCGTTACTCGCAAGGCTTCGGCTTCTTTCGCACGGCCATCTCGCCGCAGACGTTTCAGCAGGTCTATCCAAACGGCTATATGCCCGAGTTCGAATCGTCGGAAGACGATTTCCAGAGCGTCATCGGCATCAAGGGTACCAATCTGCTCGGCTGGGACTGGGATCTGAGCACCAGCTACGGCAGCGACAATGCACGCATCTACACTGAGCACTCGCTGAACCCTTCGCTGGGCCCGAGCTACGACTGGAAGACGAACTTCTACGACGGCCGCGAGGTCGCCACGGAATGGACTACCAACCTCGATTTGACGCGCAAGTTCGATACGCATCTCTTCGCCCTGCCGCTGACGGTATCAGGCGGCATCGAGCAGCGGCGAGATTCATTCAGCTATAGCCCGGGTGAAACGGCGTCCTATACCGACGGCACATTTATCTGGCCGGCGGGCGGACTCAATGCCGGTATCGCACCGAATCCCGGTGCGTCTGGCATGAAAGGTTTCGATCCCCAGGATACGGGCGGCTGGTTCCGCACCAACGAAGCGATCTATCTCGAGCTGAACCAGCCGCTGACCAAGAAGTGGACGGTTGACGTGGCGGGACGCTACGAGTACTACAGCGACTTCGGAGGCGTCTGGACCGGCAAGGTGTCGTCGCGCTACGAGTTTTCCGAAGACTTTGCGCTGCGCGGCACTTACAGCAATGGCTTCTCCGCACCGACGCTGCAGGAAGAGCATTACACGCAGTCGACCGGTGGCTACACGACCGATCCGGTCAGCGGACAGCTGGTCCAACAGTATACGAAGCTTGCCTCACCGACGAGTTCAGTTGCCGAGGCTGTCGGCTCGACCGCGTTGAAGCCGGAACATTCGACCAATCTGAGCTTCGGCTTTGTATTGAAACCGTTGCCGCGTACCACGCTGACGGTGGATGCCTATTCCATCAACATTCGCGACCGTATTCTGGAAACACCCGTGCTACAGGGTTCAGGCGTCACGAATCTGTTGAGGGCGGCCGGCATCAACAACGTCACGTCCGTTCAGTACTTCACCAACGGGGCGAACACCACCACGCGCGGGGTCGACCTGACGCTCGAACACCAGGACGATTTCGGCAAGTTCGGCGAAGTCCGCTGGACCCTGAACAGCAACCAGAATGTCACGACAGTCAACAGCCTGAGCGGTATTCCAGGCACGCTGGCAGGCAGTGGCGTGCAATGGAACCGTGCGGTCACGAGCCAGTTGACACAGTACTATCCCAAGAACGTGACGTCGCTCTCAGGTGACTGGCGACTGCGCAGCCTCGAGCTGACCTTGAAGGAAACACGCTATTCGTCGACCAACTTCGAGAGTTCGAGCGGTCCCAATCTCGATCAACATGTGTCACCTGCGTTCATCACCGATCTGAACATCGGCTACTGGTTCACCAAGAGCACCAAGCTGTCGATCGGCGCCGACAACCTGTTTAACCGTCGGCCGAGCGAGGTCGGCTCTACGGCCAACAAGCTCGCCAGCGTGCCGGTAACGTCGCCAAACTATAGCTGGTACTCGCCGTACGGCATCGATGGTGGCTTCTACTACGTGCGCCTCGATACCGTCTGGTAAAGCGTGAAAGGAGGTCACGGCGATTGCCGCGACCTCCTTCGTTGCAGATTGGCACTCAGCCGTTCAGCAGCGAAAAGGACAGACGTCGCAAATAGCCAGCGCGCGACAACAGATCCAGCAGTTGCCATGCGTCGATGTCGGGTACACCTGGAGCACTTGCCTTCAGTTCAGTGCTCGCGAATGCGGCCTCACGCTCGCGCAGCCAGTCAAGTGCGGGTAACAGATGGGCCGGCATCTCCGTGCGCAATGTGGGGCGCTCGATCCATTCGCGATCCCAGGCGCTCACGCTCACCTGCACGCGATTGCCCGACAACTCGGCCGAGAGCGATGCCATCGGCACGCGCTGAAAGCGCTGTTCCTGGTCGAGATCGGGTGCGCTGGTGTCGACTGCGTCCGGAGCAAGATCATGGGCCGTAAGTCGTGCGAGCGCTTCGGGCAGCTCGCGCAGCAAGTCGTCGATGCGACGAAGTTCGTCACCTCTCTGGTCGGCAGATCCGGCGATGCCATAAAGCGGACGCCGCCAGCGTGAATCCTGCAAAAGCAAGGAACGGAGCTGCGGCAACAGATAGTCGAGCGCCGCGGGCGGCCGCATGCCAATACTGATCGAAAACGAATCGCTGTCGGCCCGCGTCGTGTGCCAGGTGCCACGCGGAAGAAACAGTATCGAGCCCGGCTCCATCCGGACCCGCTCGAGCCGTGTGACGTCCGGCTTTGGAAACCCTGCGCTCACCTGCGGATACAGTTCATCCCCAGGCAACATGCCCGGACCAAACTGCTGACCAATGGGGTAACGCAAACCGTCGACCGGCGCGATCTCAAATGTCTTCGAACCGCTCAGTTGCACCGAGATCACGTCGTCCGCATCGAAATGGATCGGCAGACCATCGCCGCGAGGCGACGCGAATGCGCCGATCTTGCTGCTGCCGCCCGGCACGCCAAGTCCCTGCTCGAGCGCCTCGAGCCATGCGGACAAACCCGGCACCGACGCCACAATATCGTAGAGATAGGCTGTGAAGCCCAGTTTGAACAGGTGAGCCGGATGCGCGTCCGAATTGAACGTGCGCGTATCCACTGCGCCACGTCCAAAGGCAATCGGACCACGATATCGTGACGCCAGTGCGTCGAGGCCGCCGAGTTCATCGCGGCGGAGTACAGCAGGTAGATCCGCTAGCTCGCGATGCACCCAGAAGGACCGCTCGGGCCAGTACCCGCCGAGAAAGTCCCGCGTTCCGTCGGCGCCAAACAGCGCGGTCAGTGTTGCGCCCACTGCATCCGTCGGCGTGGCAACAAGCCGTGCAAGCGCGCTCATGCCACCGCGCGCTGCGCGCCGCCGCCGACCCGCGCCGTCCGATGCGGTCTCGTCCAGACGTCTGGATCGATGCGCGACGCGTCCCGCCGACCCGCCTGATGGAAGACCGCTCTCGTCATGTTGTCTATCCGAAATGCATAATTTAGCGCCGCACGTGACAAAAAGGCAAAGAAGGAATTTTGCTTTTCTAATGCGCAACGAGGCTTGCTCGACCGACCGGGATTCGAGTCGCATCAGCAGTGTCATGTGTAATCGTTATGAAACGATTTCTTCTAACCTCTTCAGCATGCCAATGTAGAGCAAAGTCAAATCGCTTCGTTGCAACGGCAACGGCCGATGGACCATTCTCCGAATCTCGGTCACCGACGCTGCGAATCAGCAGGACGTCCACGCGATCTCGTCAAAGCGGCCGCAGCGCGGTTTGTCCGCGCGCGCAGCGCTACCTGTGGCTCTCATATCATTGATCAAGGAACGAGCAGCGATGTCCGTCCAGACTCTGCATCATCCGCGCTCCGAAGAACCAACCTCTGACCTGCCAGGCTCGCTTCCCCGTACCCGCGAGGCCATTCTCGCGGACCTGCCTCGCATCGCCGAGGACATTGCCAAGGGCGCGGTCGCGCGCGAACTCAATCGTGAATTGCCATTCGAGATTTTTCGCTCGCTCAGGCAGACCGGGCTGACATGGCTGCGTGTGCCGAAGCATCTGGGTGGACCTGGCGGTACCGTGGCCGACCAGGTCGAAGTGATCTGCACGCTCGCCGCCGCCGATTCCAACGTCGCGCATGCATTGCGTAGCCATTTCGGTTTTGTCGAGGCGATCGCCATCTCCCCCGATGCGCCGAACAGTAAAAAATATGTGAGTGAGGTACTCAAGGGCAAGCTCTTCGGTGGCGCGCACATGGAGATCAACACGCCCCGCCCCAACATGCTGCGCACGAAACTGGTCAAGCAAGGTGACATCTACGTGCTTACCGGTAAAAAATATTATGCTACGGGGGCGGCGTATTCCGACTACACCAGTTTCAGTGCGCTTGACGAGCAAGGCGAGATGACGGGCGCGCTGGTTCCGATCGACCGGGAAGGCGTGCATATTCTCGACGACTGGGATGGCATGGGGCAACGCCTGACGGCAAGTGGGGGCGTCGACCTCGATGACGTGCAGGTATTTCCCCACGAAGTCAGCTCCCGACAAGATCGCGATCCATTCGCGCGACGCCACAATGCGACGCGTGCCCAGCTGCATCTGGTGGCGTGCATTGCGGGCATCGTGCGGAATGTTTTCAGCGACGCGGTCAACTATGCGCAGAAGCACGCACGCTCCGCGAAACACAGTGCCTCGGAAACAGCGCGGGGAGACCACTTCGTGCAGCAGGTCGTTGGCGAGATTGCGGCCGCCAGTCATGCGATCGATGTGATCATCGCCGATGTCGCCAACAAGCAGGACGCCGCGGCGCTCAGTATCGTGGCAGGCGCGCCGGACCGGGATGAACGGGTCATGGCAAGCGCGCTCGCCAATTCGAAGGCGCAGATCGTAGTCGGCAAGCTTGCCATCCGCGCAGCCGAAAGGCTCTTCGATACCGGCGGCGGTTCCGCGACTTCGCGCAAGTACGACTTCGACCGTCACTGGCGCAATATCCGCACGATCCTGAATCACAACCCCTTGCTGTTAAAGGGCCGCGTGATAGGCGACTACTACCTGAACGGCGTCAGAACGGATTTCGACGAAGGTCGGGTCTTTTGAATCTCAGCCAGGACAACAATGACTTTCGAAACGGTCTCACCCGCCGATATCCCGGGCAGTCCGCTCGCCAAGGCTTTCGAGCAGCCGTTGATGCTGGGCGTGTTCCTGAATCTGCAGGACATCCGCCTTTCAACCGTTCCCACCACGAATACCTGGACTTTCGACTACAACGCCGAGGTGGTGCGCAAGGCCGACGATCTCGGCTTCGAACTCGCGTTCAGCCGGACCCAATGGCTTCCCAAAGGGGGTTATGACGGTGAGTCGTCACTCGACGCTTTCGTCGCGCTCGGTGCGATGGCCGCGATCACTCGCAACATCCTGCTGATTTCGACCATCCACGTGCTTTACGGCCCGATCCATCCGCTCCATCTGGCCAAGTACGGTGCCACGCTCGATCATATTTCCAAAGGGCGCTGGGGCATCAATATTGTCACCGGGCACCGGGCCATCGAACACGAGATGTTCGGCTGGGACCGCATCGAACACGACACCCGCTACGAACTGGCATCCGAACTGTTCGACGTCGTCCAGAGACTGTGGAGCGAGAACGAAAACTATTCGTTCGAGGGCAAGTCGTCCTGGAAGGTGCGCAATGGCTATATCACGCCGAAACCGCTGTTTGGCAGGCCGGTGCTCGTCAACGCAACGGGTTCGGAAGCCGGCATCGCCTTCGCGGCGCAATACTCGGACATCGTCTTCATCACGAGCCCTGGCGGAGCGCACATCGATAGTGCTCTGGAGACGCTTCCTCCCCACATCGCCAACATCAAGGATGCCGCCGCGCGTGCGGGCCGCAAGGTGAGGACGGTCATCAATCCCGTCATCGTGAGCCGCGACACCGAACGCGAGACCCTTGAGTATGCGAATGCGATTTCGAACAACAAGATCAATGGCGCATTTGGCGGCTACGACAGCGACGCCCATGCGTGGCGCGGCCGCAAGGACGCTTCGCACAAACAAGGGTTGGGCCTCGGCGGCAATATCGAGATCGTCGGGACGCCCGAGCAGGTTGTCGACCAGTTACTCGCCCTGAAGAAAACCGGGATCGATGGCGTTCAGCTGGGTTTTTACGACTTCCTCCCCGAGATCGGTTACTTCGGCGAGCGCATTTTGCCGCTGCTCAAGCAGGCCGGCCTGCGCCTTTAACTCAGCAACACCCTCGAATTCAGACAGGAGAGAAGAGCATGACAACGTATCGCAGCCTCGGTCGTAGTGGCCTCAAGGTATCGCCCTTGTGCCTCGGCACGATGATGTTTGGCGGCCAGACCGACGAAGCGACGGCACGCCGGATCGTCGACAAGGCCTTTGAGCAGGGGGTCAATTTCATCGATACCGCCGACGGTTACGCCGGCGGCGTATCGGAGCAAGTGGTTAGCCGCCTGATTGCGGACCGGCGCCATCGCTGGGTGCTCGCCACGAAGGTCGCAAGCCCGCGCGGCGACGGTCCCAATGACCGCGGCGCCTCGCGCAAATACATCATCGAAGCGGTAGAGCGAAGCCTCAAGCGATTGGGCGGCGGTTATATCGACCTGCTCTATCTACACCGCGAAGATCACGATACGCCTGTTGCCGAGACCATTCGCGCGCTCGATGAGTTGATCCGCGCCGGCAAGATCCGCCACTATGGGCTGTCGAATCATCGCGCCTGGAAGATCGCGGAATTCAGCCGCACCGCCGACGCGCTCGGCATCGACCGGCCCATCGCATCCCAACCTCTTTACAACCTGGCCAACCGTCAGGTCGAAGTCGAACAGCTCGAAGCGGCTCACTATTACGGCCTCGGCGTCGTTCCTTACAGCCCGCTTGCCCGTGGGGTCTTGACCGCGAAGTACCAACCCGACCAGGCGCCGGAATCCGGCACGCGCGCGGGACGCCAGGACAAGCGCCTGCAACAGACGGAGTGGCGTCCGGAATCGCTTACGCTCGCGCAGGAGATCAAACGTCATGCCGAGGAGCGCGGTGTTTCAGCGGGGCAATTCGCGCTGGCCTGGGTGCTGAACAACAAGCTGGTGACTTCGGCCATCGCAGGACCGCGCACTGAAGCGCAGTGGGACGACTATCTGCCTGCGCTCGCCTACCGCTTTACGACAGAAGACGAAGCCTTCGTCGACTCACTGACGACTCCGGGGCATGCCTCGACACCGGGCTTCAACGATCCGGGCCATCCGTTTTTCGGCCGCCAGCCCAGAACCGCCCCCGATCTCTAAGTCCCGTTGCAACGACTTCTATATCGACAAGCGCTTCATATATTTACGACGAATGCTTCGTAGGCGGAGTCAGTGCCACTGACTAAGATCAAACGTCGTGCTGCGCTCTGAGGCCGATAGCCGAAAACGCCGCGTCCGTTTGCACTCGATGCAATCGTCGTACTCGTGGTCCCAACCTTACCTGTACACACATGTCCCGCTCAACCGATACCCCGTCTGTCGACCGCCTCTGGTACACACGCTGCCCGGCGCCCACCCCATTTGGCATTGCGATCCAGCAAGGCTGGTTGCTGGATGAGTTTCGCGACGACGGCATCGACGTACGCGCGCTGCAGGACTCGAGCGATCCGGAGATACGGCAATCCCACTTCACGCACTCGCAACCGCACTCGTTCCGCCAGGGCGGCAATATTCCAGCCCTGTGGACGCGTGCGCAGGGTGCCGATACACGCGTAATCGGACTCTCTTGGGTGGATGAGTTTCAGGGACTGGTCGCGCTCCCTTCGTCCGGCGTTCGTGCACCGGAGGATTTGCGGGGTCGTCGATTCGGCTTGCCGCGCAACACCCGTACGCAGGTCGTCGATTTTCATCGTGCTACGGCGTTGCGGGGCTTCGTCACGCTGCTCGGCGCGGTAGGGCTCACCCTCGACGACGTCCAGCTGGTCGAACTGCCCTCCGCTCCGCGGGGTCTTGGCGACGTCCCCCCGGTACGCGACAGTGGCCCGACGCAACTGCTTGCCACAGAGCGCGGCCAGGAATTCAGTTCGGAAGCGCTCGCGCTCGTGCGCGGCGAAGTCGACGTGGTGTTCGTCAAAGGGGCCAGCGGTCTGGACGCGGCCAACCCGATCGGTGCACAGGTGATTGTCGATCTCGCGGACCAACCCGACCGTCTCCTTCACGCCAACAACGGCACGCCACGTCCGCTGACGGTCGACGCCGGCCTGCTGCGCGAGCGTCCCGACCTGGTCGCGCGCGTGCTGTCCCGTGCCATCGAAGCGGGCGAATGGGCGAACGCCAATCCGCAAGCGGCGGTGGGATATGTGGCGCGCGAAACGCGCTCCGCGGAACATTGGGTCAGGCACGCCTACGGGCCGCAACTCGGGGCACAGCTCCAGATTGGCCTCGATCAGACAGCGATCGCCGCGCTCGACAATTTCAAGCAGTTCCTGTTCAAGCATGGCTTTATCGCGCAGGACTTCGACTTCGCCAGCTGGATCGACCCCGTGCCCCTCACCGCTGCGCGGAAGCTGCTTGTGCAAAGAGGCGCGGCGGTCACCGCTTGAACGCACGAGCCCTTCTTTCAGACCCTCCAGGCAGGTCGATTTTGCCGATGAACGCCGTCCTTACGCGCGGGCTGATGCTTGTCTGCGCGGCTTTTCTCGTTGCCACCCAAGTCCATGCGGCCACTTCGCCTACCACCCAGGCCAGCGGCGATCTACCCGTGCAGGGTGGCACGCTCAATCTTGTGGTCGACCCCGAGCCGCCTACGCTCGTCGACTTGACCAACACCGCCGTGCCGACGCTCAAGGTCAGCCCGAAGGTCACCGAGGGACTGCTGACCTACGACTTCGCGCTGCATCCCCAGCCCCAACTTGCGACGTCGTGGTCGGTGAGTGCCGATGGCTTGCAGTACACCTTCCATTTACGTCACGGCGTGAAGTGGCACGATGGCGTCGACTTCAGCTCGGCAGACGTCGCCTATTCGATCGATCTGCTGAAACGCGTACATCCCCGAGGGAAAAGTACCTTCGCCAATGTGACGCAGATTCAGACGCCCGACCCCTTCACGGCCGTGCTGGTCCTGTCTAAACCCTCGCCGTTTCTGATCAAGGCGTTCTCGGCAAGCGAATCACCTATCGTGCCGAAACACGTCTACGAGGGTACCGATCCGTTTTCCAACCAGAACAACAACGCCCCGATCGGTACCGGACCTTTCAAATTCGTCAAATGGGTCCGCGGCAGTTACATTGAATACGACCGCAATCCCGACTACTGGGACAAGCCGAAACCGTATCTGGACAAAATCATCGTCAGGCTGATTCCGGACGCACCCGCGCGCGCAATAGCCTTTGAGACGGGTACAGCCGACCTCGGCGGCGACACCCCGGTGCCACTCGCGGATCTGACCCGGCTCAAGCAAAATCCCAAGCTTGCGATCGAGACACGCGGCTATGAGTTCGAAGCCGGTGTGGAGCGAGTCGAGTTCAATCTCGGCAATCGATACCTGAAGGTACTCGCAGTGCGTCAGGCGATCGCGCGGGCGATCGACCGCAATGTGATCGAAAAGGCGGTGTACTACGGTTACGCGACGCCCGTCTCCAGTCCGTTGATTCACAGTAACCCCTACTACGATCCGACACCGTCGCCCTATCCCTTCGATATCGCCAAGGCCAATGCGCTGCTCGATGCGGCCGGGCTGCCACGTGGTAGTGATGGCGTGCGCTTCTCGCTGATCATCGATCCGCTACCCATCAGCGATATCCCGCAGCGCACCGCCGCGTATCTGCGTTCCGCGCTCGCCAAAATCGGCATTGCCGTGACGATTCGCAATCAGGACCTGCCGTCCTACCTGCGCCGCATCTATTCGGATCGCGACTTCGATATCGCGGTGAACGGCATGAGCAACCTGTTCGATCCGACCGTAGGCGTACAGCGTCTTTACTGGTCGAAAAATATTCGCAAAGGCGTGCCGTTCACAAATGCGTCCGGCTATAGCGACCCCCGGGTGGATCAGTTGCTCGAACAGGCTGCAATCGAGCCGAACGAAGCCACCCGCGCGCAGCTGTTCCGCGAATTCCAGCAGATCGTCGAACGCGATCTGCCGGACATCGATCTGGTTGAACAGCAACAGATCACGCTCTACAACAAACGCGTGCACGATCACACGACATCCCCCGACGGGCTCGATGCGAATTTCGCCAACGTGTACCTCAGCCCATGAATCGAAGGAGCACGACTTGATCTCCTCCCGTCTGACACGTGTGGCGCGACGCTTTCGCCGCACCGGCACGCAGGCCGTTCCAACGGTCATTGCCGTCGTCGTGCTGAACTTCGCCCTGCTGCAACTGGTGCCCGGCGATGCGGCCGATGTGCTCGCCGGTGAATCCGGCTCCGCCACGGCCGAAACGATGGCAATGATGCGCCATCATTTTGGTCTGGACCTGACCCTCTGGCAGCAACTTCTTGCCTATCTCAATCATCTCGCGCATTTCAGCCTCGGCTTCTCGCCGCGCTTCAATACGCCGGTCATGGAATTGATCATGGGTCGCCTGCCGAACACGCTGATCCTTATGATCAGCGCCCTGGTCATAGCCGTCGTAGTCGGCGTGATGGTCGGCGTAGCCATGGCGACCTGGGCCGGTCAATGGCCGGACCGGGTGCTGTCATCGATCGCCCTGGTGTTGTATTCAATGCCCGGATTCTGGCTGGCGCTGATGGCGATCGTGCTGTTCTCGGTCAAGCTCGGATGGCTGCCCAGCGGTGGCGAAATGACGCTGGGTGTAGATCTGCATGGTTGGGCGTGGCTCTCGGATCGCATCAGTCACGCGATACTGCCCGCGTGCGCGCTGGCGAGCTTCTTCGTCGCGATCTATGCACGCCTGACGCGGGTCGCGATGCTTGAGGTCCAGCGTCAGGATTTTGTACGCACGGCACAGGCAAAGGGGCTGCATCCCTTGATCGTTACCCTGCGCCACGTGTTGCGCAACGCACTGATTCCAATCACGACCGTCGCCGGCATGCATCTGGGTAATCTGCTGGGCGGCGCCGCCGTGATCGAGACCGTGTTCAGTTGGCCCGGTCTGGGACGCCTCGCGCTCGAAGCCGTGCAGGGACGCGATTACAACGTGCTGCTGGGGGTGCTGTTGCTTTCCTCGCTCCTCGTGATTGCATCGAACGTTCTGGTCGACGTGCTGCACGCCTGGCTCGATCCGCGCATCGCACTCAATTGAAAAGCCTTTGATGTCATCCAATCATTCGCCTCTCGAACAACCCGGCGGCAGCGTTGTCGATTCGCTTGCCGAACAGCCTCTGAAGCAGACGGTCTCGTCGCATGCGCGAAACAGCTGGGGGCGTCAGTTCGCCGAAGGCTGGCTTGGTCGCTTCAAGCGGCGATCGCTCGAGCCGCGGAATGCTGCTCAGAGCGCGGATGCTTCGACGGACAGTACGCCTTCACGCGACTGGCCAGCGCTCCGGGCTCTGGTGCGCAATCCCGCCGCGATGAGCGGTGCCGTCTTGCTGCTAGCCTTGGTTGTCGTCGCGCTTCTTGCTGGCAAGCTCTTCCCCGGTGATCCGCTCGACATCGTCGCCCAGCCAATGCTCACTCCAGGGCAAGATCCGCAGTACTGGCTCGGCACCGACTCGCTCGGGCGCAACGTGCTCGCCGAACTCGCGCACGGCAGCCGTGCTTCGCTTGCGATCGGCGCGACGGCGGCGTTCGTCGGCGTCCTGATCGGCACACTGATGGGCGCACTCGCCGGTTATTTCGGCGGTTGGGTCGATGACATGCTGATGCGTGTAACCGAACTGTTCCAGACCACACCATCGTTCCTCTTCGTAATCGTGATCGTGTCCATCGGACAGCCGTCGATGACGCAGATTGCGCTCGCGATCGGCCTGACCTCGTGGCCGACCATTACTCGTCTCGTGAGAGCGGAATTTCGCGCCCTCAATCAGAGCGATTTCGTCATGGCTGCTCGCAGCCTCGGTTTCGGGCACACCCGCATCATCTGGCGCGAGATGCTGCCTAACGCACTGCCTCCCATCATCGTGACGACCTCCGTAATGCTGGCTACCGCGATCCTAATGGAGTCGGCCTTGTCGTTTCTCGGCATGGGTGACCCGAATGTGGTGAGCTGGGGTTCCATGATCGGCGACGGTCGCGACATGCTGCGCACGGCCCCCTATCTGACTGCGCTACCTGGCGCTGCGCTGGTACTCACGGTGCTCGCTTTGAACCTGCTCGGCGACGGTCTAAACGATGCACTCAACCCTCGCCTGAACGAGCGACCCTGATGAAACCCATCCTCGAAGTCGACCGGCTCGCGGTGCGTTTTGGCGCCCAGTACGCAGTCAAGAACCTGAGTTTCACGGTCTACGAGGACGAAATGCTAGCCCTCGTGGGCGAGTCGGGCTGCGGCAAGTCCACCACCGCCCTCGCGATCATGCAGTTGTTGCCTGCGAGCGCCACGCTTGACGGACGGATCGATTTCGAAGGCCGGGATCTGATCGGCTTGTCCAAACCGACCATGCGCTCGATTCGCGGCAACGCGATTTCGATGATCTTTCAAGAGCCGATGACCAGCCTGAATCCGGTGCTGACCATCGGACAACAAATTGTCGAGGTACTGCGTCGCCATGAGCCGCTGTCGGCCGGCGCGGCCTGGAATCGCGCGGTCGAATTACTCGATCTCGTCAAATTGGCTGAACCGGCGAAGCGGGCTCACGAGTATCCTCACCATCTGTCGGGCGGTCAGCGCCAGCGCGTCATGATTGCCATGGCGGTAGCGTGCCGTCCGCGACTGCTGATTGCCGATGAGCCGACCACGGCACTCGACGTGACGATCCAGGCGCAGATTCTCCAGTTGCTCGACTCGCTGCGGCGTGAGTTGTCGATGGCCGTGTTGCTCATCACGCACGATCTTGGCGTGGTTGGCCAATATGCGAATCGGGTAGCCGTGATGTATAGCGGCGAGACCGTCGAGGACGGTGCGACTCAGCGCATCTTCACAAAGCCGACCCATCCCTACACGCGCGGCCTGCTCGGTGCGTCGCTGACGCTCGACCAGAACCTGCACTATCGCAAGCGCCGTCTGACCGAAATTCGCAGCCACGTCGACACCAGGACAGGACAGCGCAATTTTTCACTGAGCAATGAACGCGCCGAATCCGCGCCGAACATTGTTTTCACGCGCAGCCCATACGCCCAGCCAGCGGTTCCGGTCGCAGCGCCGGCAAACCCACACCCGCTGCTTGCGGTGCGCGACCTCGTGACGCGTTACGATGGCAAGACGAATAATGCGGTAGACGGTGTGTCGTTCGACGTCGGTCATGATGAAACGGTAGGCCTGGTCGGTGAATCCGGTTGCGGAAAGTCGACCCTTTCGCGCACCATCCTGCGACTGATTTCATCGACAGCCGGCACGATCAGTCTGGCCGGTCAGGACATCACGCATCTCACCGGCAGCAAGCTACGAGCGATCCGCCCGCAGGTGCAGATGATTTTTCAGGATCCTTACGCATCGCTGAATCCGCGCCAGAGCGTCATGGATATCCTTAACGCCGCCCTGCTCGTTCATGGTGTCGCAGACAAGCAGGAACGTCAGCGACGCATCACCGACATCACCGATCGCGTGGGACTCGCCGCCAAATCGCTGCAACGGTTCCCCCACGAATTTTCGGGCGGCCAGCGGCAACGCATCGGCATTGCACGCGCACTGGTACTGCGCCCCAAGCTCGTCATCTGCGACGAACCCGTCTCTGCGCTCGACGTATCGATCCGCGCGCAGGTACTGAATCTGCTGGTCGAACTCAAGCAGGCGCTTGGCCTTTCTTATCTTTTCATCTCGCACGATCTGTCCGTGGTGCGCTATATCGCCGATCGCGTGCTGGTGATGAACACGGGCAAGATCGTCGAATCGGGTGATCACGACACGATCTGGGCGCGCCCCGCACACGCTTATACCCGCAGTCTGATCGACGCCGTTCCCAAGCCATCGTTCACCGGCAGGATTCACGGTAACGCCGTCCCGCGCGAAGAAGAGACGTCTTTGCCATTTTCGTTCTATCGCTTCGCCATTTGAGTGCCCTGTCAGCGTAAAACCAGTCGATTACAGCGCGTGGCTCACCATATAAGCACGATGAGAAACCTCATCAAGATTGATCGTTTCGAGATTCCTTTTTTGATTGATAAGGTAAACGGAGCATCTTGAACAGTCTCTCCATCGCGACGAATTTCATGCGTCTGTTCGCACCGTATCAACGAACGTTTTCTGAACGCCGTCCTCGAAAATGAACACCTTAGCCCTTCCCGATTCCAGCGGCCTGCTAATCGAGTCGTCGCGTATGAGCGAACGATGGTGGGCGCGTCCCGGCGCGCTCGTCTCGATCTTGCTTCACGTCGCCGCTGTCGTCGCGTTGATCGCGCTGTCCCGACACCGCGACGAGCCCACGCCCGTCGATCACGCCATTCAACTGGTGCTCACACCACCGACGCCCGAGCCGCCGAAGCCGATCGTGCAGCCTCCGCCGCCGAAGGCACCACCGGTCAAATTGCAGCCGCCAAAACCCGCCCCGGTTCAGCGCCCGACTCCGGTCTCCCGGCGTCTCACGGTACCGACCACGGCCGAGAAAGCCGAGGTCGCGGCACCGCCCACGCCACCGGAACCTGATGCCAAGCCCACCACGGAGCCCGTCGCACCGCCCGCCCCTCCCGCTCCACCGGCGCGGCCCGAGCCGCGCAATATCGGCATGGAGGGCATCCCGACCGATTACGTGAACCAGGTCTATGCGCGCATCAACAGCAGCGCCGCGGGCCACTATCCACGCGTGGCGAAGATACGCCATCTGGAAGGACGCATCGGTTACACCCTGACGCTCAGCCCCGAGGGCAAGCTGCTCAAGCTCGACTTGCAGTCGTCGGGAGAAAGCGTGCTGGACGACGCCGCCGAAGAAGCGATTCGCGCCGCGGCGCCCTTCCCCCACCTGCCCGATCTGGGCGGCTCTTCGTATCAGCTCACTGGCGCCATCGTTTACCGGTTTGGCGACTGAGCCGGACATGACCGACCTGATCTGCCTTAACACTCTTCCATTTACGGAGTAGCAATCATGAATGCAGCGAATCTCTCGGCACACTTGTCGCCGTGGCACTTGTTTCTCAATGCGGACGCGGTGGTCAAGGCCATCATGGTCTTCCTAGCACTCGCGTCGGTCAGCAGCTGGGCCGTCATCGCAGAAAAGATCTCGCGTTTTCGCAGCCTGAGCCGTCGCTCCAACGTCTGGCTCGACCTGCTCGGTAGCGGTCGTTCACTCGTCAAGCTCTCAGCATCGATTCAACAGCATCCGAAGGATCCATTTGCGCGCATTTACGCCGCCGTGCTCGGCGAGTGGCGCCAGACCCATGAGCAGGGTCTGCAGAATACGCACCGCGGTGCCGATGGCCTGAAGGAGCGCATCAACCGCGTCGCGGGGATCGCCACGAACATCGAAATCGGCAAGCTGCAGCGCGGACTTTCCATCCTCGCAACAGTCGGTTCGGTATCGCCGTTCGTGGGTCTGTTCGGCACGGTGTGGGGGATCATGAATTCGTTCCAGGGCATTGCTGCTTCGAATAACACCAGTCTTTCTGTGGTGGCGCCAGGGATTGCCGAAGCGCTCTTCGCGACTGCGCTCGGGCTGGTCGCGGCTATCCCGGCGGTGATCGCCTACAACCGGGCATCGGGCGATCTGAACGAATATGCAAGCACGCTGAGCACGCTCACCGGGATCGTCGAGGTGCAGCTGTCGCGTCAGGTCGATGCGGGTGACCCGGTCGTCGACGCAAACGATGCCGAGGGCCGCAACAAGCCCCACGAAAAGGCGGTCCAACTCGCGAGCGGCGGCGAAGTCCGCTCGATCGCCACTCAGGGAGCCTGATCATGGCCGTGAAACTAGCGAACAACCGCGGCGGCGTCGGTGGCATCGCTCCTGTCAGCGAGATCAACGTCACGCCGATGGTCGACGTGATGCTCGTTCTGTTGATCGTGTTCATGGTGGCTGCGCCGCTTATGGCCTCCGGTGTCAAGGTCGATCTGCCGACCAGCAATGCGAAACCCTTGACCGAAGAAAAGCCACCGATCGCAGTGAGCCTGAATGCCGAGGGCAAACTGTACGTCGACAAGACCGAAGTGAGCCGTGCCACGCTGGTGAGTACACTGACGAGCGCAGCCGAGGGTGACAAGGCGCGCCGCGTCAATATTCGCGGCGACAAGGCACTTGCTTACGGGAAGGTAATTGACACCATGGGTGTGATCAACGAGGCCGGATTTTCGAAAATCGCGCTCGTTTCCGAACCCCCTCCGACGAACTAACGATGCGAAGCGTGCCTGACTTCCGGCGCGGCTTCGCTCTATCGCCTCACGCAGTCTTCTTCGCCAGCGACAGGTTGGCGAAATTGGCATACAGCGCCTGATTGCCGCCAAAATTGAGCACCTCGCGCCGGCTGATTGTCACCGTGTGCGGAGACACCAGCGGAATGCGTGCGACATCGGTTTGCACCTGCTGCTGGAAGCGGTCGTAGGTTGCCCTGCGTTTCACCGGATCGATCTCAGTCTGCCCACTCTCCAGCAACTGATCGACCTCCTGATTGCGATAGTCCGCCGCGTTGGAAAAAGCCACGCCCGGCCTGAAATTCTTCGACCAATAGAAACGCTGCGTACCGATGGCCGGATCCGGGCCTGCGTTGGCGGCATAGATGATCGTGTCGAAATCGCGGCGCGTATACACCCGGTTCACGAACTCCCCGAAGTCCGACGAGCGGATATCCAGGCGCACACCCACCTTCTGCAAATTGCTGCGCAAATGCTGTGAGATCGCCGCTAGTGGCCCCGTCGGAGCAGGATCGTTGGTCAGCGTCAGGCGTACACCCTGCGCGTCGCGCTTCAATCCCGCAGCTTCGAGCAAGGCCTCCGCCTTGGCGAGATCAAGCGGATAGCGTGGCACGTCAGCGGTATAGAAGGCGGGAAAGGCTTTCGGAATCGGCGCCTCGACGGGGTCCGCATAGCCGAGCCAGATGTTCTTGACGATGAAGTCGCGATCAAACGCGTGCGCGAATGCCTGGCGCACACGCGGATCGCGAAACTGCGGACGGTCGAGATTGAACTCGAAGGCGGCCGTGCCGCTGATATAAGTCGACGGATAACGCGCCACGACAATCTGTGGATCACGTGACAGGCGCACGATGTCGGACAGTCCCACGGCGTAACCGTCGCTCAAATGGACCTCGCCCGTTTCAAGCGCGGTCGCTCCACCGCTGCGATCGGCGATGAAGCGGAACAGCACTTTGTCGACGTAAGGCCGCGGGGAGTCCCAGTAGTCTGGGTTGCGCTCAAGCAGCACATAGCTACCCTGCTCCCATTTGACGAAACGGAACGGCCCATTACCGATCGGAGCGTTATTCAGGGGATTGGAGAGCACGTCCTTGCCCGCATACAGATGCTTGGGCAAGACCTGCGCCTCGACAGATGACATCAGCGCGCTCAGCAAATAGGGGGCGGGCTTGCTGAGCCGCAACGTCGCGGTCAAAGGATCCGGCGTGTCGACCGCCACCACGTTGGCAAACGTGGTGCGCCCCCGACTGTGATATTTCTTCCAGATTTCCAGCAATGAATAGGCGACATCGTCCGAAGTGAACGGCTTGCCGTCATGCCACCGCACACCGGGGCGCAGATGGAAGGTGAGCGACAGGCCGTCGCTCGACTGCTCCCAGTGCGTGGCCAATTGCGGCTTGGGATTGAACTGCTCGTCGAAAGTGAGCAGGCCATCAAATATTTTCCCCGACACCATCTGCGCCGTGCCCGCCGAGGTGATTGCGCTGGTCAGGCCGCTCGTCGCCTCCGGTCCCGCACCGATCACCAGCGTTCCGCCGCTGCGCACGGCGTCCGCCGCCTCTGAGCGCAGCGGTTGGCCAAGCTCGGTTGCGATGCCGGCAAGCGCGGCGTATTCGAGAAATCTTCTGCGACTGACTGCCATGATATTGACTCCGGGGAAGGGTCCTGTTCAAGCGATGTGAATTGCTGTCCCGGGCGATGTTACTTAGAAATCGATCGCCATCGAACCAACTAGTTAGCGTATCTATATAAAGACAAAGACACGCGATCACTCGTCGGCTTCGGCTTCAGTTTTCACTTCGGCTTGAGCTTCGAACGAGGTCGAAGCATCGATCCGCGCGCGCCGCACCAGACTGAGTTCGACCACCGTGTCGCGCAGCAACAGGCTACTGCGTGCCGGTTCAATTACGATGCCGTCGTGCATCGGCGTCGTACAAGCAGTCGTCACGATGCCGTCGATCCGCATCGCACAGACGTTGCACAAACCGCGCCGGCAAGACAAGGCAAAAACGAGTGCAGGATCGACCGCCCGTTGCAGATATTGCAATGCGCCCGACACGCTCACGTCTGACCAGGTGCTCGCACCGATACCCGCTTCGGCGGGACTGGGCAGCCTGTAGGTGTGCGGGGCTTCTCCGGGCGTTCGATTGAGATGGATGACCATCGTCAGTGGGCTCGATTCCAGGTTCATACCGGCGACAAAAATGAAAATTCGACCGCACTTACGCGATGCACTAGGGCACTGGAGCCCTTCTCACGCGAGATCAAGCCGTGCTCGACGACGGCCGGAGGGTTGCGCGCATCCTGGCGCCGATGCGCGCCAATCGAACTGCTCCGAGCCCGCGCGCACAGCAATGCGCTTTCGATCACCGATGTGGCAGCCACACATTCGAGCGCGTCGCTCCAGTCGCGATTCCACGCAGCCGCGCGAGTACGGCAGGCAAGTCGCGGCAACTCGTCGCGCGCGAGGGTGCGGAGCTCGCCGAGCGCCTTTTCAAGCGCGGCGCCATCGCGAATCGCGCCGAGTGCAAGGTCGACGATTTGACCGAGTCGGCGCTTCATCTCAGCTGGCACGACACCGTCTCTGCGGTGCAGGGGCGACTCGATACGGGCTTGCACGGCACGCCATGCGTCGCTCTCGAGTCGAGCCGCGGCCTCATGTGCGCTCGCGCCTGCCAGCGCGGCCGCCGCGCGTCCGGCCGCCTTGCCTTGCACCAGCACCTGGGCACCGGCGTTGCCAGACAGACGATTGCCTCCATGAACACCCCCTGTTGCTTCGCCGCACGCATAGAGATTTGGCACCCCGGTAAAGCCGTCCACATCGACACGAATCCCGCCCAGCGAGAAATGCGCGGCAGGGGCGACTTCGACTGCAAGGCCCGCCCGGATTCGCTCCACGAGCGGCGACATATCGAAGCCTTCCCAACGCCAGTCCGCCGAGAAAGAGCGCGTCCACGTGGGGAAGTTATCGACGATGTCGCGCGGCAAATGCGCCCATGACAGATACACGCCGCCATTTGGGCTACCGCGTCCTTCGATCACTTCGGCAGCACTGGCCGCGGCCACCACGTCCCGTGTGGCGAGTTCCATGCGCTCGGGGTCCCAACGCGCCATGAATCGCTCCCCATAGCGGTTGAGCAACCACGCCCGTACACCGCTCTGCGGACCGAGGATCCAGGGAAACTGCAAGCCGCGCCACATGTCCGGAGCGACCAGACAGCACGGCAGGAACTGAAGCATTTCCATCTCGATCAATTCCGCACCTGCGGCGAGCGCCATGGCATGGCCATCTCCCGATAGTTCTTCTGGCGCCGTACGCAAGCTCCAGTTCGAGGTCGCGCCGCCCGTGGCGATCACGACGGCACGACCGTACAGGGCTTCGACCTCGCCGGTACGTCGATCGAGTCCGGCAACACCCACTGCCGCGCCGTCGCGCATCAATAGCTCGGCAGATTGAAAGTCTTCGCGAAACCTGACGCCCGTACGTAACGCGGCGGTCGTGACCACGCGTTGCATCGAAGGCCCGGGAATACGCACGCCGCGTGCGCTCGAATGACCTGGCGCATGTTTGGGTGCGTCGACTTTTGCGCCGTCCGCGATCAGCCGGCGCAATTCTTCACCCACGCCCCCCACCATCGCCTCGACCAAGCGCTGATCACTCAGAAAGGAGCCCGAACGGATCGTATCGGTAAAGAATTTCTCATCGGTATCGTCAGGGTTCGCATCGAAACCCAGTTCGATTGCCGTGCGCCCCGATACGGATATGCCGCCTCCGGATGTGATGGTTGCGCCACTTCGTCCGACCAGGCCTTTGTTGACCACCAGCACGTTCGCGCCGGTGGCACGTGCATGCCACGCCGCGACCAGTCCGGCGGCGCCGCTACCGATCACGATGACGTCCCACGGTTTCATGCGGTATTCCCTATCGTCGGAATGTTGTCGGCCAGCACCACGGCTTCGCCTAGTAGAGCACGTCTGCGAGTCCAGACAAAACGAGCAATCGAGATATCCAAATCGTGCGCGAACCCTCGTGCGACGCTGTGTGTAACCCACACGAAGCGCTCTGCTAACGGTGCTACGACAGCGATTTACATGTGCCGCTGTCAAGCGCGCGACGAGCTGCACCGGAGCATTCGGCTTCAATTGAAGCAACTGTCATAACGATCCCGCAAACGCTTGGTTGAACCTGACCGCTTCTGGCTCGTACGCTATGTCTGGCCACAACGTCGCCCGAGAACGGGACTTCACCCCATCGATGTGCGTACGACCTCGCCAGCCGCACGAATGCCAGAGATCGCGTCGCCAGAGACCCCTTCATATAGGAATTCACTCCATGAGTATCCGAAACATTCATCGCGCCACGCTGCAAACCTGGTTGACCGAAAGCGGCCTTGGCAGCGGCATTGAACTCGCTCTACTCGATCTGAGATCGGTCGAGGAATTCGCGAAAGGACATCCTCTGTTCGGGACCAACCTACCGGCGGAAAATCTGGCGCGAGATGCTCAGCGCTTTGTGCCGAGGAAATCGGTGCGGCTGGTTCTCGTGGACAACGGAGACGGAGTCGCATCGAAAGGCGCCGAGACCCTGAAAGACCTCGGCTACACCGACATCAATGTGTTGCAAGGCGGCATCCCCGCCTGGAACGCCGATGGTCTCAACGGCCTGCCGACCTTCGATATCCCCGGCATCATTTTTTCGAAGAGTATTCGTGACCTTCGCGGTACGCCTTCCATCGAAGCCGCCGAACTCAAAGAACTTTACGACGCGAAACAGGACGTCATCGTGATCGATACGCGCACACGCGACGAATTCGCGCGCGGCCACGTTCCGGGTGCGGTCAGCGCGCCCGGCGAGGAAATTCTGTATCGCTTCCTCGATCAGGTGCCGAACCCCGACACCTTCGTGGTGGTGTCCTGTGCCGGTCTTCCCCGCGCGATCATCGGCGCGCAAACGTTGATCGACGCTCAAGTGCCAAACCGGGTGGCCTACCTCGAAGATGGCACGGCGGGCTGGACCCGCGCATCGCTTCAACTCGACACGGGCGGCACACCACGCGCTGATGCCAGCGCGGCAGCCGCAGGATTTGGCCTGCAACGGGCCGACGCGCTCAGCCAGCGAAGCGGTGTGAGAACCGCCAGTCAGGCCACCGTCTCGCAGTGGCTCACCGGAGATGAAGAGCGGACCACTTATCTGCTGGACATCCGCTCGGCCGAAGAATATGCCGCGGACCACGTACCCGGTTCCATTTCAGCGCCGGGCGGCCAGCTGCTTGCGGTTTCGCACCGCACTGTGGCGACACGGGGCGCACGACTCGTGCTGACCGACGATGACGGCACCCGCGCCATCACCACCGCTTACTGGCTGCAGCAGCGTGGCTGGGAAGTTCATTTGCTCGAGAAGGCCGTGAGTGAAAAGAGCGTTGGCAACCCAACGTCCAATGAGCGCGAACTCACCGCGCTGACGGCAAACTGACAAGGGACGCGGACGCGCTGGCCTGTGTGATACGACAGACCGGCGCGAACCCGACGTCAGTGAAGCTTCGGGAAGCCGTGTCGCTCGGCAAGCAGCGCAAGGATACGTTCGGGATCGGTCACATACCGCGTACTGCCGAGTTTAAGGGCATCGTCGGGAGTGGGATATTCGCTGCCGAAGACCAGTGCGGGCAGGCCTTGATGCTGGTCGTCCAGCGCCGCAATGACTTCGGTGCGAGGCCGCGCGAATGGCACGCGCTTGATGTCGAGGCGGGTAGAGCGCACCGGGTCACTTGCGAGCAGTCCCTCGATTGAAACACCATGTGGACAGACAAAGCGTTCGCCCGGATAAGCGGGGTCAAGAAAGCCAGGCTGAAGCAACAGCAATAGATCGCGACTCATGAGTGCAAAGTATCCTTGTCTAGTGAGCGTTGTTGAACACCTCGACATCACCGGGCTCATTTGATCGTGTCAATGTTCCGGTGTTCGAATGAACCGGCGCCGCCCCGATGGGATGGGTCGATCGACACCAGTCATGTCGACGATTATGGCTATTCACGCTGCCGAGCGTTCCGACAAAAAGTGCTATCCATATGAGTTGTCGCTCGATCGAGCGCGAGTCCCCACGCTCTGCAGACCGTGCCCCGAGGAGCCGGGCATCATGTCCTTGCAATGCAAAGTCCATTTTCTTTGTTGCAGGTGACTCTGCACGATGCTTCAATCTAAACCGGTTTGATCGCACGTCGATCAACCGTGAACACCCCTTCGTCCACGCTCGACACGCGCTCCCTATACCTCTGGCAAGACCTGCCGGGGATATCTGCCCTACCGACGCTATTCATGCAGGATAAGTCATGGCTGTTCCTTTTATCGATGTCGCCATTATTGGCGGCGGCCCCGGCGGCCTGACGCTGGCCCACGGCCTGCGCAAGAATGGCATCGAGACGGCCGTGTTCGAGCGCGACCATGTGCGCGCCGACTATGTGCAGGGATTTCGGCTGCGTATTCGCCAACGGGCAATACAAGCGCTCGAGACCAACCTGCCACCCCATCTGTTCGAAAAATTTCTCGCGACGGTCGGCAAGGCGCCGCGAAAACGGGTGACGCTGGACGAGCACTTTGATCCGATCGACAGTGCGGCCCCGAGGCCCGAGCCCGAAGACGCTCATGATGACAAGTCGGTGAGCCGCATCACGCTGCGGCAGATTCTTCTCAGTGAACTCGGCGAAATCTTCCATCCTGGCCGCGAGTTTGTGCGCGCCGAGCGTCAGGTCGACGGCACCGTCATCGCGTATTTCGCCGACGGTTCAGCCGTGCGGACCCACGTGCTGGTGGGTGCGGATGGGGCCAATTCGAAGGTGCGTCAGCAACTGCTGCCGGACTTCAAGATTTTCGATACGGGTGTGCGAAGACTCGCGGGAAAATTGACGCTGCAGGACGCAACACGTCATGGCATCGCGCCGCTGTTTCTAGACCACGGCGTGAGCGTACGCCCACGCTCGGGCCACAGCATCATGATCACCAGCCACCATGTCGACCCTGAGGCCTACGCACGGTATGGACTGATCGGCGCCGATGATCCGAGTTATCGGAATACCGCGGGTTTCCACTTCAACAACACGACGAGCTACATCTGGTGGAATACCGCTTATGAACTCGACGAGCTAGGTCCGGACAGCGTGCTTGCGACGCTCGACGGCACTCAACTGCTCGACGTGCTGCTCGAAAAAATTGGTCATTGGGACAAGCGCATCCTGAGTGTGATCCGTCACACCGATCCCTCCACGGTCGCTTACCTGAAGGTGCGCAGCTCACAACCCGGGGCGGTCTGGGAGACCGGGCCAGTGACACTACTGGGCGATGCGATTCATGCCATGACTTATTTTCGCGCACTCGGCGGCAACTCGGCCATCTATGACGCGGGCCTGCTCGCAGCCGAACTCGTCGCGGCACGACGACACGGCAAGCCCCTGCTCGCCGCGCTTCACGACTACGAGAATGCGATGCGTGCCCATGGTTACGAAGCAGTGCAGTCCTCCCTCTCCGCGATGCTGAACAACACCGCTGCCGGTCGGACATCGAGAGGATCCCCGCAGGCTGCGTCCGCACCATAACGCACAGGTACGCGAGAGGTGAGCGCGCACCCGGCGGAATCGATACCGGCCCCGTCACAGATCAACACTTACAGAGGAATTCGCAGCATATGTCGCAGGCTAAACGTCGACTCAACCTCAACGTCGGGATCAATCCGACCGGTTATCTACCCGCTTCCTGGAAATATCGCACCGGCAGCCGGCACGATATAGCCGACCCGCAGCACTATTTTCGCCTGGCCAGACTTGCCCACCGCGGCGTGTTCGATGCGGTGTTCGTCTCCGACATGCCGCTGCTGCGCCTCGGTGAAGATTCGCGGCCATCGCAGATCATCGATCCACTGATCCTCGCGACCGCCATCACTTCACAGGTGCCCGATATCGGCTTCGTCGCGACCGTGTCGTCGACCTTCAATTCGCCGTTCAATCTGGCCCGTCGCGCGCAGTCGGTCGACATCATGTCGGGCGGCAGGCTCGCGATCAACATCGTGTCGAACTTCGTGCCGGATGTCGCGGCTAATTTCGGCAAGGAGCCCCTGCCGCCGCGCGAGATCCGCTATCCGCGCGCCAATGAATTTCTTGACGTGGCCAAGAAGCTCTGGGCGAGCTGGGACCCGCGTCGCGAGGGTGAAGTCCCCGAGGATCAGTTCTGGGACCCCTCTTCGGCACATACGATCGATCATGAGGGTGAGTACTTTTACGTCAAGGGGCCACTCAACGTTCCCCGGGGTCCACAGGGCTATCCGGTCATTGCTCAGGCGGGTGCCTCGGAAGGTGGCATTGATCTCGCGGCACGGCATGGCGAAATGCTCTATGCGAACGTTCTTTCCCGTGAAGCCGGCCACGCCCTGGGCAGGAAAGTCCGGGACCGCGCCGTGTCTTTTGGGCGCGACCCCTCGGGCATTCGCATCGTGCCCGGTCTGGTCGCCATCATCGGCGAAACCCGAGAAGAAGCCTTGCGCAAACACGATCTTTTTAGTGGCGCGGGTTCCGAAGAAGCTTTGCTAGCCCGCTTCGTGAAGACCCATGGCATTGATCCGTCCGGCTTCAATCCCGACGCGGTGCTCGAGGCTGAGCACTTTGTGCCGGACCAGAACCGGATCCAGGCCGTCGGTTTCACGCAGGGCCTCGTGGATCTGCTCACTCACGAAAGGTTGACGGCCCGCGAAGTCGTGCGGCGTTCCGAAGGGAATCACAGACTTGTGCTCGGGACCGCGGAAGAAGTCGCCGATCAGATCATCGACCTGTGGGCGGATGGTTCGGTTGACGGCTATACGCTTCAACCACCCCGGGCGCCCGACGATATCGAGGAATTCGTCGACAAGGTGATACCGATCTTGCAGGACCGCGGCGTCTATCCGCGTGCCTACGAAGAGGGTTCGACCTTGCGTGACCGCTACGCGCTTCCCTATCCGGACTGACGCTTCTCTCTGCCTCGCAGGAGGCCGGCGCCAGGTAGCGCGCCGGCTAGACGAGGTAGTAGAGCTTCTCCGTATGCTGTGCCGACAGACCCCAACCATCGCCGTGCTCACCGGTGTTGGCTTCGCCCAGTTCCGCATACGCGTATCGGACCGCGCGAAGCGTCGCCGAATAGTCCTCGTCCGCTTCGGGGAAAACGTTCGCATCGGGATACCACGCCGCAAAGCGTACGTTGTCGATGGCCACTAGGAAATCGGCACGCAGGCCGGCCAGCAACACGCTCAGCCCATCGCGCTGCGCTTCTTTCAGGAAGTGCTCGAGACGCTCGATACATACGACGTCAGGGTTGCGCACGCGCTTCAGGCGTAACACCAGGTAGCGCACCTGATGTTCGTGCGCACGCCGCCTGAGCATGGCGAAGTGGCGATCGAGTTCGGGCGCGGCACCGAAGAAAAACTCGCCTTCGAAATCCCAGACAGCGACGGCTGCACCAAACGGATCAGACGGCAGACGCTCGCGCACGACGCCCTCCGGACTTACCACGAGTTCATTGACCTTGAGCCTGGCGGCACGCGGCACGAACAAGAGGATCGACAGCACCACGCCGATCAGAATCGAAAACTCGACGCCGATCAGCAACGCCGCCAGTGCGGTGATGATCGTGAGGCCCGCATCGTATTTCGATGCGCGCAAGGTGTAGCGAATCCGCTCCACGTCGAGCAGTCTCATCGCAGTGACGAGCAACAGCCCTGCGAGCGCCGCCTTCGGGATATAGCGTGTGAGCGGAGCTAGCGCGAGAATGGCCAGGGCAACGGCGATCGATGTCGCTACGCCCGAAAACCGCGTGGCTGCACCCGCCTGGTAATTGATCGCCGAACGGGACAACGAACCCGAACCCGGCAGACAACGAAAGAATCCGCCGACCAGGTTTGCGACTCCCTCGGCCAGACATTGACGGTTGTAGTCGAGCGGCTGGCGAGTGTGATGCGCGATCGATTTTGCAATCGACAATGCCTCGAGCAGACCGAGAAACGCAATCGCCACCGCACTCGACGACAACTGGCCGATCCAGCTCCAGTGAATCTCGGGGATGTGCGGCGACGGCAAGCCCGCCTTGAGTGCGCCGATCACGGCCACCGCCGTGGCGCCCCCCGCCGCGGGGCGCGACCACCCGGCTGCGTAAGCCGCCGCGGCCACCAGCAGCAAGACCACGAACATGTCGAGTTGCGGCAGCCGATAACGCCGCACGGCTCGACGCAGGAGCACGGCCAGCACGACCGAGGCCACCGAGATGGCGACCGCCTTGGGGTTGACCGGGTCGCCATGCACCAGCGTCAGCCACAGGCGATACAGCACATGCTGGTGGCCTGTGCCCTTCTCCCTGACGCCGATCGCATTGCCGAGTTGCCCGATCGCCAGCAGCACCGCGGCGCCCGCCATGAAGCCGAGAATGACCGACTCGGAGATGTATCGCGTCAAGTCACCGAGCTTGAACACAGCAATGCCGATCTGGACGATGCCGACCATCACCCCGAGCAGAAACATCGCTTCATAGATGTCAGAACTCGCGTTGGGATCGATAAAGGCCAGCGCGCTGAAAACGACCAGCGAGATCGCGCTGGTCGGTCCGTTGATCAGATGCGAGGAGGAGCCGAGCAGCGACGCCACCAGCGTCACGATCACGGCCGAGTAGAGGCCGAAGCGCGGATCCACCCCCGCGATCAGCGCATAGGCCATGCCCTGCGGCAACGAGATCGCCGCCACCGTAAGCCCGGCGAGCAGGTCGCGCCGGCCTTGGTTCCAGTCATAGTCGAAGCTTCCCGCCAATGCCATGTCTATCCTTTTTTATCGGGTCCCGCGATCGTATCGACGATGCCGTTATCATCGAAGAACGTTCGGTTGGCGTCTTCCCAGTCCTTGGCGATCGCGGTAATGGGGAACAGTTTGAGCGGCGGCAAACGGCTGGCATAGGCCTGCGCGATCACTGGGTTGAAAGGCCGATAGCCGGACTGCGCGATCGTGCGCTGGGCTCCATCGGTGAAGAGAAACTCGAGATAGGCGCGCGCATAGCGTTCAGTGCCATGACGCGCGACATTCGTATCGACCCACGCGACGTAGGGCTCGGCGAGGATGCTGACGGGGGGATAGACGAGCTCGAGTTCGTCGCGCGCATCGGCGACCTCACGCAAGGCCTCGTTCTCCCAGCTCAGTTGCACATCACCCACCTTCTCGATCGAGAACGTGGTCGCCGCGCCGCGCGCACCCGCGTCGAGCCGGCTCGTATGCTGATAGAGCTCGCGCAGGTAGTCACGCGCTGCGGCGTCGCTGCCGCCACGCGTCGTGATAGCGCCCCAGGCCGCGAGTACGCTGAGTTTGCCGTTTCCCGAGGTCTTCGGGTCAGGCGTCACGACCTCGACACCCGGAGCAACTAGGTCGGGCCAGTCGTGAATATGTTTGGGATTGCCCTTGCGAACCACGAACACGATCGTGGAGTAGTAGGGCTGCGAATGATGTGGCAGCCGGTCTGCCCAGCCGTCGGCGATCAGTCCACGCTGACGCAGGGCGTCGATGTCGGAATAGAGGCCGAGCGTCACCACATCGGCAGCCTGCTCCCCTGAGATGACGTTGCGCGCCTGGCGCGACGACCCACCGTGCGACTGTTTGATCTCGAGATGGATGCCGCTTTCCTGCTGATAGGCGGCGATGAATTGTGCGTTCAGGCTCAGGTATAGCTCACGCGTGGGATCGTATGAGACGTTGAGGATTTCGTGCTTCGCATCCCCTTGCACGTTCTTGGCGCCGATCAGCGCGATCGCAATCACGACCCCCGCCACGGCGGCGAGATTGAGCAACGGAATGCGCTTCATGGGTTCTCCGACGGTGGCTCGATGCAGGCGCATACGCCTGCTTCCCGGCCGCCGACCAGCCCGGCGTGCCGGCGCCCATTGTCAAACCCTGCCAAGCCATCGTGGAACCAATTTCTTTTGCTATGCAAACACGTCGGGCAGCAAAGGCCGCAGCGCGAGCCGAGCGACCCTCGTACTCGCCGGGTCGCTCGCTGCCATGCTGCTGCCTCTAGCGATTCGCTAGCCGCCTGATTACGGCGATGAAGCGATCAACTTCATCCGTCGTGTTGTAGAACGCAAGCGACGGACGGACCGTCGCTTCCACGCCGAAACGGCGCAGGATCGGCTGGGCGCAATGGTGCCCTGAGCGCACCGCGATACCCTGCTCGCTGAGCGCGCGCCCGACTTCCTCTGTCGTGTAGCCCTTCAGCACGAACGACAGCACACTCGCCTTGTCACTTGCAGTGCCGATCAGACGAACCCCGGCAATGGGCTTGAGCAGGCGCGTCGCATAGTCGAGCAACTCGTGCTCGTAGCGCGCAATGTTCTCGATGCCCACGCGTGTCACGTAGTCGAGTGCCGCACCGAGGCCGACGGCGTCGGCGATATTGCCGGTCCCCGCTTCGAAGCGATGCGGAGCGGGCTGGAACACGGTGCGTTCGAATGTCACGTCGGCGATCATGTTGCCCCCGCCTTGCCACGGCGGCATCGCATCGAGGATGGCGCGCTTGCCATAGACAACGCCAATGCCAGTCGGGCCGAAGATCTTGTGACCCGAGAAGACGAAGAAGTCCGCATCGATGGCCTGCACGTCGACTCGCATGTGCGAGACCGATTGTGCCCCGTCGACTACGGCGACGGCGCCCACCCGGTGTGCAAGATCGACAATTTCCTTGACCGGCACCACGGTTCCCAACGCATTCGAGACCTGCGTCACCGAGACAATTTTTGTCTTGTCGCTAAGCAGCCGCTGGTATTCCTCGAGCAGCACCTGACCGGAGTCGTCGACCGGAATTACCCGCAATGTGGCGCCCGTCTGCGACGCAAGCTGCTGCCACGGCACGATATTGGCGTGATGCTCGAGATGCGAGACGATGATCTCGTCGCCGGCACCGACGTTCTGCACACCCCATGACTTCGCGATCAGATTGATCGCCTCAGTCGTGCCCCGCACGAAGATGATCTCGTCGGCCGACGATGCCCCGATAAAACGCTGCACCTTGCTGCGTGCACCTTCGTAAGCATCGGTCGCACGGCTCGCAAGCGCATGGGCGGCGCGATGGATATTCGAGTTTTCGTGCTGGTAGAAGTAAGCGAGACGATCGATCACCGACTGCGGTTTATGCGTGGTCGCGGCATTGTCGAACCAGACCAGCTGCTTGCCGTTGACGCGTTCCTGAAGGATCGGGAAGTCGCGCCGGATGGCGTTCACGTCGAACGGCGGATGGGCAGACTGAGCTGCACTCGGGTGTGCCCCGTGGCCGAGTGAGTCGGTCGGTGCATGTGTCCCAGGCGCTTCGATGAAGTAGCGCTCCGACGTGTTGGCGGATGCGGGTCCCGACTGCGTAGCGCCACGCGGCAGGCCGAACGGCAAACCGCCGCCGTAGTGCGAAGCGTTGCCCGGGCTCGTCTGGTCCACGCGTCCAATGCCCCCCGATACATCGGTGGGCGACAGGAATGGCGAAAGGGACGCAAATTCCGCTGCGGGTACCGTGACCGGCCGCTCAACATCGGGACCCCGTGTCGAGGACGCGGCCAAATCGATGAAGTAGTAAGGCGATGCTCCGCTTGCCGGAGCGCCGGCGGCCTGCGCCTCAAGCGGGGCACGCGAGGCCGTTGCCTCGGGCACACCGAGTGCAACACCCCCATAGCGGCTGTCCATAGCCGGCGCAACCGACACCACAGTGTCGGGCAAGCCGTTTTGAGCAGTGGCATGCGGCAACAACGAAGGCCCCCGATGGCCCAGTGACAGCACATGAGTCGGCGCAGACGGCGCGAGGTTGGCACCCGGTATCTTGCCTTGCGGAATCGACGCACCGGGCACACCTGTTCCCGTGCCGCCGGGTCCGGCCAGCGGAGAGCCCGGGGGCGCCGGATTGGTCGAGGCCGGCAACGCCGGTGCGGCGGCCGACAGCTCCGATGGCAGGCTGCCGCTCACACCTTGGCCGGGTCCGCTTGGGGGGTTACCCGGCAAGGCCGTGAAAAACGCATTGGCGAGACGCGCCAAGGTCTGAGGGTCAGGCAGTCCGGCAGGCAACGCAGGACTCGGCAGCCCATTGGCATCGAGTACGTTACTTGTAGGTGTCGACATAGTCGTGATACTTGCCAATTTCAACGTCATCGAGGACCGCTAGCGCATCAGGCGTATGTACGGCAAGCGAGCAGTACAACGACACCAGATACGAGGCGATTGCCTGATTGTTGATACCCATGAAACGCACCGACAAGCCGGGCCCTTGCTCACCCGCTACGCCCGGCTGAAAGAGCCCGACTACGCCCTGCCGCTTGTCACCCACGCGCAGCAGCAGGATCTTGGTCTTGCCATCGTCGACCGGCACCTTGTCCGACGGGATCAAGGGAATGCCGCGCCAGGTCAGGAACTGCGAGCCGAACAGGCTAATCGTGGGCGGTGGCACGCCGCGCCGCGTGCACTCGCGGCCAAACGCAGCGATCGCGCGCGGATGCGTCAGGAAAAACGCGGGTTCCTTCCACACCTTTGTCAGCAACTCATCGAGGTCGTCAGGCGTCGGTGCACCGGTCAACGGGAAGACGCGCTGCTCGTCGGCAACGCTTGCCAGCAGCCCGTAGTCCGGGTTGTTGATCAGTTCGCTTTCCTGGTTTTCCTTGACCGTTTCGATCGTCAGGCGCAACTGCTCCTTGATCTGGTCATGCGGACTGCTGTACAGATCCGACACGCGCGTATGCACTTCGAGGATCGTGCTGACCGCGTTGAGGAAATACTCGCGTGGCTGTTCCTCGTAGGGAACGAAGGTGCTCGGCAACGGCCCTTCACTCTCGCGCTGCGTGCAGGCCACCCGGACTTCTTCCGGATTCTTGACCTGGTTGAGCCGATAGATACCCGCTTCGACCGGCACCCATTGCAGCAGATGCGTGAGCCAGCGCGGCGTAAGCGTCGCTAGCTGGGGGACGGTCTTGGTTGCGTTGGCTAACTGTCTGGCTGCGCTGTCGCCGAGTGCGGTGTGACCTTCTGACGCCATGTCCTATCCCTCTGTATATGTGAAAAACGGGAAAGCTTATCTTCAGAAGGAATTATGAGGAGACGAAGGGGGTGCTTCAACATGCTATAGACAGCACCCGTCCATCGAGTGACCGGGTCCTTGCCTCCTTCAAGAAGTCCAGGTGATTACCCGACGTTGGCCGCACCGTCTCCGGCCGCCTCCGCGAGCGAAGGCACAGTCGTGAGCAAATGCGAGATCGTCACGTCCAGGGCGCGCGCGAGCTTGTCGACCGTGACCACGGAGGCGATCACACTGCCCCGCTCGATTTCGCCGATATAGGAGCGATTCAGGCCGGCGTGTTCCGCCAGTTGTTCCTGTGACCACTGACGCGCCTCGCGCAAGCTCCGCACGGAGCGGCCGAGGGAACGCACCAGCGTGGTCATGACAGCGCGACCGCGGCAGGAATCTTGTTGTCGTTGCGCGAGATCGCCTGGGTCACGTGGCCTCCGGCGGGCACATCGTCCGTCAGCCAGACATTGCCCCCGATCACCGCGCCGCGACCAAGCGTCACGCGGCCCAGCACCGTCGCACCGGCATAGATGACCACGTCGTCCTCGACCACCGGATGCCGCGGCAGCCCCTTCTCGAGATGACCGGCAGCGTCACGTGGAAAGCGCTTGGCACCGAGCGTGACCGCCTGATAGAGGCGCACGCGTGTGCCGATGACCGAGGTCTCGCCGATCACCACGCCCGTGCCATGGTCGATGAAGAAACTCGCGCCGATCTGCGCACCAGGATGAATGTCGATACCCGTTTCCGCATGCGCGAGTTCTGACAAGACGCGCGCGAGAAGCGGTAGCCCGAGGCGATAGAGCTCGTGCGCGAAGCGGTGATGAATCATCGCGAGCACGCCCGGATAGCAGATCAGCACTTCGTCGACACTGCCGGCGGCCGGGTCGCCATGAAACGCGGCAAGCACGTCGCTATCGAGCAGGCGCCGGATCTCGGGCAGGCGCGCAGCGAAGCTGCGTACCGCCTCCGTCGCATCCGTGTGCAGCTGCGCGGCAGTCCTGTCGCCAAGCCGATGCTTGTAATTCAGTTCGAGGAGTGCCTGGGTATGCAGCAGATGCAAGGCCGTGTCGAGCGAGTGAGCGACGTACAGGTCTTCGCTATCCTGACGCAACTCGGGCGGCCCGAGCCGCATCGGAAACAAGACTCCTTTGAGGGCCTCGACAATCTGCTTGAGCGCTTCGCGCGACGGCAGATCGCGGCCACCGGGCTCGAGCAGTCTGCGCTGGCTTTCTCGCCATTGGCGCCGAACCGCGCGCAACGACTGAACGATATCGTCCACTTCGAATACAGACATGTGCGAGATTTCCCTAGGGAACGGACGGCGGTTATTGTTGAATCCAGGGCAAATCATAAGAACGCCAGCCGCCGTCACGGCCGCGCTGCTGCTGCTCATCGAGATCGCCCTCAAAACCTTCGAGGACGTTAAATATCTGAGTAAATCCCGCCTTTGCAGCGGCCTCGGCCGCGAGCGCCGACCGATTCCCGCTACGGCACAAGAGCAGCACCACCGCGTCTTTACCGGTCTTGGCCTCGAGCTCGCGCGTGAAACGCGGGTTGCGCGTCAAGCTGGTGCCCGTGGCCCAGGGCACATGCACACTTTCGGGAACATAACCGACAAACACCCGTTCTTCGTTCGTCCGGACGTCGACGAGCACCGCTTCGCCGGCCTCGACGAGAGCCCAGGCTTGCCGGGGCGAAATGCCGCCTGCATACGCCAGTCCGGCTGAGCGCCCCACTGCGCGTGCCGCTTCGAGTGCTTCCTGAGTAGTGCTGGTTTGAGTTGCTACCGTCATCTATATCTCCACACGGATCTTTGTCTATCGCGCGTTCAGGGACGCGGCGAACCACAACTTCAGTGTCCAGGGCAACCGCCTATAGCCACCAACGTCACTATGAAAGACCCCGGCGCACGAGAGAACCAAGAAAACGTCATTTCCTAAGAGCAAATACAGCGATAGCCCGTCGCGTGGGCATTCGAGTCACTGCGCCGCCGTAAGGCCAGCGTCACCGCGAGCACGCGGTTCGAACGCGAGCACGTCGCCGAGAACACGGTTCACCGTGGCGGGCTTCTCGAGCATGATCTGGTGGCCGCAATCCGGAAGTTCGATAAACGTACCGAACGTCAGCGCCTCAGCCAGCGCACGCGCGCCCGCCGGCGGCGTCAGTGCATCGCTGTCTCCTGACACCAGAACGATTGGCAACGCCAAGTCTGCAAGTCGGTCGGCCTCTGCCCATAACGCGTCGCGCATCACGGCCTGCATGATCGCCATCGTGTTCCTGGCCGCCGTGCGCTCTTCGAAAGCCACCAGCAGCGGGTCAGCCAGCGGGTGCCACGCGAGCCGGCGAAAACGTCGCGCAAAGAACGGTTTGAGCAGCGACACAATCCACGTCGGCCACTCGAGCACGCCGCCTCGCGGCGGCCGCGTCAGCTGAGTGCCTAGCAACAGCGCGGCGGCCACCTCTTCGAGTCGGCCCAGCGCAGCCAGTTGCTGCAGTAGCCGCAGCGTGCTGCCCGTACCCATCGAATGACCCACGAGCACGTTGCGCGCGCCCTTGTAGCGCTCGAGGATCGCGAGATAGTCGAGCAGTGTCTGTTCGCCGTGGTACGGCGAGTCGGCACCGCCGACGGCCGGGCGCGGACTTGCTCCGTGCCCGAGAAAATCCCACGCCACGGCGCTGTAGCCCGCTTCGACGACGGCCTGCCATTGATAGCGCCACTGGTTCTTGTTTCCCCCGCCTCCATGGGCGAAGAAAACCACGGTGTCGTGGTGTGCGGCCTCAGACGGCGCCGCATGGTGGGCGACGTCGAGAATACGGCCCGCACGGACCTCGATCGGTTCACCTTTAACGAGCGCTTGCGTCAGCAGGCCCGGATCTGCATTTTCACGCATGGCGTGCTCCTGTCATTCAAGCGGGTTTTAACGTGTCAAACACATTCCACGATGGCGGGTGAGCTCAGCACTGGCGCACGCCGCCCTGGCGATGCTTCGATCAGTTGACGCGTATAAGGATGCCGCGGGGCCTCGAAGACCTGCGCGACCTCGCCGATCTCGACGATTCGACCGGCCCGCATGACGGCAATGCGGTCGCAGATCTGTGCCGCGATGCGCAAGTCGTGAGTGATGAAGATCAGCGACAGTCCCATGCGCTGCTGCACCTCATGCAGCAGCTCTATCACCTGGGCCTGCACCGACACATCGAGGCCCGATACCGCCTCGTCGGCGACGAGAATCTTAGGTTCGAGCGCAAGCGCCCGTGCAAGACTGATCCGTTGCCGCTGCCCGCCCGAAAACTGATGCGGATAACGATCGGCGGCGGCGGCCGACAAGCCGACCAGCGCCAGCAATTCGAGGGCACGCCGATGCGCGTCGGCGCGCGGCAGGCCCTGCGCGATCGGTCCTGAAGCGACGATCGCCCCTACCTTCTGCCGGCCGTTGAGCGACGCGAACGGATCCTGGAACACCATCTGGATATGGTGCCGCAGGGGCCGCAACTGGCGCTCAGTCAGAGCGGTGATGTCCACCTGCTCGAACACGATGCGGCCGGCATTGAGATGACCCAGTCGCAATAGCGCGCGGGCCAGGGTCGACTTGCCCGAGCCCGACTCACCGACAATGCCCAGCGTCTCGCCTCGATGCAGCGAGAAGCTCACATCGTCGAGCGCGGGCACGACCGCGCGCCGCCGCCATGGGGAAAATTCCGCCGGTCGACGTGCGGGATAGTGTTTATGCAAGTGCTCGACCTTGAGCAGAGGTGTGTCGTCACGAGAGGCCGCGCGGCTCGCGAAACGCCCATGCGGCACGGCGTCGAGCAACTGCTGCGTGTAAGGGTGGCATGGCGCGTTCAGCACCTGACGGGCCTCCCCACACTCGACGAGCACGCCATGTTCGAGGACCGCAACTCGATCGGCGATTTCCGCGACGACGCCGAAGTCATGGGTGATGAACAACACCCCCATCTGCCGAGCGCGCTGGACTTGTGCAATCAGGTCGAGGATCTTTGCCTGTGTCGTGACATCTAGCGCGGTCGTCGGTTCGTCCGCGATCAACAACGCGGGCTCCAGTGCCAGCGCGATGGCTATTAGCACACGTTGGCGCTGGCCACCCGAGAGTGTCGACGGATAAGCGTGGCGCAGAACAAGAGGCTCGGGGAGACCCACCAGCCCGAGCAATTCGATGACACGCGCCGCGCGTGCCGCACGCGCTCGCCGTCCGCTGAGCACGTGGTGCACCTGCAGCGTTTCTTCGATCTGGCGGCCGATGCTCATCAGCGGATTCAGCGCGGACAGGGGCTCCTGGAAGATCATCGAGATGTCGCTTCCCCGCAGCGCGCGCATCTGCTCGGCACTGCGGCTGCCGAGGTCGTTGCCTTCAAACAGGATGCGCCCCCCTGCGCGGTGAACGCCGGCGGAGAGCAGACCGGTGATCGCGTGGGCCAGCATCGACTTGCCAGACCCCGATTCACCGACGACACACATGACTTCACCGCGCCTGACCTGTAGGGACACCTCGCGTAACGCGTGAGTCCGATCCGCACCCGGCGGCAAGGCGATCGTGAGATGCTCGATGCTCAATAGCGGCGCGCTTGCGGTCCCCGTCATCCCACTCTCCGCAGCGACTGTTCCGAGACGGAGAGCGCCCGGCGAAGGCCTTCGCCGACCAGGTTGATCGCCAGTACTGTCACGAGGATCGCCAGGCCCGGCCATACGCTGAGCCACCACGCGTCGCGGATCACATTGCGCGCGGCCCCGATCATGAAGCCCCAGCTCATCTGGGCCGGATCGCCCAGACCTAGAAATGAGAGGGCCGACTCGGTCAGGATGGCACTCGCCACCATCAGGGAACCCAATACGGCGATCGGCGCCAGTGCGTGCGGCAATATCTGCGTGCAGACAATCGTCAGAGGTCGCTGACCCACCACACGAGCGGCTAGCACGAACTCGCGCTCGCGAAGGCTCAGAAACTCGCCGCGCACCAGGCGTGCAATCGCGGGCCACGATGCCACCGCGATCGCAATCACGGTGGATTCGAGCGAAGCCCCGAGCACTGCGGCGATCACTACTGCCAGAGCGAACTGTGGCACAGTCTGAAACAGTTCAGCCACACGCATGAGCGCGTCGTCGACCCAGCCACCGCACCAGCCTGAGAGTGCACCGATCGAGACACCGATCAGAAGCGTTGCCATCGTGGCGGCGATCCCGACTGAGAGCGATACACGCGTGCTCCACACGAGCCCCGTCAGGATGTCCCGACCCAGCATGTCGGTGCCTAGCGGATGGTGTGCCACGGTCAAGGGCTTGAGCAGCGGATCGCCGACCATATCCCAGGGCGATGCGCCGAACCATGGCGCCGCTATGGCCGCGACAATCATCGCGCCAAGCAAGAGCGCCCCCACTATGATCCTGGGCGAGCGCAGCAATCCCTGCTCCGGTGTGCCCCTCATGCAAGTGCCCCACTGCCGACGCGAGGATCGACTAGCCGATACATCAGATCTGTCAACAGATTGAAGAGCACCACCAGCGCCGAGACCAAGGCGAGGATACCGAGCAGCACGGGATAGTCACGCTGCAGCAGCGCGTCGAACATCAGACTGCCAAGCCCAGGCCATGAAAACACGGTCTCGGTAATCAGTGCGCCGCCCGCGAGTTGGCCAAGCTGAATACCGCCGAACGTGACGATCGGCAGCAGCGCGTTACGCAGGACATGAACCCACAGGATCCTCGTCTCGGAGACGCCCTTTGCGCGTCCGGTCTTGACGAAGTCCAGGCCCATGGCGTCAAGCACCGCGGCACGCGTCAACTGCACATAGACGGCACCATAAACTGCACCGAGCGACAGCGCGGGGAGTGCCAGGTGAGCACCGATATCGGCCAGCCGCCGCAGGCCCTGATAACCGGCGCCGACCGTTTCCATGCCGAACGAAGGCAGCCAGTCGAGCACAACTGAAAATACGATCATCAGCATCAGCGAAAGCCAGAAGAGCGGCGTGGCATAGACGAGCAGCGACGCGCCGCCGACCAGCCGGGCGAGCCAGCGATATCGCCGCCGTGCGGCCGTCTCGCCATATGCACCTAGCAGGCCCACAAGTACCCCCCCGACGATCGATACTAGGAACGCGGCCGACATCAGGAGCAGGGTCGCAGGCAACCGCTCGAACACGAGAGACAGCACCGATTCCTGATTGTGATATGAGAAGCCGAAGTCGAGGTGCGCCAGGCGACCGAGATAGGTCAGGAACTGCCCGCCCAGCGAATGGTTCAATCCCAGCGTCTCGCGCAGATGCGCGACATACGCGGCATCTCCCGAGCCGGTGTCGCCCGCCAGCACGAGAGCCGGGTCGCCCGGTGCGAGGCGGATCAGAAAGAAGTTCGCCACCACCACCGCGATCACCATGAGCAATGCCTTGGCAAGCTTCGCAAAAACCTGCAGCAGGATGCCCATGGCCTAGCCGATCCAGGTGTCGTCGAGGCTGTCGTTCAGACTCGTCGCCGTACGCAGCAGGTTATGCACGTTGTGCCGGTAGAGCGTCGGGTTGACCATCTCGAACACATTGGTGATGGCTGCGTCGTTGGCGAGAATCGTCTGGAGCTCGTCATAGCGCGCTTTGCGCGTCGCCGCGTCCGTAGACTGTTCTGCCGCATCCCACAGGGCATCGGCCTTGGGGTTGGCATAGCCTTCAACATTGCCGAACGGCGAGCCCTTCGAGATCCCGTCTGCCCGATACAGCGACGCGATGCTGAACGCAGGGTCACCGTTCTGGAACAGAAAGTTGTAGCTCAAGTCGAAGTCCCAGTCCGCGACGTGGGCATACCAGCTGGCGGCGTCGGTGGTCTGCACCTTGATCTTGAAGCCCACCTGAGCGAGCGCCTGCTGGGTGTATTCTGCAACGCGCTCCCATGCGCCACCTTTTTCGCCGTTGATCAGAGTCAGCACTGACTGACCGACATCGACGCCCGATTGCCGGATCAACGCGCGAGCTTTCTCTGGATCGTAGGGAAACTGTGGTGTGTTCGCATCGTAGAACGGGTTGCTTGAAATGAACGGGCCGCTCGCCACCTTGCCAAAACCAAAGAAGATGTGGTCGACGATGAACTGACGGTTCAGCGCGTGGAGGACGGCCTGACGCACCAGCACGTTGCTGAATGGCGGCTTGCGCTGGTTGAGTTCGAGGAACGCCATGCCCGAAAACAACTCCCAGCCACTCGTCGTGTAGTCGACACCCGGCAACTTGGAGAGCCGCTTGACATCGGAGTAGTCGACATCCCCCGCACGCAGTGCATGGATATGTCCCTGTTCGAAGGCGATCGCTCGCGATGAAGCGTCCGGAATTACGTTGAACACGATCCCGTCGAGATGGGGCAGGCCCTTTCGCCAATAGTCCGGGTTGCGCTCGAGTCGGATGAACGCGCCGTGCTTCCATTCCTTGAAGACGAAGGGACCCGTGCCGACCGGATGCTGGTTGACCGGATTGGTCCGCACGTCCTGCCCTGCATACAGATGCCGAGGCAGAATCGGCAGCAAGCCACTTCCCAGCAGATCCAGCAAACCTGCATAAGGCTTCTTCAGGCGAACATCCACTTGCGCGTCACCATTGGCCCGGATCGACTCGACATATTCGTCGAACACGATCTTGACACGCGGCATCGTCTGCGGTGCGATTTCATTCAGAGTGAAGACGACATCCTTCGCGCCGAAGGGCTGGCCGTCGTGCCAGCGCACATCGCGGCGCAAACTGAAGGTGTAATGCAGGCCGTCCGCAGAGGGCGTCCACTGCGTTGCTAGCACGGGGATCGGCTGGATCTGCGAGTCGAAGCTCAACAGACCCTGGAATATCTTTCCGCCGACGTATTGCGACGAAACATGGGGCGTCAGTGCGTGGACCAGCGACGGAGGTTCGGGTTGAGCGACCAAAATCAGCGTACCGCCCTGCCGGGCATTCTCAGTGTCGCCGCCCGCGTTCGGCGTGATAGCGGCACGTACGGGTCCCGCAAGTTCAACGGCAACGACCCCGAGCGCAGCGGCCATCAACGTGCGTCGCCTGGTTGACTCAGGGGCATTCCCGGGTGTGATCGGGTTCGAGGTGTGTTGTGGATCGATCATCAGATATATCCGTGACGCGGCGGGTTGACCTGGTTGAGAACATAGTTACCCACGACGTGATATTTCCAGCGGACCGGGTCGTGTAGCGTGTGCGTCCGGGCGTTGCGCCAGTGTCGGTCGAGGTTGTATTCACTGAGCACCGAGCGTGTTCCCGACAACTCGAAGAGTTTGTTGGTCGCCTGCAGCACGAGTTCCGTGCTTAGTACCTTGGCCGCAGCCACCTCCACCGAGGCGAGGGCTACCTGTTCGTCGTCGAGCGTCGGCGGCAGTCCTTCGAGTCGATTCGCCACCTTCTCGAGCAATGCCTCAGTGGCAAGCAACCGGATCTGCAAGTCGCCCACGTCGCGGATCACGTACGGATCGTCGGAAGCCCGCGCGATTCCGCTATCGGCCCACGGACGGCTGCGCGTCGTGACGAATTCAATGGTGTCGGCTAGCGCTGCACGCGCGATGCCCGTATCGATCTGAGCGTGCAGATATTGCGAAATCGGCCCCGCCAGCGTTGGCCGCTCGAATGCGCTCTGGATGGATACGACATGTTGGGGGTCGACTTCGACCTCCTCGAGTGTCAAGGTACCGCTCGCGGTCGTGCGCTGGCCGAACCCGCTCCAGTCGTCGGTGATATGCAGCCCGGGCTGCCGGCGCTCGACGAACACCTGCACGTAGCGTCCGTCGTCGTCTACCGCGAGCACGGCAATCCAGTCGGCGAACAAGGCGCCGGTGCTATAGAACTTCTGCCCGTTCAGACGCAGCTTGCCCCCTTGCAGCGTCAGACGCGTAGCGCTCTCGAGCGCAGTCTTGGTGTTGCGCTCGGCCGCAGCGTGGCCAATACGCTTGCCAGCCAGCGCTGCATCGAAGAACTTGCGACGCTGTGCCTCGCTACCGGCCAGCCGGACGATATCGAGCGCGTGAAAGTGATTCTTCGGCAACTGCCCGACCGAAGGGTCCGCCTGCGCGACGATCTTGACCACCTCGCCCAACGTCGTCAGCGCGACTTGCGCACCGCCGTAAGCCCGGGGAACCGTAATCCCCCACAAGCCGCTACCGGAAAAGAGATCCAGTTCCGCAAGCGGCAGTCGACGCTCGCGGTCACGTGTCGAGGCCTCTCGCACGATTTCGGCCGCAAGCCGCTGAGCCGTCTCTATCGCGTGCGCATCGTCATGGATGCGGTCTGCCGGCGGGCGCGCAGCGACTGCGTCGTCGCTGATACCGCGCAACGGTGTATCGGGGGGCGTGGCAATGCTCATGGACATCCTCAGTGGAAAAGCGCAGGTCCCTTTTAGCAAGACCTGCGCCAGGCACAAAGGCCCGACTTTTCAGTCACTTGAAGCTGGCGTCCCGGGGAGCGCAACGCTGCTTTCGGCGCGACATGCTGCAAACCCAGCAGATCCGCGCCCGGCCCGCTCATCCCAACAACCCCGTGCTGGTTTTCCAGCAAAGCGGTTCGATGCATCGCCGGGGATCCAACACGTATGTCGCCATTTTCCCGCGCTGCTCCGGTGCACCCCTTGCGCCACAAGCGTAACTCATGCTGGCACACATGTTGCAAATCGGAGCCCGTCTTCAGGCAACCGCCCACTACCGCACAGCAGTGCGGCCGACGCATCGTCGTTCCAACACGGCAAGCGCGGCACGTTCAAAAATCATAGCCATCAGGGGATTCAATGAAATACACACGACTAGGTGCTTCCATCAGCGCGTCCGCGTTCCTGGCGTTCCCACTTGCGTTGTATGCCCAGCAGACCCCTTCTGCGTCTTCGGGAGCTGAAGTCCCCGTCGGCCAGGACGCGACCCAGCCACGCGACCCCGGCGACAAGACTCAGGCCCCTCAGAAAGCCAAGCTCCGCGATGTTGTCGTGACCGCGGAGCGCAGCGAGCAATCCGCGCAGGATGTCGGCGCATCGATTTCGGTTCTGGGCGGCGACAGCCTCAAGGAACTCGACATCAACAATGTGAACGATATCCAGCACGCCACACCCAGCGTCGAAGTCGAGCCGGCTTTCGGCGGCGGCCAACCGCAGTTCCGCATTCGAGGTGTGGGTTTTATCGATTACACCTCGAACAACGCCTCCACCGTCGGCATCAACATCGACGACGTGGCCTACGCGCTGCCGATCCAGACCCAAGGCCAGATTTTTGATATCGACCGGGTCGAGGTACTCCGAGGACCGCAAGGGACGCTCTATGGGCGCAACACCACGGGGGGCACCATCAACTTCATCACCAACCAACCCACGCGCGACTTCGAGGCAGGCATTTCCGCGGAATACGGTTCGCACAACCTGTTTAACACTGACGGTTACATATCCGGCCCGATCAGCGATACCGTGCGAGGTCGTTTCGCCTTCACCACTTCAGATTTCGGCGCCTGGCAAACCAACCGCGACACCGGCCAGTCCCTGGGCAACAACGATAAGGCGGCCCTGCGCGGGCAACTGGATTGGGATCTCACGCCCGACTTCAAGCTGCATCTGAGCGCCCATGGCGGTTACGACAAATCCGACGACGAAGGCCTGTACCTCTTCCAACCGTACACGTCGGCCAAGACCGGCCAGGTCATTCCCGCCGATACCAATCACTCGCTGACGGCCTGGAATCTGAACCCCGCGTTTGCACGGGTGACGGGATTGTCAGCGGACGCTAAGCCAGGACGCGACAACGACAACGCGGGCGTGGATATCACCGCGACCTGGAATCTCGGTCTGGTGCAACTCACCAGCATCACGGCGTACAACTACCTTCATCGACGCGAATATCAGGATTGGGATGCCACGTCGTATCACGATTCGGACGAATACTTCGACGACACGGTCAACGAGTTCACCCAGGAGCTCCGTGTCAGTTCCAACACTGCCTCGCGGCTTCGCTGGGTGGCGGGAGCCTTCTACTCTCACGACAATCTCGATGAGAAGTTCTATTCCGACTTCAGCGATCGACTCGGCTTTATCGCGCTCACGAAGTACAGTCAGGAAGTCAACACCCTCGGCGTATTCGGTCAGGCAACCTACGACATCACGAGCCGTCTGCGTGGCATCGTCGGGATTCGCCAGGAGCATGAGAGCCGCGATCTGAACGACTTCGAATCCGGCACCCTGAGTCCGGGCTTCACGCCGTTCGCAGGCTTCACAGCCGGCGCCGCCAATCAGTCTCTGACTTCGAACGGTACATCGGGCAAGCTCGGACTGGAATTCGACCTCACCCCCGCCACCCTGCTCTACGCGACCATCAGCCGGGGCTACAAGTCCGGCGGCTTTACCGCTCACAACACGGCGAACTCCAACGCGCTTGCCCCGTTCAAACCTGAATCGCTGACGGCCTATGAAATCGGCTTCAAGAGCGACCTCACCGATACGCTGCGATTCAACACCTCGGCATTCCACTACGACTATCGCGATCAGCAAGTACTCTCGGCAGTCTTCGACTCGACCTCACAGTCCTTGATCGGCACCTTCGTCAACGCCCCGAAATCGCGGATTGACGGCTTTGAGAGCGAGCTCGAGTGGCAGCCCATCGACGGGCTCGATATCACTCAGTATGTCGGCTACAAGGAAGGCAAGTACAACGCGCCCTTCGTCACCTACAACACCCAGGCATCGGTGGCCGCCGGCGCCAACGTCTACTCCGACTATAACGGCACCGCGCTGAGCTTTCCTCGTTTGAGTTATGGCGGCCAGATCGCCTATAGCTTCCTCGCGCACGGTTACAAGGTCCGGGCAGAAACGAACTACAGCTATCGCGACACCTACTCCCAACTCCTGCTGCTCGGCCCGGGCTATACGGTCGATTCCTATTGGCTCGTCAATGCGAGCGTATCTGTGGCGCCCCCGGGCAAGCACTGGAAGTTCACTTTCTGGGTCGACAACCTGCTCAATCGCCAATACGACCTGACGAAAAACTTCTTCTTGCCAGGGACCAGCGTCGCTGCAGCGGGCGAACCCCGCACGCTCGGTCTGCGGGTGGCATACACGTATTGATCTTTGAGTGCTCACAAGGAGAGGCGTCCCATGAGTTCACGCACTGACAGACTCAAACTCAACGCGATGCTCAACGGCAGTGGCAGTCATGTAGTCGGCTGGCGGCATCCGCTCGCGCACGCAGGCGGTAACCGTGATTTTGCCCACTATCGACAGATGGCCCAGACTGCCGAGCGCGGCAGGTTCGACGCGTTGTTCATCGCCGATGTCGTGGCCACTCAAGGCAGCCATATCGACTCGCTGAGACGGAGTGCGAAGGCAGAAACGTTCGAACCACTGACGCTGCTATCCGCTCTGGCAGCGGTCACCACGCACATCGGATTGATCGCGACGGCGACCACGACTTACAACGAGCCGTATCACATTGCCCGCAAGTTTGCCTCGCTGGATCATTTAAGCAGTGGCCGTGCCGGATGGAATCTTGTCACCTCGGTCGTCCCCGACGAGTCATGGAACTTCGGTTTCGAACATCATCTCGATCACGCCTCACGCTATGAGCGGGCCGAAGAGTTTTACCGGGTCGTCGCGGGGCTATGGGACAGCTGGGAAGATGACGCATTCGTCGAAGACAAGGCAAGCGGACTCTTCTTCGACCCGGACAAGCTGCATGTGCTGAACCATCGGGGCAAGCATTTCTCGGTGCGCGGTCCGCTCAATGTGGCCCGCACTCCGCAGGGCCATCCCGTGCTCGTGCAGGCCGGTTCTTCCGGAGCGGGTCGCGACCTTGCCGCACGCTATGCGGAACTAATCTTCACCGCGCAGCACAATCTCTCCGATGCACAGGCGTTCTATCGTGACGTCAAAGACCGAATGGAAGACTATGGTCGCTCACCCGATCATCTGAAAATCTTGCCGGGTCTGACGCCCATCGTGGGAGCAAGCGAGGCCGAGGCGCGTACCAAACTACAGGCACTTCAGGATCTGATCGACCCCGTCCTCGGCTTGCGCCTGCTGGCCGACAACGCGGGCGACTTCGACTTGTCAGCGTATCCGCTTGACGGGCCGTTGCCGGAACTGCCTGCCACCAATCGAAGCAAAAGTCGGCAGCAGCTGATCGTCGATCTCGCGCGTAAAGAAAACCTGACCATCCGCCAGCTCTATCAGCGGTTCGCCAGCGCGGGCGCAGTCACGGGCACGGCCCAAACCATCGCCGATCACATCGAAGAATGGTTTCACGGGCACGGCGCCGACGGATTCAACCTGACGTTCCCCTGGTTACCCGGCGCGCTCGATGATTTTGTCAACCTTGTGGTCCCGGAGCTGCAACGCCGCGGATTGTTCCGAACCGAGTACGAAGGACCCACTCTCAGACATCAATTGGGCTTGCCACGTCCCGCGTTCAAAAGGGCGAGCTCATCCGTGCGGGGTGACCTCATCGGCACTGCCGAAGACCCGACGGCGACGCACCGGCCACCGGCTGCACTTGAGTCGCAGGTCCAGTCATGAGTGGCCGCCTTCGGCTGGGCGTCCTGACGCGAGTCTATCGGCCCGATCGGTCGCCCGACGTGCTTCACGAGACACTGGCGCTCTTCGAAGCCGCGGAAGCACTCGGTTTCGACAGTGCATGGGTTGCTCAACACCACTTCGGCACCGAGTCAGGGCGCCTGCCCTCTCCGCTGGTCCTGCTGGCCGCGGCCGCGCAGCGCACGCGCCGTATTCGCCTGGGCACGGGGGTGATCGTGCTTCCGCTGGAACACCCGTTACGGCTCGCCGAAGACGCGGTGGTGCTCGACGCATTGTCGGACGGACGACTCGAACTGGGTCTCGGCGCGGGCTTCGATCCCCGGGTGTTCGAGGCATTCGGTCAGGATATCGAGCAACGGCACGCCCAGCAGGCGGCGTCGATGCGCGCGCTTCAATGCGCGCTGAGCGGCGAGCTCCTCACTGTGCAAGGGGCGACGCTGCAGCCCCCAGGCAGCGCGTTGCGCCAACGGCTCTGGCAAGCCACCAGCTACGCGCAGTCGGCCGCGGAAAATGGCAACGGATTGATCATCGCCCGCACTCGTGCGGGTCAGCTCACCGAGGCAGACCTTGCCGCGCGTTATCGGCAATCGTGGAGCCATGCACATCCGTACAGAATTGCGCTCGTGCGTGCCATCGTGCCGGGTGAAGATCCGGTGGCGGTACGGACGGCCATTGGCCCCGATATTCGACGTTATATCGAACGCATGGCGACTCTCACCGGCACAGCGACGCCGGTCGAGACCGACCTGGGTGCCGCACTGGCGCAGCTAGGTGTGTTGCATGGCACTCCCGACCAGATCGTCGAAGCCCTGCAGAACGACGCGGCGCTGCCTTACGCGACCGATCTAATTGTCCAGGTCCAGACCGAGAGCACATCGCTCGACGACGCCATCCGCCGTCTTGAGTACGTCGCAACGGCAGTCGCACCTGCGCTCGACGCTTCAGCCTTGCATCGTTGATCTCCCCAGTGACCCGTCAATCCGGAACGCCGACATGTCCCGAACCGCCACGCCCTTGCCGCTCCGCCGCCCCTTCAAACTCGGGTTCCTGACCCATGTACACGGCAGGGGTGACCCACGCACGGTCTATACCGAGCTAATCGAGCTATTTGTGGCCGCCGAGCAACTGGGCTACGACGGAGGCTGGGTCGCACAACATCACCTGCAAGAAGAATTCGGCCGACTTCCCTCCCCACTCGTATTGCTTGCCGCCGTCGCCGAGCGAACGCGACATATCGAGCTCGGAACCGGTGTCATCACGCTACCGATGGAGGATCCGCTCCGTCTCGCGGAGGACGTGGCCGTGCTCGACGCGCTCGCGCGCGGCAGACTTCAACTGGGCCTCGGCAGCGGGGGCGCCAATCTCGACGCCTTTGAGGCGTTTGGTCTCGATGTCGAACAACGTCAGACACAGTTCGCGTCCAGGCTCGACATTCTGCAGCGCGCGCTCGGCGGTCAACCGGTCCTCCGCGCAGGCAGCGCCGGATCGCTGGCGGAGTTGACGCTTCAGCCCGCCGCCTCAGGGCTCTTCAGCCGACTCTGGCACTCCCATTCGTCGATCGATGGTGCGCAATTCGCCGCTTCACAAGGCAACGGGCTCCTGCTCGGCACGGCAGTCCACGATCCTCTGACCGTCCAGCGACCGCTGGCCGAGGCCTATCTCGACGCCTGGCAGGCCGCTCCTGCCCGACCTGCGCATGGACCCCGCCTCGGCATCGTGCGGGCCGTGTTCCCGGCTCGCGACAAGCAGACATCGCTCGCCGAAATCGCCCCCGACGTCTTGCGACACGCCGACTGGCTCGCGCGAACGGGCCATGGCGACGCTCGCACCTTGACTCCCGCGCAAATCGTCCAACTGCTGAATGTTCACCATGGTCACCCCGATGAGATCATCGAGACCCTCCTCGCCGATCCGGCATTGCTCGGATTCGCCGACTACTTTATTCCGGTGGTGCAGTCCGAGCGTTCAACGCTCGACCAGACCTTGCGCCGAATGAGGGTCGTCGCAGAAGTCATCGCACCGGCGCTTGGCTGGCAAGCGGCGACCTCCCCGGCCCTCGCGTGAACTGTCAGACGAAGGTCAGGCCGCCCCGGCAGATCTTGCGTCTGGGCTTCACGAACGAGTCGGCAATCGCTCGCCATCGGGGCGTGCGCGAGTGGATGACGTTGGCAAGCGCCGCGTTGGACGCAGGCTTCGATACCTTGTGGATCCCGAGCGATCCGGACGATCCGGATCCCTGGATGGTGGCCGCCACCCTGCTCACGGATCTGTCGGACGTGTCGCAGCTGGGCCTGATGGTGTCACTGCGCGCCAGCACGATCCTGCCCGTCGCGGCCGCTCATCTCGCTCAAAGCCTCCAGTCGCTAAGTGGTGGACGGGTCTCCTTGCAGATGACCTCCGATCACCCTTTCGACGACCGCCACGACCACCTGAATCTGGATCAACGGCTAGCTCGACGCGCCGAGTTTCTCGCCATTTTCGATGCGCTCTGGCGCGATCCCGCTCCGCTGCACTACCGTGGCACCTATTTCCAGGTCGAGAACGGACAACTGCCCGATCTGAACGCGCGGCAGCCTGCCTTCTTTTGGGAGGCAGGTACCGAGCCATCGTGCCCCGACGGTGCGCATCCTTGCGCGGGATTGCTGGAGCCATTCGATCCTGGCGAGTTTGCCCGGCAAACCATTGAACACGCCTATCAGGTTCTCGGAGAGCCGATGCCGCATTCCCCATCCCTCTTCTATGCTGCGCGCGTTTCGCGCGGCATAGCGCTTGCCCCGCCAGCCGGCTCCACCGAGGGCAGGTCCCATCCCGATACCGGGGAGTCGCAAGCATGATCGAGTTCGACTGGTTTCTTCCCACCAATGGCGATGGCCCCCACCTGGCGAACAGCGGCCTGCCTCGTCCTGCTGCCTTCATGCAGGACTTCCGGCCGGCTACGCCCGCCTACCTGCGGCGCGTCGCCGAGACTGCCGAGTCATCGGGATTTGACGGCTTGCTTGTCCCCACCGCCGCCGGCTTCGAAGATCCATGGCTGGTCAGTGCGATGCTCGCGAACGCCACGACTCGGATCCAGTTTCTGGTGACTTTCAGACCCGGGCTCGAGCAGCCAAGCTACCTCGCGCAAAAGGCCGTGACCCTCCAGCAGATCTGCAACAACCGGCTGAAGCTTTTTGCCGCGACCGGCTCCAGCGCCCACGAGCAACGGGCACTAGGCGACTTTCTCGCGCATGACGATCGCTATCGCCGCACAGCTGAGTGCCTCCGCTTGTTGCGCCAACTCTGGGCCGGCGGAGAATATGCTTTCTCGGGCCGCCACTACTCATTGAGTCCGTACCACCGCGGCTATCCGCTCGATACCCCGCCGCCGCTGTATGTCGGCGGCGCGTCGACGCTTGCCGAGCAGGTCGCATCGAGCCAGGCCGATACCTATTTGCTGTGGGCGGAGCCGCCCGGCATGGTCCGCGAGCGGGTCAATCGGCTGCGTACTTTGGCCCGCGTATTCGGGCGATCGATCCATTTTGGGCTGCGCGTCCATATCATCGCCCGCGAGACCGAGCATGCCGCATGGGAACGTGCCGATGAGTTGCTCAGCGAAATCCAGGGGCAGGCGATCTCCGACGCGCAACGGCATATCGCCACCTACGAGTCGGTCGGACAACAACGGCAAACAAGCCTGAACTCGGGCGAACTGCGCGGCCTTCGCGAACTCGAAGTGTCTCCGAATCTCTGGGCCGGTGTGGGTTTGATTCGCGGCGGCGCCGGCACCGCGCTGGTCGGCAGCTACGACCAGGTCGCCGCGCGCATTCACGAATACCACGTGCTCGGTGTCGATGCGTTCCTGCTGTCGTCATACCCGCACCTGGAAGAATCGATCCGTGTGGGAGAGCATGTGCTTTCTCGCGTGCGAGCCATCAAACGGCGGGCGGCTGCGCACTGAGCGCCTCAGATTACCACCCCAGCCCGGACGTCGCTGTCATTGCTCGCCGAGATCGTCGAGCGCGGCTTCGGCGCGACCTTCCTGAAGCAGCCCGTGGCGTGCCAGCAAGGTCCGGACCGTATTGCGCGTGATACCCAGGAGTGCCGCCGTGCGGACCTGACTAAAACGACAGTAGGCATAGGCCTCGCACACGACGAGCTGCTCGACATCACGCAAGAGGCTCTCCCCGGGCGAGCGAAATAGACGTAGCACTCCCTCCTTGATCTCGTCCTGCGGCAGACCCTTGTCGTCATGCGCAGGCTGCATGTAGCCGGCAAGCGCTTCTGAAAACTTCAGATGTTCCGGACGAATCAGATTGCCGTTCGACACCAACAACGCCAGATGGATGACGTTCTCGAGCTCGCGAATATTGCCGGGCCAGGGATAGGCCTGAAGCGCCTGTACCGCCGCCTCGGACAACATTGGCTGGGCCCGCTTGAGCTGTGCGCAATAGCGGCCGCGAAAGTGCTCCGCGAGCAGTAGCACATCCTGAGGTCGCTCTCGCAAGGGTGGCAGCCGCACACTGGCAAGATTGATCCGATAGAACAAGTCCATCCGGAAATTGCCTGCCAGGACGGCCTGTTCGAGATCGACATTGGTCGCCGCCACGACGCGCACGTCGACGGGCTTGGCGCGATTCGCACCGACACGCGTCACCTCACCCTCCTGCAACACGCGTAACAGTTTCGCTTGCAAGGCTGGCGCGAGATCGCCGATCTCATCGAGAAACAGCGTACCGCCGTGGGCCTCCTCAAAGTAACCCGCCCGACGCAAATTCGCCCCGGTAAACGAGCCCGCTTCGTGACCGAACAACTCGCTCTCGGCCAGTTGCGGATTGATGGCCCCGCAGTTCACCGCGATAAACGCACCGGTGCGTCCACTCACATGGTGAATATGACGCGCCGCCAGCTCCTTGCCGGTGCCCGTTTCGCCAAGAATCAGGACGGGTGCGTTGCTCGGCCCCACCTGTTCGATGAAACGCAGGATCGCAAGCGATTTCGGATCGGCGAACACCAGCGCTTTGGCGCGGATCGACAGAGCTCGATTCTCGCTGTCCGGAAGCGATATCAATTGCGGAGGTTCGGAGTGGCTGCTCATGATCGAAACGCCAGCGAGGAGATGGCCAGACATATGCCGGAGGGGAGGGACTTGAGCATAATCAAATCACCCGGTGACTCCGAACGAAGAAATCCTGTAAAGCTTTCCCCAGCGCCATCGATAGCGATCCCACGCCTGGGCACATCGCTTCCATGAAACGGACGTACTCTCGAACACGTCTGCCCGGCTTCTCGCCCTCCCCTTGCGCGTTTCCATTTTCCACAAAGACGGATATCGATTCTCCAAATCAATATTGGAGTTCTCCCCCACAGGATTTTTATACTTGGCACTCTAGGTTTTCGAGTGCCAGCGGCATCACCGTGGCACCGCGAACCTCGATCCCCTACTGCATCCTTGTCAACGGAACACTGCAATGAGCCTGCGCCCACTTCACGATCGCGTGATCGTCAAACGCATCGAACAGGAAACCAAGACCTCCTCGGGCATCGTGCTGCCTGAGAGTGCCGCCGAGAAGCCAGACCAGGGCGAAGTCCTCGCCGTCGGACCGGGCAAGCGCGACACGGATGGCCGACGCATCGAGCCCGACCTCAAGGTCGGCGAGCGCGTGCTGTTCGGCAAGTACGCCGGCCAAACCGTCAAGGTGGACGGCGACGAACTGCTCGTGTTGCGCGAAGAAGACGTTGTCGCCGTGGTCGGTTAACTACAACAAGGAGATTCAAATATGGCAGCCAAAGAACTCGTTTTCGGCGACTCCGCTCGCACCCGACTGGTCGAAGGCGTCAACCTATTAGCCAACGCGGTCAAAGTCACGCTGGGTCCAAAGGGCCGGAATGTCGTGCTCGAGCGAAGCTACGGATCGCCGGTCGTCACCAAGGATGGTGTCTCGGTCGCCAAGGAAATCGAACTCGCCGATCGTCTGCAAAACCTCGGCGCGCAACTCGTCAAAGAAGTGGCGTCAAAGACCAGCGATGCGGCAGGTGACGGCACGACCACGGCCACGGTGCTCGCACAAGCGATTGTGCGAGAAGGTCAGAAGTACGTTGCTGCAGGCCTGAATCCCCTGGACCTGAAACGCGGCATCGACAAAGCCGTGATCGCCGCGATCGAGGAACTGAAAAAAATCAGCCGTCCCACCACGACGAGCAAGGAGATCGCGCAGGTCGCGACCATCTCGGCCAACGGCGAGGAATCGATCGGCCAGCGCATCGCGGAAGCCATTGACCGCGTGGGCAAGGAAGGTGTCATTACCGTCGAGGACGGCAAGTCACTCGGTGACGAACTCGATGTCGTCGAAGGCATGCAGTTCGATCGCGGTTACCTTTCGCCCTACTTCATCAACAACCAGGACAAGCAACTCGCACTGCTCGATGATCCGTTCATCCTGTTGCACGACAAGAAGATTTCGAACATCCGGGACCTGCTGCCCGTGCTCGAACAAGTCGCCAAGGCGGGTCGTCCCCTGCTGATCATCGCGGAAGACGTCGAGGGTGAAGCGCTGGCAACGCTGGTCGTCAACAATATTCGCGGGATCCTGAAGACGACAGCCGTCAAGGCACCCGGGTTCGGTGACAGGCGCAAGGCGCTTCTCGAAGACATCGCGATCCTCACCGGCGGACAAGTCATCGCCGAAGAGACCGGACTCACGCTTGAAAAAGCGACCCTTGCTGAATTGGGTCAAGCCAAACGCGTCGAAGTCGGCAAGGAAAACACCATCCTGATCGACGGTGCCGGCGCAAAGACGAACATCGAAGCACGCGTCAAGCAGATCCGCCGCCAGGTCGAGGAAGCGACATCGGACTACGATCGCGAAAAACTTCAGGAACGTGTCGCCAAACTGGCGGGTGGCGTGGCCGTCATCAAGGTCGGCGGTGCGACTGAAATTGAGGTCAAGGAAAAGAAAGACCGCGTCGACGATGCCCTGCATGCCACGCGCGCCGCAGTCGAGGAAGGGATCGTGCCGGGGGGCGGTGTCGCATTGATCCGCGTAAAACAGGCTATTGCAGAACTGAAGGGCAGCAACCCCGATCAGGATGCCGGCGTAAAGATCGTTCTGCGTGCGCTCGAAGAACCGCTTCGACAGATCGTCACCAATGCGGGGGATGAAGCTAGCGTCGTCGTCGCCGAAGTGGCGCGCGGCACGGGAAATTTTGGCTACAACGCGGCAACGGGTGAATACGGTGACCTCGTCGAGATCGGTGTGCTCGATCCGACCAAAGTCACGCGTACCGCGCTTCAAAACGCTGCGTCGATCGCCGGCTTGATCCTGACCACGGATGCCACGATCTACGAAGCACCGAAGGACGTAGCCCCTTCTTCGGGTCCGGCACAGGGCGAAGGCCCGGGAGCCGGCGGCTTCGGCTTCTGACATCCGTGCTCGCGTAGAAGAGCTGGACCGGCGCTTGGCGCCGGCTCCCTCTCGAAAAGCAATACATCTTCTTACTAAGTTTGGGATTTTCTATGGCAACTGGCACAGTCAAATGGTTTAACGACGCAAAGGGTTTCGGATTTATCACGCCAGACGACGGGGGCGAGGATCTGTTTGCGCACTTTTCCGAAATAAAAGCGGATGGATTCAAGAGCCTGCAGGAAAACCAGCGTGTAGACTTTGAAGTAAAACAAGGCCCAAAGGGTAAGCAGGCGTCGAATATAAAGCCTGCATAACACGCCACAATCAACCCCGTGCTTCCCGGAAAACTTCCGGGAAGCAAACCAGTCGTTCGGCGTGAGTACCGCGTCCCTCACGCGGCATCGCTCAGAATTTTAATTGTCCTACGACCCCAGCGGACGCGGATCAAAACCCAACACCGTCGAGTTTAGGAAATGGCACCGGCACAGTGGTCCCAAGACGCGTACGCAATCACGTTTTGGCAAATCTAGCCCACCTCTGACCTGCGGCTTGCTGACCGGTTATCGATCCGGCGAACAATGTCCGTATGGTACGTACGAGGCGCTTTTGCATCGACATTCTCGGCTAGGCCGGCTAACGTCTGCGCAGCGAATACGTCGGTCATGAGTTTCTGGGCTTCGAGCATCACCGCGTGAATGGAACAGACGCCTTGCGTCGCCCACCGGAGCGGCTGTCCTTCGAACACAGCGCAGTTTGCGCGGATTTCCCGGCAATCGAATAGCGGCTTCGCTCCATCCACCGCGACCATCACATCCAGCAGTCAGATCAAGATGATCGGTAGCGAGGCGAAGGCGCTCAAACGAACGATCTGCGAAGAATGGATCTATCCGCCGGTCGCTGACAGGTATGCGGCATTTGCAGCCGCCGACCCCGCCTTAAGCGTCGTCGCTTAAGGCGTGGCCCACACGACGCGGCGAGGCGACGTCCTACGTACACGGCTATCCAGGATCTAAGGATGCACACAGCTCCCTGCGACCTCGAACAAAGCAATGCTTTGGCGCTGTTACTTGCGCCATAGAAAGGGACGCCTTCTTTAAGCACCGCTAGTGATGGGCCAAGCGCTCAGTCGCCGGGCCCATTGGCATACCGAGGATTTCCCCGCTCGGGAATAAGCTTCCAACGAATGAATCTTTTCCCTTCTGCCAACGGGTGCTTATAGTCGGTCCGGATCCTCCGCGCATCCAGCCGGAGGTATCGTTCACGCGCACTATGCATCCGAACCTTGAAAAAATCGTTCATTGGGTGCTCGCGGGCCTTGAGCTCAAGAGCACCCTGTTCCACGTCGGTCAATATTGCGGCGGATGGCAAGCATCGACTGTGGGATTCGAACGTGCAAGTTTCCATGTCGTGTTGCACGGGGAATGCTGGCTACACCTGCCCGATGACCAGCGCAGCGTACGGCTCCACGAGGGCGATGCGGTGTTCCTGCTGCGTGACCTGCCGCATTGCCTGTCCCCCGACCCCACCCGGCCGGCGGCAGGTCAACCCGTCGAGCGTCACGGCAGCATGCAGCCGCTGGATACCTCGATTGCCGGCAGTGTGGGGCTTGCCTGTGGGTTCTTCGAGTTCCAATCGACGCTCGGCAATCTGATCCTCTCGCTTTTGCCCGACTATCTCGTGGTGAAGCGGGACGACCCTGCGCTCGGGGGCGCGCATGTGATCTTTGACCTGATCCGGGCGGAGGCACAGAAGGCCTCGGCAGAGTCATCGCCATTAATCTCGCGGCTTACCGAGCTCCTCTTCTTCTATGCGCTGCGCGAAGTGGCAGTGCGCGACGGTGCCGCCTGCAGTCTATGGTCGCTGATGCGCGGCAAAGAATTCTCCCAGCTCGTGACCGCGATCATCGAGGCGCCGGGCGAAACGTGGTCAGCAGACACGATGGCAAGCTACGCTCATATGTCGCGTGCGCGATTCTTCAAGCGCTTCGTCGAAGTCAGCGGGCAGCCACCCGCGCAATTCGTCGCCGCCGTCCGCATGAAAGTAGCCGCGGAATTACTGCGTGCAGGCTGGAGCATTCCTCGCGCGAGCGAAGAAGTGGGTTACCTGTCCGAATCCGCCTTCGCTCAGGCCTTTAAGCGTATGACCGGTGAACAACCTGGTGCCTACCGCCGGATGCATCTCGTAACAGACGCCCAGCTCGCTGACGCCTGATTCAGCGCACGCATACGCATACGCGTCACAAGGTCGATGAAACCGGACTTCCTCGTGTGTGCTCTATCCGACTTCGCGAGACGAAACAGCAGGGATTGCAGACGCTCCCGCATTGCATGCAGACAGACGCCCCATCGACAATAGCCGCATTGAGAATTCGTCGTCGAACAAGGAAAGTCCATGAGCCGCCTGCCCCTTCATACCTTCGAAAGCGCCCCCGAAGCGAGTCGTCCATTTGTCGAGAAAGCCCAGGCGAATAACGGCTTTCTTCCGAACCTCGTCGCCTCCCTGGCCAACGCGCCCACCGCACTCGAGACTTATCTCACGGTCGCGGCCATCAACGGCCGTAGCGGCCTGACGCTTGCGGAACGCGAAATCGTGCAGATCACGGCCGCCGGCATCCATGGGTGCGGTTTCTGTGTGGCTGGTCATACGGCCGTGGCGCTCAAGAAAGCACAGATCGACGCTGACTCGGTCGAGCAAGCGCGCACGCAGCAACCGATCGGGAATCCAAAGCTCGACGCTGTGGCCCGTTTCACGCGCGAGGTCATCGCCACGCGCGGTGCAGTCAGCGATGCACAGTTGGCCACGTTTCGTGCGGCCGGCTACACTGAGGCGAATGCGCTCGAGGTCATACTGGGCGTGAGCCTCGCGACGCTGTGCAACTTCGCAAACAACTTGTCGCAAAACGAGTTGAACCCCGAACTCGCAGCGTATCGATGGACGCCGGCCGCGCAACCCGCATGAGTGCCTTCATCCGTCTGCCGATACGATCAATCGAGCGTAGTCTGCTGGACTGGCTCGATGCTCACGCGACCGCTCTCGACGAAGGACAAGCCGAGCCGACAGACGTGCTGCCGCGACTCGCCGACGCGGGGCTGTTCAAGCTCGGTGTCCCGATCGCGCACGGCGGTGTGGGCGGTACAAGCCTCGACGCAGTCGCAGCGATCGCTACGATTGCCGAGCATTCGCTGACGGCGGCATTTGTTTTCTGGGGACACCGCACCTTTATCGAATATTTGCTCGAGAGTCCGAACGCGAGCCTGCGCGAGCGCTGGCTCGCACCATTGCTGGCTGGCAAGCATGCAGGTGCAACGGGGTTGTCGAATGCGATGAAATACCTGGGTGGCATCGAGCCACTCCAGATGGGCGCTCATCGCGCGCCTGACGGATGGATCCTCGAAGGCCAGCTCCCCTGGGTGACCAATCTGCGCAAGGAAGGCTTTATCGTCGCCGCCGCAGTCGATCATGCGGACCGGTCGAGTCCTTCTATTTTTGCGATTCCCCACGATGCGCAGGGCGTCGCACGCAGTGCGGATCTTGATCTCATAGCGCTGCGTTCGAGCAATACCGCCGCCATCAGTGTCGAAGAGACCTGGCTGTCGTCGGACTGGGAGATCGATCCCGACGCACTCAGTTTCTTGTCGCGTGTAAGGCCTGCTTTCCTGGCCATGCAGTGCGCCCTCTCGATAGGGCTCGCGCGCCGCAGCCTCAGCGAATCGCTGCTTGCGGCCGAAACGCTGGGCGCCGAGATCGATGCGCTCGATCATCGGTTACAGAAAGCCGTCCATCTTCTCTCTGAAGGGCTGTCCTCGGGCCTGTTTCGTTCGCGTCCGGCTCCCCTCTTCGAAATCCGCATTGAACTCGCAGCAATCGCATGCGCGGCGGTGAATCTCGAGATCCAGACAAGTGGCGGTCGGGGCTATCTGCGCGACGCGGGCGGCGCGTCCCGGCGCGGTGACGTGGCACGCCGCTGGCGCGAGGCGGCGTTCATCCCCGTCGTGACGCCGAGCCTGACTCAACTGAAGAGTCAGCTCGCGAAACACGCCGGCAGCAACGCGGCATGAAAGGGGCCGCGCATCCGCAAGCCGGTTCGACGCCGCGGCTTGACGCGCGTTCGATCACGCTGACTTATCGACAGTGTGTGACAAGCGAACGCACCGTTCTCGACGCGCTTGACCTGGTCGTTCAGCCCGGTGAACTCGTCTCGATTCTCGGCCCTAGCGGCTCAGGGAAATCGAGCTTGTTGCGCATCCTGGCGGGGCTTTTGACACCCACTGCGGGCGACGTGCAGGTCGAAGGCATTCCGCTTAGAAGTCCCCGTGCCGATGTCGCGCTCGCATTCCAGGATCCACGGCTGTTGCCCTGGCTGTCGGTCGAACGCAATGTCGCGTTCGGACTCGGCTTCAGGCATCAGCAACGTCTTTCGCGCCTCGAGCGACGCGAGCGGGTGGATGCGGCCCTCACGGAGGTCGGTCTCGCCAATGGACGGCATCTGATGCCATCCCAACTCTCGGGCGGCATGGCGCAGCGCGTGGCACTTGCTCGCTGTCTGTCACGACGGCCGCGGGTGTTGTTGCTAGACGAGCCTTTCGGTGCGCTCGACGAAGTCACCCGCGCTGACATGCAGCAACTGCTTCTCAAGGTTGTCCGCGATACGGGGGCTGCGACGGTACTCGTGACCCATGATATCGACGAAGCCTTGCAGATTTCCGACCGCGTCGTGCTGCTTGGCACGAACGGCAAGCTGGCGGGTGAGTGGTCGATCGACCTCCCTCATCCGCGAGAGAACGCGCTGGATGCGATGGCAGAGCTGCGCGTCTCCATTCTGCGCACGCTGCAGACATCGGTACGTTCCGGCCAACCCGCCATTCGGGGCGATGCCCTTCGCGATCGGCTGGTCCAGGAGAGTGCCGCTTCGTCTCGCTCCTTGCCCTGAAGGCTGCCGGTGCATCGGCCCACGATTTCCTTGCTATCCCACCACTGACCTTAGATCCGAGACTGACATGTGCCAGGTTCCCATGACACGCCGCGAATGGCTCAAGCTTGCAGCACTTCTGACGGCCGGGGGCGCCGCGCCGTTGCTCACCAGCCTGAGCGCGCGCGCCGCGGCCGAGCCTGACGCGCCCGTGCGCATCGGTTATTTGCCCATTACCGACGCCGCCCCACTGCTCGTCGCGCATAACAACGGCTACTTCGAGCAAGCCGGTGTCGCAGTCGAAAAGCCGACCCTGCTGCGCAGTTGGGCGCAACTCGTCGAGGCCTTTCTGTCGGGACAGGTCAATGTCGTCCATCTGCTTTCGCCCCTCGCGGTCTGGGCGCGCTACGGCGGCCAGGCGCCCGCGAAAGTGGTGGCCTGGAACCATGTCAATGGTTCGGCCCTGACCGTTACCCCCGATATCGCCTCGGTTCGCGACCTGGGAGGCAAGGTCGTCGCCGTCCCCTTCTGGTATTCGATTCACAACGTGGTCTTGCAAGACATGCTCCGCTCCGCGGGGCTCACGCCGGTGATCCGACAGACCGGCGGGATTGCGCCGAACGAAGTCAACCTGATCGTGATGGCGCCCTCGGATATGCCGCCGGCGCTCGCGGCCCGTCAGATCGCCGGATTTATCGTCGCCGAACCGTTCAACGCTGCGGTGGAGGCACTCAACGTCGGAAAAATTCTGCGCTTCACCGGCGACGTCTGGAAGAGCCATGCTTGCTGCACCGTCTTCATGCACGAGCAGGACCTTCAGACCCGTCCCGACTGGTCGCAAAAGGTCGTCGATGCCATCGTGCGCGCCCAGCTCTGGAGCCGTACGCATCCGGAAGAGGTTGCCCGACTGCTCTCGCGCGACGGGCCGAACCGCTATACCCCTCACGCGAGCCAGGTGCTGACGCGTGTGCTCGCACCGACCGCGTCGGAAGAAGGCCGTTATCTCGCTGACGGCGCGGTTCGTCATGCCGACTGGAACCAGAAGCGCATCGACTTCCAGCCGTTCCCCTATCCCAGTTACACAGAGGAGCTGGTACGGCGCCTGAAGGCGACCAAAGTCGAGGGCAATGCGCAGTTTCTCGCGAGTCTCGATCCAGCCCATGCCGCGCGGGATCTGGTCGACGATCGCTTCGTGCGCAAGAGTATTGCGGCCGTCGGCGGCTTCCGCGCGTTCGGCCAGCCGGAGCGCTTCGAGCGAGAGGAACTAATCGATGTCTGAACCGATATCGGCGCGAAGGGGCGCACCGTCTCGCGCAACCGCTATCGCTGCGGGCCATTCGACCCGCCCCGTTGCGCAACGACTTCGTGCTCATGCAGAGGCATCACATGTACCGACGGCTTTGCTGGGCCTTCTCGGACTTGTGGCGACATTCGGGCTCTGGTGGCTGGGGCTTCATTTGTTGACGGCTCCCGGCAGCCTTCAGCGACAGTTCACACCCGACGCGGCACTGGCCGCGCTGCCATCGCTGATCAGCGACGGCCATCTGATCGGACAGGCCGTCGTCAGTCTGCGGCGCGTGGCAATCGGCATCGGCTGGGCTCTCTTGATCGGGGTGCCGCTGGGATTTCTGGTCGGCCGCATGCGCTGGCTCGACGCAACGCTCGCGCCAACCTTCCAGTTCCTCCGAATGGTCTCGCCGCTCTCGTGGATGCCCATTGCCGTGATGTCGCTCGGGATCGGTGAACGCTCCGTATGCTTCTTGCTGGCATTTGCAGCCGTCTGGCCCCTACTCATGAATACGGCCGCCGGGGTCGCACAACTCGACGCGCGCTGGCTCGAACTCGGCGAAAGCCTCGCTGCGACCCGCACGGAGATCATCGTGCATATCTTTATCCCCGGGATCGCCTCACATGTGCTGACCGGCCTGCGCCTCGCACTTGGGGTCGTGTGGATCGTCCTCGTACCGGCGGAAATGCTCGGCGTAAGCGCGGGCCTGGGCTACCTGATCCTGGATACCCGTGACCGTCTCGCCTACTCGGAGCTGACGGCGGTGATCCTGACCATCGGTGCGATCGGTTTCGCGCTCGATTCGCTGATACGCCTCGTCTATCGCAAATTCGCGGCTTGATATTGCGCGAGCGTGCGGATTTGCTTGTTCCAATTGCTTCTTTCCCCTATGCGGCCGGCTTGGTTACCCTTGCAACGTGCTCTCAATGACATTGCAAAACCGAGGTGGAATTACTATGCGTTACAAGGGGTATGAACTCGCACCCGCTGCCCAACCGCTCGCAAGCGGCCTGTTTGCGGCCAATCTCGTGATCCAGGAAGAGGCCTCGCCCCGTGCGCGCGCCTTTGTTTTCGACGCGCTCGACTACTTCTTCGAGTCCGAGCTCGCCATTGCCTATGCGGCGCGCTGGGGCCGGATGTGGATCGACGACCATCGTCGCCCGGGCGCCTGAAAGGTCATTGACGATCATCCTCCCGCACCCCTTCCTGGCGCCGGTCAGACACTACTTTCCGGTCAGGCCAAAGAATTCATATCGCGCGAGTTGATCGGCCAGATCCTGCACCTCGATCGACGGTTGATGCGCCAGATCATGTCCGTGACCGAACAACCACCATCCGATCGTGCCCTCGATGGTGTGATAGACAAAGGCGGCACGCACATCCACCTTGTCGAGATCGCGCAACATACCCAGCGTCACCGCCTGTTCGATATTGCGACGTAGCGACTCATAGAGCGCCGCGCGCACGCCCGAGATCGCCGTATCGATCACCGGGTCCGCGCCGTAACCCTTGGCGAGCAAGAGCGCCATGAAATAGCGGCTCTCGCTAGCAAACGTCAACAAATCGATGAGCCACGCGCGGGTGTTGGCCAACATGTCCTCAGTCGACGCGACGTGCGCGCGGTAACCGCGGTCGATTGCCGCGACCATGGCATGCTGGCCCGACTCGAACAGCTCGCGGGTCATGTCGAGTTTGCTTTTGAAGTGCCAGTAGAACGTCGCCTGCGCACAACCGCTCTCGCGCACGATGTCCGACACCTTGGTCAGGTGATAGCCTTTCGTGGCGAATAGCCTGAGGGCACATTCGAGAATGACGTCCCGCGTATCCTTGATCTCTTTGCTCAAAGTGCTCTCTCCGGGGTGGGCACGCTGCGGGGCATCAGTCAGGAAACGGCGACGCCGCAATCCGTTCGACGACGTTGACCGTCTTGAATCCATGCACGCACAAGCGTCCGATATCCGACAACACGTTGCCAAACGCAGTATGCGGCTTTCTTTCCGCGACGCCGACCAGCGCCTGCAACATGGCTTTTTTATAGCCGAACCGGGGCAACGCAAGATTGACGGCATCGACTACGTCGCGGCCGATTTCGTCGATATAGGCGCCGCCGTCCACCGAGGTGCCAAGATGCACGAGTGCAATGTCGGGCTCCTTGTAGCCCGTGATACCGAAAGAAGAATGCAGGGCCACCGCGTCCCAAACGAGTTGGGCGCGGGCAGGCGTCTCGTGGTGCGCTTCCATGAACTCCCGGGCCGCGAAGGCACCGTCGACCTCGAAGCGTCGATCAGGCGTCTCGTATTGCTCGGTCAGCCCCAGATCGTGAAGGACCGCGCCCACGTAGACCAGTTCGGCATCAAACTTCAGCTTGCGTCGTTCGGCCAGGAGGGCCGCGAATACATACGTGCGCATCACATGATTGAAGAGAAACGTATCCGACGCTTCGTAAGCGATGGCCGTGGCTTCTCGGGTCAGCACGCTATCCGGCAATACAATGCCGGCGATCTCTTTGGGGACAAGCTGAACAGTCATCAAAAGGCTTCCTGGTAGGAGCGTTAAAGAAGAGGCGCCGCGTGGCTCCACGCCACGAGCGCGTCACGCGCGAGCAGACGTTCGACCCGGCCAGCATGCATGAGCGCCGCACGGTCGCATAGATGGGCGATCACATTGGGGTCGTGACTGACGAGCAATACAGTTATCCGATGGGCCGTCTTAAGCGTCGCGAGCAGATTGAGAATCTCGGCCTGCACGGACATGTCGAGCGCCGATGTCGGTTCATCGAGCAGAAGCAGGCGCGGACGCAACAACAAGGCCCGCGCAATGGCGACCCGCTGCCGTTGGCCACCCGACATTTGATGGGGATACCGTGCGGCCATGGTGCGTGGCAGGCCGACCTCGTCCAGTGCCTCGAAGATCCGGGTCTCGACATGAGCGACCCCATTCACCCGCAACGGTTCACCAAGTGCCCGGCCAACGGTATGGCGTGGGTGCAGCGACGCAAAGGGATCCTGAAACACCATCTGGACCTCGCGCCGCAAATCCCCCCTGAAGCGCTTGCCCGACACGAGTTCATGATCGAAGACGCGAATCCGGCCATGCCATTCGCGCTGTACGCCTGCCAGCACGCGGAGCAACGTCGACTTACCGCAGCCCGATGGGCCTATCAGACCGAAAGTCTCTCCCTCGCCGATGCGCAAATTGAGTCCGTCGAGAACGGCCTGCCGGCGACCGCGTTGTTCAAACGTGACCTGTAACTGTCCGATGTCAATGTCGTTCATTGCGATGATGCCTCCATCGGACGACTGCGATCCAGCACGGGAAGCATCGTGCCGTAGGTCGCCGCACTCGGACGACAGGCCCACAACGTTCGAGTGTAGGGATGAGAGGCGCGATCGAGTTCACTGGCCTTGCGAGCATCGACGATCCGGCCCTGGAACATCACAAGCGCGCGATCGCAATAGCGTGCGACTTGCTGCAGATCGTGACTGATCAGCAGCAAGCCCATACGACGTGTCTCGACCAGATTCGTGATCAGATCGAGCACCTGATCGCGCAGCACAGCATCAAGCGCTGAAGTCGGCTCGTCGGCAATCAGCAAGCGCGGTCCATTGACCAGCATGGTCGCAAGCATGACCCGCTGGCCCATGCCGCCCGACAGATGCCGCGGATATGCATGCCGCAGGCGATGCGGCTCCGGAAGTCCAACCGCTTCCATGATGTCGAGCACGCGGTCGCGCCGCTCCGCAGAACCGAGCTTCTGATGCAAGCGCAAGGACTCGTCGATCTGGGCCCCCACGCTCAACACGGGATTCAACGCATGACGGGGGTCCTGTAGGACCATCGCCATACCCGTGCCACGTAGCGGCCGCCATTGGCGCGGTGTGAGCTCACGCAGGTCGCGCCCGGCGAATTCCATCCGAGAGGCCTGCATCACCAGCGGTGCGCGCAGGAGGCCCATCAATGCACGTGCTGTCAGCGATTTGCCAGAACCGGACTCACCGACGAGTCCGAGCCGTTCCGTGCCAAGCTCGAATGAGAGATCGTCGACAAGAATCTTCGCGTCCGGTCGCGCCGATGTGCGCACGCAGAGGCCTTCGACCGAGAGAAGCGGCGCCTCATTCATGATGAGGATCCGCCAGATCGCGCAGGCCGTCGGCCAGTATGTTGAAAGCAAGGCTCACGACAAGGATCGCGCACCCAGGGATCGCAGCCAGCCACCATTGGTCGAAAATGACCTTGCTGCCTTCCGCAACCATCGTGCCCCACTCCGCTGTGGGCGGACGAACGCCAAGCCCGAGAAAACCAAGTCCGGCCGCAGCCAGAATGATCGATGCGAGGTCGAGTGAAACCCGCACCTGAGCAGCAGGCAAACATGAAGGCAAAACGTGACCCCAGAGCAACCGGACGCCGACGATGCCCTGCATTTCCGCGGCGGCCAGGTAGTCGCTGCGCCGGAGCATGAGGGTTTCGGCGCGCGCCAGCCGTGCGTAGGCAGGCCATCCCGTCAGCATCAAGGCTAGTGCCCCGTTGAGCAACCCGGGCCCGAGGAGGCCCACAAAGGCGAGCGCAAGGACCAGCCGCGGAAACGCCATCACGATGTCGGTGAGCCCCATGAACATACGCTCGACCCAACCACCGAAGTAACCCGAAACGATCCCGACCGCGAGTCCCGCCGGCACTGTCACCAGGGCCACCGCAGCCGCAAAGCCCAGCGTCGGACGCCCCCCGAAGATCAGCCGCGACAGCACATCCCGGCCCAACCCGTCGGTGCCGAGCAGATGAGCCGCCGAAGGGCGCAGCAGACGATGGCCGATATCCTGCGCAAGCGGGTCGTACGGCGCGAGCCACGGCGCTGCAATCACAGCGAGCACAACCAGCAAGAGAACGACGAGCGCGACCGCTGCAGCAGGAGCGCGGACAGCGGCACCGACGAACACGGAGCGCAACCCCGCCATTTCAGGTTGGATCAGATCGCTCATGAAAGTCTCGGGTCGAAGGTACGGACCAGCAAATCGGTGACACCATTGACAAAGACAAAGCACGTCCCGATCACGAGGGTCCCACCCAGAATCGCAGGCGTATCGGCAGCAAACAACGCCGTGGTCAAATAGCGGCCCAGTCCAGGCCACGCAAAGACCGTTTCGGTCAGCACCGCACCCTCGAGCAAACCTGCATAGCTTAGGCCCAGTACCGTCAGCAGCAGCCCCGCGACATTGGGCAAGACATGGCGGAGCAGCACGCGGCCCTCGCCGGCTCCCTTGGCACGTGCAAGCGTCACATACTCCTTGTTCAGCTCCCCGAGCATGGCGGCACGCGTGAGGCGTGCGACGTTACCGAGCGCGTTATAAGCAAGCACAAGAACAGGCAGGACCAGATGCGACACTGCGCTGGCGAACGCGCCCGGTTCACCACTACGCCATGCATCGAGTAGCACCAGCCCGCTCGGCATATCGATCGTGTACGCGAACGCATCGCCTATCCGTCCCGGGCCGCCGGTCCAGTGCAAACGCGCATAGAAAAGACAAAGCGCAAGCAGCCCCAGCCAGAAAACAGGCACCGAGTTGCCAAAGAGTGAGAGGATCCGAATCATCTGATCGACCACACCTCGTGGCCGCCACGCACCGAGCATGCCAAGCGCGATCCCCACCACCGCGCTGACGACCATGGCGAGCGTCGCGAGCTCCAGAGTGGCGGGAAATACCCGGATCAGGTCCTCACGCACGGGTTGGCCCGTCGAACGCGAGATGCCAAGATCGCCGTGTGCCAGTCGAAAGACATAGCCCGCAAACTGTTGTGGAAGCGAGGCATCAAGCCCGAGCGCATGGCGGGTGCTTGCATAGGAACTGGCGCTTGCATGGTCGCCCAGCATCTGGAGCACAGGATCAACAGGCGAAAGCGACGACAGCGCGAACGTGGCGACGAGCAGGCCCACCATCACGAATGCAAGCGAGAGCATCCCACGCACAAGCCCGCGCAGCGAGCGCGCCACGCGTCGACCCGACCGCTCGTCTATGGCTTCGATCGAAAAAGAGGGTTCAGTCAAAGTGTTGAGTCATTTAGTGACGCGGTCGTAATACACCATGTCGGCGTCAAGCCCCTGCCGATAGCCGTGCAGATTGGACCGTATGACGACTTCATTGCGTGCCTGCAGCGCAATCACGAACGGTGAGCTTTGTTGGATTTGCGCCTGAATCGCCAGGTAACGCGCGCTGCGCGTCGCCGGGTCGGTGTCCTCGACGGCCTGCTGGGTCAGCGCGCTAAGTTCGGGAATCCGCCATCCTGCACGCCAGGCCAGCGTCGCCGTGCCATCTTCCCGGTTCAATGCAAAAGCACTCGCCGTCGAATTCGCGTCGAAGTAATCCGGGATCCAGTACAACCATGCCGCCTGTTCCTGACGCGCCCGAATCCGAGCATAGACCTCGCTGGCGGTGCCGGGCAGAATCTGCACGCGTATCCCGGCTGCGCCAAACGTGGCCTGCAGCGACTGCGCGATATCCTGGAACGGCGGCTGGTTAAAGACATCCAGTGTCAGCGTCACGCCGTGGTCAAGGCCTGCACGTTTGAGAATGGCCTTCGCCCGTGCCACGTCCAGGTGATACGGAGTCGTACCCAGTGCACCCGGAAAGCCATTTGCCAGGAAGGCCTGATGCACGATGAACTCGCCCTTGAGCAACTGATTGGCCAAGCCGTCGTAGTCGACCAGCCAGCGCGCCGCCTCCCAAAAGGCAGGGTTCGACAAGACGGGGTTGTCCTTGTTGGCGGCATTGAGCAACAGATAGTGAACCGTCGCCGACGGCAATCGAAGGATCGTGAGTTCCGGTTTGCCCTCAAGCGCGGCAATCTGATCGGGACCCAGATCGCGAGCGATGTCGGCATCGCCGACCTCGACGAGCAGGCGACGCGTGGCTGCATCGGCAACGTTCTTGATCACAATCGTCTTTAACCACGGCGCATCGCCCGGCGAACTGGGATTCGCATCGAGCACGAGGGCCTCATGCGCGATATAGCGTCGAATGGTGAACGGTCCGCTTCCCGCCGAATGACTGCGGAGCCAACCATTTCCAGCATCGCCCGATACCGCGCGCGCTTCGACCTCGGTTTGGTCGACGATCGAGGCAACCGGCGCCGTCAACACATTGAGCGCAAACGCAGGCCCGACCTGCTTGGGCCAACTCAGGCGCACGTGATGCTCGTCGACCTTTTCAACCGAAGCGCCGACGTTTGCCTTAGTCCAGCCGAGTTCGTTGAGAATAAAGGCCGGCGCGCGATTGAGCGTAACGGCACGTCGCAGCGAATACACCACGTCCTCGGGCCGCACGGGACGACCACTCGCGAACGTCGCACCGGGACGCAAGGCGAAGGTGAGCGAGCGTCCGTCGCCCCCCGCCACCCAGCTTGTCGCCAAGGTCGCGCTGAGCCGGGTTGGAGTATCCGGATCGGGTTGTACCAGTCGCTGATACAGACTGGTGAAGGCCTGCACGCTGGACAGTTCGAAGCCTTCGGCCGGGTCGAGACTCACAATGTCGTCGAGCGACTGCGCAACCACGAGAATCCGTGACGGGGCGGCGGCATGCGCAGTCGTGCTGGCGGTCAGCGCCGCCAGCAGGGTGAGGACAAGACGACGCAGCATGCTAGAAACGATACGTTGCACCGACTTCCGCGTAGCGGCCCTCATCTGTGTAGAGCGACGGATCATACGGCGTTGCCGTCGGGAATTCCTGCCACAAAGGATCGAACGGCGGTGCGCGATTGAACAGGTTATTCACCGTCGCGTAGATCGTCCAGTTCTTGAAGCCGTTATAAGCAACCACAAGATTGAACTGGCTGTACGACGCGGTACTACCCGGGCCGGCTTCCTGCGTGAGCGTGTAAGGACCCGTGTACAAATAGGTCAGCGTGGTGTTGAACTTGTCGTAGGCCCAGCTCACGCTGGTGTTGCCCTTCCAGCGCGGAAAGCTGGCACCGAACGGCGTGTCGATCGCTTCATCGTTGCCGGCGAAGTCGACCGTGGCGCCCTTGCTTTCTTGTTTGAAGTGCCAGACATAAGCCCAGTCGCCTGCGAGCGTGAACGTTCCGAGTGCGGTCGGCAACGACTTGCGGAAGTTGAACTCGAAGCCGTCCGTCGTCAGGGTGTTCAGGTTCTCGTAGCCGATATTCACGTAGGCGATCGTGCCGTTGGCGTTGCGCACCACGACGCTCGGGTCGTTTTCATTGACTAGCGTCTGCATATTGGCCGTGCCGATCACGTTCTTGACGACAATCTTGTACCAGTCGAAACCGAAGTCGGTTCTGCTATCGGGCGACAGTTCGAAACCCAGGTTGTAGTTCTGTGTGCGTTCGGGTTGCAAGGCCGGGTTACCGCGTGTCAAGACCGGGTAGGCAGCACCCTGCGGGTTGGCCGGATTGTAGGTCGGTGAATACGGGTCGACCGCCTGCTGGATGCCCGAGGAAGTCGACTGCGAGTTCTCGGCCAGGGTCGGCGCGCGGAAGCCTCTGCTATACGACGCGTAGGTCGTCAGCATGGATATCGGCTGGAAGCGCAGCGCAAACCGCGGCGAGAACGCGCCGCCGAAATCGCTGTAGTGATCGTAGCGACCCGACTGACTGAATGACAGTGTCGAGAGCAGCGGCACATCGACCTGATAGTAAAGCGCCGCTACGTTGCGCTGACCGTCGATCGACTGAAGACCATAAGGCACCGCGAGCCCGGCAGCCTGTTGGGCGTATTCGCTGAGCGTGTCGCTCTCGTGAAGGAATTGCGCACCTACCCCTAGGCCGACATCCCCTGCCGGCAGGTGGAACAGATTCGCGGTCGAGGCAGACACATCGACGGTATCGAGCTTTGAAATTGCCTCGTTCTCATCGCTCGCGTACAGTCCCGAAAGACCGTTTGGGGTAGCGGCCGGGTTCGCGAAGTCGAATACGCCGTTGTTGATGATGTTCGTCAACGCGGCGACGTTCAGGATGCCGGAATCGGTATTGTCGACGGTGCTTTGCGAGTGGCTAAATGAAGCGGTCCAGTCCCAATCTCCAAACGACGGTGTCGTGAACGACCCCTTAACGCCCGTCGCCGCGCGATAAAAACTCGAGGTCGTCCGCAACGTCTCCGGCTGGCCAAGAAACGTGTAGGTCAACGGCGTTGCAACCCCATACGGGTTATAGATGTTGCTTGCCGGAACAATATTCGAAACCTGTGTGATGCCGCCGGTCGTCGGGTCATAGGCCTCGGTGCCGTCGGTAATGCCTGCATAGCCTTGCTTGGTCTCTGTCGTGTTGCGGCTTCCCCATAGGTCGACAAAGGCTTCAGTCGTGTCAGAGATCTTGAACGCTGCGTGAATCTTCGCGTTAAGACGTTCCTCGTAGGGATGCAACGACATACCGTCAGCCGTGTTCACCCCGCAGGCATTGCCGCTCGAGGGGCCACCCAGCAGGGAGCTGCCGTTCACCACGCTGCCGCCCGGCGGGCACGGGCTGAGCGCCGCGCCGCCATTCCCTACCCCATTGGGTTCCCAATAGTCGGCCCCCTTGGTCAACAGGCCGTATTGGCGATTGGTATAGTCCTGCCCTTGAGTATCGGAACGGTCTGCGAGGGTATAGCCGTTTTGCTGGAAGAAGCTCGCGCCCGCCGTGACGTTGAACCGATCCGTATTGAGATCGCCGAAACCACCCGTCACATTGAATTTCTTGGTTGCTTCGCCGCCGCTGGTCGCATCGCCATAGCCACCGCTGAGCTCGAGTCCCTTGAAGTTCTTCTTCGTAATGATGTTGACAACACCCGCCACAGCATCGGAGCCATATTCCGACACCGCTCCGGTCTTCACGATTTCGATCCGCTCGATCATGTTGAGCGGGATCGTATTGAGGTCGACAAAACTGTCGGTGCCGTTCGAGGGAAAGGCGTAAGGTGCAACACGCTGTCCGTCGACCAGCACCAGCGTGTACTTTTCGCTCAGGCCGCGCATCGCAATGCCGGCGCCCCCCGTTGCGCCGTAGGCGAAGTTGTCGCCCCAGCTGCTCGCGGAGTTGACCGTGGACTGGCGCAAGAAGTCAGCGACCGTGGTCGCCCCGCTCGCGGCGATCTCGCTGGCGGTGATGGACTGGACCTGGTTATAGCCGATCTTGTCGGAACTCTTGATGAGCGATCCGGTGACGACGACCGTGGGCAATTTTGCACTCAATGTGCCCGTGTCCGACACATTTTCCCCGGAGGCCGGCACCGCCGCCGAGCCTTCGCCGCTCGATGTCGCCCCACCGCCAGGAGCCACGGGGGGCGTTTGGGCGTGCGCGGTCGCAAGCAGTGCGGCCGACAACACCATCGGCGGACCGACAAATTTCTTGACGGCGCGTGCGGTCAACGTTCTTTTCATTGGAAACCTTCTCACGGTTTTATTGTTTGCCCTACCCCAACTGACTGGTCAGTCGTTTTAAGAATTCTGGCTTTTCGCGGCAGATTTCGACAAACAATAAAAAGAGATTTGGTTATCGTTTGCGGGGCATTTGCATCGAAAGAATGGTTGGTTAGGCCTGCGGGAGTGGGTCGCTATATTCGGGACCCCGTCATCCGGCGCCGATCGCGTCGCTGATGCGAGCGGGTCTCCCGGACATCCTGGCAGACCAGCCCATCGGAAGCATGACCTGACAACGAGAACGTGAAAACGACACCCCGTATGAAAAACACTCTCACACTGCTGGCCGGCGCATTGCTGATCTCCGTGATGGCGACTTCCCCCGCCTCCGCCGAGGAAATCCTGTCCGTCGCCGCGAGTCCCACGCCTCACGCGGAAATCCTCGAACACATCAAGCCTCAACTGAAGAAGGAAGGCGTCGATCTTCAGATCCACGTCTTCACCGACTATGTTCAGCCGAATCTTCAGGTTGAAGAAAAGCGCATCGACGTCAACTATTTCCAGCATCAGCCCTACCTCGACGCGTTCAACAAGAGCCACCACACGCATTTGGTAGCGGTCGCCCCGGTTCACGTCGAGCCGTTCGGTGCGTATTCGCGCAAGGTCAAGTCGGCCGCAGCGTTGCGCGATGGCGCGGTCGTGGCGATCCCGAACGATCCGTCCAACGTCGGTCGCGCCTTGCTGCTATTGCAAAAGAACGGCCTGATCAAGCTCAAGGACCCGACCAATATTCTCGAAACGCCGCGCGATATCGTCGACAATCCCAAGCACCTTGAAATCAAGGAGCTCGAAGCCGCGACACTGCCGCGTGTTCTCGACCAGGTTGACCTCGCCCTGATCAATACCAACTACGCACTCGACGCCCATCTCGTGCCGACGCGCGATGCCCTGTTCATCGAGGACGCGCATTCGCCGTACGCGAACCTGATCGTTGCCCGCGCCGACAACGCCAACAGCGACGCGGTCAAGAAGCTTGTGGCCGCACTCCAGACTCAGGACGTGCGCGACTTTATCGACCAGAAATATCAAGGTGCGGTAGTGCCGGCGTTCTGAGCACGATCTTCAAAAGAACTGGACGCTATTGTGTTTCCGAATGTCGACTGGCCGGAGATCGGCCATGCTGGGATTGAGACCCTCCAGATGCTGGGGGGGTCGCTTTTTTTCACCGTCGCGCTAGGTTTGCCGTTGGGCCTCGCGCTGTACATGACGCTGCCGGGTAGTCTCTATGCCTCGCGCCGGCTGTATGGCGCGCTGTCGTTCGGCGTGAACGTGCTGCGGTCGCTGCCCTTCATCATTCTTCTGATCGTGATGATTCCGTTGACCCTCGCGCTGACGGGCACGTCGATCGGCGTCGCGGGCGCGATTCCGCCGCTGGTCGTCGGCGCGGCACCGTTCTTCGGCCGGCTCGTCGAGAACGTGCTGCGAGAGATCGACCGCGATCAGATCGAGGCGGCCCAGACATTGGGCGCGACCACGGCGCAAATTGTGTGGCGCATCATTCTCCCCGAGTCCTTGCCCGGATTGATTGGCGCCTCGACCGTGACTGCCGTTGCGCTGGTTTCGTACACGGCGATGTCCGGGGTAATCGGAGGGGGTGGACTGGGTGACCTTGCGGTTCGCTACGGCTACCAGCGCTTCGAAACGGATGTGATGGTCGTGACTGTCCTGATGCTGCTGGTTCTGGTCTACGCGCTACAAGCCCTGGGCGACAAGCTGGTTCAGGTGCTTTCTCGGCGCACGTCGAAGATCAGCCACTAGGGAGGAACGACCTGTCTGCTGCGTGCGACGCTTCACAGTTTCCGGAGCACGCAAGCGCTGCCGCCCCGCATCACAGCGCGCCGTGTCGGGGCGGCAGCGCGTCGTTCAAATAGAAGTTGCCGATGGCATGGTATTTCCAGCGCACGGGATCGTGCAGCGTATGCGTGCGGGCATTTCGCCAAAAGCGGTCGAAGCCGAGGTCATCGAGCGTGGCGCTCGTACCGCTGAGTTCAAAAAGTTTGTTACCGGCCTTCAGTGAAGCGGTGGTCGTCAACGCCCGGGCCTCTGCGACTGCAATCGATGCGGCCGCAACGCTATGCTCATCCGGGTGGCGCTGCGCAGCGTCGACCAGGCGCCCCGCCCTGCGCACCAAAGCTTCAGCCGCACGCAACCGTACCGCAATGTCCCCGGTCTGATGGATCGTCAACGGATCATCGGCGGCACGTGAGACTCGCGCATCGATCCAGGGACGCGCACTGTCGCGCACGAAGTCGAGCATGGCCGCAAAAGCACTCCTGCCCAGACCGAGGTCGATCGCCGCGTGCATGATCTGGGCTACCGGTCCGATCGTGGTCGGTCGCTCGAACGATGTCAGGAACGGCACGATCCAGTCGGTTTCGACATACACATTGTCAAACGAAACTGAACCACTTCCCGTTACCCTTTGCCCGAAGCCATCCCAGTCGTCGGTGACAACCACCCCATCGGAATGGCGCGGCACGAAAGCCAGATAAGTGACGTCTCGACCGTCCTCTTCCGTGACGACGAGCGTGGGAATCCAGTGAGCATATAAGGCCCCCGTGCAATAGAACTTCTTCCCCGTGATCCGAAAGCCATCGCCTTCGCGAACCAAACGTGTTCGTCGCTTGAAGTCCTTGTTGCCGATCTCCGCGAGCGCGTTGCCAAAACGCTCGCCCGCAAGCACCCGATCGTAAAAGAAACGTTTTTGCGTTTCGGAAGCCCCGACACGGAGGACTTCGAGCGCATAAAAGTGATTCTGTGGAATCTGCCCGAGCGAGCCGTCGGCCGCAGCGATGATGGCGATAACTTCGGCGAGTGTGCCGTTTGACACACCCGGGCCACCGTATTCCTGCGGAACGGTGATGCCCCACAAACCACTCGCGCTGAACGCGTCGAGTTCCGACCAGGGCAAACGGCGTTCACGATCGCGTATCGCCGCTTGCGGCGCGAATTGCACGGCCAGCAAACGCGCCACGTGCAACGCTTGCGCGTCGTCGTGAATCAGCGCCGCAGGCACGGCAGCAGATGCCGGTCCGGGATGACCGACCACGCCTGGTTCTTGATCAATAGACGATAAGGCAGACATCTCAATTCCAGGAATGGCGCGTCGGCAGCACGTGGTTGAGCAGATAGTTGCCGATCAAATGAAGTTTCCATCGGGCCGGGTCATGCAGCGTGTGCACACGCGCATTGCGCCAGTGCCGGTCGAGGTTGTGCGCCGCACGAGTCGAAGCAGAGCCCGATAGTTCGAACAGCTTTTCCGCGGCCTCGAGTGCGATCGCGGTGGTCAACACTTTTGCTTCCGCGACCGCGACTGACGCACGCGCACTGGCTTCGGCGTCGATCGGTTGCCTGGCGATTTGATCGAGGGTTTGGCCAGCTTCCAGCAAGACCTCGTGCGCCGCATGCAGATCGACCTGCAAGCGCCCGATATCTCCGATGATGTAGGGGTCCTGCGTGGCATCCTCAAGGCCGGAATCCAGCCAGGGTCTCGCATATTGTCGAACGAATGCAATCGTGTCCGTCAGCGCAGCTTGCGCGATGCCCTGGTCGATTGCTGCCTGGATCAATTGTGAAGTTGGCCCAAACAGGCCTGGACGATCTCCGAGTGCCCAGAGCGGCAACACGTCGTGCGTCTCAACCCAAACGTTGTCGAACACGACGCTACCGCTCGCTGTCGTGCGTTGCCCGAATGAAGACCAGTCATCGATCACTGTCACCCCTTCAGCATCGAACGGGACCCATATCTGCACGGGGCGGTCCAGATGATCGAGCGCGCGGCAAGGAATGCGATGGGCGAACAGTGCACCGGTGGAGTAGTAGCGCCGTCCACTCAGGCGCAAGCCATCCGGTGAATCGATCACTCGGGTGGTGCCCTGGAGGATGGTCTGACTCTCGCTCGAACGGCGTTCCGGCCCGGCGTTGCCAAGGCGACCGCCCGCAAGGACTTCCCTGTAAAAGCGGTCCTTCTGCGCATCGGTGCCAATTTCTCTTAGCACACCGAGGACGCCAAAGTGGTTTTGCGGAATCTGGCCTAGCGCCGGATCCGCTTCGCAGAGAATGACGAAGACCTCCGCCAGCGTCGCGTACGAGACATCGGCACCGCCGAATTCACGCGGTACGGTAATCCCGCCGAGGCCGCTTTCCGACCAGCTCTCCAGTTGCTCCCAAGGCAGGGTTCGCGTTCGATCACGCTCGGACGCTTCGCGAGCGAAAGACTCGGCGAGCGCCCGGGCGGAGTTCAACGCGTCAGCATCGTCCTTGATTCGATGGACGCGGCCGGGCTTCGGCCACCGTGGCGTGCGGGCCGCAGTCAGGCGGCCCTCAGAATTGTCGTGAATCGTGCTCATGCGAGATTGCAGCACAAGCCTCGTGGAATCCCAAAGCACGATTAAGACGTTGCTTATCACGCTGGCTACTTAGGCCACCCGTGCCGGGTCAGCCCGTTATGCGATTCGACAGGCTGCTTGCGACGTTTGATGGCGACTCAGTCCTCGAATCCAAACCGTCCTTCGGCGACAAACTGCGCAATGGGCTTGCGTTGGTTGGGCTGCTCGCGCTCCTGCAACTCGGCCGACAACTCCGCGCGATCGGCTTGCTTGCCGATGGCCACCACCACCTCGACCCGATAGCCGTCGGGTACATTCAATACGGCTTTGGCCTGCACCCGATCGAACCCGCCAATCGCATGCGTCCGCCACCCCGAATGCTCCGCCTGGAAGGCAAGGCTTGCCCAGGCTGCGCCTGCATCGAGCGAGTGACTGTACAGCGGGGTCGCCTCACTCGCATCGGGACGCACATGAGTCGTCTTCGATAGCAGCACGATAAGCACCGATGCCTTGCGCGCCCACGCCTGGTTCCTTTCGTTTAGCAAGCCGACAAATGCTGGCCAGCTGCTAGAGTCCTTCTTCGAATACACGAATCGCCACGGCTGGGAATTATTGGCCGAGGGCGCCCACCGCGCGGCCTCGAACAGGGCATGCAGCGTCCGGTCGTCGATGGCCTCTCCGGTCAACGCACGAGGAGACCAGCGGCTGGTGAAGATCGGCGAGATTTCGTGATCGGCAGTACGGGCGTGGGTCATAGCTACAAGACAGATTGAGTAAGTGGATTGGCGGGACGGTCGAGACCGAGGTTCTCGCGATATGTGCGGCCCTCATATTCCTTGCGGAAAATGCCGCGTCGCTGCAACTCCGGCACAACGAGTCGCGTGAAATCCTCGAAGCCTCCTGGCAGATACGGAGGGACAATGTTGAAGCCATCCGCACCGCGTTCGACAAACCATTGTTCCATCGTGTCGGCTACCGTTTTCACCGAACCGATGGCTTGCAGATGCCCACGCGCCACCCGGAAGCGCAGCACCAGTTGCCGGATCGACAGGTCTTCCCGGCGCGCCAGCTCGAGTTGCTGCTGAAAACGCCCCTTGCCATTCTCGGGCGCCTGATAGGGTAGATCAGGCAAGGGGCCGTCGACCGGATAGCCTGACAGGTCAAAGCCGCCGAATTCGACGTTGCTAACGTCGACAAGCTCTTGTAGCTCATTGAAGCGGTCCTGTGCTTCTTGATCGGACTCGGCGACAACGACCGACAGTCCCGGCGTGATCTTCAACTGATCTTCGTCGCGGCCGTACTTTGCCATCCTGCCTTTGACGTCGGCATAGAATTGCTGGGCAACGCTCAGCGAAGTCGCCGAGCAGTAGCTCATCTCGGCAATCCGTGCGGCAAACTCGCGCCCGCTCTCCGAGTTGCCGGCTTGCACGATGACGGGATAGCCCTGGATTGGCCGCGGAAAATCGAGCAGCCCTTCAGTCGAAACGTGCTCGCCCTCGAACCTTAGCGGATGCGATCGACGTGGATCATAAAAGACGCCCTGCTCACGATCAGGATGATCAAATGCGTCGTCATCCCAGGTGTCCCAGAGTGCCTTAGCGACATCGACGAATTCGGCCGCGCGCGCATACCGCTCGTCGTGCGAGCGTGGCGTCTTGATACCGAAGTTCCGCGCGGTATGTTCCGAGAACGACGACACGACATTCCAGCCAGCACGACCCCCGCTGATATGGTCCAACGAGGAGAACTTGCGTGCCACGTTGTACGGCTCGTCGTAATTCACATTGACCGTCGCGACCAGACCGATATGTCTTGTCGACATCGCGATGGCCGACAGCAGCGTAAAAGGTTCGAACTGATAGCTCATGCCGCTGCGGCCGGTCTGCGACGTGATCTCGCCCGATCTGCCGATGAAGTCGGCGACGAAAAAGGTGTCGAATTTCGCAGCCTCAGCTCGCTTTGCCGCATCGATCCACCAGTTCAGATCCGGGCGGCCCGTGCCCACCGAACTCGGATGCCGCCACGCGGCGAGATGATGGCCGAATCGCTGAAAGAAAACATTTAGAACCAACTGGCGGTTCCTGGTACCCATAAGTGCAATCGCTCCAGTTTTACTTTAAGGCAGAGGGCTCGGGCCTCGTCGGGGTTCTGCGGCCTTCGAGCAGCCCGATGTTCATGCCACAGCGTATTGAGACGCCCGCTCCAGCAGCCCCGTTCTTTTCCATTGAAGTTCGATCGCACCCGGCGTATAGGTTTGCGCGCCCCCGATCTGTGCGGCGATGGCCTGGAACCGCGCGGCTTCCTCAATCAGGAGAATGAGCTCGGCGGTCTTGACGATACCGGTGCCCCAGAAGTTCGCTCCACCGTTCGACTCAAGCAAGGCGGGCGGAGGAGCCAGGTCCGGCCGGGCATCGAGCCTTTCTCGCACGACTTCCAGCGGGCTGCGGGTGCGTTCGAGATGGTTCGGAATTTCGCGGGCGAGCAGATGACGCTGCGCGGCCACATACAGAATCGGAAACGGCTTGTGCGCCAGTGACCAGGCGGCAAGATACGGTGTGTGCGCGTGAATCAGGGTGTCGGCCTCGAGCCGCGACTCGTTGAGCAGCGATTCCTTCTGGTCCGAAAAGCGCGTGATCTTGACGCGCGGGGTTTTGTCGCGCTCCCAAGGCTGCGCAAAGCGCACGCTCAGCAGTTTGTCCTGCCCAGGGATCCGGTGCGAAATCTGGAAGATCAGGCTTGCCGACAAGGTGCTGGAGTCACGCAAAAATTCGAATGCGTGAATCGCATCGCTTTTGGCGGTGTCAACGTAGAGTGCCAGTTCTTCATCGATAGTCGATTGCGACATTATTGCCAGGTTCCGTTTGTGAAAGAGGAAGTGCCACCCGGAAGCGGCGCCGTCGAGCCCTGATGTTCTTCGCCAGGACTCAGAAAATGCGCGAGCAACTCCGCTCGCAACGCGCCATACCGCAGATCCTCGCGCCGACGCGGTCGGGAGAGGTCCACGCTGGCGATACGATTGATTCGCCCAGGCTGACTATCGAGTACGACGACACGGTCTGCGAGATAAACTGCTTCGTCGATGTCATGCGTCACCATGACAATCGTGGTTCGATCCTGTTGCCACAGGCGCAGAAGCTCGCGCTGCATCTTGAGCCGCGTGAGGGCGTCGAGCGCACCGAAGGGTTCATCGAGCAGGAGCACGTCCGGGCGACCCACCAGCGCGCGCGCGATCGCCGCTCGTTGCGACATGCCACCCGAGACCTGCTGCGGATAGGCATTCTGGTACTCGCTCAGACCCACCCGCTCAAGCTGAGCGATCGCCCGCGCGCGCCGCTCATGCGGCGACGCTACGGAGCGCGTCAGGGCCAGCTCGACGTTTTCGCTCAGGGTGAGCCATGGATACAGCCTGTGATCCTGAAACACGAGGGAACAACTGCCGCGGGTACCGCGCACCGGAGCGTCGTCTTGCGACACGTCCCCTTCATAGTCGGTGTCGAGCCCCGCGAGCAGTCTCAGCAAAGTCGATTTGCCGCAGCCACTCGCCCCCACCACCGCGACGAACTCTCCTGGCGCAATGCTCAGGTCGATGCGTTCGAGCGCCGTAACGAGACGACCGTCCAGCGTGAAGCGCTTGCTTACGCCTCGCAAATCAAGTTGCCCCTTTTGAACAGGGGCCTGCGACTCCAGCGCTGGCGCAAACACGAGACCTCTCTCTACGATGCCGTTCATGTCAGCCGCCATTCGCGGTAAGCACCGAGAGCTTCGACACCCCCGCACGCTCGATTGCGGCCATCGCCTTAGCCACCGTCCCGTAGGGAACGCCCTCATCGGCCTGCAAGCTCAGCGGCAGGTCCTTGTTGGCGGCGACCCGCGCACGCAGCTCGGGCTCGAGCAAAGCAAGCGGCAGTTCACGCTTGTCGACGAAAATCCGGCCTTGCGCGTCGACACTGACCGTCACCGCCTTGACTTGCGGGGGTGGCGCCGTGGTCGCGGTTTTTGGCAGATTCACATGCACCGCATTGTTCAGCAGCGGCGCGGTGACGATAAAGGTAACCAGCAACACGAGCATCACATCGACCAGCGGCGTGATGTTGATTTCGCTGAGGACTTCGTCACCGTCAGAGGAGCTCGAGAAGGCCATTATGCGAATGCCTTGTCGGTGGATTTGGCGCGGTTGCCGCCAGCCGTTGACGATGCGCCGCCGTCGGGTGCGCGCGAGATCGAGGCCGGCGCCGCGATCCGGAAGCCACTGCGCTGCGTGAGGTTGATCAGGTCTGTCGCGTAGTTGTCCAGTTCGGCGTTGACCACCTTGAGCCGCCGCAGAAAGAAGTTATAGGCGAGCACGGCGGGCACCGCGACCGCAATGCCGACCCCCGTCGCTACGAGGGCTTCGCCAATGGGGCCGGCGACGACGTCGATACTCGCCGACGCACTATGGGTGATCGCGGTCAACGCATGAATGATGCCGAATACCGTGCCGAACAAGCCGACGAATGGCGCGGTGCTGCCGATCGAGGCCAGGACCGCGAGCCCGCTCTCGAGCGAGCGCCGCTCTTTCTGAATTTGCTGGCGCAGGTGGCGTTCCAGCAACTCCTGCCGGTCCCAGCTGTGTTCGAGATCGTGCGTCCCCGCCTGTGTCGCCGGGGAACCCGAGAACGGTTCGGCCAGCGCGCTGAAGCCCGCCTGCGCAAGACGCGCTTTCGGTCCGGGTTGCGCTTCGCGCAGCGCGGCTGCCGCGCTCAGATCCGGTGCGCCCCAGAATTTTCGGCTAAAGGCACGGTCGCGTCGCGATACGTAAGCATGCTGAATGCCCTTGATGACAATCAGCGCCCACGTGACGATGGAGAAGACGGCGAGCGTCCAGAGTGCGCCCTGGACAATATAGGTAGTCGAAAAGTCGTTCATTGCAACCTCTGCTTGCGGGTCGGCTGAATATCAGCCAAGTTTGAAATCGATTGGAACCGAGACCCAACCTTCGATCGGTGTCGAGCCCCGGCGCGCGGGAACAAAGGTCCAGCTGCTGACGGCCTTGAGCGCCGCTTCGTCGAGCATCTTGCGACCGCTGCTGGCCGTCACGCTGACGTTGTCGGGATGACCGTCTGCGAGCACATGGACCTTGAGTACGACGTGCCCTTCCCACCCCTGGTCTTGCGCGACGCTCGGATACACAGGCGCCGGATTGTGCAGATAGTCGGCGTCACCGCTCGCCTCCGTCACAACGGGCTCTTTCACTGCCGGCGCGGGTGGCGCGGGTGGCGCCGGGGCCGCAAGTGCTACGGCGTCGGGCGTCGGAGCGGCTTGTGTTACCGGCGCTGTTACAGGTGCCGGCGATGGTCGAGCAGCAACGAGATGCCTGACCGGCTCGCTGCGGGGCTTCGCCGGAGGCTCGGCTTTCTGGGGCAGCGGTTTCGGCGGCGTCACGGTTTCGGGCAAAGGCTTGGGCGGCGTGACCTCGATATTCAGTTGAACCGGGGGTCTTACCTGCGTCGACGTATCGGAAGATTTCCGATGCGCCAGCTCCCAGGCGAGGCCCGCATGCAAGGCGACCATCAGCAAGGTCACCGCACCGACCAAGCGCCAGTCGGACCGCGCCGGATCAGCGAGTCGCGGCACCTTGAGAGGCACAGCAGGTACCGCGCGCGGACTTGGCGCGGCACTCGGTCGCCCCAGCGAGCGACGTTGCGCCACGCGTAGGGCGCTGCCGGAATCGCCTCGGCCAAAGGTCAATGTGCTCATGGATAGATCCTTTCGACCAGTCGGACAGGATGGTTAAAAGAAAAGAGAAAGCCGTCACCCCGCACAGGGCGAAGACGAACGGTCACGGGGAACGCTAAGAGCAGGTTCCATGCCATTTGCGTCGCACTGCGGCATAAACGGTGCGGCACAGGCGAGCAGACAGGCCCGCGGGCACTCACCCTGCGGAAACGGCAACAGGCACCGGGCCGCCGGTTGTTGAGAGCACAGCATCATCTGCCTCGACACTGTTGCTGAATCATCAGACACCCGTGCGTTCCCCCTTCGCGTGACAGCATGCGCACGTCACGATGAAGCGTCCCGGCCCGTGCGGAAGGTTACGCAGCGCCTCGTCTACACAAGGACAAGCGCGCTGGCTTGAAGCTTGCTCTAACGTGCCACTCGAACTTCCGATTGCTTCCATGACCGACCTACGCGCCAACGACTCGCCCACACGACTCACCTACGCCCGCTCCCCTGTCCCGACACCGCTCGGTATTGCGATCCATCTCGGTTGGCTCAATGGCGAATGGTCGGAAAGCGGCGTCACGATCAAGTCGGCGCAGCGAGACACCCCGCTCGCCGAAAGGGTGTCGCAAGACGAATATCGGCTTGGGCATTCGTTCTTCCAGGGCGGCAGCATTCCTGCGATGTGGGCGCGCTCACGCGGCGCCGACACGCGCGTGATCGGACTGTCCTGGATTGACGAAACCCAGCAGATCCTGGCCCTTTCATCGTCGGGCATTCGTAACGTCAAGGCGCTCCGCGGTCGCCGGCTCGGTCTGCCACGCCGGCGCAGCGATACCGTCGACGTCAATCGCGCCACGGCACTGCGGGGCTTTCTCAGTGCACTGGGCACCGAGGGACTCACCGGGAACGATATCGAGTTCGTAGACGTTGACGCTCATGCTGTAGCCAACTCGACGCCTTACCTGCGCGATATCGAAGCGTTGCGGGCCGGGACAGTCGATGCCATCTACGTCAAAGGCGCACACGGCGTGATCGCCGCACGCAGCACCGACTTCCGATGTGTGATCGATCTCGGCTTTCACCCCGATCCGATGGTACGAAACAACAATGGCACGCCCCGTCCGCTCACGGTCAACGGTGCGGTGCTCGATAACTTTCCCGACATCGTCGACGGTTTTCTGCGACTGGTCTCCGATGCGGGCGAATGGGCACGTACGCATCGGCGCGAAGCGCTCGAGTTCGTCAGCCGGGAAGCCGGTGCCCCTGTGGATGCGGTGCAAGAGGCTTACGGCGACCAACTGCATCTGCGGCTTGGCATCGACCTCGCGCCCGAGTCGATCGGCGCGCTCGATGCGTTCAGGTTGTTTCTCCTCGACCATCGGTTTTTGCCAAACGCGTTCGGTATTCGCGACTGGATTCATCCGGATCCCCTCGCGCGACTGGACCTTCATCGCATTGCCGGCAATGTCCTTCGTGCCTGACGATTCCTTCCCTCTCGCCAGATCGGAGCAATCGCCCGAATGAGTTCCACTCACTCCATCAATCATGTATCGACCGGCAGTCTCCCTTCGGTACGAGTCACACGCACCGCGTCCCACCGGGTACTGAAGCGGTCGGCGTCGCTGATCTCGCCCCTACTTCTATTGGCGCTATGGGCATGCGTCGCCCATGCGGGCTGGTTTCCGCCGCAAATCCTGGTGTCGCCGCTCAAAGTCTGGCGAGCATTCGAGAGCACGCTCGCCTCGGGCGAATTGCAGAGCAATCTCTCGATCAGCTTGCTTCGCCTGCTTGAAGGTTTCGCCGCAGGTGCGGCGGCCGGCATCCCGTTCGGCATTGCGCTAGCACGCTCGCCCCGCGTCGAGGCTTATTGCGGATGGACCTTCGCCGCCTTACGTCAGATGCCGACGCTCGTGATGATTCCGATGCTCGTGCTGATCCTCGGGGTCGACGAATCGCTGAAGATCGTGATTGTCGCCAAGGCGACCTTCTTCCCCGTCGCACTCGCCGCTTGCCAGGCGGTCCGCGCGCTGCCGGCTTCTCAACTTGAAGTCGCCCGGCTGCTTCAGTTGCGTGGGTGGGTACTCTACCGCCGCGTCCTGCTGCCCGCTGTCGCGCCCGACATCGTCACAGGAACGCGGATCGCGCTCAGCCGCTCCTGGATGGTGCTCGTATCGGCCGAACTGCTCGCCGCCGATAGCGGCATCGGTGAAATGATGGAACTCGCGCGCCAGTCGCTGCAGATCGATACGGTGATGGTCTGCGTCTTTGCCACGGGTCTGGTCGGTTTCGCCCTCGATCAGGGCCTGCGTGCCATTGAACGCGGCTCGCGTCGCTGGCAACGAACATGAAGGAGCAAGCATGACCCATCCACTGACCGCCCGACCCGAGCGTCTGGCGCCCTCGGGCCTACGCCATTGGCAAGGGCTTCTGCTACCCGCATGCCTGCTGCTTCTCTGGGAGTGGGCTTCGCATCGCGACGCGGCACATGCCTACGCGTTCACCCCGCTTGAAACAGTCGGCGTGACATTGTGGGAGCAGTTGCGCGGAGCGGATTTATGGGTGAACCTCGAAGCGAGCCTTGCACGTACGCTCGCAGGCTTCGCCGCCGGCGTGGCGACCGGCGTCGCCTGCGGCGGAATAATGGCGATGTCGCGGCCAGCAAAAACTGCGATCGCGCCCCTCTATCATCTGTTGCGTCAAGTCCCGCTACTCGGTCTGATCCCGCTGATCAGCCTCTGGTTCGGCAACGGACAACTCGCAAAGATCGTGGTGGTGGCGCTCGCCAGCTTTTATCCGGTCGTCTTGAATACGTTCGAAGGATTGAGCGGAATCGACCGGCGTCATCTGGAAGTCGCAGACCTGTTGCAGCTCAGTCGCTGGCGACGCTTCACTCGCGTGCTCCTGCCGATTGCGCTACCGTCGGTCATGACCGGCATACTGCAGGCTCTCCCGTTCGCGTGGATCACGGCAGTCGCCAGCGAGCTGTTGTTCACCGCGGGATCGGGTCTGGGCGGAATGATGCTCAATGCACAGGCCGGCGCACGCATGGATGTGATCCTGATCGCGATTCTGGCCGTGACGCTGTTGGGTTCGCTGATGAATGCCGCCTGCGTCCGCCTCGGTCGCTACTTCACGCGATGGCAACTGAGCTAGACGCCCGGGACTGAAACGCGCGGGGCGCACTCCGTGGCCGGCTCGGTGCCACCCGCGCCCAGCAATCCCAACTGAATGAGCCGCGCATGCACGACGTTGCGGTTCAGTCCGACAATGCGCGCCGTCTGCACCTGGTTGCCTCTGGCCTGCGCATAGGCAATCCGGTAGAGCCGCTCTTCAATATGTTCGAGCAGATGTGGCGTACCGGCACGCACGAGTTCTTCGATCGCTTCGTCGAGTTTGTCCACCGTGGCGGCACCCTGCTTGCCCGGCATCGCGAGCATAGGTGCGGACACCGTCAGGCGAAGATCCGACGCGCCGATATGCGGTTTTGAATTCACCAGCAGCGCGTGGTGAATCACGTTCTCGAGTTCCCTTATATTGCCCGGCCATGGATGCGCGCGCAGTCGTTGCAGCGCGTCGTCATCGAGCGTCGGCACGGCTATGCCGAGACGTGCCGAGTATGTCTCGATGAATTGGCGTGCAAGCGGTTCGATATCGTCGGTCCGCTCGCGCAGGGGCAGGATGTGCAACGGTGCGACATTGAGCCGATAGTACAAGTCCTCGCGAAATCGGCCTGCGCGAACTGCCGCAGCCAAATCGACGTTCGACGCTGCAATCACGCGTACGTCGACATGCACCGGATGCCGCGCGCCCAGGCGAACGACCTCGCGTTCCTGCAGCACACGCAATAGCTTGATCTGGATGCGGGGGGCCAGGTCGCCGATCTCGTCGAGCAAGAGCGTGCCGCCGTGCGCGGCTTCAAACCATCCTGCGCGCGAGTCGATCGCACCGCTGAATGCGCCGCGCTCATGACCGAATAATTCACTTTCGATCAAGGTTTCCGAGAACGCCCCGCAGTTCACTGCGATAAACGGCTGGCTGCGCCGGTCACTGAATTCATGTACCAGCCGCGCGATGCGCTCCTTGCCCGTTCCGCTCTCGCCGGAAATCAAGGTGGTCGCGTCGCTCGGAGCGATCAATTGCAGGCGCTCGTACAGCAACAACGACTTGCGATCGACAAACGCGCAAGCACCTGCGATCTGCCTTGTCGCAGGGGTGGAACGAATCGAATCCGAAGGACGAACGAAGGACATGAACGCTAAGACGCCGGCCGCAAGGAGTGAGTGTCAGTCACGCTATCACGTCGTCACTGCAATCGTAACGAAGCGAACCCGCTATCGATATTCGCCGCAATCGGAAAGCGTGGGGCCGGCGTTCGCCCGGAAGCGTCGCTGTTTCGCTTCCAACACCAGCCGGTCGCATTGCGCAGATATCACCAGCATGGGAAGCCGGCCTTGCCCGACCCACGCAGGAACAGCATGGAACCGCCGAACCCGGCGCCATTGGCATGGAAGGTGCTCTTGATGGCCCGGCCTTCGACATGCGTCAGTGTCCGGATGCCGCAGCCCCACCCTCACTCGAAAAAAAGGAATCCCATGTCGACCGATACGACCCATAGCCCACAACTCGCTGCGCATATCACCTCCTTCGTCCAGCAAGCGCGGCGCGATTTCGACAAGGCTGCCCGGATTCTGAAGGAGACCGGCACGCTATCCGCGACCAACACATTCCAGGCCTATGCACGCGTGCCGGGCGAGGCGCTGGTCGTCTCGCTCCACGCAGCAAGCCCGTGGGCCGACGATCAACAGGTCAAGCCGGTCGTGGCCGGTTTCGATGGGAAGGTATTGTTCGGCGACGCGAAGGGAGGGGGTCACGGTCAGCGCTACGCTGATGTGTTTCGCGAGCAACCCGAGGTCAGCGTGGTGATCCACGTTCACGGCCCCTACCTGGGCGCATGGGCCAGCTCGCACCGTACGCTGCCGATCCAGTATGCGCCGGCACAGCGCTTCACCCTCGCACGCGAGATCCCGATCTATATCGACCGCCGAGCGGGAGAGCCTGCGTTCATTAACGAGCAGATTCGCCGCGACCCGAACATTCCGGCGATCCTCGAGGCCAACGGGGGTTCGACGTTCTGGGGCAAGGACATCATCGAGGTGTCGAAGTACATTCTGATCCTTGAGGAAGGCGCCCGCTTCCAGGCACTGGCGGAACCCCTCGGCGGATCGAAAGCGTTCGGACCGGGGGTGATCGAACAACAATGGCGCATGACCGGTCTCGCCGCCTAGTCGTTCGACCGCTTCTCCCTGCCCTCTGACGCACACCTTTCCGCGACGCTATGCTCCTTATCCGCTCCTTGCTTTCTCATGTTTTCCGCGCGAGCCGCCCAGCGCTGATCACCTCTCTTGCTCTGGGCTCGCTGTACACCCATGCGGCGAACGCATCGACTGACGATGCGAAAACCGTCCGTATCGCCGTCATCGCGAGTTTTGAGGCTGGAAAACCGACCTTCAACGGCGCTTCAGAGATCGTGCGGCGCGACGGCTGGCTTGAAAGCGAATTGAAGAAGCGCGGCGTCGCGCTCGACTATGTGACGGTGTCGACCTCCGCCGTGGCCACGCAGGTCAACGAAGCGCTCGCCAACCGAGGGGTCGACTTCGCGGCGTATGGTGACCTTCCCTCGATCGTCGTCAACGCGGAAGGCATCAAGACGCGGATCATCGTTCCAGGGGGTGCAGGGATGAACACCTACCTGATTGTGCCGGCCGACTCGCAGGCCAAATCACTGCGTGACCTGATCGGCAAGCGCGTCGCCATCAATCGCGGACGCCCGTGGGAATATCAGTTTCGCAAGCTGGTCGACCAGAATGGGTTGAAGTTCTCCGACTTCCACATCATCAATCTGAATCCGCAAGCCGGGGCCGCCGCGATTGCCGCAGGACAGGTCGATGCTGAATTTACGCTGAGCGAGTCGTTCACGCTCGAAGACAAAAAACTCGCGAAGATTGTCTGGTCGAGCCGTGATGAGCCGGCAGACTGGCGCATGCGAGCGGAGTTATGGGGCACGGACGATTTCGTCTCGCACAACCCCGAGCTGACCCAACTTGTCGCCACCGCCTTCGTCAAGGCGCAGTACTGGATCTCGCAGACGGCGAACCAGAACGACTTCTACAAGGTTGCGGCGCGTGCTGGGGTCCCGGAAAGCTCAGTGCGCCGCCAGTACGCCGATGACAGCGTCGCGTGGAAAGATCAGTGGTCACCCCTCTTCTCGGCCGGATTGGAACAACACTACGTCGCCGAAGCGCAATACGCGAAACAAACCGAGATCATTTCAACGCCCGTCAACGTGTCGACGTTCTTCGACACCCGGTTTGTCGATGCCGCACTGAAACAATTAAACCTGACCACATACTGGACGGCACCGGCGGCGTCTGTGGCGGCAGCCGCGGCGCGATGAATCGGTACCCGAAGCAGAATGCAGCGTGGCTCGTCAAGGCTCCCCTGCTGCGCTGTCTGGCGATCTACGCGCAGATGCCCTGGCGTTTCACGCTGACCGCCGTGTTGTTCGCGTTCGCCAATATTGGTGTGGCCTGGCAGCAATGGCTGATCGGGCGAGCACTCAATGACGTGAATCGCGGGCACGTCGTGGTTCGGTTGCCCGACGGTTCGCTCGACTACCATCGCGCCATGTTCTGGCTGACGCTGCTGGTGGGCATCGCATCGCTGCGCGCACTCATTCAGTATCTTGCAGGCGTGATGTCGATGATCGTCGGGCAGGAACTGCTGTTCAAGATCCGCGAACGAATCCTGGTCCAGATACAGCGGCTGGATCTCGGCTACCACCGACGCCACGGCATGGGTGAACTCGTCACCCGTACCACCCGCGATGCGGACAAGGTTCGCGATGCGTTGATCAACTTCTGGCGGCAGATATTCGAAACGACGCTGCTGGTTCTGGCATCGATCGGCATGTTGTATTGGTATTCGCCCTGGCTCGGCATCGTGCCCCTGGTGCTGACGCTGACGGGGCTTGCGATCCTGATGACGCATATGGAACATCTGGTCGAACTCGACCGGGCGGTCGGCTCCGCGTATGACAAGGTCAATCAGAACCTGACCGAAGGCGTTAACGGAGTGCGCGTGATCAAGGCGTTCAGCCTGGAGTCAGCTCGTATTGCCAGTTTCGAAACCCAGATCGCCGGCTTTAGCGGCGCGTCGCGGGACGCGATTGCGTATGCGGCACGCCGCATTCCGCTACCCCAGTGCATCGTTGCGTTGAGCCACGTCTGGGTGCTCGCCTACGGCGCCACGCTGATCGGACAAGGACAGCTCACCATCGGCGGACTGGTCGCCTCCTTGCTGCTCGCCAACACCCTCGTCCTCCGCGTTGAAGGCATCGGACGCGTCATGCAGATTTTTGCCGATGCCCGCGCATCGGCACAGCGGATCTGGAACTTGCTCGACGCAGAGCCGCAATTTGAATCCGGGACTGTGGCACTCCCCCAGGGACCTTTGGGCGTGCGCCTGCAGAACGTGAATGTCACCACGCCCGAAGGAGGCAATGACATTCTTGGCGACATCAGTTTCGCCATCGAACCGGGGGAAATCGTCGCCCTGGTCGGCACGACAGGCTCGGGGAAAAGCACGCTGCTGGGGCTGCTGCCTCGCCTTGCCCACGCGCACGCCGGTTCGGTATCGGTCGGCTCAGCCGAGCAGGGATGGTTCAGTGTCGACTCGCTCGATACGAGCGCGTTGCGCGAACGCGTGCACGTCGTGCCTCAGGAGAGCTTCCTGTTCTCCGACACACTCGCCGCGAACCTGCGCCTCGGAGCGCCTGATGCAAGCGACACCACCTTGCGCGCAGCCTTGAAGATGGCTTGCGCGGAAGACATCCTCGACGGCCTGCGCGAGGGTTTTGCCACGCGCCTGGGCGATCGGGGCATGACGCTGTCCGGCGGCCAGCGACAGCGGCTGTGCCTCGCGCGCGCGTTGCTCGCAAGGCCTGCGGTGCTCGGCCTCGATGACGCCACCAGCGCACTCGATGCCACCACGGAACGCACGGTGCTGCAGAACATCCGACAGTTACGCGCGAGCGCCGGCGAGGCCATTACCGTGCTGATTGTCTCGAGCAAGCTCTCTACCATTCTGTTGGCCGACCGCGTGCTGTTGCTCGCCGCCGGCCGTATTGCCGCACAAGGCACTCACGCGGAACTCGCCTCGCGCGAGCCCGCCTATCGCGATCTGATGGGAATCTGAATGACCAGCATGCGTGGCAAGACGGCACTGTCCGACATTGAACTCGAAGAGCATCTGGCGCAACAGGCACTAAACCGGAGCATGCTGGTGCGCATGATGCCGCTGCTCGGACCCGCGTGGCGGCTGATCGCCGCCGTATCGGGAATCGAACTCCTCCTCGTGGCGACTGTGTTCCTGCGGCCGATACTCATTGGCATTGTGATCGATCGTGGCTTCATTCACGATGCCCCTCACTGGACCATGCTGCCATCGGTGATCACCGGTTGTTGCGCGGCGCTTGCGGCAAGCTGGGCCGCGCGCTTCGCCCTGGGAGGCCTGTCGCAGTATCTGGCAGGGAAGGCTGCGATTCGTGTTCTCAATGGGCTGCGCGTGCGCGTCTTTGCCCATGTGCAGAGTCTGAGCATTGCCTACTTTGACCGTACCAAGGCCGGCCGCATCATTTCACGCGCCGATCGCGACGTCGACACGCTCGAACCCCTGCTGATCCAGGGGCCCCCGGAACTGCTATCTGCTTTGTTGCGATGTGTGGTGGCCGGCGTGCTGCTGTGGCGGATCGCCCCTAGCCTGCTGGCGAGTCTGATTGCGACCGTGCCGATCCTGTTCGCTGCAACGGCGATCTTCAAGCGGATTTCGCACCGCAACTGGACACGGGTAGCCGAATGCCGAAGCCGCTTCACCGCCCATCTCGTCGAAACGGTAGCGGGCGTGCGAATGCTGCAACAGACCGTGCGCGAATCGGACAACCTGACGCTCTACCGGGGCTTGCTGCGCGAGTTCAATCAGGCGCTGATCGGAGGCAGTATCCGCTCCAACTGGTTCGCGCCCTTCACCTCTGTGTTGACGACCACGGGCATGGCACTCTTGCTGGTGATCGGCGCCCGCGGTCTCACGCTGCACGAAATCACCATCGGTCAACTTGCACAGAGTCTGTTCTACGTATTTCTGTTTCTCGGGCCCTTGCAGGAATTGACGGACCTTTTCGAGCGATATGCGAACGGAAGTGCCTGTGCGCAGCGCATTTTTCTGATGCTCGATACGCCTGCGCAAATCGTCGACGCCGACGATGCCTTCGACCTTCCCGCTTTACGCGGAGAAGTGAGATTTCGAGACGTACATTTTAGCTATGACGATCGCAATCGGCGCCCCGTGATCAATGGACTCGATCTGCACATCGCCGCGGGCGAAGTGCTCGCCATCGTGGGACCGACCGGCCACGGCAAGAGCACACTCGTCCAGCTGCTCACGCGCTTCTACGATGTGGCGAATGGCGCCGTCGAGATCGATGGCGTGGACATCCGCTCGGTGACCCAGCGCAGCCTGCGACAACACGTCGGCGTGGTGCTGCAGGACAATGTGCTATTCGGCGGCACGATTCTCGACAACCTGAGACTCGCCCAGCCCGAGGCCTCCGACGCAGAGCTCATCGGCGCCGCCCGGGCATTGGGGGCCGACGAAATCCTCGAAAGCCTTCCGCATGGCTATGACACAGAAGTCGGGCCGCTGGGTGCGGACCTGAGCCACGGGCAACGGCAACTGGTCTGTCTGGTACGGGCCTATCTGGCCAATCCTCGGGTACTGGTGCTGGACGAGGCCACCTCAGCTGTCGACGTCCATACCGAACGACGTATCCAGCGCGCGTTACGGACGCTTTGCAGAGGTCGCACGGCCATCATCATCGCTCACCGGCTTGCGACCATCCGGGACGCGAGCCGCATCGCGGTCATCCGGCAAGGACAGGTCGCGGAGATCGGTTCACATCATGAATTGTTGTTGCGACCCGGCGGCCTCTATGCGGCCCTCTATCAGGCGTATGAAGAAAGTGCCTTGGCCGACGAGAACTTCAGCGTGGTCGCCGAAGCGTGGTCCTGATCGGCGAACGAGGCAGATCGTCTGTCTCACCTTCGGGTGGCAGGCGCGCGCCGGTGGCTAGTGAAAGAGCGTTCGCGCGGGCGCCGCAATGCGTTGCCCGCCAATCATTGTCGGCCGCTGACGCATGACATCCGACAGCGGTCCCGGTTCTACCCATCGCTCCAACTCGAAATCGTTGGCCAGGAAACCTTCCCTGAGCAGAAAGCCCTTAAAAGCGCCCAGGCCTTCAATCGATCTCGGCTCCAGCGCCAGCCGCAGATTCTGATGCACATTGTGGCCATAGGCGTAGCGAATCCAGTGCCGCGTCCACCCCGTCTCGCGACCGATCATCTCGACGGCCCGGGCGGGATTATCCGCTGCCCATTCTCCCGCCGCCACGACGCGTTCGAGCAATAGCCGCACGAGGTCCGGGCGGTTGTCGAGCAAGCGCTGGTTCACGGTCAGAGGACGTGGCGTGCCATTGCCGATCCGCATCATGGGGTCCGCATGAAATCCGATATTGGCAATCATCTTCGCGCCGATCAGATGGGCGGTCTCCGCGCCGCGCACATCTTTCAAGTACACGACGTCGACCAGGCCCGTGCTCAGCGCGCTGGCTTCGCTCGCATACGTGTGCCGGCCGCGCCGCGCGATATCGACCGAACGGACCACGTCGTCGCGAATCGTCGTCGGCATCGCGTGGTCAGGGATATCGACCCACTCGACTTCGTGACGGCCAATCCCCTCGGCATCCAACATCGCAGTGATAGCGCGCAGTGCGGCGGCACGGTTGTGATCGATGGTCGTCGTGTGTCGGGGCAGACCGATACGCCGTCCGCGCAAGTCGCGCGGCGTCTCGATGCGAGCTGTCGGTAGCGCGGCAAGGGCCTGAAATTCATCGGTCCATGTGAGACCAAGCACGCGAGTCGGCTGACCGATTGCGCGCCCGAACAGCGCGGGCACGCTGCCGCCCTGGCGCAACGAATCAGGGAGGTCCATCTGCCCGTGCAGCGAAGGCTGTCGCGGATCGCGACCGTCTTCGAGCAAGGAATGCAATTCAATGTCAGCCGCGCGAGCCACATCTCGCAGCCAGCCGAGATGCCAGGCAATAGACAGGGGGGTGGGAACAGGAGGTCTGACGCACCAGACGATTTCAGGATCAGCGGCCATCGGGCGCCTCACGTAACGGGAATGCGCAAGATCAATACGGAAACAAGAAGAGAGTTTCGCCGTAACCGGCAAAACTCTCCCGAGCAAAAACGACCTCGCCAACCCTACCAGCGGAACGTCCCGCTCACGCCGACATAGCGTGGCTCGCCAAGTGCGGTCGGATCGGAACCGTTGGCCGCAACCTGACTCAGGATGACATACGACTTGTTCAGGACATTGTTGGCATAGACCGAAATGTCATACTTCTTGTTCGGCGACGTGTAGGTCGCACTCACGTTGCCAAGTGTATAGCCACCCTCGCGCTGAAGCGGATCATTCTGCACGACAGCGTTATAGAAGATCGAGCTGCGATAGCTCCAGTCGGTGCTGAACAGCACGCTTCCACCGACGGCTTCCGGCAAGGGCACCCGATAGTCGACCCCCACGGTGATCGATGTATGCGGCGTCCGATAGAACGAGTTGCCGCTTGCGTTCACGACCTTCGTACCCTGATAGGTCACGAAGTTCGTATAGTGCGCGTTAAGAAAGCCCAGGCCCGTCCACAAGCGAAGGTTCTCTGTGGGCAGCGCCTGCAGTTCAAATTCGATGCCCTGGACCCTGCCGTTCGCCGCATTCTGCGTGGTGCTGGTGGTCTGGTTCGGCAATCCCGCCGGGTTCGGGGTCTGCACGTTCAATTGCAGGTTCTTCATTTGATAGTCGAAGACTGCGGTATTGAAAATGAGCCGTCTGTCCAGCCATGCCGTTTTAAGCCCGAGCTCGTAGTCCGTCAGCGTTTCCGGCTGCACTTCGGGAATGACAGGCTTTCCTCCGGGCACGGCAATGCTCGGGTTGAAGCCGCCCGATCGAAAGCCGGTCGCAAAACGTGCATAGACAAGCGCGTCCTTGCTTAGCTTGAACTGCGGCGTCAAATCGAAAGTGGTCTGGCTCCAGGAGTCATTCGCCGACAACGACGTGCTGCTGATTGCGGGAGATCCCGGAGCCGGCGATACGGCCGACAACGGCCACCATGTACCCGGGTTGTTGAATACCACCGAACCGGCGGCCCCGCTGGCGATCCGGGATTCCTCCACCGACTTCGTCTCGCGGGTGTAACGAACCCCGCCGGTCAATGAAGCGCGGTCCGTGATGTTAAACGTCGCGCTGCCAAACAACGCATTGCTCTGGTCGGCCTGATGGAGCGGCTGGCTCAGATAGGCGGTACTTTTCGTCGGTGCGATCGTTGCCGACACAGCCTGATAGTCCAGGCTCGAGTCGAAGAACATATAGCCGACGAGCCAGTTGAACCGGTCCGTCTGCGGAGATGCGAGACGCAATTCCTGCGAGATTTGCCGGAAGTCCGACTGCGAATACGTCCCGCTCTGGTTCGGTACGCGCGGAGAAGGCGCCGTGCCAGGTTGCTGCACTATGTCGTCGTGCGCCGTCTCGATCGCCGAGATCGACGTGAGCTTCAAGCGGTCGAACTGGTAGTTCAACGTCACGCTTGCACCCGCGGTGTCGTTCGTCACCTGGCTATAGCCGGAATAGAACGAATCACCGATCTGCGGGCTTATCCCGTAGGAAGGCACGAAGCCATAGTTGTCCGCGCCACCCGGATTGATACCGATCGGATAGCTCGGTGAGGCAGTGCCGCTGTAGCGCGCAAAGTGCGCGTTGACCAGGGCCGTGAAATTGTCCGACAGCACCGCCAGCAGCTGAATACGGCCGCCGCAATCGGAGTAGTCCGGCTGGCTGCCTCCCGTAAAGTTATTGTGCGCGTACCCACTTGTCTCGTCGCAACGAAACGAGACACGCCCGGCCAGCGCGTCGTCCTTGATGGGACCCCCGACCGCCGCTTCGACCGTTCGCGTGCCGTAGTTGCCGATGCCAAGTTTGGCGTAGCCGTCGTAGTCGAACGTCGGCTTTTGCGAGATGAAGTTGATAGCCCCGCCGGTCGTGTTTTTGCCCCAGAGGGTTCCCTGCGGTCCCCGCAGCACTTCGACGCGCTGCTGGTCATAGATCGGGAATACCTGGCTTGAGGCAAGCGCGATAAACACATCGTCCTGGTAGATACCAATCGGCCCTTCAAGGTTCACTGAGGGGTCGTTCGAGCCGATACCCCGCAGGAACCAACGCGGCTTCGAGGTCAACCCACCACTGGACTGTGCCGAGAAGTTCGGCACCAGCCGTGCGATGTCGTTCGAATTGTGGATGTTGGCGTTTTGAAGGTAGTCGCCACTGATGGCCGTGATCGCTACTGGGACGTCCTGAATCTTCTGCTCGCGTCGCTGTGCCGTGACGGTCACTGCGCCCAACTGTTTAGGCGCAGCATCGGCCTTTTTCGACGCGACGGTCGATTTGCCCGTTGTCTTCGGCGTCGTTGACGAACTGGTCGCACCAGTACCCGGTTGAAGCGCATCACCCGATGTCACCGCGACCTCGGGAGCCGCGTTGCCCGTGACTGTCGCCGAAGATTGCGCCTGGCTCAGCATCGGAAACGCGAGCATCGCCGCAAACCATGCACTGCGCGTGAGACGTAAGCCGTGCACGTGGCCTTGACGCGATCGGGTTGTTTTCTTTGCTTTACGAGGGGGGACTGACGGTTGATGAAGATGATCGACTTGCACTGGCTTCCCCATGGATTTTTCGTTGCCGAAGCTGTTATGTACTGAGCGGGGTGCTAGATAGCAGCAACTATGCCAATTGCCGTTCAATCGGGGAGTCAGCCAATGGGGCCAAGGATTCCAGCACACGTAGCAGTCGTGTCGCTTGGGATTCGCTTCGGATACGCAGGCGGCCTTCTGCTCCGAACCCAACAGTCCAGTGCGGGAATCGGCGCAGACGCGGATACACAGTCGCCTTCCACACCGAGGTTTGCTGCGTATTGCACACACACACATATCGAACGCACATCAACTTGGTTGTCCTGCGGGAGCGCAGCCCCTAGATTCGGGTGTTCATGCATTTCATTCGCCCGCCCCGTGCGGTCGGCTGCCAAGGAAACAACACGTGACACTCGACTCCCAGCCTCCCACCACCCTGCTTGCGCTTGACGACGCTCAGCCGCTGTCAATCCGGGCCAAGGCGATGGTCTTCGCCGATCCCGCCTCTCGCGCGCTGCTTGACTATCTCGAACGGATGGCGCCCAGCGATGTGCCGGTTTTGGTCAATGGCGAAACGGGCACCGGGAAGGAACTCGTCGCGCGCCATGTGCATCGTTTAAGCAAGCGAGCCGGCCCTTTCCTCGCTGTGAATTGCGGCGCGATCACTGAGCAGCTTGCAGAGAGCGAATTGTTCGGTCACGAAGCAGGTGCGTTCACGGGCGCGGTCGGACGCCGTCAGGGATGGTTCGAGGCGGCGGATGGCGGCACTCTCTTTCTGGACGAAATTGGTGATCTGCCGCTTCCCTTGCAAGTCAAGTTGCTGCGTGTACTGCAGGAACGTGAAGTCGTGCGGCTCGGCTCGCGCAAGCCGATCCCGATCGATGTCCGACTGGTCGCGGCGACCAATGTCGACTTGAATCATGCGGTGCATGCGGGTCGCTTCCGGCTCGATCTGCTTTACCGATTGAACATTGCTCAGGTCCGGTTGCCGCCGCTGCGCGAGCGACCCGGCGATATCGAACCGCTCGCGGAGCATTTTCTCAAGCAGTACACGCAGCGACTGGGCCGCGCGCCTGTCCGCCTATCCGCGGGTGCGCGTGCGACGCTGAAGCGCTATCCATGGCCGGGGAACATCCGCGAGCTAGAAAACGCGATTCATTTTGCGCTGCTCGTTGCCGATGGGTCCGATCTCGAGCCCGAACATTTGAGTATGGCGGGCAGCTGGAATGAGCATGCGTGGGACAGTACCTGGAGCGATGATGCTGCGGCGCCCGGGGCACACGCGCAGATGAACGGAACCCCGCTCGCCATCATTGGCAAGCAACTCGAGCGCTTGCTCGATGCACCGCCTTCCGACCTGTTCAACGAACTGGATTCGCTCATTGTCCGGACGGCGTTCCGCGCGAGTGGCGAAAATCAGGTACGCGCGGCAGCGCTGCTTGGCGTCACGCGCAATGTCATCAGAACGATGCTGCGCCGCCATGGCTTGCTGGGTGCTGCCGATGGCGAATCGACACCTCGCGATAACCCGGCGCAAGTCCCCGATGCAAGCGACGATCATCGGCCAGCATCACCGAACGACTGAGCTGTTGATTCTGCGGACTCGACCCGTCTTCACCCATACAGGAAAGTGCCGACCGCCATCCTCTCGGCGACGACGATCACGATGACGAAGACGGACCAAGGTCGCGCGAGCTGCTCGCCCCATGGTGTTTTTCGCACACCCACCGTTACAGCCCTTCCTTCAATTGTTGAACTCGCAGCACTTCAAGCGTGAGGCATCCCGCGCGGCAACGCTTTGAAGCGATGGCATGGACGTTGCATTAACGATCTCGTCAAGCGGAAGCAAATCGCTGACATCTCTGACGAGGAGTGCAATGAGTACGGAATTTTTCTGGCGGCTACCGCTGGGTAGCGACGGGCCCTATCTGGCTTCCGATAAAAACACGCGCGGTCCGCAGCCCTGGAAGCCAGGCAATATCGCGCCGGGCCGGCTACCCGACGGCACAGCCGATGGCTTTACCTATATCGACTACATCGCGCAGGTCGCGAAGGCTGCCGAGATTGCCGGATTCGAAGGCGCGTTGCTGCCGACGGGTCCTGAACCCTGGATCGCCGCAGCAGCCCTTGCACGCGAGACACGGCGGATCAAGTTCCTGATTGCGTTTCAAGCGACCTGGACTTTGCCCGCCTACGCTGCGCAACAGGCGGCCATCCTTCAGAGCCTCTCGCACGATCGTCTCGAGTGGAACATCATCACGGGCGGCGTACCCGCACAGCAACGTGCGAACGGCGACTTCCTCGAGCATGACCTCCGCTACAAACGCACTGGTGAATTTCTCGACATCGTGCAAGGACTCTGGGAGAACGAGCGGTTCTCCTACGAGGGTGACGTCTACAAAATCGAGAATGGCGCGCTGCATCCGGCGTTGCGCCGGGAACGTCGTCCGGGCGTGTATTTCTCAGGCTTCTCGGAGCCCGCGCTCGAGGTAGCCGCCCGCCACGCGGATGTCTATCTGAATTGGGCGGAACCGGTCGAGAAACTGAAGCCGCATATTGAACGCGTGCGCGAGTTGGCCGCGAAACAGGGCCGCACGATCCGTTTCGGCATTCGTATCGACCTCATCGCGCGCGAAACCGAAGAGACCGCATGGGCCGAGGCGCGACGTCAGTACACGTTCATCGACGAGAAGACCGCCGCGTTCCTCAAACGAATCAACGGCGGCTCCGATTCCGTCGGAGCCGCACGCCAGACGGCGTACCACGCACAGGCCCAGCGCTTCGAAGACCTTATTCTCGGCCCCAACCTGTGGGCCGGCTTCGGCCTCGCCAAACCGGGACCCGCCGTCGGTCTGGTCGGCAACTATCAGAACGTCGCTGAGCGACTGGCCGAGTTTCGCGACTCGGGTATCTCGACGTTCATCCTCGCAGGCAGTCCTCACCTCGAAGAAGCGCTACGGATCGGCCAGGAAGTCCTGCCGCTCGTGCGCCTTCAGCCCGCGCATACGACAGCGCCGCAGGTCGCCCCCCAGGCGGCGGCGGTGCCCCTGTCCTGACAGGCGAGCGGCGTTGCAACACACCCTCGTCATACTTCACTGGAGAATTTCATGAGCGAACCGCTCGACACCCTGTGGTACACCCGCTGCCCCGTTCCGACGGGTCTTGGCATCGCCTTCCAGCGCGGCTGGCTCGAGGCGGGTTTTGCTGAACAGAACACCCAGCTCAAGTCGCTGCGCGAATCGGACGACCGGTCCGTACGGGAATCGCATTTCGATCACACCTTGCAGAACTCCGTCCGCCACGGCGGCAACATCCCTGCCATCTGGGCGCGTTCGGTCGGCCGCGAGACACGCGTAATCGGTCTGTCGTGGGCCGACGAGATTCAGTTGATCCTGACGCTCCCCGAATCCGGGATCAAGACCGTGCGCGATCTCAAGGGCCGCAAGTTCGGCTTGCCGAAACGCGAGAACGTACAGATCGATTTCACCCGCGCTCAAGCCTTGCGCGGACTCGAGAACGCACTGAAGCTCGAGGGCCTGGAAGTGAGCGACGTTGAACTCGTCGACTTCACGATCGATGCCACCTTCAGCGACGAACCGGCGAAACGCGTAGCGGGTACGCAATTGTTTGCGGGCCGCAACAGCGGCAATCGCAACACCGAGCTCGTGGCGCTGTTGCGTGGCGAAGCGGATGCGATCTTCCTCAAAGGCGCTCATGCTGCCCTGGTCGCCAATCAATTCGGGCTGCACACCGTGATCGATACGGGATCGCACCCCGAGCCGCTGATTCGCGCCAACAATGGCACACCTCGCACGTTGACGGTCGACGCCAATCTGCTTGATCGACATTTCGATTCGGCGGTACGCGTCGTCGAACAAGTGCTGCGCGCAGAAGACTGGGCTCATCAACACCCGGACGAGACCCGTCTCTTTCTGGCGCGTGAAACCAATAGCAGCGAGTTCTATATATCGGCGGCTTATGGCGAGAATGCCCACTTGCGTTTGCACACCGACTTCGCCGAACAGTCTGTGCTGGCACTCCAGGACTTCAGCGACTTCTTGTTGCGCTGGCAATTTATCCCGGCACGCGTCGACGTGCGGGCATGGATCGATCATCGGCCGCTTGAACGCGCACTGAAGTCGTTGGACACGAATCCTCAAGCAAAGGCTGCCTGAGACACAAGAAGCCACGTGCTTCGTCGGAGGGGAGGCGGTTTCGATACGCCTCCCCCCATTTCATTGCGGCAGTGACCTTGCAAGAACTGGCGCATTTGGGCCATGCGCTGCCCGGTCCCTTGACAATACTAAGATGACCAGTTACTTTGTTACCCATTCCATCCCTCTCGAAATCCCTCATGCCCAGGCCTCCCAACCCCGAAGTCCGCTCACGTCTGCTTTCGACTGGTCGTCAGGTGGTTCACGAACGGGGCTTCAACGGCTGCGGCGTGCAGGACATCACCGCGGCCGCAGGCATTCCAAAGGGATCGTTCTACAACTACTTCGGCAGTAAGGAAGCGTTCGCGGCGGAGATCCTTGGCGAGTACTGGTCGTCAATCGAAACCCGGCATGGCCCATTGCTTTATGACGCCCGCATCAAGCCGCTTGAGCGCATCGCCCGGTTTTTCCACGCAGTGTCTGAAGACCATGCCCAGCATGACTTCACGCTAGGCTGTCTGATTGGCAATCTGTCGCTAGAGCTATCGAACGTCAGCGAGGAAAGCCGGCTAAGGCTGCGTAGTGTGCTCGAGCAATGGGAGCATTCGATGGCGAGTTGCATTCGCGAAGCACAGGTTCGAAACGAACTCGCCTCGGATGGAGATGCGGACGAGATTGCAGCAGTTCTGATCGAGGCCTGGGAGGGTGCCGTCATGCGAAGCAAAGTCGAACGCAATCGCCACGCCTGTGACCGTTTTGAATCGGTCACCCTGCCTCGGTTGCTGAGCTAATTTTTTTTGGTCTTTTTATAAAGCGACTGGTCGTTTATAAATGAGTATCACCGCTGTTATTTCCGACTCACCAACCGCAGCACGGAGGATTCCATGAGCCATTCGAATAGCGATCAAACCCGCCAAGGCGACGCCGCAAGCCCGTACGCGGATCCGGTCAATCCCGCGTTACCGCCGACAGGTTTCAAGCTGGATCTGTCGAGAGCGGCGCTTGTCGTCATCGATCCGCAGAACGACTTTCTGAGCCCTCAAGGCGCGAGCTGGTTCGCTTTTGGCGAAAGCATCGTTGAGAACGATACCGTCGCCAATCTCGGTCGACTGTTCAAGGCGGCTAAGAAGGCTGCCATCACGGTCGCGGTCTCGCCGCACTACTACTACCCGTGCGACCACGATTGGCACTTTGGCGGCCCACTCGAAAAGGTCATGCACAGTATCAACATGTTCGATCGCAAGGGTCCGCTTTCGCTCGAAGCGTTCGAGGGTTCAGGTGCCGATTTCCTTGACGAGTACAAGCCCTACATTCTCGACGGCAAGACCATCATCGCATCGCCACACAAGGTCTACGGCCCGGAGACCAACGACCTCGCCCTGCAATTGCGCAAGAAGGGTGTGTCGCAAATCATCCTTGCCGGCATGGCAGCGAACCTATGTGTCGAATCCCATCTGCGTGAGTTGATCGAACAAGGTTTCGAGATTGTGGTCGTTCGGGACGCCACCGCGGGCCCCCGCCTGCCCGAAGGCGACGGTTATCTGGCCGCGATCATCAATTACCGCTTTCTGGCCCACGCACTGTGGACGACGGCGGAGACGGTGCAACAACTAGCCCTCTTGGAGCGGAAGGGAACCTGACTCGAATACATTTTGATCACTCGAGCGTGCCTTTAGCTGAAGTGGCCAGATTTCCTGAATGAGCACGCCGTTGTAGTAGGCCCCGACTCCCGGCAGGCGGGCGAGCATCGCCTCGGCCATCCGCATCCCCAACTCCCTGACCGTCAGGGTGAAACCCGTCAGCCGGGGCGAGAGATAGTCGGGCACATCACCCGTCAGAACGCCCGTACTGATGGCGATATCCTTACCGGGGGTCAGGCCGACTTCATGCAGCTTGCGGTAGGCGCCAATCGCCATCGCATCGCTCTGGAAAACAATCGCGGTCGGAGGCTCCGCGCAGGCCAGCAATGACTCGGCGACGCGGTAACCGCCGCGCTCACTGAACTCTCCGTGCCTGACGATAGACGGGTCGAAAGGGATGCCATGGCGTTTAAGCGCACCCTTGTAGCTCTTGAGATAAATATGGGCCTGCATGGCATCTTGCCCCGGCATCACGACAGCGATTCGTCGATGATTGAACCCGATCAGCCGTTCGACCGCCTGGTCGGCGGCGGCCTCGATATCGAGGTCGATCCAGGCATGAACCCCGCCCGACTCACTGCGTCCGAAAGCGAGAAAGGGAAAAGCCTGCGCGGCCAGAAAATCGAGCCGGGCATCGTGTCGACGCGTGTTGGACACGATCAGTCCGTCGACCTGTCGGCGACTCACGATGCGCTTGAGCTGAGTGAGTTCGTCTTCGCTCGAATGACTCTGGAAAATCGCCAGATCGAGTTGATGCCTCGCAAGAACGGTCTGCATGCCATCTGCAAGCGCCATGAACAAGGAGAGGGGGTAGCTCTCCCCTTGCGTGAACAAAGGCAGCATCAGGCCAATGGTGTCGATTCGACCCTTGCGCAGACTACCCGCAGAGATGTTAGGCGAATAGCCGAGTTCCGCGGCTGCCTCGAGCACACGCTTGCGGGTCTTCGCGCTAACCGGTCCGCTGGAATTCAACGCGCGCGAAACAGTGGCGATCGAAAGATTCAACTGGCTGGCCAGCGTCTTGATTCCCACAGCAGCTCCAAATGATTTGCCGAAAATTATAGGGGCAGCGGGCTACGCGCAAAGAATGTCGTGCCGTCGCTCACTATGTTTACCCGTAGACCTCACGTGCGCCCTCCTCGCGCTACACAGACGGCCGCCGCCCGCCTGACTCAATCCGACGGCCGTTTGCGGCATGCCGGGCATGGGGGCAGCGTTTGAGTTTTCCCACAGCCTCCATTGCGTTTCATCGCACCGCCGCTTGACATGCGCCGCCGCAAAAGACAAAAATCAGCGCAACGAAAGGGAAACGTTTCCACAAATGTCGGGACCAGTCCTTGGAGCTTAGGGCTTAATCCCTATATTTAAAGCATTACTCGCGTTTCGAATTGTACCTAAAAAAGGAAACGTTTCCATTATTTCGTGCTGGATGCTCTCGCGAGCGTCATGGCCGGTGCATCGCGAAGCGTAGGCGGCACTGCCCTATACCAATCTTGGAGACGTACATGAAACGAGCACTGCAGGCCGGTTGCGCAGCGTTGAGCGTGGCACTCTCACTGCTGGCGCCCAGTGCGCATGCAGCAGACCCTCAGACGTTGAACATCTGGGCAAACGACGAACAAAAGTCGATCACGATCGATATGGCCAACGAATTTGCGAAGCTGCACCCGGAAATCAAAGTGCAGATTCGCCGCGTGGGCTTTGCGGCTCTCAACGACGAAACAATGCGAGCGGCGATGTCGGGCAATGGTCCCGATATCGTCACGATCGACAATCCGAATGTTGCGATGTTCGCTGCGCGCGGCGCCCTGGTGGATCTCTCGCCGTTCCTCGCGAAATCCAAGGTGATTGACCCGAAGCAGATCTATACGGGACCGCTCGAGAACGCCACGTGGGACCATAAGGTCTATGCGATCCCGCGTGAGGTCAACACGCTCGCGCTGTACTACAACGAAGACATGTTCAAGGCCGCGGGCCTCGACCCGAACAAGCCGCCGCAGACCTGGGACGAGCTTTATGCGGATGCGAAAAAGCTCACCGACAATTCAAAGGGAATCTACGGCCTGGCGTTCTCTGCCATCGGCACCGAGGAAGGCACGTTCCAGTTCCTGCCTTTTATCCAGCAGGCCGACGCCAGCTGGAACTCGCTGAATACACCTGGTGCGACCCGAGCCGTTCAGTTCTGGCAAAAGCTGATTGACGGAAAGCTCGCCTCGCCGGACACGCTCTCACGCACGCAATCTGAGGCAGCGGCAAGTTTCATCAACGCCAATGCCGCGATGGACATTGACGGACCGTGGGAACTCCCCGGCATCTCGAAAGGGGCCAAGTTCAAATGGCGTGTCGCGTTGCTGCCGGTGGAGAAAGCCGGTTCGCCGCGCGCCTCCGCCCTCGGCGGTCTGGACCACGCGATTCTGAAGACGAGCAAGAATCCCGCGCTCGCGTTTGCATTCCTCGAGTACATGTATTCGCAACAGCCGCGTGCGTGGAACGAGTTCGGGCTCTTGCCACCGACGAAGACAGCCGTCACAAAAGATCCGCAATGGCCAGAAGCGTACAAGGTGTTCACCGAACAAATGGTCTATGCACGACCGCGCGGACCTAACCCCGACTGGATGCAGATTTCGAAGGCGATCTACACCGCGATGCAGCAAGTCCTGACGCATCAGGCTGATGCCGCCACCGCGATGAAAAACGCCCAGGTCGAAGTCGACAAGGTCCTGAAGAAGTAAGACGCCTCGACCTCGCAATGGAAGCCGCCAGCGGCGCGGCTTCCCCGTTTGCCCTTCCCGGGAACGTACCATGAAGACCCTGATGATCCGCGCCCAGGCTCGCAACAGCTTTGAGATCGCAATGGCCTCGCTGGCCCTGCTCTACCTGTTGCTGTTTGCCGGCGTTCCCCTCGTCTACAACGTCGTTTTGTCGTTTCAGAACGTCGATCTGATGAGCCCTGCTTTTCTCGCGCGGCCCTTTGCGGGGCTCAGTAATTACCTCGATGTAATGGCGCGTCCCGAGACGCGCAGGGTCGTTGCCAACACACTGGTATTCGTCGGCGTATCCCTTGTGTTCCAGGTCAGTGGAGGTTTTCTCCTGGCGTTGCTGTTCATGCAGCGCTTTCCGGCCGCGTCATTTATGCGCGGTCTTTTTCTTGCAGGATGGATCATGCCGGGCCTCGTGACAGGCGCGATCTGGAAGCTGGTTTTCGCCGGCGACTATGGCGTGCTCAATCACGTGCTGATGTCACTAGGGCTGATCCATGCGAAGGTCTTCTGGCTTTCCGACCCGGATCTCGCGCTGTACTCGGTCATCATTGCCAATATCTGGGTCGGCGTTCCGTTCAACATGCTCCTGTTGTCGGTCGGCCTGAATGCCATCCCCGCAGAGATTTATGAGGCGGCCAGGATCGATGGCGCCGGCCCGGTGCGCCAGCTCTTCTCGATGACGTTACCGATGATGCGTTCGACCATTGGCGCAGTCGTTTCGCTCGGCACGATCCTGACCATGCAGCAGTTCGACCTCATTGCGGCGCTCACGCAGGGTGGCCCTGCCAATGCGTCACAGGTCGCCCAGTACTGGTCGTGGCAGTTGTCGTTCCAGACCTTCGAAGTCGCGCAGGGCAGCGCCGTCGCCACGGTCATGTTGCTTCTCGTCCTCGTCGTTGCAATCGTCTATGTGCGCTCGATCCGACACGAGATGCAGGCATGAGGCCCACTGTGAAACGCAATCTGCTCCTGGTCCTTGCGATCGGCATCACCGCCGTCTACCTCTTCCCGCTTTACTGGATGTACATCACCGCGTTCAAAAGCGCGGCCGAGATGTTTCGCTATCCGCCGACGTTCTGGCCAGTTTCTCCAGAATCGCATTTCGTCGCGACCTTCGTCGATCGACAAATGGCGAACTACCTTTGGAATTCGTTCGCCATCGCCTGCGGAACAACAGCCACAACCCTCGTGCTCGGCACGGGCGCCGCCTATGCGCTCGCGCAGTCAAAGAATCGGGCGACGGGTATCGCGATCTTTGCGGTACTCGTGCTACAGGCGCTGCCCTCATCGTTGATGGTCACGCCGCTCTTCACTGCGTTTAAGTCGCTTGGCTTGTTGTCTTCACCGCGGCTCGCAGTCGTCCTCGCACAGATATCGAAGACACTCCCATTCTTTATCGTGCTATGCCGCTCGAGCTTCGTTCAGGTCCCCCGCGACCTTCGTGACGCCGCGCTGGTCGATGGCGCAACACCGGCCGGCGCATTCTTTCGCGTGGTACTGCCGCTGGCCATGAACGGCATTCTCGTTAGCGGGATCCTGGTGTTCCTTCAGTCTTTCGGCGAATACGTGTATGCGCGCTCTCTCATTCTTAGCGATGAGTACCAGACGGCGACTGTCGGCCTGTCAACTTTCGTGGGCGCCACGAACACGGACTGGATTGGAATCATGACGTACTCGGCGATCTATGTCACACCGATCCTCGGCATCTTCATGCTCCTGCAACGACGCATCGTCGGAGGCCTCACGGCAGGGGCGCTCAAATGATTCGGCGCCTCCGATCCACTGCTCAGATCACTGCCACACAAACGCGCACGGACGTCCGACGTCCCGTGAACGCCTTGCTTACATCACCCTTCCCTTGCACCCGGACAACGAGAACCGCAGTATGAAAACGCTGACTATTCAGGACGACCATCTCCTCTGGAAACGCGACGATCATCTTCTCCGCATTGACCCGTGGGGGCCCAACAGCTTGCGCGTCCGCGCGACAAGAGCGAGTGCCCTCGAACTGTCCGAAGATTGGGCGCTTCTCACGCCTCAGGCCACCCAGCCAATATTCGAGGAACACGAATACTCGACGACGATCACCAACGGCAACCTGAGTGCACGCGTCGATATGCAAGGCCGAGTCTCGTTCTTCAATCAACGAGGGGAACGGCTGCTTGAGGAGCTCTGGCGCCAGCGCGATATCGGCGAGCCCTACTGGAGCATCGGCGGCAAGCAGAAAAGCATCAGTGCACTCAAACTCGACGGACGAGAAATCCGGCCCACCAGTGGCGATGCGTGTCAGCTGACGGTTCGCTTCGAGTCCAATCCGGAGGAGAAGATCTATGGCATGGGGCAATACCAGCAGCCCCACCTCGATCTCAAGGGCTGCACACTCGAACTCGCACAACGCAACTCACAAGCCAGCGTACCGTTCGCGTTATCGAGCCAGGGCTACGGATTCCTTTGGAATAACCCGGCGATAGGCGAAGCAGTCTTTGCGAAGAACGAGACACGGTGGCAGGCCAAATCGACCCGTCAGATGGACTATTGGCTCACGGCGGCCGACACGCCAGCCGAGATGCTGGCCGCGTATGCGAACGCGACGGGCAAGCCGCCGATGATGCCCGACTACGCCCTGGGTCTCTGGCAATGCAAGCTGCGCTATCGCAACCAGAGCGAGCTGCTTGAAGTCGCGCGCGAATACAAGCGCCGCAACATCGATTTGTCGGTGATCGTGATCGACTACTTTCACTGGACCAATCAGGGCGACTGGCGCTTCGACCCGCGCGAATGGCCGGACGTCGAGGCCATGACCCGCGAGTTGCATTCGATGGGGATCCGTCTGATGGTGTCGATCTGGCCGACCGTCGACAACCGCACCGAGAACTATCGGGTGATGCGTGAACAAGGCCTACTCGTGCAGACAAACCGGGGGATCGGAATCGACTTCGACTACCTCGGCAATACAAAATTCTTTGATGCGACGCATCCCGAAAGCCAGCGCTATGTCTGGAATCAGGCCAAACAGCATTACTCGGATCGCGGTGTCGATCTCTTCTGGCTTGATGAAGCGGAGCCGGAGTACACCGTCTATGATTTCGACAACTACCGCTATCACCTTGGCCAAGCGCTCGAGGTCGGCAACCTCTACCCTGCGATGTATTCCAAAGCCTTTTATGACGGTCAAGCCGCTGAAGGCAAGACGGAGATCGTCAACCTGGTTCGCTGTGCATGGGCAGGCAGCCAGCGATATGGCGCCCTCGTATGGTCAGGCGACATTCATTCCTCGTTCGACTCGATGCGTAACCAATTGAGCGCCGGTTTGAACATGGGCATGGCCGGCATTCCGTGGTGGACCATGGACATCGGCGGCTTTCATGGTGGCGACGTCAACGACCCCGCTTTCCACGAGTTGTTGGTTCGGTGGTTTCAATGGGCTGTGTTCACACCCATCTTGCGTATGCATGGTTTCCGCGATCCGGTCATCGAGCCCGAGCAGATCTATCGCGACGGCATCGCTCAATGCAATACGGGTTCGGGGAACGAACTGTGGAGCTTCGGTGAAGCCAACTACATCATTCTTGAACGCTTCCTACGCTTGCGTGAGCGACTGCGTCCTTACATCAGCGAGCAAATGAAAGCGGCACATGAACACGGAACGCCGCTGATGCGCCCGCTGTTCTACGATTTTCCTTCGGAGCCTGCTTGCTGGACCGTCGAAGATCAATACATGTTCGGACCGGACATCCTGGTCGCTCCCATCCTCGCTGAGGGACTCCGTGAGAGAGCCGTGTGGCTTCCCGAGGGGTGCACATGGACTGACCCGTTCTCCAGTCGTGTCTATCCCGGGGGTACCTCGGTCACAGCGAATGCACGTCTGGATGAAATACCGGTGTTTGTGCGAACGGGGGCAATCGTGTTGTCGATGTTTGCATCCGACAGACAGGCATAGCCAGCCGTCTTTTTTGCGGCGACCCACTGCCACTTCCATGAAAGGCGGCGGTGGGTTAACCGCGCACGGCACGGGTAATGGCACTATCGGCGAAATTGCGCACCGGCATGCCGGTCCGGTAACCGGTCGCCTTCAGCGAACAATTTCTCGCGCAGGGTTCCTTCGGAATAGGAGGTCTTGTAGACCCCACGATTCTGCAATTCCGGCACGATGAGATCGACAAAGTCTTCGTAGCTCTCGGGGACCACGGTCCGGCTCAGATTAAAGCCATCGATCCCTGTCTCGCTGATCCAGGACTGAAGTTCGTCGGCCACTTGCCCGGGGTCGCCTACGATCGCAGGGTACCGGCCACCTAATTCGAAAAGCTCGAGTAGCTTGCGTCGCGTCCAGCCTTGCTGCTCCGCCGTTTTGGTAGCGGATTCAATGGCATTGCCCTTACCGTAGTCGACGGCATCGTCGAGCCCATGGCGGGCGAAGTCAACACCGGTGCTTGCGGCGAAGTGAGCGAGGCCGGCCTCGCGGCTGGCGTAGCTCAGATAGTCAGCGTACTTCTCGCGTGCGATGGTCTCCGTCTTACCCGTTACAACCGCCGTACCCATGAACACCTTGACGTCGTCCGGTCGGCGCCCTGCATGCACGAGTTGCTCTCGCAACGCGGTTACCGTCTTGCGCGCGATTTCCCGGTTAGGCGGCGAAATGAATACGCATTCGGCATGGCGTGCGGCGAAACGTTGCCCGCGCCCAGAGCTGCCCGCCTGGAACAGCACGGGTGTTCGTTGCAGAGATGGTTCCGCGAGATGATAGCCGTCGACCTTGTAGTAGCGGCCATCGTGCTGGACCTTGTGGACCTTGCGCGGATCGGCGAATACACGTGACGCCTTGTCGCGCTTCACCGCATCGTCTTCCCAACTGCCTTCCCAAAGCTTGTACAGCACCTCCATATACTCATCGGCGCGTTCATAGCGCTCGTCATGTGCAAGTTGCTCATCAAGACCCATTGCGCGCGCTGCACTGTCGAGATAACCGGTGACGATATTCCAGCCTATGCGGCCGCGAGTCAGATGGTCGAGGGTCGAGAAGCGTCTGGCCAGAAGATAGGGAGCGTCGTAACTCAGGTTGACCGTGACACCAAAGCCCAGGTGCCGGGTCACCGCCGCCATCGCGGAAACCAGCAAGAGCGGATCGTTGACCGGCAACTGTATCGATTCGCGCAGTGTGATGTCCACATTAGCGCCGTAGACATCGTAGACGCCCACGATATCGGCAAGAAAAAAGCCGTCGAACAGGCCGCGTTCAAGAGTGCGAGCCTGGTCGGTCCAGTATTCAATCGTGTTGTACTCGGTCGAGTGATCCCGAGGATGAGTCCACAGGCCGTGGTTGATGTGCCCGACGCAATTCATGTTGAACGCGTTGAGCAGGATCTGCTTGCTTGCCATTACTGCACTCCGTGCCGGTACGGCACTTTAACGGTCGTGAAGAGATCATTGCAGCATACGTGTGCTCGAAGCTAAAGCATCGTTCGTGCATTGCTTATCTGTCTATGAGATTTTCAAAACAAGGTCATCGTGGGTCGGTCG
>JAMFSK010000045.1 GCA_026225235.1 Burkholderiales bacterium
CGCGTGCAGCTTGTCTGGCTGGTACCGCTGGTGGCGGTATTGATCGGCGGCTGGCTCGCGGTGCAGTCGATCCTCGAGAAAGGTCCGACCATTACCATCAGCTTCGTCAGCGGTGAAGGGCTCGAAGCGGGCAAGACCTAGTTCAATTTCAAGAACGTGGATTTTGGCGTGATCATGAAGGTCGTCTTGTCGCCTGATCACAAGCGGGTCATAGCCAGCGCCGAAGTGAACCGCGACGCCACGAACATGCTGCTTGACGATACCCGCTTCTGGGTCGTGCGCCCGCGCATATCCGGCGGCACGGTGTCGGGTATTGGCACACTGCTGTCAGGCTCGTTCATTGGCATGGACATTGGTTCGGCGAGCGAGAGCCGCCGCGATTTCGTCGGGCTGGAGTCGCCCCCGGTATTCGCGACCGGTGTGCCGGGGCGGGAGTTCGTGCTCAAGAGCGAGAACATGGGTTCGCTTGATATTGGCTCGCCGGTGTTTTACCGGCGGCTGCAGGTGGGCCAGATCACCTCTTATGCACTCGACCCCGACGGCGCGGGCATGACGCTGCACGTCTTCGTCAACGCACCCTACGACAAATACGTGTCGGACAACACCCGCTTCTGGCACGCGAGTGGTGTTGACGTGACGCTGGATACAACCGGCGTAAAGATCAATACCGAGTCACTGGTGTCAATCCTGATTGGCGGCCTGGCATTCGAGGATCCGCCAAACATAGCCGACAAATCCGTCAAGCCCGAAGCCGCCGCGCAGCGTCAGTTCGAGCTCTTCAGCGACCGTGCCGAGGCGATGAAGCGGCACGACAGCATTGTCGACACCTATGTGCTGAACTTTAAGGAGTCGGTGCGCGGCTTGACCGTCGGCGCGCCCATCGATTTTCGGGGCATCATTGTCGGCGAGGTGGCGGCGATCTATACGCACTTTGACCCGGTCAAAAAGGAGTTCAGCATTCCGGTTGTGGTACGTATTTTCCCCGAGCGCTTCACAACGCGCTATGACTCGGGCACGAAGGAAGAAGCGGCCGGAAATGGCGGCCGGGTCACAGCGGATCGCAAGGCGTTCGTCGAGTATCTGGTCGCCCACGGTTTGCGCGCCCAGTTGAAAACGGCGAGTCTACTGACGGGCCAACTCTATGTCGCCGTAGATTTCTTTCCGGCTGCCTTGAAGGCCTCGATGGACTGGAGCAAGAGTCCACCTGAATTGCCGACCGTTCCGGGCAACCTGCAAGGTCTGCAGGACTCGATCACCAGTCTTGTCGCGAAGTTGAACAAGATTCCGTTCGAAACGATCGGCAACGATTTGCACCAGACGCTCGCCGACGCGGACGGTCTGCTCAAGACGCTCAACACTCAAGTGGCGCCGGAGGCTCGTGCCACGCTGGCCGCTGCGCACGACGCGCTTGTCTCGGCCAACAACACGTTGCAACCGAATTCTCCGCTGGCGCAGAGCACTACCGACACCATGCGCGAATTGGCGCGCACGGCCGCATCGTTCCGCGCGCTCGCCGACTATCTTGAGCGCCACCCCGAAGCGCTGCTTCGCGGCAAGACGGAGGACAAGAAGTGATGCGTACCCTCTTAACCATAGCCGTGGTGATCGCGGCGGCACTTGCCAACGGATGCACGACCTCGCCTCAGGCGAGCTTCTATACGCTGAGTGTCGAGCGTGCGCAGGAGCAGACCGGAGAAGGCACGCCGGCCCCCATCCCAACATGGGCCATCGTGATGGCTGCGGTCACGGTGCCGGAGATTGTCGATCGCCCGCAGTTCGTGATGCGGGCCGACGTCAACCGGATCACGCTCGACGAGTTCTCCCGATGGGCGGAGCCGCTGAAGAGTCAGATCCGGCGGGTGATCGCCGCCGATCTTGCGGTGCAA
>JAMFSK010000201.1 GCA_026225235.1 Burkholderiales bacterium
AGATCGCTTGACGCTCTATTCCAACTTGAGCGCTGCGAGCTTCGTGTAGAGCGTCTGGCGGCTGATCCCCAGTCGGCGCGCCGCATCGGCGCGGTTGTTGTTCGCGAGCATCAAGGCGTGAGAAATCATCTCGCGCTCAAGCGTTTCGACCGCACCAGGCAATGACATCTCGAACAAGCTCCTGTGCAGGAGCGAGGGTGCGCTGTTCGACTTTCCGTTCAGAAAACCGAGGTCCTCAAGCGTGATCGAGGAGCCCGGCGCCAGCGCGCCGGCGCGTTCGATTGCGTTTTTGAGCTCACGTACATTTCCCGGCCACGCGTAATCGAGCAGCAGACGTTGCGCGGGTGGGGACAGTCGTAAAACGCGTTTGCGATTCTTTACTGCATCGGCAAGGAAGTGTTCCGCAAGCGGGAGGATGTCGGCGAGTCGCTCGCGCAGCGGAGGCAATTCGATGGGGATGACGTTCAGGCGGTAAAGCAGGTCCTCGCGAAAGTCTCCCGAGCCGACCATGGCCTTCAAGTCACGATGGGTTGCAGCGACGAGCCTGATGTCGACGGGAACGAGGCGACTGGAACCCAAAGGGGTGACCAGCCGTTCCTGGATCACCCTTAACAACTTGGCCTGCATCGGCAATGGCATATCGCCTACTTCGTCCAGTAGCAACGTGCCACCGTCTGCTGCGACGAAGCATCCGGCTCGGTCTGCGGACGCGCCGGTGAATGCCCCCCTGACGTGTCCGAATAACTCACTTTCCAGGAGCTCAGCGGGAATCGCCGCGCAGTTCACGGCCACAAACGGCTTGCCCCGGCGCTTCGATGCGTCGTGGAGCACGCGGGCTGCCACCTCTTTGCCTGTACCTGTCTCTCCGCTGAGAAGGACCGTTGCATCGGACGACGCTGCGCGTCCAATCTGCTTCTGTACCTCGCGCAGCGTCTCACTCACGCCGAGGAGCCGAGGCTTTGCACTGGCCTCCTCTGTGCCGAACGAAAGCGACTTGATGTCTGGCGTGTCAGTGCTCACCGTCGAGGTGACGATGCGCTCGAGCAGTGACTGAATCGCGCGTCTTCCGACGGGCTTGGTCAAATGGTCGAACGCACCCAGTGTCATCGCGCCGATCGTATTGTCGCTTGATGCAAAGCCCGTCAGCATGACCACTGGGAGCGTCTGCCCGTACCGAGTGGTCCGGATCGCTTCAAGTACGGCAAGCCCGTCCATGGCAGGAAGACGGAAGTCAAGAAACAGGCAGGTGAAGGGAACTGAGGAATTCGCAAGAATGTCCAGCGCCTGCTCGCCAGAGCTCGCTTCATCCACGGTGTGTCCGAGGTCAACCAGTGTTTCGACGAGCCCCTCGCGGAAGCCATCGTCGTCGTCGACTACGAGTAGGTGTGCCATGGGATGTCAATGACGAAACAGGCGCCAATTTCAGAGTGCGTGATGTACGCGCGACCTCCGTGCGCCGTGGCAACTTCCCGGGCGACGGCTAGGCCGAGTCCCGAGCCATCCGGCCGACCGGTGACGAAAGGCTCAAATATGCGTTCTCGGTCAGCCACCGCGACCCCGGGCCCGTTATCCAGGACAGCGATACGCAGCAGGCCGACTTCGGAGGCTCTCACGTGGTCTGCCTTTACTGTGACCTGCCCGTGTGAGGGTGCGTGTCTTATCGCATTCAAAATCAGGTTGTCGAGCGCCCTTGCCATCTGTATCGGGTCGAAACTTGCCGGATCACTTTCAACGCCTGGCTGCGAAGGTGTCAAATCGTCGACATTGCAGGATAACGTGACGCTCCGTATTTTCGCCTGTTCCCGATGCGTTCCGACGATCCCCTCGATCCATTGCGCCGTGTCCATGGATTTCGGTATGAGCGTCACCGGCTGCGTGAGCGCAAGAAGACTGCTGACCTGTGATTCGATGCGCTCCACCTGAGCGAGTGCCGATGTCAGTTGCTGGCGCTGTACGCCTTCTTCATGGGCGAGCACATTTTCCAGCTTCAACCTCACGGCTCCGAGCGGATTGCGGATTTCGTGTGCCACCTGTGCGGCGAGTTTGCCCAGCGAGGCAAACCGTTCGGCTTGCTGCAACTGTTCGCTCAGCGCGGAAGATCGCGCATGCGACGCTTTGGAACGGACGGCGAAGGCATTGAAAGCATGAATAATTCTGTCGAGGTCAGCTTCTCCGGTCAATGGCAGCTCAGTCGAGTATGGGGTTGCATCGGCTGACAAGCCGCGTTCTAGCGCCGACAGCTTGTGTTTCCACCGACGCAGTGCAATACCGAGGACGAGCGCAATGGCCAGAATGCTTGTGAGTACGGCGGCCAGTGACAGGACGAGAACGTGTCCGTATTGCCCGAGCGGTGCCTGGGCTCTTGTGAGCGTCCAGGCATAAAGGGTATCCATTCCGGCGACGGGGCAAGCGGAAGTCACCGTCGCCCCCTCGCCCCCAGGAACGGACTCCGAAAGTGCAGTATGGCCGGCTTGCGCTTGGTTCAGCGCGCGAAGTATGAGAGGCGTTTCTGCCTCGGGAATATCGCGCTTGATGCCCGTACCTTCATAGGTTGGAAATGAGTAGGCGAGAAACCCGCCGGGGCTCCTGGCTGGATTGGCGAGGGGGTTGTGGTCGGCTGGCGGGAGCGGCCCAGGATGACCGGCCGCACCCGATTGCCAGAACCCACCTTCGACTTTTGGGGCTTGAATCAATACGGTATCGAGCACCGCATGCATCAGATCGGTGTCCAACGCGTCCGCCGTGAATGGGTGGGAAAGCGAATAGCGCGTTGCTATGCGTTTGCAGGCCGCGGTGGACTGTTGACTGGCGAGGAAAATCTGCCGACTCTGGTCAGTCTGAACGAACAACCAGATGATTCCGACGAGTAGCGTGCAGATAATCGCAACGAGCGTCCAAAGAAGCACCAACTGCGTGGCGAACGAGAGTCGCTTCATGAAAGGGATAGCGCCAACGAAAGGCCTAACTGGTCACGGTCAATCCTGCGGGGAAGTCTTCTGTATCACAGCGCAGTCGCGCATGAGCAAACATTTAGCACATTTCATTCCATGTGATCTCGAAATCGGTTGCCCCTCGAATGACGGGTTTCCGCCCCCCAATCGACGCGTTTCTAAACCATCGCCGGCCGAGCGGGCCGGCGCGCGTGAGAGGTGTTCCGCTCCTCGCGCTGCGCTGCTTTGATATCTTGCTGACGGAGTCCTACTGCCCGGCCCGAGCGGAACCCGCCCCCGCGCGCGCGGCGAAGTTGGCTATACCCACGATTCACGTCTTCTTTATCTCAGGTCTTGGAAATCAGGCGGGCCTGGGCGAATCGCTTGAAGGCGTGCAACGACTCACGAAGCCGGTGGGCATGCGCGCGCTTCATCAACTGTTGCGGCGCCGGCACGGGCACTGGCACTGGCACCGGCACCGGCATCGGCATCGGCACGAAAGAGACATAGGAACCCTTTACCGCGCCGTTTCGTGGCCGGCCTAAGTACAAGCGGAGAGCGCCTGCCGAGACTTCACGCTCTAAAACGGGAAACGGGATGGCAAGGGTGCCCAACGGAAAGAGGATTGGCGCATGCTGACCGAATTCGTCGGTGAGCGAGGCGCTTGCCCCTCCAACAATTTATTCAACAGCGGAAGCAGTTCAGAGAAGACGACGGGCTTTTTTCTGAACTCGTCCCACAACGGCGGGTGGACGCGCGGCCTTCCCGCGGCGGAGGTGAGGAGGATCTTTATCTGCCGCAAGACGAAGTATTGCTTCAACTGCAGGCACAGCTCGAGGCCGTCCATACGAGGCATCATCCAGTCCGTGAGGATCAAGTGCGGGAGTTCGGCCGCAGCG